>JBMNOF010000143.1:0-4024 GCA_050942925.1 Candidatus Spyradocola sp.
AGGGTGCGCGGCACCTGCTCGGCGGCGATCTCCAGGAACTCGATGTTGTGGGGGTTGTCCACGACATCGCGGGCGGTGACGTCCAATCCTGCGCCCTCGGGCAGGGTGATCAGGCCCTGCGCGGCCCGCAGCTGCAGGGCGCGCGCCTCGTTGGTGGCGTCGTTGGGCACGGCGATGACCGCGCCGTCGGGCACGTTGGCCAGGTCGCTGCAGCGGCCGGCGTAGATGCCCAGGGGCTCAAAGTGGATGGACCCGGCCGAGACCAGCGTCGCGCCCGTGCTCTCGTCGTAGTTGAGCAAGTAGGGCAGGTGCTGGAAGTAGTTCGCGTCCAGGTCGCCGGACTCCAGGGCCTGGTTGGGCAGGACGTAGTCGGTGAACTCCTCGATCTGCAGCGTGATTCCCTGCTCGGCGAGCATGGGCGCGACAAACTCCAGGATTTCGGCGTGGGGCGCGGGCGAGGCGCCCACGACGAGCGTCTTATCCCCCGCATCCGAGGCGCAGGCGCAAAGGCTGAGCGCCAGGCAGAGCGCAAACAGCGCGCAAAGGACCTTCTTCAGGGTTTTCATGGAAACATTCCCTCCTCATTTTTGTATCGCAATTCCCCGTCGTGGGGAAAGGGTACGCTCTTCTTTACTTGGCGCGCTTGTCCACGCGCTTGGCGACGAAGTCGAACACCACCTGGATCACCTGCACGATGACGATGATGAGCACCAGCGTAAGGAGCATGACGTCGTACTGATAGCGGTGCATGCCGTAGCGCACCGCAATGTCGCCCAGGCCGCCGCCGCCCAGGGCGCCCGCCATGGCCGAGTAGCCCACGAGCGTGATGACCGTCACCGCCGCGCCCCGGATCAGCGAGGGCACGGACTCGGGCAGGAGCACCTTCCAGACGATCTCAAAGGTCGTGGCGCCCATGGTGCGCGCCGCCTCCACCACGCCGTGGTCGATCTCGCCCAGGGACTGCTGCACCATGCGGGCGACAAACGGCGCCGCCGCGACGACCAGGGGCACGATGGTGGCGGTCGTGCCGTAGGCGCGGCCGACGAGCAGCCGCGTCAGGGGCGTGATGACCAGCATCAGGATCACAAAGGGGATGGACCGGCCGATGTTGACCACCCAGCCCAGGACCGAGCTGACCGCGGGCTGGGGGCGCAGCCCGCCCTTTTCCGTCACGATGAGCGCAACGCCCAGCGGCAGGCCGATGACGTAGGCAAACAGCGCGGAGACGAAGACCATCGCCAGCGTCTCGCCCGTGCCCTCCAGGAGCATGGGCAGGTTTTCCGTCAAAACGTTCATCGCTTCATTCCTCCTTCATGCCCAGCAGCATCCGCGTGATCGGGGACCCGGGGTGCGCCATGACCGCCTCCACCGTTCCCTGCTCGACAAAGGCGCCCTGGTTGATGATGGCCACCTTGTTGCAGATGGCGTTGACCACGCCGATCTCGTGGGTGATGATGATGATGGTCACGTTGAGCTTCCGATTGATGTCCTGCAGGAGCTTGAGAATGCTCTTTGTCGTAAAGGAGTCCAGGGCGCTGGTCGGCTCGTCGCACAGCAGGATCTTGGGGTTGTTGGCCAGCGCCCGGGCAATGGCCACGCGCTGCTTCTGCCCGCCGGACAGCTGCGCCGGGTAGGCGCGCTCCTTGTCCGCAAGGCCCACGACCTGCAGAAGCTCCCGCGCGCGCGCCTCCCGCTGCGCCCGCGGCATCCCGTCCAGCTCCAGCGGAAAGCACACGTTCTGCAGCACGTTCCGCTGCATCAGCAGGTTGTATCCCTGGAAGATCACGCCCACGCTCTTGCGCAGGGCCGTCAGTTCCTTGCCCTGGAGCGTGGAGATGTCCACGCCCTCGACCTCGATCCGCCCCTCCGTGGGCTTCTCCAGCAGGGCAATGCAGCGCAGCAGCGTGCTCTTGCCCGCGCCGCTCATGCCGATGATGCCATAGATGTCTCCGGCATCCACGTTCAGGTTGATGCCCGTCAGGGCCGTAACGTCCGTCTCCCCGCGGAAGACCTTTGTCAGGTTCGTCACCTGGATCATGCCCTACACCTCCGATTTCTTTCCGCGCCCTTGCGCGGCGGAAAAAAAGGCTCCCGCCCTTCAAAAGGGCGAGAGCCTCCGGCTTTCGCTGTACCACCTTTTTTCGCCCGCGCCTCGCGGCGCAGAGCCTTGCCGGGTACGACGGCACGCATGCGCCGCTTATACCCCGCCGCTGTAACGGGCGGCCCCGTCGCAGCCTTACGCCTTCCGCATTCGGCTGCGCGACTCCAAGACCATGTTCATCCTTCCCGCCCGATCCGCTTTCCAGCTGCCGCGGACTCTCTGTGCGCGCCGATAAAAGGACTACTCTTCTTCTCCCAGTCGCTTTCCATGGGTATGAAATTGCCTATATTGTAGGGCCATGGGCCGGGTTTGTCAACGGCGGTTTCCGTTAACTCTGCGTAAACTTCCGCGCGCAAAAAAACCGCTGACAAACGCGCCCCGCCGCGGTACAATGAAAGGGCATAGGGCGCGGCCCCTCAAACCGCCGCCCCGCAAGGAGGATCTATCATGTACCTTTCTCTCCCCGAATACCGCCGCAGGCTTGCGGGCTGCTGGATCGGCAAGAACGTCGGCGGCACGCTCGGCATGCCCATGGAGTGGAACCGCCAGCCCAACGACGTAAAGGGCTACACCCACGCCATGACGGGCGAGCCCCTGCCCAACGACGACCTGGACATCCAGATTCTTTGGCTGATCGCGCTGGAGGACCAGGGCCTCTCCCTGGACTGCAAGGTGCTCGGCCAATACTTTAACGAGCTGATGATCTTCACGCACGGCGAGTACGGCACGGCCAAGACCAACCTTCGCGCCGGGCTGCAGCCGCCCGTTTCCGGCACGCACAACAACGACTTTAAGGACAGCTGCGGCTCCTTCATCCGCTCGGAGATCTGGGCCTGCCTGTTTCCGGGCCATCCGCGCCTTGCCGCAGAGTACGCCTTCCAGGACGCGGTCGTGGACCACGGCAACGGCGAGGGCGTCTACGCGGAGGTGTTTGTCGCGGCGATGGAGTCCGCCGCCTTCTTTGAGACGGACGTGCGCAAGCTCGTGGAGATCGGCCTGAGCTACATCCCCGCCTCGTGCGCCGTGGCCCGCGCCGCGCGCCGCGCCATCGAGTGCGTGGAGGCGGGCATGGACCGCAAGGCCGCCCGCAAGGTCATGCTCGACGAGTGGATCGGCCACATCGAGTGGCATTACATCTCCCCCGAGGACGAGGCCGCCGGCTACAAGGAGGGCAAGATGGGCTGGGACGTGCCCTCGAACCTGTTCATCGTGGTCTATTCGCTCCTCCGGTGCGCGGGCAGCTTTGACGACTCGATCCTCACCGCCGTCAGCTTCGGCGAGGACACGGACTGCACCGCCGGCACCATCGCCGCGCTCTACGGCCTCATGCACGGCGTGGACTGCATCGATGAAAAGTGGATCGAGCCCATCGGCCGCGGCATCAAGACCATCTCTTTGGACCCCTTCCGCCTGGCCGGCCGCATCCCCGCCACCATCGACGAGATGAGCGCGCGCGTGGAAAAGCTCTTCCTCGCCGTGCGCGAGCAGTTCTCCCTGGACATCCAGCTGGAGCCGGAGGGCGCCCGTCCCGTGCCGGACTTCACCGCCCCGGACTACTTCCAGAACCTCTACCGCGAGATGGAGACGGTCAAGTTCTCGTTCCCCTACATGAACGTCCGCCTGGACTACTTGGGCGAGCCCGTTCTGCACAGCGGTGTCCCCAAGAAGATCCGCTTCCTCATCTCCAACAACTCGGCCTCCATCTCCGGCGACCGCGTGCTCGTCCACCTCTATGCGCAGGACGAGGTCCAGGTCCTGCCCTCCAAGGACGCGGCGGTGTTCGTGTCCATGGCGCACCTGGGCAGCGGCACCAAGGCCCTCGACTTTGAGGTCCTGGTCGAGACGCTGACCCGCCCCGTCTACCGGTTCGTGGCCGAGTTCACCTTCGAGGAGAACAAGAAGGGCATGACCCACTGCGTCCCC
>JBMNOF010000144.1:0-3943 GCA_050942925.1 Candidatus Spyradocola sp.
CGAGCAGCAGCGGCACATCGACGCCCTGATGGACAAATACAGCAAAATAGAGGAAACCAGCCATGAAGTCTAGCAGCCCGGTCTACAACATCATCGCGGTGCCGGTGGAAAAGATCCAGCCCAACACCTACAATCCCAACTCCGTCGCGCCGCCGGAGATGAAGCTGCTCTACGAGAGCATCCGCATCGACGGCTACACCATGCCCATCGTCTGCTACTACGCCAAGGAAGAGGACCAGTACATCATCGTGGACGGCTTTCACCGCTACCGGATCATGCTGGAATACCCCGACATCTACGAGCGCGAGCACGGGATGCTGCCCGTCTCCGTCATCGACAAGCCGCTGGACTACCGCATGGCCAGCACCATCCGCCACAACCGCGCGCGCGGCGAGCACAACGTGGACCTGATGAGCAACATCGTCCGGGAGCTGCACGAGATCGGACGGTCGGACGCCTGGATCGCCAAGCACCTGGGCATGGACCGGGACGAGATCCTACGCCTCAAGCAGATCACGGGGCTGACCGCCCTCTTCCGTGACGTGCAGTTCGGCCGGGCCTGGCAGCCGGTCGAGGAGGACGAATGAGCGAGGCCCAGAGCATCTATGTGGATGCTCTGGGCCTCGCTCATTCCAGTTAGACTTCCTTGGCACGCTTTGGAGCAATGGTCAACCTTTCAGGCGGCATGGGCGGTGCGTGCCGTCGGAGAGCGCGCTGCGGGGGCGCGCTGCGGGGGCGCGCTGCGGGGGCGCGCTGCGGGGGCGCGCTGCGGGGGCGCGCTGCGGGGGCGCCCGCAGGCTTGCACCCGCGGGCGCCACCGCAGCTTGTTATGCCTCGCGATGGAGGCGGCGCTTTTTGTGCGCGCGGACCGCGACGAGGAGAAGGATGAGAACCAGAACTGCGGCCGCGGCGCAGACGAGGATGGGGACGGCGGGGCTGGTCTGCTCCGCGGCGCAGAGCTCCACGGCATCGGCGGGGAGCGGGAGCACCCAATAGCTGCCCCGCGCCTCATAGGCGGCGGGTGTCCAGCCGCTGCCGGTATTCCAGTAGAGGGTTTGCTGGACGAACGCGCGCTTTGTCTGCGGGGCGAGGACGTGGAGGACGCGGTCCTCCTTCTGCGCGCCGTCCGCGCCGGACAGGGTCACGCGGAGCGCCTCGACGGGCCGCGCGCCGCTGGGAAGCGTCTCGGGCAGGGGGATGCGCTGCGCGATGACCTGGACGCCGGGGGCGAAGCTGCCCTGCACGAGCGCCAGGGGCAGGCCGTCCGCCTGGCGGACCGCGTCGCTGGCCAGCGTCGCATTAAGGGGCGTATAGACCGCCTCCAGCGTGCGGCTGAAGGTGAGGTTTTCGCGGTCAAAATCCGGCCAGGCCCCGGAATAGCCCGCCTTTTCGGGCACGGGAGGGATGTCCTCGTCCTTCAGGCTGCCGCCGTAGGCAAAGGAGACGGTGCGGACATGGATGCCGTCCGCGACAAAGGTCAGGCCCAGATGCCGGAACTCTGCCGGCGCGCCGGGCTTGAGCGCCACGGTATCGTAGGGGACGGGTTCTGCCGCGCCCTGGTAGCCGATGCCGTCCACGCCGCCCAGGGGGCTTTGGACGTAGACGTTGCCCACGGCCTCTCCGTCGGGGTCCAGGGAGCCGGCGATGGCGCCGGTGGTCTCCTCCCCCTTCGCCTCGACCAGGGCCGCGCAGTCGATGACCCGGCGGCCCTCGCCCGCGATGCCGCCCACGTGCGCCTCGCCCTCGAGCGCGCACAGCGCCCAGCAGCCGCGGATCAGGGAGGCGGACTTGCCCGCGATGCCGCCGACATAGCCGCCGTCCTCGCTGCGCACCTGGCCAAAGCCCGCGCAGTCGATGGCGCTGCCCAGCTCCATGCTGCCCACGATGCCGCCCGCGTGATTCTTCTTGGCGACGATCTCGCCGAAGTTTCGGCAGTCGCGCGCCACGCACTGCGTCACATAGGTGCGGTGGAGCAGGCTGCCCTCGCCGCCGGTGAGGTCGCCCTCGGGGTCGAAATCGTATTCGATGGCCATGGCTCCGGCCACGCCGCCCACGTTGAGGTCGCCCTCGACCCTGCCGTGGTTGACGCAGCCCGCGGCCTTGCCCTCGGTGTTCTCCGGCGTGTCCTCCTCGGAGGCGTCCTCAAACAGGTCCGAATAGTCGCCGTCGATCACGCCGTCCACCAGGTCGATCATCAGGGTGGTGACGATCTCAAACTGGTCGTTCACCGCCTTCAGGTCGTCGATCACCGCATCCCCTGCGTCGGCCGCCTCGCCGGCCATCGCGCCCAGGTTGTCGGAAACGCCCTTTAGGTTGCCGTACAGGCTGTCCATGGAGGGGTAAAGGTTCTCGTCCATCTCCGAAAAGGAGATTTCCGGCTTGCCGGTCAGCGTGGAGACGAGCGCGCGCAGGCGCTTGACCGCGTCCGTTAGGCTGCCGGACGCCTGGCCCAGATGCGAAAGGGCCTCGTCCAGGTACCCCTTGGCCTCCTCCCCCGCCTCCTCAAGGACCGGGGCCAAATCTTCCAGCGCGCGCAGCAGGCCCGCCGCAGCGCCGGCGGCATCCTGCATGTCGCGCAGCAGGGCGGAGAGCTGGTCCAGCAGCGTTTGGAGCGCGCCGGCATCACTCCAATCCAAGTCGTCCAGCGCGCTTTGAATGCCGCGCAGGTCCGACCGGCAGCGGTCCAGCGCCGCGCTCAACGCTTCGGACTGCCGCCGGGCCTCCTCCAGGGCGTCGCCGCTCGAGCCGCCCTGCGACGCCTCGCGGGCAAAGGCGGCGCGAACCGACAGGGGCGCGGCTGCGTCCTCGGGCACGGTCAGGACATAATTCTCCCCCTGCCGCTCGATGGGCAGGACGGCTCCCCCGGATTCCGTCACCTGCAGGCTCTCCAACTGATACCCAGGCGCGGGCGCGGCCGAGAGGGTGATGACGGTTCCCGGGTCTGCGGTGTCCGCGGGGGATGCGGAGACCTTGCCGCCGGGGCTGGTGGTGATGGTGACCGGCCGGCCATCCGCCTCCGGGCGGAAGGCGGCCTGGATAAGGGCGGAGGCGCTCTCGGGCATCAAGAGGGTGAACTGGTCCGCATCCTGCCCGGGCTGCACGTCGAGGGGCGCGCCGGTGACGCCGTCATGGGCGGTGAGCGCGTCCAGGAGATAGCCGGGCTCCGCGCGCACCGTCAGCGTCACCGCCTCGCCCGCGGCGGGCTGGCTGTTGTCGGAAGCGAGGTCGCCGCCCGTGCCGGTGACGAGGGTGAGGCCGCGGATTGCGGTGCTGCCGCCCTCGCCCGGATCCAAGGCGCCGCCCAGGGCGTCGCTCGCCTTGCGGAACGCTTCCAGCGCCTGGGACGCGCTGGCGGAGGCGGATTCAAAGTCCTTAAGGATGCCGGGAAGCGCGGCCTTGACATCCTTGGCGTCGCCGGCGATCTGCTGGACGGCCTGGGAGTTCTTTTCGATGAAGTCCTGCGCCGCGCTGGATATGGCATGGAAATCGTCCAGCGCGCCGCTGGAATAGCGAGTCACGGCGGAAAGGCGCGCGGAGAGGGTATGGGAGGCGTCCCGCGCGTCCTCCAGCGTCTCGCCCATCAGGTCGTTGAGACTGCTCAGGGCCTTGGTCATGCGCGCCATCAGGTCGGAGGAGGCCTTGATCGTCAGGTGCGGCTCCATCTGACCCACGACGCCGCCCACCTCCTTGCGGCCGCGCACGTCGCCGTAGTTCATGCATTGGGCAAGGTAGCCCGACTGCCTACCCACCACGCCGCCCACGTTATAGCCCACGTGGGGGTAGCCGATGCTGCCCCAGTTGCGGCACAGGCGCATCTCCCCCGAGGAGTAGCCCGCCACGCCGCCTGTATCGGTATAGGTCTCGATGGTCTCGCGCAGGCTGAGGCTCTCGAAATTGAGGTCGCTCAGTTCCAGCGCCGCGCTCTCGTCGTCGGGGTTGACCG
>JBMNOF010000145.1:0-3844 GCA_050942925.1 Candidatus Spyradocola sp.
AAGAAGCCGGACCGGGCCATCATTACACGTGCTGGCTGGCCCAGGCCGCTGCGGCCAAGGAGGCATTGCCATGAACCTCATCGAAGCCAAACATATCAGTAAAGTTCGGTTCCGGCCGTGCCGGAACCGAAATGGGCGGCCCACGGCGAAGCCGTCTTGCGCAAACGGCGAAGAAATTTCGAGCGGCGGCGCGCGGCCCCGGGCGGGAGCGCCGGCGCAGGGAGGAGAAAACAATGCATATCGCGATTGATGGGCCCAGCGGAGCGGGCAAGAGCACGGTGGCGCGGCGCTTGGCCAAGGAGCTCGGCTGCGTCTACATGGACACGGGCGCCATGTACCGCGCGGTGGGGCTGCTGGCGCACCGCCTGGGCGTGGACGACCGCGACGACGAGGCCTTGGGCCGGATGCTCGAGGGCGTGGAGATCCGCGCCGTGCGCACCCCCGAGGGCCAGCGCACGCTGCTCAACGGTGAGGACGTCGAGGACAGCATCCGCACGCAGGAGATCGGCATGGCCGCCTCCAACGTCGCTGCCTGCCCGTCGGTGCGGCGGGCGCTGGTCGCCATGCAGCGCCAGGCCGCGCAGGGCTGCGACGTGGTCATGGATGGCCGGGACATCGGCACCAACGTCCTGCCCGATGCGGAGCACAAGTTCTTTTTGACCGCCTCGCCCCGGGTCCGCGCCAAGCGGCGGTGCGAGGAGCTCCTCGCCCGCGGCCAGGCCGCGGAGTTCGCGCAGATCCTGCGCGAGGTGCAGGAGCGCGACGAGCAGGACATGACCCGCAAGGAGTCCCCGCTCGTGCGCGCGGCGGACGCCGTGGAGGTCCGCACGGACGACCTCGGAATCGATGAGGTCGTGCAGGTGCTGCTCGCCCTGATGGGGCGGGCGTAGACGACGCATAAGGAGGCGCAAAGGCATGTACCATCTGCTGCACGTTCTCGCCTGGATCTTGACCACCTTTTGGTTCCGCCTGCGCAAGTACGGCCGGGAGAACATCCCCGCCGAAGGCCCGGCGATCCTCATCTGCAACCACTTGCGCATGATGGACACGGCCTGCATCATGGCCCTGGCCCCGCGCAAGGTCTGCTTCATGGCCAAAAAGGAACTCTTTGAAAACGCGTTCCTGCGCGCCGTGCTCACCAGCATCGGCACCTTCCCCATCTCCCGCGGGGAGGCCGACATCTCCGGCATCCGCACGGCCCTCAAGACCCTCAAGGACGGGAACCTGCTCTGCATCTTCCCCGAGGGCACCCGCAACAAGGACCGCAAGGAGCCCCTGCTCCCCCTCCAGGAGGGCGTGGCCATGATCTCCCTGCGCGCAAAGGCCCCCATCGTCCCCCTCTGGGTCGACGGCGGGTACGCCCCCTGGCGCCGCTGCTCCATCGAGGCGGGTGCGCCCATGGATTTGACCGCCTACCAGGAACTCCGCCGGCCCGACTCCGCCGCCATGCGCCGCCTCACCGCGCAGATGCGCGAGGACATGCTCGCCGTGCGCGCGGACATGCAGCGCCGGGACGCGAAGAAGTGAATGTTAACTTTATATTAAACCCGAAGATTGGCGGGAAAAAAGAAGGATTTTCGCGGAGGACATAGAATTGTAACAGGAGGATTGAGTAACCGCGATGGGAGGATCTGCGTGAAGATTGCACTTGCCCGGCATGCGGGCTTCTGCTTTGGCGTCAGGCGCTCCGTCGACGCGGTGAACGCCCTTTTGCAAAAGGGCATTCGTCCGACTACCCTGGGCCCGGTCATCCACAACCCGACGGTCGTGGAGGGAATGCGGGCGCGGGGCGCGGTTGTTGTAGAAACCCTCTCGCAGATCGAGGAGGGCCCGGTGGTCATCCGCTCCCACGGGGAGTCGGAGGCCGTGCACGAGGCGCTCCGCGCGCGAAATCTCACCGTCGTGGACACGACGTGCCCGTTTGTTGCGCGGATTCACCGCCGCGTGCGGGAGGCGTCGGCGGCGGGCCTGCCCGTCGTCATCGTCGGGGAGGCGGGTCACGCCGAGGTCGAGGGCATACTCGGCTGGGTCCAAGGGACGCCGCGCTACGTCGTCGGCTCCGAGGAAGAGGCGCGCGCCGTTCCCGAGATGGAGGCGGCCTGCATCGTGGCGCAGACCACGACGCCCAAGGCCCGCTACGACGCGATTTGCGGGGTCCTCAAGGGCCGGATTGCCCGCTGCGAGATCTTCGACAGCATCTGTCAGACCACCGTTCTTCGCCAGAGCGAAGCGCAGGACCTGGCCTCGCGCGTCGACGCGATGCTGGTCATCGGCGGCCGGAACAGTTCCAATACGCGAAAGCTGTTCGCGCTGTGCGAAGGGATCTGCCCTCGCACCTACTTTGTCGAGCGCGCCGAAGAGGTCGCGCGCCTGCCCCTGCGCAAGCAGGATACCATCGGAATCACAGCCGGCGCTTCCACGCCGGATGAGATCATCAAGGAGGTTGTAACCAGAATGAGCGAACTTGACAAGACCATCACCCCCCAGACCGACGCCCCCGTTGAGGCACAGGAGAATCCGCAGGATTCGGAATTCGCTTCCGAGTTCGAGAAGACCCTCGTCTCCATCCGCCCCGGACAGACCGTGACCGGCACCATTGTGCAGGTGACGGACAACGAGGTGTGCGTCAACATCGGCTACAAGTCGGATGGGCTGATCCCCGTTGCCGAGCTGATTACCCAGGAGAACCACCGCGAAGCCTATCATGTTGGCGATGAGATCGAGGTCGAGGTTGTCAAGGTGAACGACGGCGAGGGCAATGTTCTCCTGTCCGAGAAGAACATCGTCAGCCGCAAGAATTGGGACGCTCTGGTGGAGAAGTACGAGAACAACGAGTACGTCGAGGGCGTCGGCAAGAGCGTCGTCAAGGGCGGCCTGATCGCCGATGTCGACGGCGTGCGCACCTTCGTCCCCGCCTCCCAGCTCTCCGAGCGCTACGTCGAGAAGATCGACCAGTTCGTCGGCAAGCCCCTCAAGCTCAAGATCATCGAGGTCGACAAGCAGAAGCGCCGCCTGGTCGCTTCCCGCAAGGCGGTTCTGGCGGAGGAGTCCGCCGCCCGCAAGGCCGCTGCTTGGGAGAAGCTCGAGGTCGGCAAGACCGTGCACGGCATCGTTCGCCGCCTGACCGACTTTGGCGCCTTTGTGGACATCGGCGGCGTGGACGGCCTGATCCACATCACGGACCTCTCCTGGGGCCGCGTCAAGCACCCCTCTGAGGTCGTCAAGCCCGGCGACGAGGTCGACGTGCTCGTCCTTGCGCTGGATCGCGAGCGCGAGCGCATCTCGCTGGGTCTGAAGCAGACCAAGCCCAAGCCCTGGGAGACCGCGCAGGTCAACTACCCCGTCGGCTCCATCTGCGAGGGCAAGGTTGTCCGCATCGTGACCTTCGGCGCGTTTGTGGAGCTGGAGCCCGGCCTGGACGGCCTGGTCCACATCTCCCAGATCGCTCCGACCCGCATCAACAAGGTCGAGGATGTGCTCTCTGTGGGCGACATCGTCCGCGTCCGCATCCTGGACGTCAACCCCGAGGCCAAGCGCATCTCCCTGTCCATCCGTGACGCGGCCGACTACGGCGACAACACGGATCTGCCCGAGGGCGACGACATGGGCCTGGGCGACCTGCCCGAGGAGATCTAATCCCTCCTCTCCATCCACCGGGACAACGAGGTCCCCGCGCAATTCCCTTGCGCGGGGACCTTTTTTTGCAGCAGGGCATCCGGCGGCCACAGAGGGCGGCAGGGAGGGCGAGGGCGTCCCTGCGCGCCTTCGGGCGTCGGGCGGGGAGAGTGCGAGAGGGGTCAAGACCCCTCTCGCTTCGCGGAGCCCTTCTCCCTGCATGGACGCC
>JBMNOF010000146.1:0-3776 GCA_050942925.1 Candidatus Spyradocola sp.
CAGATACCCTTCCAGCACATAGACGCGTCCCTCGTCGTTCGCATCGACGACGTCCTGAATGAAGTCGTAGTTTTCGGCGATCCCCTCTCCCGTCCGGCAGATCTCCAAGAACCGGTCTGCGGATTCAAACACGCCCTGATCCACGAGGGACTGCCCGATTTCCTCGACGGTCAAGCCTTCGACGATGGTGAAATTCATCACGTCCGTTCCGCCGTCGCCGGCGGAGAGCACGTCGATGATCTCCGGGATGGTCATGTTTTTCGAGAGCGTATAGGTTCCAGCCTTGAGCTGATGGCCCTTGCCGATGAACTCGCTCAAGTACTGGAACACGCCCTTGTTGCGCACGAGATCCGCGTCCTTGAGCTCCCGGGCAATGGTCGAAACCGAGGAGCCGCGCTCCACCACGAATTCCACCGGTGTATCGTCATTCGGGTCCGGCGGCATGATGTAGTTTTCGTACAGGAAGTCCCAGGCCGTGACGAGCACGCCCACGACCAGCAAGCAGGCGCAGACAAAGATCAGAAAGGGGCGCACGATGCGCCAAACGATGTTCCAGCCTCTCGCTCCTTGGGGTTCTGCCACGGCAATGTTCCTCCTGAAATCATGAAGTCTCTTCTGTGAAAACGAGCGGCAGGGCGGCGCCGTTTCACGCCCCCTAGCTCCGGAGCATGTCCATGTCGATGCCGGCCGCGTCGCCCAGGATCTTGTAGATGTCGGCCAACAGCTTCTGGAACCGGAACTCCGCCATCAGGTACTCTGTCGCCTCATGGCTGAGCTGCAGGACACCGGCAATCTTCTGCAGGCGCTCCATCTCCGCAGGGTCGGGAGACCCTCCGCCCGCCATGGCGATCTGCAGCTGGAACTGGAGCTTCTTGTACTCCTCGATGAGCGCTTTCTGCGTCTCATTCTCCATGGCGATCTCCTTGGCGCGCTGGTATTCCTGGTATTCCGGGCTGGCCTTGAGTTCCCGCGCAAGCTCGTGCGCGCTGTCGTAGATGTTCATGCTGCGCCCTCCGTTTCTGCAATCAGACTTCCATGATGATGGGCAGGATCATGGGGCTGCGCTTGGTCTTCTGGTAGAGGAACTCGCGAAGGTCGTCGCGGATGCGGCCCTTGATCGCGCCCCAATCGGGCGTGTGGTTCTCCTTGAGGCTGGCCTGCACGCACTTTTTGACCACTTCGCGCGCCTGGACCATGAGCTCCTCGTTCTCGCGGACATAGACAAAGCCGCGGGTGACGATGTCCGGCCCGGAAACCAGCTTGTTTTCCTCCTTGGAGAGGCCAACGACGACGGTCATCAGGCCGTCCTGGGAAAGGTGGCGCCTGTCGCGCAGCACGACGTTGCCCACGTCGCCGATTCCCAATCCGTCCACCAGCACCGCGCCGGCCGGAACCGCTCCGGCAACCTTGCAGGAATTGCGGCTGACCTCGATGACGTCGCCCAGGCGCGGGATGACGATGTGGTCTTCCGGCATGCCCATGGACATCGCCAGGCGCTTGTGGATGGAGAGCATGCGGTACTCCCCGTGCACGGGGATGAAGAACTTCGGCTTGATCAGCGCGTGCATGAGCTTGAGCTCCTCCTGGCAGGCATGGCCGGAAACGTGCACCTCCGCCAGGGACTCGTAGATCACGTTGGCGCCCTTGCGCAGAAGCTGATCGATCACGCGGGAGACGGAGAGCTCATTTCCCGGGATGGGGTTGGCCGAGATGATGACCATGTCCGAGGGCTTGATGTCCAGCTTCCGATGCTCGGAAAAGGCCATGCGCGTAAGCCCAGACATCTGCTCGCCCTGCGAGCCGGTGGTGATGACCACGATCTGCTCGTCCGGGTAGCGGTCCAAATCGTCAATGGAGATCATGACGTCGCTCGGGATGTGCAGCTCGCCCAGCTGCATGGCCACGGTGGAGACGTTGATCATGCTCCGCCCCGTAAGGCAGACCTTCCGGCCGTAGTGCTGCGCGGAGTCCACCACCTGCTGGATGCGGTGCACATTGGAGGCGAACATGGCGATGATGATGCGCCCTTCCGCCTTGGGGAAGAAGGAGTTAAACGTCTCGCCCACGGTCTTTTCGCTCATGGTGTAACCGCTGCGCTCGACGTTGGTGGAATCCATGAGCAGCGCAAGAACGCCGCGCTTTCCCAACTCTGCCAGCTTCTGGAAGTCCATGCGCTCGCCGTCGACGGGCGTGTAATCCACCTTGAAGTCGCCGGTGACGACAATCGTGCCGACCGAGCACTTGATGGCCATGGCCACGGCGCCCGCAATGGAGTGGCTCATCTTGATGAAATCCACGTCAAACGCGCCGATCTTTTCACTGGAACCGGGCTTGACCGTGTGCAGCGCGACGTTTGGCATGGCGCGATGCTCCTTGAGCTTGAGCTCAATGAGCGCCAGCGTAAGGCGCGTGCCGTAGATGGGCACCACGCCGCCGAGCTGCTTGACCACATAGGGAATGGCGCCGATGTGGTCCTCGTGTCCATGGGTGACGAGGATGCCGCGAATCTTGTCCCGGTTGCGCTGCAAATACGTCACATCCGGAATGACCAAATCAATGCCCAGCATGTCCTCCTTGGGGAAGATGGAGCCGCAATCCACGACGAGAATATCATCCGCGTACTCGATGACGTAGATATTCTTGCCGATCTCCTCCACGCCGCCCAGGGGAATAATCTTCAATTTTCCTTTTGGTGACACGTTGAAAAATTCCTCCTTATCTTTTCCGTATTCCCTACACGTTCCCGAAAACGGCCGATTCCTTCCAAACAGAATTCGCCCTTTCCCTCTCGTGCAAAAAAGAAGTGCAAGCAAAATGGCCGAATCCGCTCCGCGGATTCTTCCTGCCTCCGTTTCTCTCCCCGCAAAGACACGCAGGGAAAAAAGCGGCTATTCGATTGTATCCCGCACTTACGGCCAAAGCCCTTCGCATCGCACACAGGACGCCGTCCGCACGCGCCGCGTCAACCCGCTCTTGGCGCAGTCTCTCCGTGCGTTATCTCTCCTGTGCGCGCCAGATGCGCGGCGCGCCGCAAGCAGAAAACCATCTCGTTTATTATACCCGTTTTTTGTGCACTGCGCAAGTTAATGATTGCACACGC
Source organism: Candidatus Spyradocola sp. (assembly GCA_050942925.1). Taxonomy (GTDB): domain Bacteria; phylum Bacillota; class Clostridia; order Christensenellales; family UBA1750; genus Spyradocola. The sequence continues at coordinate 3,101 of JBMNOF010000146.1, forward strand.
TTTGCCGCAAAACGGGTCCTCTCCTACTTTGCCCAATTTCTCGGCTTTTGAAGCAAAAAGCGGAGTTTGCCACCCCGCCGCCACTCTACGGAGCGTAGAGTGGCAAAACTCTGCGTTTCGTGGGTGGACAGACGGCCGCTGTTTTCGTACAATGAAAGCAGAAAGGAGGCGAAAACAGAATGGATCAGGGAAAAATTGGAGCCTTCATTTCGGAGCGGCGGCGGGCGCAAGGGCTTACCCAGCGCCAGGTCGCAGACCGCCTCTCCATCAGCGATAAGACCGTCTCCAAGTGGGAGTGCGGAAAAGGGCTCCCGGAAGTAGACCTCTTGCTGCCGCTGTGCGAGGTGTTGGGCATCACGGTCAACGACTTGCTCACGGGCGAATCGATCGAAGCCGCCGAGTACCAGGAGCGCGCGGAGGAAAACCTCCTGCGCCTTCTCGAGGAAGCGCAGGAAAACCGAAAGACGATGGGGCTTTCCATTCTCATGGGGAGCGTCACGATCGTGGCCGTGGTCGCGCTGGCGCTGCTCGCCGGCTTTCTCCCAGGCCCGGTCTGGGGACGGGTTCTAGCAATCGTCCTGGCGCTGCTCACGGCAACCGCGGGCATACTGGGCGCAGCCGTGCTGGAACTGCGCGCCGGCTATTTCGAGTGCCCGCACTGCGGAACCCGTTTTGT
>JBMNOF010000147.1:0-3702 GCA_050942925.1 Candidatus Spyradocola sp.
GGCACAATAGAGCCATCATGGGCGCCTGCAAATCGGTGGGAAAGCCGGGATAGACCAGGGTTTCCACGTCCACGCCCACAAGGTCCCCGCCCTGCACGCGAATGCCCTGGTCCTCTTGGGTGATCGCCGCGCCGCACTCCTGCATCTTGGCGATCACCGCGTGCAGCGAGGCGCCTTCCGCCCCCCGGAGCAGCACGTCGCCGCCCGTCGCCGCCGCGCAGAGCATCAATGTTCCCGTCTCGATGCGGTCGGGCATGGGGGTGTACTGCGCGCCGTGCAGCTTCTCCACGCCCTCGATGACGATCGTGCTCTGCCCAATGCCGCTGATGCGCGCCCCCATGCGCGCCATCAGGCGCGCCAGGTCCACGATCTCCGGCTCCTTGGCCGCGTTGTCGATGACGGTGGTGCCCTTGGCCAGCGCCGCCGCCATCATAATGTTCTCCGTCGCGCCCACCGACGGGAAGTCCAAGTAGATGTTCGCGCCCTTGAGTCCCTCGGCCGCGCGCGCCTCCATGCACCCGTCCGAGAGCGTCACGCGCGCCCCCATGGCCGTGAGCCCCTTTAAATGCAGATCGATGGGCCGCGTGCCAATGGCGCACCCGCCCGGGAAGTTGAGGCGCGCCTTGCGGCACCGGGCCAGCAGCGGCCCCATCACCAGCACCGAGGCGCGCATCCGCTCCACCCAGTTGTGCCCCGCCTGCCAGCCGTTGAGTCCCCCGCCGCAGAGCGTCATTTCGTCGTTTTTGCGCGTCACCGTCGCGCCAAGGTCGGACAGCAGCGCCGCCATACAGTCCACGTCCGTCAGCTTTGGCACGCCATCCAGCTCGATGCAGTCCTCCGTCATCAGGCAGCAGGCCATCATCGGCAGCACCGCATTTTTGGACCGCTGCACCCGCACTTCCCCCCGAAGCGCGGGACTTTTTTCCATCACATACTGCGCCATCTTCTCACCTCGCTTTCTTCCTTAGTATGGTTTGGCGTCCCCCGTCCATGCAGGCAAAGCGAGGAAGGCTTGGAAGAGGCGCAAAATAAAAGTCACTCTTTTCTATTGACTTTAATAAAATAAAATGTTATCTTAATTTTATTAAAGTTCCAATGGAAGGGGGACAGTTTATGGCGATGGAGATGCCGCCGGAATGGATGGCCAATCTGGATGAGGAGGACTTAAACTTTGTCAAAAATTTTCTTCTTTCCTCCGGCTCGCTCAAGGAGGTGGCCGCGCTCTACGGCGTGACCTATCCCACGGTGCGCCTCCGGCTGGACCGGCTGATCCAGAAGATCCGCCTGGGGGAGCGCGAGGCCGGGGACCCCTACGTGGCGCTCATCAAGCGCATGGCCATTGACGAGAAGATTGACTTTGAGACGGCGAAGGTCCTGGTCACGGAATACAGAAAGACTTTAAAACGGGAGGCGTAAGACATGGCGGCGAGCGGACTGATTCTCAACTTGATTCTATTTGGGGCGATGCTCCTGGTCCTGGCGGGCCTGGCGGTGGGCGCGTTTTTCCTGATCCGGCACCTGATTCGCGCAAACGCGCGCGAGAAGCAGAGGGCGGCGCAGAGCCGGGAGGCGCGCGAAATCGACAAAATGAAGATCGACGACCTTTGAGGCGAAAAGCGCTTGACTTTGACGCGGCGTCGCAGTTTATACTGGGAACCAAGGAGGAGAGGCCATGAGCAGCACCATCAGCGAGGTTTCCCGGGCGTTTTCCGTATCCACGCGAACGCTGCGCTACTACGAGGAGATGGGGCTGATCCGCAGCCACCGCAGGGAGGACTACGCCTACCGCGTCTATGACGAGGCGGATGTCAGGCGGCTGGAGCAGATCGTGTTTCTGCGCTCGCTGCGCGTGCCCCTCAAGAGCATTGCCGTGCTGCTGGACAGCCGCGACGCGGCGCAGGCCGTGGAGGCGCTGCGCCGACGCATCCAGGAGATGGAGGGCGAGATGCGGTCGCTGCGCGCGGCGCGGGACGCGCTGCGCAGGCTGGAGAGCATGGTCCTGGAGCAGGGGGAAAACTGGCCGGAGGGCCTGGCCGCGCTGCTGCCCGCCTCTCCCCCTGAAAAAACAGAGGAGGAGCGACCCATGACAGAAATTCCCAAGCTGCACGACGTGCGCATCCTGACCCTTCCCCGCATGACCGTGGCCGCGGCGCACGCGCTCTGCGCGCAGCCCGAGGCGGCCGCAGGCGAGATGATGGCCGATTTTGTGCGCGAAAGCGACCTTGCCCGCCGCAAGCCCGACGCGCGGCTCTTCGGGTTCAACCACCCCAACCCCTCCGAGGACCGGCCGGTCTACGGCTACGAGTTCCAGGTCACCATTCCGGACGATATGGAGGTGCCGCCTCCGCTCGTGCGCAAGGTCATGCCCGGCGGCCTCTATGCGGCACACGCCATCATGATGGGAGACTTTCACGAATGGGGCTACCTGCTCCACTGGGTGCAGGAGAGCGACCGATACGAGGCGCGCTGGGCGGCAGAGGGAGACGAGGTGATGGGCGGCCTGTTGGAGGAACATCTCAACTACTTGACCAACTGGCCGGAAAACGAATCGGAGCGGCAGCTGGACCTGCTGTTCCCCATCCGGTCGCGCACCGAAGGCAACGCATGAAGCCGCGGACAGTGATTTGCGCGCCACCGAGGAGCGAAACATCGTTCCATAAACTCCCGCCGACGGAAAATCACGTGCAGAGCCCTCGGGTTTTCAACCCGAGGGCTCTGGCCGTCGAAAAGGCATCCCAAGGTTTCGGGGACGCAACGAAGGGGCATCTTCGTTTTTCATCCGCGGGTGGCGACCCGTGCGCCGCTCAGGAGCGAGGCACGGGGGCAACATTGTTCCATAAATTCCCGCCGGTGGAGAATCACTTTTTTTGATTCGATTCAAAAAAATGATCCTACATCCTTTTTGAACAACGCCAAAACCCTCGGATTTTCAATCCGAGGGTTTTGGCGAAATAGGCATCCCTAGCATTTGTGCATGCAACGAGGGGGCGACGCCCCTTCGTTTTTCATCCGCAGGCGGCGACCCGCGCACCGCCCAGGAGCGATTTTTGTGCGGTACACGCAAAGCCCTCGGGTTTTCAACCCGAGGGCTTTTGATGCGCAATTCAGTCCTTGAACTTGTCGAAGAACTCCTTGACGGACTTCTTCCAATTGTCGCCGCGGTTGGTGCCCGGAGTGGGGGCCTTGCCGCCCATGGCCTCGTCAAAGAGGCGCAGGGCCATGCGCTGCTTCTCGTTGAGCCGCTTGGGGACTTCCACCTTGAGGGTGACGAACAGATCGCCGCGCTGCGTGGGCGTGCGCAGGGAGGGCACGCCCTGCCCGCGAACGCGCAGCACGTGGCCGGGCTGCGTGCCCTCGGGGATGGTCTCCTTGACCGGGGTTTGCAGCGTCTCGATCTCCACCTCGTCGCCCAGGGCGGCCTGCGCGAAGGAGATGTTCATCTCGCTATACAGGTTCTGGCCGTCCCTGCGGAACTTGCGGTGCGGCCGGACGGAGATCGCCACGTAGAGGTCGCCCGCGGGTCCGCCGCGGCGTCCCGGCTCGCCCTCGCCGCGCAGGGTGAGCGCCTGGCCGTTGTCGATGCCGGCGGGGATGGTGACGGTGATGGTGCGCTGCCGCCGGACCGTGCCCTTGCCGCCGCACTTGGGGCAGGGATCGGAGATGATCTTGCCCTCGCCGCCGCACTTGGGGCAGGGCGCGGTG
>JBMNOF010000030.1:0-20140 GCA_050942925.1 Candidatus Spyradocola sp.
CCGCCGCCGACAGGGCGGGCACGAGGTTCTCCAGGACCAGGGCGCTCAGCGTGCGCAGGTCCTCCAGGTCATAGGGCATGCGGTCGCGCCGCTCGACGACGAAGTCGAGGTAGCCGTCGTAGCCCATGTACTCGGCGAGCGTTTCGCGCGTGGTGAACAGGTCGTCCAGCGCGGCCTCCAGGTCCGGCGCCTCCCCGTCCGCCTGCTCGGGGTCAACGGCCTCGGCATAGGCGTCGCGGGCGTCGTAGGTGTCCTGGACCAGGGACTGGCCGGTTTCGTCGGAGACGGGGTAGGTCGAGCGGATGCTCTCGGGCGTGCACATGCGCGACTCGTACCGGGCGCGGAGCTCCGCGCCCCAGGAGGCCTCCTCGATGGCCATGTATGCCGCGGGCTCCCACTCGCTCAGGAACTTGTTCATGTGGTTGACGAGCGCGTCGTAGTAGGTGGAGATGCTGCGCCCGTCCGCGGCCAGGTAGGCGGTGTAGTTATAGGGCCCGACGATGTAGATGTAGGCGTTGTAGAGGAACTCGTCGTACTTTTCCTGCTGTTCCTCCAGGCTGCGGGCGGAGCGAATCTCGGCGGCCAGGGACATCATCTGGTTTTCGATGGAGGTGTCGCTGGGGAACTCGGGATCGACCTCGTCCATGTTCATGCTCTCCGGCCGCTGGCCCTGGGGCACTTTTTTGAGCCCCTCGGTCGAGGCGCAGGCCGACAGCAGGCAGCAGAGCGCCAGCAGCGCGGCAAGGAGTGCGGTTCGCTTCTTCCATGCGTTCATGTCTTTTCTGTTCCTCTCTCCCCTTTAGCCCTAGTACTCGATGCCAAGGCGCGCGGTCTGGCCGTCCGTGCCGGGGTGCTTGACGGCGCGCATGGAGGTGACGTAGTCGGCGATTTCAAAGAGCTTGCGCGGCATCTGGCGGCCGGTCAGGAGCACCTCGACCCCCTCGGGCCGGCTGGTCAGCGCCATGCGCAGGGCGTCCAGGTCCAGGCCGCCCATCTGCAGCAGGTCGAGGATGCCGTCCAGGGCCACGACGTCGTACTCGCCGGAGCGGATGGCGCGCACGGCCTTGGTGTAGAGCGCGCGCTGGCCCATGAAGAACGAGCCCTTTTCGCCCGGGGTCATCTTTTCGATGCAGCGCGCATCCGGCGTCTGCGCGCACTCGACGGGCACGCCCAGGGCCGAAAGGGCCCCCGCCTCGCTCGCGGGCTTCGCGTGGAGGAACTGGTACATTGCGCACTTGAGGCCCGCGCCGTGCGCGCGGACGATCTGTCCCACGGCGGCGGTGGTCTTGCCCTTGCCGTCGCCTACGTAAAACTGCAAAAGACCCAAATCCATAGTTTTGCTTCCCTCCTAGCGCTGAAGGTGTGTGTTTTTTTCGCAGGGAACACAAGGCGGGCCGCGCCGGAGCGCCGCCCGCCTTGCCGCCTTTGTTTTATTATACCGAGGAAGCGCGGATTTCGTCAATAATGCCGAGCACTTTTTCCATCTCCTCGCGCGTGCCGATGGAGATGCGCAGGTAGTCCTCGATCGTGGGCGCGTCCCAGCGCCGCACGAGCACGCCCCGCGCGCGCAGGGCGGCGAACAGGTCCCGGCCCGAGCAGAACACGGGCCGCGCAAAGACGAAGTTCGACCGGGAGGGCAGGACCTCAAACCCGCGCGCGAGCAGCCCGTCGCGGAAGAACTCGCGCGTCTCGACCACCTGGTCCCGGCGCATGCGGAAGTAGTCCTCGTCCTCCAGCGCCGCCGTCGCCGCGGCGATGGCCAGGCTGTCGACCGGGTAGGAGTTGAAGCTGTCCTTGATGCGCAGCAGGCCCTCGATCAGCCCGCGCTGGCCCAGGGCGTAGCCCACGCGCAGGCCCGCCAGCGCGTGGTCCTTGCTCAGCGTCCGCGTCACGAGCAGGTTGTCGTACTCGTGCACGAGCGTCGCGGCCGAGGGCTGGTCGCCGAAGGCCACGTACGCCTCGTCCACCACGAGCACGCGGCCCTTGTCCCGCTGGGCGCGGGCCATGCGCTCGATCGCGCCCAGGGGCAGCTCCAGCGAGGTGGGCGCGTTGGGGTTGGGCAGGATGGCGCCGCCCTTCCCCGCGACGAGCTCCCGCTCGTCCACCGCAAAGCCCGGCAGCATGGGGACCTCCTCGTAGGGGATGCCGAAGAGCTTGGCGTAGACCCGGTAGAACGAATAGGTCACCGCGGGAAAGCGCACCGGCTCCTCCGGGTCAAAGAAGGCGGGGAAGCAGAAGGAGAGCACCTCGTCCGAGCCGTTCCCGGCAAAGACCTCCTCCGGAGAGAGGCCCTCGCGCCGGGCGATGCACTCCCGGAGCGTGCGCGCGTCGATCTCCGGGTAGAGGCGCAGGCGCGCCAGGCGGCCGCGCAGCGCCTCCTCCACGCGGGGGGACGGCGGGTAGGGGTTCTCGTTGGTGTTGAGCTTGATGAGCCGGTCGGTGGCGGGCTGCTCGCCGGGGACATAGGGCTCGATGCCGCGCGCAAGGCGGCTCAAATACGGGGAAACCATTCTGCATTCTCCTTTCGGCCGGTCCTGCCGGCGCGAGCTGTGCTAGATCCGCCTCAGGGGAGCGGCGCGAGGGTCTCGCTGCCGCTCCCGCCAAGGTCCACGCGATAGAGCGCGCGGTCGCTCAACAGGTAGACGTCCTGCCCGAATCTCGCCATCTGAAACTGCGAAAACTCTTGGCCAAAGCGGTCGATCCGCGCAAACTCCCACAGGGTTTCGCCCTGGCCCGACGCGGGATCGCCCAGCACGAGGCGCGCGTCCTGGACATACTCGTTGACGACGACGTCGTTCTCGTCCTGCTCCCACTGGATGCCCCCGGGCGCGGAGAAGAAGACCATGCCCGCCGCGCCGGCGTCCAGCGTGCGCACGTAATAGGTTTCGTCGGCAACCTTCTGGTAGGCGCCGTCCACGACGCGCATCAAACGGCTGGCAGGGAAGTCGCCCTCGCTGTCGCTGGCCTCGACGTAGAGCGCGCCGCCGGCGGGGAAGATCCCGTCGACGATCTCGGTCAGGCACCCCCGGTCAGAGGTAAAGCCGCAGGCGGCGTTGGGGTTGTAGTCCTCGGGCAGGAGGAACTCGTCGTCCGCGCCGTCCATGCCGCAGGCGTGGAAGGTCACAAAGGGGTAGGAAAAGAAGGGATTTTCATAGGAAGTGGTGTAGTAGAGCCGCTCGCCGTCGGTGGCAAGATGCGGCTGGGACGCGCCGACGTTGCGGACGATCTCCTCCTCCTCCCCGGTCTCCAGGTTCCGCCGGTAGATGGACTTCTCGGAGGAATAGGCCATTTCCTGCTCCCTGCCGGAGACGGAGTCGCGCGCGCGGACCGTGCCGGCGTTCTCGTTGTCCGAGAGGTAGTAGGCATAGCCCTGCGCGATGCACAGGTCGCCGTAGCCCACGCGCTGGGTCCATTCGGAGAACATGCCGCTCGAGGCGTCGAACTGCGTGGTCGAGCCGACGGGCTTTTCCGGCGCGAGGACCTGCCGGTCGCTGCCGTCCGGCGCGAGGCTTACGATCTGCGCGGAGACGGCCGTGACATAGCCCGTTTCGTCCGGGGCATAGGTCTGCGCGACGTAGTACAACCGGCCGCCGTAGAAGTTCAGATCCACGGCGCGCTCCTCCTGGATGCGCGTCAGCGCGCCGTCCCGCAGGGCGTACAGCCCGCTCTCCAGCGCGACGTACAGGGTGCCGTCGTCCCCGCGGACCATGGCGCCGCCCGCGCTGAGGTTGGAGGGCGCGTTGCCCACCGGGACCGCGGCGGACGCCTCATCGGTCTGCGCGGGGGCCGTCTCCGACGGCGCCGGGGTCTGCGTCGGGGCGGGGGTGGCGACTGCCTCCAGGCTTTCGCGCACCTGCTCGCCCACGGCCTGCCCGGCGTAGCGCCCGATGGCCGCGCACGCGCTGAGTGTCAAAAGGAGCATGAGGCAAAGGGCCAATACGGAAATTTTCTTCATGACGAGCAAAGCTCCTCCCTGTGCCGCGCGCAGGCGCTCTTCGCCGCTTCACCGGAATAAAGTACCATACTTTTCCGGTTTTTTCAAGTGCGCGCTTGCACGCAATATAGACGCAGCGACCCGTCGCGGGGTTTCAGCGAATGCTTGGAATGCGCTACAAGGCCGTCAAAATCTCTGATTTTTTTGGTTTCGAATGCCTCTCCTTCCTTGACATTGCGCGCGCGAGTTTCTATAATCATAGTAAGGGTCTTATTGTGCAAGACTCCGCTTGCCGCGTCCTTTGCGGCGCGGTGTGGCGATTCAATTTTTTCCAAGGAGGCTTCTCACATCATGGGCAAGAAAATGACCATTGATGGGAATACGGCTGCCAGTCACGTGGCGTATGCCTTTAGTGACGTCGCAGCCATTTACCCCATCACTCCCTCCTCCCCCATGGCGGAATCCGCAGACGAGTGGGCTGCCAACGGCCGGATCAACCTGTTCGGCCAGAAGGTCCAGGTCACGGAGATGCAGTCCGAGGCGGGCGCGGCGGGCGCGGTGCACGGCTCTCTGGCAGCCGGCGCGCTGACCTCCACCTTCACCGCTTCCCAGGGCCTGCTGCTGATGATCCCGAACATGTACAAGATCTCCGGCGAGCTGCTGCCCTGCGTCTTCCACGTCTCGGCTCGCGCCCTGGCGGCCCACGCGCTGAACATCTTCGGCGATCACGCGGACGTCATGGCCTGCCGTCAGACCGGCTTTGCGATGCTGGCTTCCAACTCCGTTCAGGAGGCCATGGACCTTGCGCTGGTTGCGCACCTGTCCACGCTTCGCGCTTCCGTCCCCTTCCTGCACTTCTTTGACGGCTTCCGCACCTCTCACGAGGTTCAGAAGATCGACGTCATCGACTACGAGGAGATGGCCAAGCTCTGTCCCTTTGACAAGGTTGCGGAGTTCCGCGCTCGCGCGATGAACCCCGAGCATCCGCATCAGCAGGGCACCGCGCAGAACGGAGACATCTACTTCCAGAACCGCGAGGCGGCCAACAAGTACTACAACGCCGTTCCCGCCATCGTGGAAGAGGAGATGAAGAAGGTCTCTGAGCTGACCGGCCGCTCCTACCACCTGTTCGACTACTACGGCGCGCCCGATGCGACCGAGATCATCGTCATCATGGGCTCCGGCGCCGAGGCGGCCGAAGAGACCATCGATTACCTCAACGCCCGCGGCTCCAAGGTCGGCATGGTCAAGGTTCGCCTGTACCGTCCCTTCTGCGCGGAGAAGTTCGCGGCGGCCATCCCCGCCACGGTCAAGAAGATCGCGGTGCTCGACCGCACCAAGGAGCCCGGCTCCCTGGGCGAGCCCCTGTACCTGGACGTTGTCGCGGCGCTGGCCGAGACCGGCCGTCAGGACATTCAGGTCGTGGGCGGCCGTTACGGCATGGGCTCCAAGGAGTTCAACCCGACCTACATCAAGGCGATCTACGACAACCTGTCCTCCGCGGCTCCCAAGAACCACTTCACCGTGGGCATCAACGACGATGTGACGGGCACCTCCCTTCCCATCGGCGAGAAGATCGACGCGGCTCCCGCCGGCACGATCTCCTGCAAGTTCTACGGCCTGGGTTCGGACGGCACCGTCGGCGCCAACAAGAACTCCATCAAGATCATCGGTGACCACACCGACAAGTTCGCGCAGGGCTACTTCGAGTACGACTCCAAGAAGTCCGGCGGCCTGACGATCTCCCACCTGCGCTTTGGCGATACGCCGATCCGTTCGACCTACCTGATCGACTCGGCCGACTTCATCGCCTGCCACAATCCGTCCTATGTCACCAAGTACGACATGCTGACGGACCTCAAGCCCGGCGGAACCTTCCTGCTCAACTCCCACTGGACGGCTGAGCAGATGAACGAGATGCTCCCCGCGGAGATGAAGCGCGCTCTGGCCCAGAAGAAGGCCAAGTTCTACAACATCGACGCTATCGGCATCGCGGCCAAGGTTGGCATGGGCAACCGCACCAACACGATCATGCAGGCTGCGTTCTTCAAGCTGGCGCAGGTCATCCCCTATGAGGATGCGGACCAGTACATGAAGGCCGCCGCCAAGAAGTCCTACGCCAAGAAGGGCGACGCGGTCGTCAAGAAGAACTGGGATGCCATCGACGCGGCCATCGGCGGCCTGGTGGAGATCCCGGTGCCCGCGGAGTGGGCCAACGCCACCACCGGCGCCGTCGCCGTGAGCGTGCCTGCCACCAAGCACTTTGACGAGGTCATCAAGCCCATCCTGGCCCACAACGGCGACTCTCTGCCCGTTTCCGCGTTCAACCCCGCTGGCGTCGTGCCCACCGGCACCACCAAGTACGAGAAGCGCGGCATCGCGGTCAACGTTCCCGAGTGGATTCCCGAGAACTGCATCCAGTGCAACCAGTGCTCTCTGGTCTGCCCGCATGCGTGCATCCGCCCCATCGTCGTTCCCGTCGATGTGGAGACGCCCGAAGCGTTCGTCACCAAGCCCGCGAACTTGTCGCCCGCGGAAAAGGGCAAGTACAAGGTCCGCGTCCAGGTGAGCCCGCTCGACTGCACCGGCTGCGGCAGCTGTGCAGAGACCTGCCCGGCCAAGACCAAGGCCCTGGTCATGAAGCCGCTGGAGACGCAGGCCGCGCAGGAAGCGAACTGGGAGTTCGCCATGAAGCAGCCCGTCGTCAAGACCGGTGTCAACACCGCCTCTGTCAAGGGCAGCCAGTACCTGCAGCCCCTGTTCGAGTTCTCCGGCGCGTGCGCCGGCTGCGGCGAGACCCCGTACGTCAAGCTTGTCACGCAGCTGTTCGGTGACCGCATGCTGATCGCCAACGCCACCGGCTGCTCCTCGATCTACGGCGGCTCCGCGCCGACCTGCCCCTACACCACCAACGCGCAGGGTCATGGTCCGGCTTGGGCCAACTCCCTTTTCGAGGACAACGCGGAGTTCGGCTTCGGCATGAACCTGGCCGTGCATCAGCGCCGCGCCAAGCTCGCGGACAACGTTCGCGCGCTGATCAACGTCGAGTGGTGCCAGCCCGCCATCAAGGAAGCCGGCGCCGAGTGGCTCGAGAAGATGGACGATGCCAAGGGCTCTGAGGAGGCCGGCAAGAAGCTGCTGGCCGCCTGCAAGGACGGCGTGGATCTGACCGGCACTCCCTACGAGGAGAAGTGGCTCGCCGCGGGCAAGACCTGCGATTGCGACGCCTGCAAGCTGGCCAACGCGGTCATCGCGGACGCCGACCTGCTGACGAAGAAGTCCATCTGGATCTTCGGCGGCGACGGCTGGGCCTACGACATCGGTTACGGCGGACTGGATCACGTTCTGGCCTCTGGTCAGGATGTCAACGTCCTGGTTCTGGATACCGAGGTGTACTCCAACACCGGCGGACAGTCCTCCAAGTCCACGCCTACCGGCTCCGTCGCCAAGTTCGCCGCGGCCGGCAAGCGCACCCGCAAGAAGGATCTGGGCATGATGGCCATGAGCTACGGCTACGTGTACGTCGCGACCGTCGCCATGGGCGCCAACCCGGCCCAGCTGCTCAAGGCTCTGACGGAGGCCGAGGCCTACCATGGCCCGTCCCTGGTCATCGCCTACGCGCCGTGCATCAACCACGGCATCAATATGACCAAGAGCCAGGCCGAGATCAAGAAGGCGGTCGAGGCGGGCTATTGGCCGCTGTACCGCTTCAACCCGGAGCTCGAGGAGCAGGGCAAGAACCCCTTCACCCTGGACTCCAAGGATCCGACCCTCTCCTACAAGGACTTCCTGATGGGCGAGACTCGTTACACCGCCCTGGCGAAGCTCTTCCCGGAGGTTGCGGACACCCTGTTCGCCAAGTCTGCCGAGGATGCCAAGGAGCGCCTGGAGAATTACAAGCGCCTGGCGCAGAACGACTAATCCTCGTTCCCTTCCCTGCCTCAGCAGGAGGGGCTGCCGAAAATTCGGCAGCCCCTTTTTTTGCGCCCTTTTTGGCGTTTGGGTTTTTCGTATCCTCTGAATTAAGTTTGTCGAAAGACCGCGGCGCCGGTTTGCATATCTCTCCCGGGGTGTGCTACAATAAGACTACGGGCAACTTACGAAAGAGGGGGGCGATTCGCGTGGTGACGTTTTACAACACCATTGACGATAAGCTCGTGGAAATCCCCGGACCGGAGAAAGGCTGCTGGGTGTGGATGGTCCACCCGGACGAGGCCGAGGTGCAGCACATCTCGGAATTGACCGGCGTGGAGAGCGAAATGCTCCGCGCACCCTTGGACCCGGAGGAACGCGCCCGCATCGAGAGCGAGGACGGCGTCAGCCTCATCCTGGTCGACATCCCGACCATCGAGATGGAGGGCAAGGACTTCGTCTATTCCACGATTCCTCTGGGCATTGTCAAGACAGCCGAGCACCTGATCACCGTCTGCCTCAAGGATAGCCACATCATGCGCGATTTCGCCGTCGGCCGCGTCAAGGGCTTCTATACCAACAAGCGCACGCGGTTCATCCTCCAGATCCTCTACCGCAACGCTTCGCGCTACCTGCAATACCTGCGCCAGATCGACAAAAAGACCAACGCCATCGAGAATGAACTGCAAAAGACGCTGCGCAACAGCGAGCTCATGCAGCTCATGCGCTTGGAGAAGTCCCTGGTCTTCTTCGCGACCTCGCTCAAGTCCAATGAGATCGTCTTGGAGAAGCTCCTGCGCTCCGACCTCATCCGCCGCTTCCCCGACGACGAGGACCTGCTGGAGGACGTCATCGTCGAGAACAAGCAGGCCATCGAGATGTGTGCCATCTACCGTGACATCCTCTCCTCCACCATGGACGCCTTCTCCTCCGTCATCAACAACAACGTCAACGACATCATGAAGGTCCTGACCTCGCTTACGCTGGTCCTCTCCATCCCCACGCTCATCGCCTCCATCTGGGGCATGAACGTCGCCGTCCCCTTTGAGGGCAGCTCGGTCGGGTTCTGGGTCTTGCTGGGCGCCTCCGTTTTGGCCTCCATTGTCTCCATCATCATCCTCAGCCGCCGCAAAATGCTTTGATTCCGTTTGTTCCCTTATGCAAAATATGCGTAAAACTCCCACTGTGTGGGGGTTTTTTGTGCTATACTATTCGTGTCGGAATCGCCGACATGGGAGGCATCTTGAATATGTATACAATCGTTGACGCACATGCGCATATTTTTCCGGAAAAAATCGCCCGCAAGGCCACGGAAAACATCGGCCATTTTTATGACATTTCCATGTCCCACTTGGGCGACTCCGAGGAGCTGCTCCGGCGCGGAAGCGCCATCGGCGTAAAGCGCTACCTGGTCTGCTCCACCGCCACGCGCCCGGATCAGGTGGAACACATCAATTCCTTCATCCACGCGGAGTGCCAGGCCCATCCGGAGTTCTTCGGATTCGCCACAATGCACCCGGGCTATGCCGACATCGAGCGCGAGCTCGACCGCGCGGTGGCCCTGGGCCTGCACGGCGTGAAGCTCCACCCCGATTTCCAGGAGTTTAACATCGATGCGCCCGAGGCCCTGCCCATGTACCGCGCCATCGCGGACCGCCACCTGCCCATCCTCTTCCACACGGGCGACGACCGGACCACCTACTCCGCGCCGCACCGCCTGCGCCGCGTGGCGGACATGTTCCCGGACCTCATCTGCATCGGCGCCCACTTCGGCGGCTACCATGCCTGGCCCGAGGCGATCGAATTCTTAAAGCCCTGCAAGAATGTCTACTTTGACACCTCCTCGAGCCTGCCCTTTCTCCCGCGTGAAAAGGCCGAGGACATGCTGCACGACTTTGGCGTAGAGCGGTTCATGTGGGGCAGCGACTTCCCCATGTGGGACCACGCCGAGGAGCTGGAGCGCTTCCTCGCCCTTCGCCTGACGGAGGACGAGCGCGAGCGCATCTTCCACGGCACATTTGAGGAACTCTTCGGCGTTCGCGTCTGAGCGCGATGCCCGCGAGCGCCCCGATGCGCGCGGGGGGAGCGCGAGGGGGGCACCGCCCCCCTCGCCCCCGGCCGACAAGAAAAGAGGTGCGCCTTTGGCGCACCTCTTTTCTTGTCGTGCCGTCTAACCGCCTGCTATCCCAGGAGCGCAATGCGGATCGTGAGATCCCCCGCAGGCTTTTCCGCGGCCGTGGCCGTGATCGTGCCGTCCCCCACGGTCAGGTCCGTCAGACAGGCGAAGTCCTTGCCCACGGCCTCCGCATCCCCGCCTTCCGGAACCACGGCGCCGGCGATCGGCACGCGGCTCGCGGACGCGGAGGCGCTCTGCACGGTCTGCGCGTAGGCGCCGGCGCTTCCCGTCCACCCCGAGACCGGGAGCTCCACGCTCACGACTACCGCCGCGTCCGCCTTTGCCGCGGCGACCGCGTCCACCTCCGCCTTGCGCGCCACGTCTGCCTCGGCCGAGGGCGCGCCCGCCTGGAACCGCCCCAGCGCGTCGCGCTTGACCAGCGCGTTCGCCGTCGGGGCGCTCGTCGCGCCGTCCAGGGCGTCGTGGCTGTGCGCGGCGGGCGGAAAGGTCGCGGGTTTGCCGGCCAGGCTCTCCCAGGTCGTCGCGCCCGCATCGTCCACAATCCCCTTTGCCGCGTCACCCCAGAGCTTTGCGTAATCGCCCTGCGCCTGGGCATAGTCCGCTGCCGCCTCCCCCGCGCTGGCCAGCGTCTCCGCCTCGTCGTGCAGCAGCGCAATCGCGCCCAGCGCCTGCTGTAGCAGCGTCACCTGCTGCTGGGCGAGCGCGCTGTCCGCGGGCAGGTTCAAGTCGTCGCGCACGGAAAAGCAGAACCGCCCCGCAGTCAGGCGCATGTCGTTCTGGTCATAGAGCACGGCCGTGGCCAGGTACACGCCCTCGCTGGCCGCCATGGCGGCGGTGACGGTCAGCGCGTAGGCGTCTGCCTCGCGCGTGAGCAGGTAGTCCGTGCTCGTCTCCTCCCCGAACCTGCGAAGCGAGAGCATGGCGTAATCGCCCGCCTGCGTCCCCAGCTCCGTCTCTCCGTCGAAGAAGCGCAGCAGGAGCTGCACGGCGTTCTGGTCCCCGCGCGCCAGCGTGAAAGCGCGCGCCAGGGGCTGCGTGTCGCGGACGTCCAGCCGGATTTCACACTCGATCATGAAAAAAGGCCTCCTTTCCCAAATGGAACGTTCCACATTCAGCATAGGGAAAGGAGGCCCGTTTAGCGCGCGCGACGCGGGCGCGCACCCATTCGCCCTAGAGCGGAAGCATCGTCCGCTTCCGCCCCGCAAAGGCCGCGAGGTGCCGGAATCCGAGCGCGCGGATCTGCTCCACCGCCGCAGTAAAGCCCTGGGCGACACCGCTCGTCGCGTGCGCATCGGAGCCAAGCGTCAGGAGCTCCCCGCCGAGCTCCCGGTACCGCGCGAGGATGTCGCGCCCAGGCATGCCGTCGCCAAAGCGCGTCCAGCGGGAGGTGTTGACTTCCAGCGCCTTGCCATGCTCGATCAGAAATTGCAGGATCGCGTCGATGTGGTCGGGATCGTCGCAATGGCGCAGGGGCGGAAACTCCGCGCTCTGCACGAACTTGAACACATATCCCAGGTGCGAAAGCGCGTCGTAGTCCGGGAACGCCTGCACGCTCTCGTAGATCGCGTCGAGGTAGTCCACCACGGCCTGCTCGCGCGTGCGGTGCGCAAAGAAGATGTCCGCATCATACGGGTCCACGCCCCCCACCTGGTGCCGGGAGAGGAGCTTATAGTCCAGGGGCACGGCGTTGGACTGCGCGATGACGTTGGCGCGGTCCTCCCGGGTGTCGCCCAGCTCCAGACCCATGCCGATGGTCATGTCCGGAAAGGCGGCGCGGGCCGCCTCGATCTTCTCCCGATAGGCGGGGAAATCCACGAGAAAGTCCCCCATCGAGGTCGCATAGTCGATGTGCTCCGTAAAGCACACCCAGCGGACCCCCGCGTCGCGGCAGGCGCGCACCTGATCCAGCAGGTCGCTCTCCCCGTCCCCGCTCAGGGTGGAGTGAATGTGGAAGTCGCAAAGGCACTGCATGAAACGCCCTCCTCTTCTCTCTTCTTTCTTTTCCGGTCAACCGGCCCATTGTCCCCCCAGCGAAGGCGGGCACAGCCCGCCTTCGCTGGGGGGACGGGGGCGAGGGAGGGGCTTTGCCCCTCCCTCGCGCTCCCTCCCCGCGCAGCACCGGCAGGTTTTTCGGAAATACAAAGGAAAGAAGGATTCGACATGAACTACCGCGCCCTATCCGACATGATCGCCTATTACCACAATGAACCCTGGGTCGCGCACACGCTCAAGGTGTTCGGCTATGCCCAGGGCATTGCCGCGGGCGAAAACCTCGCGGGCGAGGAGCTGGAGGCGCTGGAGTACGCCGCGCTGTTCCACGACGTCGGCATCCCCGAGGGCCTGAAGCAGGAGGGTTCCTCCGCCGGCCCCGTGCAGGAGCGCCTGGGCGCGCCGATCGCCATGGCCCTGGCCAAGCCCTACGTCTCCAGCCCCGCCGTTCTCGAGCGCGTGGGGTACCTCGTTGGGCACCACCACTCCTTCGAGATCCGCGGCCAGCGCGACCTGCAGATCCTCTTTGAGGCCGATTGGCTGGTCAACCTCGTGGAGTCCGCGGAGAAGTACAACCGCGACCTGGTCTATGACCGCTTCTTTGTGACCGAGACCGGCAGGCGCTTCTTCCGCTGCGCGCTGCGCGGGGAGGAGGCGTAACCCGATGGCCCGGCTCTACGTCGTGGGCACGCCCATCGGCAACCTTGGCGAGCTCTCGCCCCGCGCGCTGGAGGCGCTGCGGGACTGCGACCTGCTGCTCGCCGAGGACACGCGCGTGACGCGCAAGCTCCTGACCGCCCTGGACCTCCACGGCAAGCGCCTGCTCTCCTGCTTTCAGCACAACGAGGCCGGACGCGCCGAGGAGATCGTCGCGCGCATGTCCCAGGAGGACCTGACCGTCTGCCTCGTGACAGACGCCGGAACGCCCTGCATCTCCGACCCCGGCTACCGCGTCGTGGAGGCCGCCTGGGAGGCCGGCATCCCCGTGCAGCCCATCTCCGGCCCGTCGGCGGTCGTGGACGCCGTCTCCGTCAGCGGCTTTGCCGCCGAAAGCTATGCCTTCTTCGGGTTTTTGCCCCGGCAGGGGCGCGAGCGGGAGGAGGCCTTTGCGCGCCTGTCGGCCTGCCCTACGGCGCTTGCCGTGCTCTATGAGAGCCCGCACCGCGTCAAGCGCCTGGTCGCCGATCTCCGCGACGCCCTCCGCGACCCCCGCCTCTCGCTCAGTTGCGATTTGACAAAGCTCCACGAGCTCACGCTCCGCGGCCGGGCAAGCGACATCCTCGCTGCGCTCGAGGCCAACCCCAACGCGGAAAAGGGCGAGTACGTCTGCGTCGTGGAGCTCCCCCCGCCGGAGGAGGCGGAGGAGGAGACCGCGCCCGCCGTCTCCACCCGCGCGCTGCTGCTGGACCGCCTCTGCGCCGGCGCCACGATGAAGGACGCCGTGCGCGAGGTCTCCGCCTTGCCCGGACAGAGCCGCAACGCCGTCTACCGCGCCTCGCTCGAGGTCGCGGACTTCCTCCGCCAGGCAGCGGAGGAGGAGAGCTGATCCGCCACGCCCCTTGCGTTGTCTAGCAAAGCGCAAGGGGCGAATTTCTGCCGAAAAACCGCCGTTTCCGCGGAACGGAACGCCGTATCGTTCCGGTTATATCTTTTGACAAAATCATTGTATTTTTTTTATAATTGTTATACTATAGTGCATAGAGTGAATACAGGGGCATTGTTTCTTCTATTGAATCGCCTCAGAAAGGGGATCTCTCTGGTATGAGCAGCGTCAAATCCTTTCGCGGCGGCATCCATCCGCTGCACGCCATCGGCAGCGGAAAAGGACTGACCGCGAACCTCCCCATCGCGCAGGCCCCCGTGCCCGGGCGCGTGTATCTCCCCATGTCGCAGCACATCGGCGCGCCCTGCGTGCCGTGCGTCGCGGTGGGGGATCGCGTGCTTCGCGGCCAGGTCGTCGGCCAGGTGCGGGGCTTTGTCAGCGCGCCGGTGCACGCCTCCGTCTCCGGCACGGTCGTGGAGATCGCGCCGCACTTGGCCATCGGCGGTGCGGTGGTTCCCTGCGTCGTCATCGAAAACGACGGCAAGGACGAATGGGACCCGGATTGCCTCCCGCCCGAGGGGGGCGTGGACGCCCTGACCCCGCCGCAGATCCTGGAGCGCATCGGCGCGGCGGGCATCGTGGGCATGGGCGGCGCGGCCTTCCCCGCGCGCGTCAAGCTCTCCCCGCCCGGGGATAAGAAGATCGACTTCCTCCTGCTCAACGGCGCGGAGTGCGAGCCCTACTTGAGCGCCGACCACCGCGTGATGCTGGAGTCGGGGGCGAGAGTCCTCGCGGGCGCGCGCCTGGTCGCCCGCGCGCTGGGCGGACCGAAGGTGATCGTGGGCGTGGAGGCCAACAAGCGCGACGCCGCCGAGGCCCTGCGCGCCCTGGCCGAGCCCCTGGGCATCGAGGTCCAGCTCCTGCGCGTCAAGTACCCGCAGGGCTCGGAAAAGCAGCTCATCTCCGCGCTGACTGGGCGCAAGGTGCCCTCGGGCGGCCTGCCCATGGACGCCGGATGCGTGGTCGTCAACGTCTCTTCCGCCGCGGCCATCGCCGACGCGGTGGAGTTGGGCCGTCCCGTCACCGAGCGCGTCCTGACCGTCACCGGCGCCGTCGGCACGCCCAAGAACCTCCGCGTGCGCATCGGCACGCCCGTGCAGGAACTGATCGACTTCTGCGGCGGGCTCTCGCCGGAGGTGGGGCGCGTCCTCTCCGGCGGACCGATGATGGGCATCGCCCTCTACGACCTCTCCGTCCCCGTGGTCAAGGGCACCAGCGGCATCCTCGCCCTCACCCGCGAGCAGACCAACCCCGGAAAGACGACCAACTGCATCCGCTGCGGAAGGTGCGTGCGGGGCTGCCCCATCCACCTGCTGCCCTATGAACTGTGCAACGACTATGAGCGCGGGAATTGGGCCGCGGCGGACAAGCACAACGCCCTGGACTGCATCGAGTGCGGGTCCTGTACCTACGTCTGTCCTGCCAAGCGCAGCATCACCTCGGCCATCCGCGTCTGCAAGCGCCAGGTCCAGGCCCTGCGCAAGAAGCAGTAGAAGGGGGGAGAGAGAAAGATGAGCAACCTTACGGTATCCCTGTCGCCCCACGTGCGCTCGGCCTGTACCACGCGCCGCATCATGCTCGATGTGTGCATCGCGCTGATCCCGGCGGTGGTCTTTGCGGTGTACTGGTTCGGCTTTTCGGTCCTTTTGACGATCCTGCTGTCCATGGCGGCGGCCATCGGCGCTGAGGCCCTGATGGAAAAGGCGCTGCATCGCCCCATCACCGTGGACGACGGTTCCGCCGCCGTCACGGGCCTGCTGCTGGCGCTGACGCTGCCGGCGGGCATTCCCTGGTACGTGCCGATCCTGGGCGCGGCGTTTGCCATCGTCGTTGCCAAGCAGGTCTTTGGCGGCCTGGGCGATAACTTCGTAAACCCGGCGCTTGCCGGGCGCGCGTTCTTGCTCGCGTCCTTCCCGGCGGCGATGACGACCTTTCCCGCGATTGCGGACGCCGTCTCGTCCGCAACGCCCCTCTCCAGCGAGTTTGCCGGAACCGTGAACTACGCGCAGGCCTTCCTCGGCTGCATCGGCGGCTCCATCGGCGAGACCTCCAAGCTCGCGCTGCTGGCGGGCGCGGCCTATCTGCTCGTGCGCCGCGTCATCGACTGGCGCGTGCCGGTGAGCTACCTGGGAACGCTGGCCGTGCTGAACCTCTGCTTTGGCCAGCCGGTGCTGGACAGCGTGCTGCTGGGCGGCACGGTGCTCGGCGCCTTCTTCATGGCGACGGACTACGTCACCTCGCCCGTGCCGGCCTGGGGCAAGGTGCTCTACGGCATCGGCATCGGCGCCATTAACTTTGCCATCCGGCAGTGGGGCGCCTATCCCGAGGGCGTCACCTACGCCATACTCCTGATGAACATCGCGTCCCCGCTCCTGGAGCGCGCGACGCGCCCGCACAAGTACGGGGAGGTGAAGCGCCATGCGTGAAATTGGCAAGGTCGCCCTTCGGCTCTTCCTCATCATGATCCTGGCCGGGCTGTGCCTGGGCGCAACCTATACCGTGACCAAGGACCCCATCGCCGAGCAGGAGCGCCTCCAGCAGGAGGCAGACCGCCGCGCGGTCCTGCCCGCGGCCGCAAGCTTTGAGGCGGTCGACATGGAGCCCACCGGCATGGTCACCGCCTGCTACCGCGGCCTGGACGAGAGCGGCAACCCGTGCGGCTACGCGCTGTCCGTCACGGCCTCCGGCTTTGGCGGGGACATCGCCATGACCGTGGGCGTGTCGGACGGCGCGGTCACGGGCGTGCGCATCGGCACGCACTCTGAGACGCCGGGCCTTGGCGCCCGGGCTGCGGACGATAGCTTCCTTGCCCAGTTCGTGGGCAAGAGCGGCAGCCTCACCGTCAACAAGAACGGCGCCCAGAACGATTCGGAAATCAGCGCCATCACCGCTGCGACCATCACCTCCCGCGCCGTCACCGACGGCGTCAACGAGGCCCTGGCCGTTGCCGGGAGCCTGGAATAGAGGAGGGGGGAGACCATGGCTAAGCAGGATCTCAAGAAGATCTTCTTCAACGGCATCGTCACCGAGAACCCGACCTTCCGCCTGGTTCTTGGCATGTGCCCGACGCTGGCGGTCACCACCAGCGTGGCAAACGGCCTGGGCATGGGCCTGGCCACCACGTTTGTGTTGGTCTGTTCGAATTTCGTCATTTCGCTCATCCGCAATTTTGTGCCCTCGAAGGTCCGCATTCCCGCCTACATCGTGGTCATTGCGACCTTCGTGACCATCGTTCAGCTCCTGCTGGAGGCGTTCCTGCCCTCGCTCTCGCAGAGCCTGGGCCTCTTCATCCCGCTGATCGTGGTCAACTGCATCATCTTCGCGCGCGCGGAGTCCTTCGCCTCCAAGAACCCGCCGCTGGCCTCCATGGCTGACGGCCTCGGCATGGGCCTTGGCTTTACGATTTCGCTGTCCATCATCTCCGCCGTGCGCGAGCTCGTCGGCTCCGGAACGCTGTTTGGGTTCCCGGTGCTCGGCTCGAACTACCCCGGCGTTCTGCTCTTCGTCCTGGCCCCCGGCGGATACATCACCCTCGGCCTTGTGATGGTGGCCTTTAACGCCGTCATGAAGAAGATCGACGGCCGCCGCCGCGCCGCCGCAGAAGGGAGTGTGGCGTAAATGCAGGAAAACCTTTGGCTCATCCTCGTCGGCAGCATCCTGGTCAACAACTTCGTCATGTCCCGCTTCTACGGCACCTGCCCGTTCCTGGGCGTGTCCAAGCAGGTCTCCACGGCCTTGGGCATGGGCATTGCGGTGACGTTCGTCATGGGCGTGGCGAGCCTTGTGACCTACCTTGTGCAGTACTACATCCTCGTCCCGCTGCAGATCACCTATTTGCAGACCATCGCCTTCATCCTGGTCATCGCAGTCCTCGTGCAGTTGGTGGAAATGGTCATCAACAAGACCTCGCCCTCCCTCTATAAGGCCCTGGGCGTGTACCTGCCGCTGATCACCACGAACTGCGCGGTCCTGGGCGTGACCATCCTCAACATCACCGAGAGCTATTCGCTCCTGGGTTCCGTGGTCAACGGCGTGGGCTCCGCGCTGGGCTTTACGCTGGCCATCGTCCTGTTCGCGGGCGTTCGCGAGCGCCTGGAGAGCAGCAACATCCCCGATTGTTTCAAGGGCTTCCCGTCCACGCTCATCGGCGCGGGGCTGATGGCGGTGGCGTTCCTCGGCTTCCAGGGTCTGATTTAAGGGGGCGTGTGCAATGATGATAACGGATATTCTTCTGCCCGCGGGAATCCTCGGAGGCATGGGAGCGCTCTTCGGCGCCGGGCTGGCCTTTGCCAGCGCCAAGCTCGCCGTCCCGGTCGATGAGCGCGTGGCCAAGGTGCGCGAGGCCCTGCCCGGCGCCGGCTGCGGTGGCTGCGGCTACGCCGGCTGCGACGCCTATGCCGCCGCGGTCGTCAACGAGGGCGCGCCCGTCAACCGCTGCCCCGTCGGCGGCGAGAAGGTCGCCCGCGCCATCGCGGAAATCATGGGCGTGGAGGCCGGGTCCTCCACCCGCATGGTCGCCACCGTCCTCTGCCAGGGCGATGCCGATACCTGTAAGATCAAGTTCCCCTACGAGGGCCTGACCGAGTGCCGCGCGCTCTTCCTCGCCTCCGGCGGCGACAAGGCCTGTAAGTACTCCTGCCTGGGCCTCGGCTCCTGCGCAAAGGTCTGCGACTTTGGCGCCATCACCGTCGAAAACCGCCTCGTCCACATCGATCCGGACAAGTGCAAGGCCTGCGGCAAGTGCATCCAGGTCTGCCCCAAATCCGTCCTGCGCCTGGAGCCCTACGGCCGGCGCTCCATCCTGCGCTGCCGCGCGGTGGAGAAGGGCCGCGCCGTGCGCGAGGCCTGCAAAAAGGGCTGCATCGGCTGCGGCAAGTGCGAAAAGAGCTGTAAGTTCGGCGCCATCACCATGGAGAACAACCTGCCCATCGTGGACATGGAAAAGTGCGTCGGCTGCCTCGAGTGCGTGCGGAATTGCCCCACCGGCGCCATGACGGGCGATTTGTCCACCCGCAAGCACGCCGTCATCGACGAGGGCGCGTGCGTGGGCTGCGGCCTCTGCGCCAAGCAGTGCAAGTTCGACGCCATAACCGGAACCCTCCGGCAGGCGCACCGCATTGACGCGGAAAAGTGCGTGGGCTGCGGCCTCTGTGCGGCCAAGTGCCCCAAGAAGTGCATTCGCCTCGAGTGACGCGCAGCGTTTTTTCCCCGCCGCGGTGGATTGCCCCGGCGGGGATTTTATTGTATACTGATGGGGAAAACCGAGGCGCGTTTTTCCGCGCTTTTTTACCAGGAGGAACCATGAAAAAAGCCTGTTCCGTCATTCTCGCGGTCCTGCTGCTGTTTGCGGCAGGCTGCTCCGCCCCCGCGCCCACGCCTTCGTCCAGCGTGCCCGGCTATTATGCCCAGGGCCAGACGCTGACCGGCGGCGCCAACCTCCGCACGGCCGAACTCTCATCCGTCGCCGTCGAGCGGCAGCAGGAGGAGGTGGTCCTGACGCTGTCCTTCCAGCAGGACGGCGAGACCTCCGCCCGCGTCCCCGCCTATACCGTCGAGTCCCTGACCGCCCCCGCGCGCATCGTGGTGCGCGTGCAGGCCGGCCTTGCCGCGGCGGCGCAGACGGAACTCGACCCCGCCGGCGAGTTCCTCGGCCTCTTCGCCTGCAGCACGGAGGACGGTGCCGATCTCTACTTCCAGTTCCAGGGCCAGGTCGCCTATAAGGTGAGCGAGGAGGAGGGCGCCCTCGTCCTGCGCGTGCGCGCGGACGACGCGCAGAGCGTCGACCAGTACCAAGTCAAAGTCCCCTATAACGAGGAAAACTCCGCCATCGCCGCGGAAAACGGCCTGCAGCCCGCCCTGTGCGCCGACGGCGAGCACGTCTATGACCTCAGCTCCGGGTTTGCCACCATCGAGGAGGCCGACGCCCTGTGCAAGGCGCTCAACGACGCGCTCGAGGCCGCCGGAAGCGACGACACGGCCGAGGTCATCTACCTCAGCTCCGGCCAGGCCCCGGCCTATTCCGAGCCTGTCTCCCGCTCGGAGCTGACCATGATGGGCGCCCTGCAGACGGCGGACGGCGTCCTGGACGGCACGCTCGTCGCCACCGACGCCCGGTTCCTCTGCTGGGACCCGGAGGGCGGCATGGTCATGGCCCGCCCGCAGGTCGAGACCACCGGCGACGGCACCCTCTCCACCTATGAGGAGATCTGGCTCTACCAGCTCGATGGCTCGCGCGAGCAGCTCCTGAACACGGCCTTTTCCTCCGTGCAGAAGGCCGCCTATTCGCCGGATACGCGCTATATCGCCCTGCTGGAGCAGAGCAATGGCGCGCGCCTGCTCTACCTCTACGACCGGCAGGACGGCGGCCTGCTCTTCCTGTCGGCCGAGGGACTGGGCGACTATACCTCCGACTTTGCCTGGGGCCAGGACGGCGTGCTCTACGCCATGAGCGGCAGCGACACCATGCAGCTCATGGCCTACGATCCCAGCCTGGCCGAGATCGGCCAGGAAGCCCTGCGCGCCGTGGAGGAGCGCGAGGGCGGCTATGGCAACGTCGGCGAAGCGG
>JBMNOF010000031.1:0-20054 GCA_050942925.1 Candidatus Spyradocola sp.
AGAAGAGGTCGAGCACGATGTTGACCAGGCAGCAGACGATCAGGAAGTACAGCGGCCGCTTCGAGTCGCCGACGGCGCGCAGGATCGAGGACCCCACGTTGTAGATCAAAGAGGGGATCATGCCCGTGCAGTAGATGCGCACGTACTGCGCCGAGAGCCCGAGGACGTCCTCCGGCGTGTTCATCCAGGTCAGGACCGTCGGCGCAAAGACGACGCCCAGCACCATCAGGATGGCGCCGCCCGCGATGGACATGGCGATGCCCGTGTGCACGGTCTTGCTCACCCGCTCCACGTCGCCGCTGCCCCAGAACTGCGCGATGATGACCGTCGCGCCCGAGGACAGGCCGACAAAGAAGCCCACGAGCAGGTTGATCAGCGTGCCCGCCGTGCCGCCGACGGCCGCCAGGGCCTCCGTGCCGACGTACTGCCCCACGACCACCGCGTCGACTGTGTTGTACATCTGCTGAAAGAACGTTCCCAGCAGGATGGGAAAGAAGAAGTACAAGAGTTGCTTCCAGATCACGCCCTCCGTGATGCCGTTCACCGTTGCGGTCTCTCTTTTTCTCATTAGCGCTTCCCTCAACTTTTTTTCACGCAAATTCGGGTTCGATTCCGCAGCCCGTACCCTGTCTAATCTAACACATTTGCTTGGCTTTGTAAACCTCTTTTGCGCATAGATTTTGTGTCCGGCGCGCAAACTCTTCTCGATGGAAAGGGAGGGAACGCCATGCTGACGATGTTCGTGCGCGCGCTTGTGCTCTATGTGCTGGTGATCCTGCTCATGCGCCTGATGGGCAAGCGGCAGATCGGCCAGCTGCAGCCGTTTGAATTGGTGTTTTCGGTCATTGTTGCGGACCTGGCGGCCTCGCCCATGTCGGACGTGGGCGTCCCCCTCCTCTACGGCGTGATGCCCATCGCCGCCCTGATGCTGTGCTACGCGCTGTTCTCCCTTGTGACGCTCAAGAGCGAGCGCGCGCGAGTGCTCCTCTCGGGCCGGCCCACGGTCCTCGTGCACCAGGGCATTGTCGACGAACAGGAGATGCAGCGCCAGGGCATGACGCTGACCGAGCTCATGGAGCAAATGCGGGAAAGCGGCGTGGCGAATCTATCCGACGTGGGCTGCGCCGTGCTGGAGATCTCTGGAAAGGTCAACATCTTCCCCCTCTCCGAAAAGCGCGCGGTCACGCCCGAGGACCTGCACCTCTCCCCCGGCTACGAGGGGCTGCCCCTTCCGCTGGTGCTGGACGGCGTGGTGCAGACGGACAGCCTGCAGGCGGCGGGGCGATCCGAGGCCTGGCTGCGCGCGGAGCTTTCGCGGTTTTCGGTGGACGTCGGCGGGACCTATCTGTGCATGCTGTCCACCGAGGGCGTGCTCAGCGTGCAGAAGCGGGGCGAGAGCCGGCTGCACTTTGCGCAGTCCCTGCGCCCGGAGCAAGTGAACTGGTGAGAGAGGAGGCGCTGCCATGCGCGTAAACGTGGTGTTGATCGCCCTGGCGCTGGTGCTGCTGGGGGCGGGCGTGCTCTGCGTCGTGGCGCTTGACCGCAGCGCGCAGGCGCTCTTGCAGGAGGCGGAGGCGGCGGCCGCGGCCCTTCCCCAGGACGAGGCGGAAGCGAACGCGCGCCTTGCGGCCTTTGCGGAGCGTTGGGCGCGCACGGAGCCGGTTTGGCAGTTCATCGCGATCCACGAGGACCTAGAGGAAATCTCCGCGGCGCTCAAGGAGGCGCAGGAGGCGCTCCGGCTGGGGGACTCGACGGCGGCGGCGCTGGCCTGTGCGCGGCTGCCGGCGGCCATTGAGACGGTGCTGCGCAAGGAGATCCCGACGCCCGGGAACATCTTCTGAGCCAGCGCGGGGCGGAGAAAAAAAGATTTTTCTCCGCCCCGCGTTTTTGTTGGATTTTGGTTGGCGCATCTGCTATACTGGTAAAAATCCAGACAAGATGGGAGTGCGTCGCGAATGATGAACCCCGAACAGATGCTCCAGGACATCCGCTCCATGGTAGACGCGAGCGGCGTACAGGATTTTTTGGACCCCTATCCCTTCCGGGACCGTCCGAGCCACATGTACCGCTGCTACTGCTGGGCAAAGCGCATCCTGCCCTGCCGTCCAGAAGCGGACGTGGAATTGACGCTTGTGGCCACGCTCTTTCACGACATCGGCGTGATTGCGACGACGCGGGAGCGGCCCAAGGCGGACCACGACCTGCTCGGCGGGCCGATCGTGCGGGACTACCTCTGCAAAAACGGCGCGGCGCCGGCGTTTGCGGACCGGGTGGCCTCTCTCGTCGTGCAGCACCAGGCCCGGGACCGGATGCACGACCCGGACACCCCGATCGAGCTTGTGATCCTCATGGAGGCGGACATGCTCGACGAGCGCGGGGCGCTGGGCATTCTCTGGGATGCGATGGCCGAGGGGGAAAAGCCGGCCCAGACCTATGAAGGGACGCTGGAGCGGCTCAAGCAGCGCAAGCTCTACCGCTGCCCGGAGCGCAACCCGCTCGTGACGGAGCTGGGCCGGGCCTTCTGGGCGGAAAAGCAGCGGCTGCACATGGACTTTGTCCGGGCGCTGGAGCGGGATCTCGGCCTGACGGACGTTTGATGCACAAAGGGGAGGAACCGAAAAAGATCGGTTCCTCCCCTTCTGATTGCGGGAGTGGATGGGCTTACAGCAGCATGGAGCAGCCGTCCGCGCGCAGGCACGCGCCGGAGATGTGCTCGGCCTCCTGGGAGGCGAGGTAGACGCACGCCCAGCCGGAGTCCTCGGGCAGGCCGGTGCGGCCCAGCGGGTACATGGGGTACTTCTCGTAGTACTCGCGCGGGGGCGTGAGGCGCGGCTTCTGGAAGGGCCGCGGGTTGCCGGTCTTGAACTCGATCTTGACGCCCGCGGGCATGATCATGTTCACGCGCACGCCGTACTTGGCGAACTCGATGGCGGCCTCGCGCATGAGCATGTGCATGCCGCCCTTGGTCATCGAGTAGACGGGGTCGAAGTCCGTGGGGCGCTTGCCGTGCACGGAGGAAATGCAGGTGATGGAGCCACGGGTCTCCTTGAGGTAGGGCAGGACCGCGCGCATCATGTTGATGTAGCCGCCCAGGTTGACGTGCATGAGCAGGTCGTAGTCCTCAATGGGGTACTCGTCCAGCATCCACTGCTTCTGCAGGGCGGCGTTGTTGACCAGGCCGTCGATGCGGCCGAAGTGCTCGTAGGTGGCCTTGACCATGGCCTCGGCCTGCGCATAGTCGGACACGTCCGCCTGGTACAGGAAGGCGCAATCCTCCCCGCCGATGGCCTGGATCTCCTTGAGGGTCTCCTCGGCCATGGTGCGGTTGCTGTTGCAGTTGATGCAGCACTTGGCGCCCGCACGGACGAAGCAGCGAACGATGCCCTTGCCGATGCCCTTGCCGCTGCCGGTGACGATATAGACCTTTCCGCTCAGATCAAACGGTGCTTTCATTTCTTTCACGCCCCCCTCTTACGCTTTGAAGCCGTAGAACAGCTCGAAGCCGCCGTCTGCGCGCACGTTGGCGCCGTTGACGAAGCTGGCGTCCTCCGACGCGAGGAACGCCGCGACCGCTGCGATCTCCTCGGGGGTGCCGGCCTTGCGGCGGGGGATGCGCTCCTCCATGTAGCCCATGGCGTACAGGGGGGAGAATTCGCTTTCAAACTTCTTGTCGTCGCCCTCGATGGCGCCGGCCTCGATCAGGTTGGTCTGGATGCCACGGCGGCCGAAGAAGAGCGCGCACTCCTTGCTGAGCATTGTGATGCAGCCCTTGGAGATGGAGTACATCACCGCGGAGCCCGTGGGCTTGTCGCAGTGAATCGAGGACACGAAGACGATCTTGCCGTTGCCGTACTCGGCCATGTGCAGGCCGATGACGCGCGCGAGCACGAAGGCCGCCTTGGCGTTGTCGTTGAGCTGGCTCTCGAAGACCTCGCGGGTGAGGTTCTCCAGGCTGGTCTTGACGACGTTGTTGTTGTTGTAGATCAGCGCATCGATGCGGCCAAAGGTCTTCTTGACCTCCTCCACCAGGGCCTGCGCGCCCTCGTAGGTGAGCATGTCCGGACGCACGACCAGGGCCTTTGCGCCCAGGTCCTCGACCTTCTTGACAAGATCCTCTCCGCCGAAACCGAGGACGAGGTTGGCGCCCTCCTTGGCAAAGCGCAGCGCGAGCGCTTCGCCCTGGGCCGTATCGGCCTGCGTCACATATACGGTCTTACCGCTGAAACGCATGTGAGTTTCCCCCCAAACTGTGTTTATATTGGTTTTATACCCAGAGCCTATTATGCCACGTTTCCCCGGAAAATGCAAGATGTCCTGACAAAAGAATTTGCGGCTTGTGCTAAAATTTGGCCTTTGGACAGCAAAAAAAGGGCGCCAAAACGGCGCCCTTTTTGGGGTATAACAATGTTTTGTCTCTTAGGACCAGAGGCGGTCGTGAGAGATCCAGTCGTTCCACTCGTCCGTAGACTCCCACAGGCCGGGGATCTCGGGATGGATGTGCGCGGCCAGAACCTCGTCGTCCAGCTCGTCGATGCCGATGCCGGGCTTCTCGGGAACCGCCATGAAGCCGTCGACGATCTTGGGCTTCTCGGTGTCCTTGACCATGTCAGACCACCAATCCACGTCGTTGGAGTGGAACTCCAGGCCGAGGAAGTTGTTGGTCGCGGCGGCAACGTGCACGGCCGCCAGGCACGCAACGGGGGTCTCCGCCATGTGCAGAGCCATCGCAACGCCGCACTCCTCTGCGTAGTCGCCGATCTTCTTGGTCTCGTAGATGCCGCCCGAGGACAGGATGTCGGGGTGGATGATGGAGACCGCACGGTTGTCCAGCAGGGGCTTGAAGTTCTCGAGGAGGTAGATGTCCTCGCCCGTGGCGATGGGGGTGGTGGAGGCGTTGTGCAGGCGGACGTACTGGTCCGTCAGCTGCCAGGGGATCATGTCCTCCAGCCAGCACATGTTGTAGTTCTCCAGGCGGTTGGCCAGCTTGATGCAGTCCTCCACGCCGATGTGGCCGAAGTGGTCGATGGACAGCGGAATCTCATAGCCAATGACGGAGCGGACTTCCTTGACGTAGTTCTCCAGGTAGTCGAAGCCCTTCTTGGTGATGTGGATGCCGGTGAAGGGATGGGCGATGTTGTTCACATCGTAGCTGCGGTTCGCCCACCAACGAGCGGCCGCCTTGTCGCCGCGGGCCTTGGCCTCGCGCGCCATCTTCGCGGTGTAGCCGTACTGCTCCAAGAAACCAACGGGAGCGCACAGGCCGCCCTCGACGTCCCAGAGCTGGTTGATGCCCAGGTCCATCTTCAGCATGGTGTAGCCGTGCTTCTCGACGCGCTTCTTGAGGGCGTCGCCCATGTTGAGGCCGGTGTCCTTGCCGTCGACGTCGGTGTCGCAGTACATGCGAACCTTATCGCGGAACTTGCCGCCGAGCATCTGGTAGACCGGAATGCCGTAGGCCTTGCCGGCGATGTCCCACAGCGCGAGCTCCACGCCGCAGACGCCGCCCGCCTGACGGCTCTGGCCGCCGTACTGCTTGATGCGGCGGAAGATCTTGTCAATGTTGCAGGGGTTCTCGCCGATGAGGAAGCGCTTGAGCATCTGCGCGTAGAGCTTCGAAGCGCCGTCACGGACCTCGCCGTAACCGGTGATGCCCTGGTTGGTCTCGATGCGCAGGAGCGTGCAGTGCATGGGAGCGCCAACGATGTCAACAAACCGCATGTCCGTGATCTTCAGATCCGTGGGCTTGGAGTTGGTGTTGACATGGGCAAGAGTCTGTTCGTAATTCTCGGCCATTTTTCTTCCTCCCTGAAATTCTCTGTGTTTCCCGGCCGAGCCACAGGCGCGCACCGGTCTTTACAGAATCTATCATACACGGTTTTGCGTTTGGTTGCAATAGCATTTTCACGATTCGGTTCAAAGTTTCTCCATGTGAAACAAATACGCAGAAAAGTTGTGCCAACACAACATTTCCGCGCGAAAAACGGGGCTTAGGGGAGCTGTTCGTCGATCCAGGCGGCGATGCGGTCCAGGACGCCCTCGTCGACCGAGCCGTGCTGTAGGTACTCCCGGATGCTGCCGCGCTGGGCAAAATCGGTGTCCCGCACGAAGAGGTGGTTGAGGCCGGGGAGCATCTCCGCCTCCCAGGGTCCGGCGTAGTCCGCCAGGGCCTCCTGCCAGGAGCGGAAGTCCTCGGTGTGCATCTGGAAGTCGTTTTCGCCCTGCAGGACGAGGATCGGGATGGAGAGGTCGGCCAGGCTCTGCTCGACGGGGTGGGCGTAGAGGTCCTGGAGGTAGGGCGCGGGGATGCCAAAGACCGTATCGTCCGCCCCGAGGCCGTCCAGCTCCTCCACCTTGCGGTACTCGCGCTTGATGCTGTTGCGCTGGGAATCGCTCTCGGCCGCGTCCAGGTTCTGGTCGTAGACGACGTCCAGGTACCCGCGGGCGGTGCCGGCCAGGGAGACGAGGCCGGCGACCTTGCCGCCGCTCTCCTGCGCGATGCGCGGGGCGAGCATGCCGCCCAGGGAGTGGCCGACGACGACGAGGCGCGCGGGGTCCACGCCGTCCTGCGCGGCCAGGGCGTCGATGGCCAGCTGCGCGTCGTCCAGGACCTCCTCGCGGACGGTCATCTGGTTGACCTCCTCCTCGGTATAGGTGTTGCCGTAGGTAAAGGTGCGCTTGTCGTAGCGGATGGAGGCGATGCCGCGCTGGGCCAGGCCGTGGGCGATGTCCGCAAAGGGGTAGCAGGCGCCGATGGCCTCGTTGCGGTCGCTGGCGCCGGAGCCGTGGATGAGCACAACGCCGGGCACAGGGCCTTCGGCGTCCGCGGGCAGGGTCACCAAGGCCTTGAGCGGGGTGTCCGTGCCCTCGCCCAGGGTGATTTCGTACTCGACGACGCCCTCGGGCACGGCGACCTCATAGGGAAAATCCTCCTCGGCCAAGCCGAACCACAGGCCCGCGACGTTGTTGTCCGCGTCGTAGGTGAGCTGGACGCTGCATCCGCCGTGGGCGCAGGCGACCTGATAGACCACGGTTCCCTCGCCGTTGATCCAGTAGGGCTTGCGGCTGGCCACGGACGCGGGATCGCCGTATGTCAGGCGCACGTTCTCCCAGGCGTCCTGCAGCTCGGTCTGGCTGAGCTGGTTTTGCAGGTCCTCGCTGAACAAAGCGAAGCACCCGGCATAGTCCTCGGCGAACAGCGCGGTCAAAAAGCCCTCGCCCATGGTGTAATAGGGCGTGGCGTCGGCCTCGTCCATGTCCTCGACGGTGGTTTGAAACAGCGCGCAGCCCGAGAGGGGCAGCAGCAAAAGGGTCAGCAGCAGGCAGAGAATCCGTTTTGTCATGGGTCGCGTTTTCCTCCTTTGGGCGGCGCATCCCCCGGCGCGCTGCGCCGGGGGATGCGGGGGCGTCCGGCTCCCTTACTTCTTCTCGTAGCGCTCGATGATCTCGAAGCACATGCGGGCGTTGTGGTAGGGGCACTTCCAGCCGTCGATCTTGCTCTCATAGCCGCTGAGAACCTCGCCGCTGTTGCCGAGCATGGTGAACCACTCGCCGTACTCGTGGTCCACGACGAAGCGGTCGATGTACTCGAAGCAGTCGAGGGAGGCGTCGAGGAACTTGTCCTTTCCGCTGAGCTGCCAGGCGTTGAGGAAGCCCACGACCGTCTCGGCCTGCACCCACCAGGAGCGGTTCGTGTTGAGGTGACGGGTGACGGGGTTGTACTCGTAGATCATGGAGCCGTCGGGCAGGATCGCCTGCTCCAGGCAAGCCTTGGCCATGGCCAGGCAGCGAGGCTCGGCCTTCTCCTCCATCTTCTTGTCGCCCAGGACCTCGGCGGTCTCCATCATGAGCCAGGTGCCCTCGATGTCGTGGCCGTAGGAGATCTCCGGCGAGGTGGGCGTCCAGTCGTCGCGGAAGAACATCTTGAAGTGGTGGATGTGGCTGTCGTAGACCTTGTCGAGCATGATGCCCAGGTGCCGGTGCGTCAAGGCGATCTGCTCCTTGTCGCGCAGGACGCGCAGCAGGCCCGTGTAGGCCTCGATCAGGTGCAGGTGGGTGTTCATGGTGCGGGTGGACTCGCTGTCCGGGTTGATGTTGGAGCCCTGGCCCTTGGCGTCGTACTTCCAGTCGCGGCTCAGGATCTCGACGTAGCCGTTGTGCTCCGCATCGTAGGCGTATTTTTCGAGCAGGTCGCGGATGGCGACAGCGCGGTCGCGGGCCTGCTCGTCGCCGGTGGCGCGGCAGTACTCGCTCAGGGCGTAGATGGCGAAGGCCTGGCCGTAGACGAACTTCTTGTCGTCCACGGGGTTGCCCTTGCAGTCGAGCATGAAGTAGCAGCCGCCGTACTCCTTGTCCAGGAAGTGCTCGCAGAAGTACTCGTAGGCGCGGCGGGCGAGCTTGAGGTACTTTTCGTCCTTAAAGATGCGGTAGGCGGAAGAGAAGGTCCAGACCAGGCGCGCGTTGAGCACCAGGCACTTGGTGCCCTCCTTCACGGGCGCGCCCTCGCGGGTGACCACGCCGTAAAAGCCGCCGTTCTCCTCGTCCACGTCATACTTCATCCAAAACGGAAGGATGTCCTCCAGGACTTCTTTTTTTGCCATTTCATACAGTTTTGTGAAGCGTTCGTCCTTCATTGTGCAGACCTCCCATGCTGACAAAATTCTGTACCGCCTCTATTATAGGCAAAAGGGTCGGATTTGTACAGCGCTTTTTCCCGCCGCGCGCCTCACCAGGCGAGGACCTCCTCGCGCGCGATGCGGGCCCAAAGGCGCAGGTTTTCCGGGTTTCCCGAGATGCTGGAGATGTCCTTGAGCACCATGTCCATGGAGGTGCCGCAGCGCTTTGCGGCCGCAAGGGCGCGGCGGATCTCGCCGCGGATGGCGGGCTCGTTCTCCCGCACGCGGAGCAGGTAGGCGGGGTTGGGCTTCCAGGCCATGACGTAGCGGCGGCCCAGGGCCTCGGCGGCGGCGTCCACGTCCGCCCAAGGGGTGATGGAGACCTTGCGCAGGTTCGGAATGCGGCTGAGGATGTCGATCTGGTCGTGCAGGGGCTCGCAGCAGCCGTAGTAGACCAGGCAAAAGGGCTGCATCGCCTCGATCTGGTAGGCGATGTCAAACTCCATGCGCATGTCCTTGGACACGGAGGCGAAGATCTGCGCAAGGCCGCGGCCCCAGCAGTGGTCGAGCGTGACGTGGCCGCGGTCCTCCCCGCGGGCAAGGTCGTCGGACAGGGCGGGCGTGCTGTGGACGAGGATCTGGTCCGCCTCCAGAAGGCCCATCTCCTCGATGCGGCGCATCATGCGCAGGAAGATGTCGCAGAACTTCCGCGCGATGCGGTGCAGGAACTCCGGCCGGTCGCACAGCTCGTAGAGGAGCTGCTCCGCACCCA
Source organism: Candidatus Spyradocola sp. (assembly GCA_050942925.1). GTDB lineage: Bacteria > Bacillota > Clostridia > Christensenellales > UBA1750 > Spyradocola. Next base: position 9,385 of record JBMNOF010000031.1, read on the forward strand.
TGAGCATCACCACGTCGTCCCAGGTCTTGAGCCCGAGGCCATACCCCGTCTCCAGGCCCTGGAGCTTGACCGGCAGGATGTCGCCCACGGCCTCGGCCGCCTTGCTGAGGCGGCGCATCGTCTCCACCGGGTCGTATCTCACCTCCGGCTCGCGGATCTTATCCAGGTCCCCGTCGTCCCGGAGCTGGTTCTCGTAGCGGTGGGAGTAGATGCCGCCACCCGCCTTGCCGCGCTCCTCCTCGCGCACGTTCAGGCCCATGGAGGAGATCTCCACGGCCTTGGGCACGGGCAGGTACGGCCGGAAGATGCGGTCCGCCTGCGCATTCTCCCAAAGGTAGATCTCCCGGCGGAGGTAGGTCTCGATCTGGGCGAAGTCCGGGTCTGTGCAGCGGTTGCGCAGCGTCTCCTCGCCCTCCAGCTCGTTCCAGGGGATCTCGTCCAGCAGGACCACGGGCCGGATCATGCGGCGGTCGTTGACCGCGCGGTAGAGCTTGGCGCGCTCGGCGTTTGCGGGGTCGGCCGCGCACTCGGCGGCGCGATTGGCAAGGGCGCGCAGGATCTGTACGTCGGGGTTCATGGAGACTCCTCCTCTCTTGCGCGCGCGGCCTGCAGCAGCGCGCGCTTCGTGTTTTCCAGACGGCCCGCGACGACCGCGTCGAGCAGGTCGTGCAGCGCGCGGCCCAGGGCGGGGCCCTTGGGCACCCCCGCCTGGAGAAGGTCCGCGCCCGTCACGGCCAGCTGCGCGATGGAATAGGCGTCGCCGCGGGCCAAGGCGGCCTCGAGCTCGCCGGGCGCCCAGGCGCGCAGGCGCGCGAGCTCCCGGGCCCGCTCCGGGCCGAGATCGCGCAGGAGCGCGCGGGCCTGCGCCGGGGTTTCGGGCCGGGGCGCGCCGTAGTGCGCGATCAGCTCCCGCGCGGCGGCGGCCATGCGCTTGGGCAGGCGCAGCGCATCGAGGGCCGCGTCCGGGTCCGGGGCCGCGTGCAGGGCGTGCGCCAGGCGCAGCGCGGGCTCGGGCGGGACCGCGTCCAATCCTTCGGCGCACAGCGGCGCGGGCAGGACCTGCCAAAGGACCTCCGGAAAGGCGCGCACGATCTCCCCGGCCGCCCGGCCGCACAGGAGCTTGAGGAGCTCGGCCGTGCTGCGCTCCCGCGCAACGAGATGGAGGTCCGGCGCAAGCGCGCGGGCGGCGCGGGCCGTCTCCGCCTCGATGGAGAAGGCGTAGACCGCGGCAAAGCGCAGCGCGCGCAGGATGCGCAGCGCGTCCTCCGAAAAGCGGCGCTCGGGCGCGCCCACGCAGCGGATGCGCCCCGCGGCGAGGTCCTCCCGGCCGCCGAAGGGGTCGCGCAGGCCCTGCCGCGGGCTGTAGGCCATGGCGTTGACCGTGAAATCCCGCCGGGCGAGGTCCTGCTCGACCTCCTGCACAAAGTCCACGCGGTCCGGGTGGCGGTGGTCGGCGTAGGCGCCGTCCACGCGGAAGGTGGTGACCTCGTAGGGCGCGCCGTCCGCCAGCACCGTGACCGTGCCGTGCGCAAGGCCCGTTTCGATCGTGCGGCAGTCGGCAAAGGCGCGCAGCGTCTCCTCCGGCGCGGCGCTCGTGCACACGTCGTAGTCCTTGGGTGAAAGGCCCAGCATCGCGTCCCGGACGCACCCGCCCACGACATAGGCCGCAAACCCCGCCCCCTCCAGCCGCTCCAGCACGAAGCGCGCCCCGGCTGGCAGGGCCATGCAGAATTCCGTCACGTTCCTCTCCCCCTTTTCAGCGCTGGGACGCGCGGTCGGCGCGGTCCAGCGCCTCCATGTCGCGCAGGAACCGCTCGCCCCACAGGCGCAGGTACCGCGCCCGGGTGTGCTCGTTTTGAAAGAAATAGGGCACCATGTGCCAGGCGGCCATGGCGGAAACGCGCAGCCGCTCCAACTCCGGCACGGCCGCGGGGAAGCGCAGGAACAGGATCTCGTAGGCGGAGGCGCACTCGTGGCCGTAGAAGTGCGCGGTGGGGCTGGGCCGGCCGTGGGAGTCGAGGAAGGCCTTTGTGCGGGCCTTGCCCACGTCGTGCAGCAGGCCCGCGAGCCACAGGGCCGGGTCGTCCGGCCGCTCCCGCGCCAGGACGCGCGCGGTCAGCGCGCCGTGCATGCCGATGGAGTGCGCGTGGAAGGGGTTGTCCTGGGAGAGGAAGAACAGCCCCTCGCGCCCGAAAAAGAGCTCGTCCAGGCTTTGCAGGGTCTGGGGCTCGGGGCGAACGAGCGCGATCTCGTCCCAGCCCTCGAAGGGCTGCGGCGGGCAGAAGGCGAGGTACTGGCCGCGGATCTCCTCCGCGCGATCGGGCGCGGCGGCCAGGCAGTCCGCCAGCCGGCGCGCGGCGAGCACGGCGCGGGCGGAGGCGCCAAGGGCCTTGGCGCGCTCGACGAGCTCCTTGCGGCCGCGGGCGCGCAGGCTGGGCGCCTCCAGGGCGCAGGAAACCCCGGCGCGCAGCAGGCGCAGGGCGTCCTCGCGGTCCTTTGCGCGGGGCAGGCCGCTCTGCGCGGCGAGCGCCTCCCGCCCGGAGCCATCCAGGCCGAGGAACGCATGGAGCACCGGCATGATCCTCTCCCCCTTTCGTCTTTGTTCCTATTATACCGCCCGCGCCGGCCGCGCGCAACGAAAACGGCGCGCGCCGCGCATTTCCCGTTTACCTCGCCTGGCGGCGGTGCTATAATGAACGTGTTGGATCTATACAGAGAAGGAAGTGTTTTCCCATGGTCACAAATCTGGACTACATCTCCTATCCCCTGCCCGAGGACATCGAGCGGCTGGTGATGGGCGGCGAACTCCAGCGCGCCCGCCGCGTGATCGACGCGCGGATCGCCGATCCCAAGACGCCCGAGTGCCTCCGGCAGCGCCTGGAGTTTGAAAAGAGGATCTTGACCGAGATCCCGCTGAGCTACAACGTCACCGAGGCGCAGATGCTGGAGCGCCTGCAGGCGCGCTACGAGGGCTTCACCCGCGAGGAGATGGAGCGCCTGCGCGACGAGGGCACGCTGGACTGGGTCTACATCGAGGGCCGCGTGTTCTACAAGGACAGCGCGCTGGACAGCACGCTCAAGACGCGCGCGGACCTGAACCCGCGCCTGAAGGACCCGACGCTCCTTGCCGACAGCGACAAGAACGCCAAGCGCCTGGACGAGATGATCGCCCGCATGAAGCGCGACGGCCATGCGCACCTGCGCTTCCGCGTGCGCGCGGAGATGACCATTGATGAGCACGCGCAGCGGCCGGGCAAGCGCATCCGCGTGCACCTGCCCCTGCCCCTCAAGGACGCCCAGTGCACGCCCGGGGAGATCGTGACGTCGCCGGCGGCCTACATCGCGCCGGAGGACCACCCCCAGCGCACGGCCTACTTTGAGGCCGTCTACGAGCCGGGCATGGTCTTTTCCGCGGAATACGTCTACGACATCGACGCGCCCTACGTCGATCCGGACCCGGACGCCGTCTCCCCCGAGCAGCCGCACTTTGACACGGAAGAGGTGCTGCCGCAGATCCGCTTCACGCCCTTCATCCGCGCGCTGTGCGCCGAGCTCAAGGGCGACGAGACGAACCCCCTGCGCATCGCCCGCCGCTTCTACGACTACTGCACGGTCAACACCTGCTACCGCTTTGTTCCGGCGTACTTCACCAAGACCAACATTCCGGAGTACTTCGGCGCAGGCCAGCGCGGCGACTGCGGCATGCACGCGCTGCTCTTCATCACGCTCTGCCGCTGCGCGGGCATTCCGGCGCAATGGCAGGCCGGGCTCTACACCCGTCCGGGCGAGGCCGGCTGCCACGACTGGGCGCGCTTCTACGTCGCGCCGTACGGCTGGCTCTACTGCGACGGCTCCTTCGGCGGTTCAGCCTGGCGCGCCGGCAGCCGCGAGCGCTGGAACTTCTACTTTGGCAACCTGGAGCCCTTCCGCATGGTCGCCAACCGCGATCTGCAGCAGGAGTTCGACCCTCCCAAGAAGTTCTTCCGCTCCGACCCCTACGACAGCCAGCTGGGCGAGGCGGAGTACGAGGACGAGGGCCTGACGCGCCGTGACTTCACGACCACCCTCACCGTTCTCTCCTGCGAGACGGTCGACTGACAAACCAGCCCTGCGCACACCGATTCTGCGGTGCGCGCAGGGCTTTTCTCTTTCGCGGGTCCAACGGGAACGCGCCGGGGGACTTACGGTTTCGCCCTGCGCCGGCCCGTGTTCTCCGAGCCCCGGATCTCCTCGTGGAAGAAGTAGTCCACGATCACCGGGTGGCCCGGCTCGGCGCGGCCGTAGGGCAGTTCGTTGTCCACAAAGGGGCAATCGGCTTCCCGGGCCAGCTGCGCGGCCTGCTCCTCCAGGGCGCGAAAATAGCTGCGGTCGCCCTCTTGGTAGATGGCGCGGTACAGGGGGACCAAATGGGGATAGGCCCTTGCGATGTAGTCCAGGATTTCCTGCCGGAAGCCGCCGCGCAGGTTGAGGTTCTCCAGCCAAACCAGGTCGCACTGGTTCCGGACGCGCCGGAAGATGGCGGCGAAGTCCGTGATGCCGGGAAAGACCGGGGAGATGAAGCAGACGGTGCGCACGCCCGCGTCATAGACCTGCTTCATGGCCGCCAGGCGGCGTTCGATGGAGGCTGCCTTGTCCATGTCCGCCCGGAACGCCTCGTCCAAGGTGTTGATGGACCAGGACACGGTCACCTTTCCCAGGTCCCGGAGCAGGTCCAGGTCCCGGACCACCAAGTCGGATTTTGTGCAGATCAGGATCTCCGCGCCGCTGCCCCGGAGCTGCTCCAGGAGCTTGCGGGTGTTCTGAATCTGCGCCTCCTGCGGCAAGTAGCCGTCGGTGACCGAGCCGATGACGATCCTCTGGCCCCGGTACTTGGCCGGGTTGCGGATGGCGGGCCAGTGCTTCACGTCAAGAAACGCGCCCCAGGGCTCGGTGTGGCCGGTAAACCGCTTCATGAAGGACGCATAGCAGTACCGGCAGCCGTGCGTACAGCCGACATAGGGGTTGACGGAATAGCCGCCCACCGGCAGGGTGGACTTGGTCAGGATCGTCTTTGCCTCCACATCCCGAATCCGGATGCCGTTCTCCATTCTCTCCGCCATCTGGCATGCTCCTCTCCTTCCCCGGCAAGGGCCCGGGGCTCTCCGCGCCGCAGCGCTTTCTACTTGCAGTATACCAGAAACGCCCGCCCGTGCAAGTAGGCACAAAAAAGTGCCTATGGGCGAAAGGGCAAAAAGAAAGAGACACGCGCACGCGTGTCTCTTATCTTTGGAGGTGCCACCCGGATTTGAACCGGGGAATGAAGGTTTTGCAGACCTTTGCCTTACCTCTTGGCTATGGCACCATACTTATATGCCCACGCTGGACAGCATGGGCATGACAAGTTTTGTGGAGCGGTAGACGGGATTCGGACCCGCGACATCCACCTTGGCAAGGTGGCACTCTACCACTGAGCTACTACCGCAAAACTGGTGCCTAGGGGCGGAGTTGAACCACCGACACGCAGATTTTCAGTCTGCTGCTCTACCAGCTGAGCTACCCAGGCATAATTGGCGACGCGGAAGGGGTTCGAACCCTCGACCTCCAGCGTGACAGGCTGGCATTCTAACCAACTGAACTACCGCGCCATTCCTTTGGTGGGAACAACAGGGCTCGAACCTGTGACCCCTTGCTTGTAAGGCAAGTGCTCTCCCAGCTGAGCTATGCTCCCCTGTGACGCCTCGTCCCGCTTTCGCGCTTTCGCTTCCCGCATCTCTCGGCGACATGGACTATTATACGCAAACAGGAGGTTTTTGTCAACACTTTTTTTCTTTTTTGGGCGTTCTTTTTCCCTCTCTTCTTCGCGCGCAGAAAATCGCCGGATTTCTCGGGTTTTTTGCGCCTGCCGCGGCAAGCGAAAGCCCCCGCTTTGCCCGTGCGGGGGGCAAAGCGGGGGCTTATTTTCCAAACGACCTAGGGATCAGGCCGCCTCCTCCGCCGCAATCTGCGCGCGCAGCTCGGCCATGCCCTCGATGTACTGGACGTCGTTCTCCTCCGTGCGCAGGAGGGGATTGGCGCGCAGCTCCTCCGGCTGCTCGACGACGATGTCGGGCGTGAGGCCCTCGCCGTTCCAGTTGCGGCCGAGGGGCGAATAGGCGCGCACGGTGGTCAGGTGCAGGCCGGAGCCATCCGCGGCGACGGTATAGGTGCTCTGGCCGATGGCCTTGCCAAAGGTGGTGGTGCCCATGACGGTGGCGACCTGGTAGTCCTGCAGGGCGGCGATGAGCACCTCCGAGGCGCTGGCGGTGTTCTCATCGCAGAGCACGACCAGGGGCAGGCCGACCATGTAGGCGTTGGATGTGTACTCCTGGCGGTTGCCGTCGTGGTCCTCGGTGTAGAAGATGATGCCCTCGGGCAGGAGCAGGTCGGCGATGGGCTGCAGGATGTTATCCGCGCCGCCGCCGTTGCCGCGCAGGTCGAGGAGAATGCCCTTCATGTCGTTGTCCTGGCCGTACTGGATGGCCTCCTCAAAGGCGGTGTCGGCGTTGGTGGAGAAGGCGGAGAGCGTGATGTGGAGGATGCCGTCCTCCGTCAGCTCGTACTCGACGTCCACGACCTCGACCTCGCGGCGCTCCATGGTGAAGTCGAGCTGCTCCTCGCCGCGCTGGACCGTCATGGTCAGCTCCTGGCCGGGCTCGCCGCGCACGAGGTTGGTCACGGCTGCGGTGTCCATGCCGGTGATGTCCTGGCCGTCGACGCCGATGAGACGGTCGCCGACCTGCAGGCCGGACTCGCTCGCGGGGCTATCGGGGTAGATGCGGGTGAGGATCATGGCGCCGTCCTCGGGGTCGGTGGTGAAGGTGGCGCCGATGCCCACGTAGCGGCCGGAGTCGCTCTCCTGCAGGGCGGCCATGTCCTCGGGCGTGAGGTAGTAGGAATAGGGATCGCCCAGGAGGGCGACCATGCCATAGGCCGCGTTCTCGATCAGCGTATCCGCGCTGACGTCGTCGACGTAGCCGTTTTCGATGAGGGTCATGAGGTTGGTGAGCTTGGCGTACCGCTGCAGCGTGGCGTATTCCTCCTGCGAGATGACGACGGTTTCGCCCTGGTCCAGGCGCACGGCCGAGGAGATCAGGAGCGTGGCGCCAGAGGCGATCAGGCCCGTGGCCAAGACCAGCACCAGCGTATAGATCAGGATGGGGAGTACCTTTTTCATTCTCGTCTGTCCTCCGGGATGTGGTAGAGTCTTTGCGCGGGGGGCGCAAAAAAAGAATAGGGGGAGCGCCGCGCTCGGGCGGCTGCTCCTCCTATTGTAAACCCTTGCCTTCGTTTTGTCCATGGAATCCGCGCGGGATTTTGCGCAAACCGCCGGTCAAATCGCGGCCTTCTGGCCCTCGCCCACGTGGCCGAGCATGCGCAGCATCTTGAAGGTGATGGCGTCGTCAAAGGCGCGCAGGTCGAGGCCCGTGGCCTTCTGGACCTTGTCCAGGCGGTAGACGAGCGTGTTGCGGTGGATGTAGAGCTGCCGCGCGGCCTCGGAGACGTTCAGGTGGCACTCGAAGAACTTGTCGATGGTCTGGATCATCTCCTCGTTGAAGACGCGGGCGTTCTTCTTGTTGAAGAGCATTTCGTAGTAGCGGCGCGCGGTATCCGGCGGGATCTCGCACATGAACCGCTCGATCAGCAGCGCGCGGTAGCTATAGACCTTGCCGCCGGGGCGGAAGGCGCGGCCGATCTCCAGCGCGCGGCGCGCCTCGACGAGGGAGCGGCCCATGCCGCCCAGGCTCGTCTGCACCTCGCCGATGCCGGCCAGGAGCTTGGAGCCCGTCTCCTCCTCCACCGTCTCCATCACGGCCATCACCAGCTCGTGCAGCTCGTCGTAGTGCGTGCTCTCCATGGCGCGAAGGAGCACCGTGCTGTTGCGGCCGGTGCGCACGATGAGGTCGTTTGCAGAGCTGGAAAAGACCTCGCGCAGCGTTGCGGCGACGTCCTTGGCGTCGCCCTCGCTCTGGAAGAGCACGGCGCAGCGCTGGCGGTCCATCTCCAGCCCATGCTCCAGGGCCAGGGTCTCCAGCTCCGTGCCGTCCAGGCCGTCCAGCAGCACGCGGCGCAGGACCTCGTCGCGGTCCATGTCGCGGTCGATGGACCGGGCGAGCGTGGTCAGCAGCGCGCCGGCCAGCTGCAGGATCTCCTGCCCGCCCGCCAGGTACAGCGGCAGGCCCACGACCATGCCCTTCAGGTTTTGCAGCCGGAGAAAGCGCATGGAGCCAAAGACCGCCATGTCCTCCTCCCAGGGCAGGTTGGGGATCTCCTCCTCGCGGATCTCCCGCTCGGTCGCGGGGAAGATCTGCTCGCCCGCGGCGGTGTAGACGGTCACGGGCAGGTTTACGCCGGACAGCGCCCGGTCGATCTGCTCAAAAAAGCGCTTGTCAATGCGCATGGGTGCCTCCTTTCCCCCGGACAAGAAAAAGAAGTCGCCATGACAGGTCCTGCCATGGCGACGGATGTTTTTGGACGTTGGGCTTATCTGTTCAGGATCGTAGCCTCGGTATCCACGTCGAAGAAGTGCAGGCGGTTGGCATCCAGCGCGATCTTGATCTTGTCGCCGGCACGAGAGGTGGAACGGGCGTCGACGCGGGCGATGAAGTTGATGCCGGTGTCGACGGTCTTGAGGTAGAGGTAGGTCTCGGAGCCCATCAGCTCGACGACTTCGACGTCCGCATCGATGACGGAGTCGGGAGAGTTCTGGATGAACATCTCTTCGTCGTGCAGGTTCTCGGGACGGATGCCCATCTTAACGGTCTTGCCGACGTAAGAGGGATCGGTCAGCTTCTTGATCTTGCCTTCCGGAACCTTGACGGCGTTCTGGCCAAAGATGGCGAACACGTCGTTGCCGCGGCGCTCGAGCTTGACGTCGAAGAAGTTCATCTGCGGAGAGCCGATGAATCCGGCGACGAACAGGTTGTTCGGGTAGTCGAACACGTTCTGCGGGGTATCGACCTGCTGGATGAAGCCATCCTTCATGACGACGATGCGGGTGCCCATGGTCAGGGCCTCGGTCTGGTCGTGCGTAACGTAGATGAAGGTGGTCTGCAGGCGATGGTGCAGCTTGGTGATCTCCGTGCGCATCTGCACGCGGAGCTTCGCATCCAGGTTGGACAGAGGTTCGTCCATCAGGAAGACCTTCGGCTCACGGACGATGGCGCGGCCCAGAGCAACGCGCTGGCGCTGACCACCGGAAAGAGCCTTCGGCTTACGGGTGAGCAGGTGCTCGATGTCCAGGATCTTGGCCGCTTCCTTGACGCGGCGGTCGATCTCGGCCTTGGGGGTCTTGCGCAGCTTCAGACCGAAGGCCATGTTGTCATAAATGGTCATGTGCGGGTACAGAGCGTAGTTCTGGAAAACCATCGCGATGTCGCGATCCTTGGGGGCAACATCGTTGACCAGCTTATCGCCGATGTAGAGCTCGCCATCGGAGATCTCTTCCAGACCGGCGACCATGCGCAGGGTGGTAGACTTACCGCAGCCGGAAGGTCCGACCAGAACGATAAACTCCTTGTCTTCGATGTCCAGCGTGAAGTCAGAAACTGCGGTGACTCCGCCGGCATAGATCTTATAAATGTGCTGCAAGGATAGGCTTGCCATGGTGAACTACCTCCTAATTTTTTCTGCCTTTTCGGTTCGGCTTCCGTTCTACTGAAACCATTATATATGTTATGATTAAATTAATCTACTGCTTTTTTGCACAAAATTGCACGATCTTTTTTTTGCATGCCCCACGGAGAATTTCACGAATTCTCACGATGTGGAACAGTTCTTTCTCTTTTGTTACACCTTTGTTACATCTGGCGCATCGCGACCACGGGCGAGACGGCCGCGGCGCGCATGGCGGGGTATACGCCGCACACCGCGCCCACAAGGCACGAAAACGCGACCGCGCACAGCGTGACCCACGCCACGGGGTGCGCCGCGATCCCGATGACGGCCTGGCCCAGGTTCGTCAGCACGATCCCCAGCCCCAGGCCGCCCAGCGCGCCGAGCGTGCCATAGAGCGCGGCCTCGCAGACGAATTGCAGGAAGATCTCCCCGTCGCGGGCACCCAGGGCCTTGCGGATGCCGATCTCGCTGCGGCGCTCGCGCACGCCCGTGAGCAGCACGTTCATCACGCCGACGCCGCCTGTGACCATGCAGATGAGGCCGACGACGGCCAGCACGGTCGAGACGATGCGCAGAATCCGCTCCGCAGACTCGATCTGATCGGCCATGGAGGAGATGGTGAAGTCGTCGCCCGTTGCGTGGACGGGGCGCAGGGCGGCCTTGGCCTCGGCGGCGGCGGTGGTGACGGACTTCTCCCCCACCCGCACGAGGATCTCGCTCATGCCCTCGTCCCCGGTGGCCAGCGCATAGGCGGCAAGGGGCAGATAGACCTTGGGCTTGCCCTCGGCGACGACGTACTCCGAGCTGCTGGTCAAGAGGACCCCCACGACGGTGTAGCGGTTCGTGCCGACGGCGATCTTTTCGCCGACGCAGTCCACGCCCCCGAAGAGCTCCTCGGCGACGGTGTCCTCGATCACGGCGGAGCGCAGGACGTTCTCCTCGTCCTCGTCGCACAGGAAGCGCCCGGCGGCCAGCGTCAGGTTCTCGATCTGGGCGTAGTCGGCGGTGGTGGCCACCACCGCGCAGACGAGGGAGTG
>JBMNOF010000032.1:0-20045 GCA_050942925.1 Candidatus Spyradocola sp.
TTTTCGACGTACTTGTGGTCGATGCTGCCCATGGTCCAGCAGGCGACGAGGAGGTCGAGCGAGAGCAGGGCCTCGGCGTCGGCCAGGACGTCGAGCGAATCGGCGATGGTGCAGGAATAGCCGTGCTTTTCCATCAGGCGTGCAAAGCGCTTGCTGGTCAGCTGCGGCTCATGGCCGTCCCAGCCGCCCTGCACGAGCAGGACCTTTTTCTGCGTACAATCGGTCATGGATACCCCTCCCTATGCATTTGTCTTTCTGGATTGTGCTTCCGCTTGCAGGATAGCACACTTGTCCATGAAATGCAATCGGGAGGAAAAAACAATTTTTCCGCGCTTTCTGTCTCAGGCGAGGACGGCCTTCCGGCCGGGCGGCACGAGAAGGTAGGCGGCATACGCGTGGGAAAAGGAATAGCCGAGCTTTTCCGCGAGCGACAGCGAGGCGAGGTTCGCGGCGTCCCAGCTCGGGTAGAGACCGCGGTCGAGGCAGTTGAGCAGGAGGCGCGCGGCGCACGCGGCGGCAAGGCCCTGGCGGCGGCAATCCGACCGGGTGTCGATCTGGATCTCGATGCCGCCGCGGTAGCGGCTGTAGCCGGAGGCGCCCGCGACGATCTCTCCGTTCCGGACGGCCACGACGCCGAGGCTCTGCGCGGCAAACGCCTCGTAGTCGGCGTACATGGCGGTCAAATCGCGGGACCACTCCTCCGCTCTGGTGCGGGCATAGGCCTCCGGGCCCAGGGGCTCCAGGACGGCGGGCGCGGGGCAGGCGGCGGCGAGCGCCTCGAGGTGGCCGCGGTCGAAGGCGCTGGGGTCCTTTTTCGTGGCATAGCGGGGCAGGCGCTGCCACCCCTGCGGGCAGGCGCGCTGGATGCAGCCGGCCCAGGCCTCGCTTTGGGGCACGGCCAGGACATAGCCGTGGGGCGCGTGCGCGAGCACCGCGCGAACCAGGTCCTCCGCCGCGGGATCTTGGGCGTCCCCGGCGAGGAACCCGAAGTCGCCGAGCTGGGCGGCGGCAAGGCGGGGCGCGGCGGCGTCATCGGCCAGGATCTCCCCCATGCTGCCATCCAGGCAGCTCTCGATCAAGGTCTCCTCCCAACCCGCAAAGAGCGGGCGCGCCGCCGCGCGCATCGCGGCGGACTGCAAACTCTGCATGCGATTCTCCTCCTTTTTTCTATGGAAGCCTGCGCACCCTTTCGGCCGCAGGCAAAGGAGCCCCGCCCAAGGAAGGCGGGGCTACGCAGCGTGTCGACAAAGTCGACACGCTGTCCAAAAGCGGAAGCGGCCCGCCTGGGCCGCTCCTCGCGGCGTACACGCCGCCGCTGCGGAATGAAAAGGAAGGGGCGCGGCCCCTTCCTTGCATCCCCTGCGAAATCAGGGTGGTTTTTTTGACAGCCTGCGGAGCCCGCCCAAGAAAGGCGGGGCTCCGAGCGGGCGGAAAGGGAATCAATCCTTTCCCACGACCGCGACGCGCATCAGGTTCGTGCTGCCCGTGGTGTCCAGCGGGATGCCCGCGGCGATGACGACGATGTCGCCGTTGACGACGGCGTCGATCTGCTTGGCGCAGTCGATGGCGTGGAGCAGAAGCTCGTCGCTGGAGCGCTGCATGCGCGCAAGGACCGGGAACACGCCCCAGGAGAGGGAGAGCTGGTTCAAGGTCTTGACCACGGGCGTGGCCGCGACGATGACCTGGCGGGGATGGAACTTGGACATGCGCTGGGCAGTCTTGCCGGACTTGGTCACGACGATGATGGCCTTGGCGCGCAGGTCGTTTGCGGTGGTGCAGGTGGCGTCGCAGACGGCGTTGGTGGTGTCCTCGTTGTCGATGTCGTACTGCATGCCGGCGTAGACGTTCATGTCAAAGGCGTCCTCCTCGGCCTGGGTGACGATGCGGCTCATGACCTTGACGGCCAGGTCCGGGTACTTGCCCATGGCCGTCTCGCCCGAGAGCATGACGGCGGAGGTGCCGTCAAAGACCGCGTTGGCCACGTCCGTGATCTCGGCGCGGGTGGGGTTGGCGTGGGCGATCATGGACTCGAGCATCTGGGTGGCGGTGATGACGATCTTGCCCGCCTGGTAGCACTTCTTGATGAAGCGCTTTTGCAGGCCGGGCAGGCGCTCAAAGGAGAGCTCCACGCCCATGTCCCCGCGGGCGACCATAATGCCGTCGGAGTAGGCGAGGATCTCGTCGAAGTTGTTGACGCCCTCGATGTTCTCGATCTTGGAGATGATGCGCAGGTTCCGGGCGCCGTTATAATCCACGAACTTGCGCAGGGCGATGACGTCCTCCTTGCAGCGCACGAACGAGGCGGCGATGAAGTCCACGTCGTTCTCGATGCCAAAGAGGATGTCGTCCTTGTCCTGCTCGCTCAAGAAGGGCATGTCCAGGTGCACGTTGGGGACGTTGATGCCCTTGTGGTTGCTGATGCGCCCACCGTGCACCACGCGGCAGACCACGTCCGTCTCCGTGCAGGTTTCCACGTTCAGCTCGATGTTGCCGTCGTCAATCAGGATGCTGTTGCCCGCCTGGAGCTCCCGCGGAAGGCCGGCGTAGGTGACAGTCACGGCGTTGACGTCGCCCTCGACCTCGCGGGTGGTCAGGGTAAAGAGGTTCCCCTCCTCGAGGTAGGCCTCGCCCTTGGCAAAGTCCTTGACGCGGATCTCCGGTCCGCGCGTATCCAGCAGGAGCGCGAGCGGAACGCATTCCTCTTTCCGCACGCGCTTGATGCGGTCAATGGTCTCCTTATGATAGGCGTGGGTGCCGTGCGAGAAGTTGAGCCGCGCCACGTTCATGCCGCTGCGGATCAGCTTTTTCAGCATCTCCTCGCTATTGCTTGCCGGGCCGATGGTACAGACGATCTTGGTCCTGCGCATCCCTTTCCCTCATTCCTTCCTATGCAAAAATGGCTTCAGTCTATAGGGTATCGACTCACTTTGAAGGAACTGTATCCTTTCTGTAAAAGTATAGCATAATCTGCATAAAAAAAGCATTAGGATTTTTTTTGCGCAGGACATCCTTCATTTGCAAAGGGCTCCGCGCGCGGCGGAGCCCTTGAAATCAGCGCTTGGTGTGCGGCGTAAACAGGACGCTGGCCAAGTATCCGAAGACGATGGCCGCGGCGATGCCGGCGGAAGTGGCCGTGACCCCGCCGGTGAGCGCGCCGATCAAGCCGCTCTCGGCGACGGCCTCGCGCGCGCCCTTGGCCAAGCTATAGCCAAAGCCGGTCAGGGGCACGGTGGCGCCGGCGCCGGCCCATTCCACCAGCGGCTCGTACAGGCCCAAGGCGGTCAGTGCGACGCCGGCGGTCACGAACGCGACGAGGATGCGGGCGCTGGTGAGGTTTGTGTAGAGCAGAAGGAGCTGGCCCACGACGCAGATCAATCCGCCCACCAAGAATACCTTTGCATACATCATGCTTGCGTCACCTCCAAAGTCACGGCATGCGCGACGGCGGGGATGCTCTCGCCCTGCTGGCTGGTCGTCGTGGACATGAGCGCGCCGGTGGCCAGGAAGAGCAGGCGCCGAATCTCGCCGTCGAGCAGGCGGTGGAGCAGCCAGCCGTTGAGGCAGCAGGCGGAGCAGCCGCAGCCGCTTCCGCCGGCGTGGACGTCCTGCTCGGGGGAGAAGATCTCGCAGCCGCAGTCGATGTAGCGCCCGTCCAGGTGGACGCCCGCCTTCTCGCAGAGCAGGCACATCAGGTCATAGCCGATGTGGCCGAGGTCGCCGGTGACGATCAGGTCGTAGTCCTGGACGCTCCGGTGCAGGTCCCGCAGGTGCGCAAGGAGCGTATCGGCGGCCGCGGGGGCCATGGCGGCGCCCATGTTGTTGATGTCCGTCTGCTGCAGGTCCACGACGCGGCCGATGGTGGCCGAGGTCAGGCAGACCGGGGCGTCCCCGAGGCCGAGGATCGTCGCGCCCGCGCCGGTGACGGTCCACTGCGCCGTCGGGGTGCGCTGGTTGCCCAGCTCCAGTGGAAAGCGGTACTGCCGCTCGGCGGTGGCGAAGTGGGAACTGGTGGCGCAGACCACGCGGTCGGCATAGCCGCCGTCCACGAGCAGGCCGCCCAGCAGGAGCGACTCGGCCATGGTGGAGCAGGCGCCGTAGATCCCGAGGAACGGCACGCCGAGCTGGCGGGCGGTGTAGCTGGAGGTGACGATCTGGTTGAGCAGGTCGCCGCCTAGGAACACGTCCACGTCCCGGGTTTCCAGGCCGGCCTTGGACAGGGCGAGATCGACCGTGTGCTCGAGCATGCGGGCCTCGCCGCGCTCCCAGCTCTTCTCGCCGAGCGTGTCGTCGGAAAAGGTCTCGTCAAACGTGCCGGCCAGCGGGCCCTCGGCCTCCTTGGGTCCGGCCATGGATGCGAACGAGAGGAGGCGCGGCCTTCTCTCCAAAAGGACGCTCTGCGCGCCCCGCTTTTTTTCTGCCATGTGTTTTATCCCCCCTGCACGAGGCGAATGCAATACTCGATCACGCCATAGAGCACCGAGGCGGAGATGCCGTAGACCAAGACCGGCCCCGCCACGACAAACATCTTTGCGCCGACGCCCAGGACGAACCCCTCGCGCCGGAACTCCATCGCCGGGGACACGACGGAATTGGCAAACCCCGTGATGGGAACGACCGAGCCAGCGCCCGCGAACTTGCCGATGCGGTCGTACAGGCCCAGGCCCGTCAACAGCGCGGAAAGAAAGATCAGCGCGGTCGAGGTAAAGGCGGAGACCGCCTTCTCCTCCAGGCCCAGCGGGCCGGCGCCCAGGTCGTGGAGGGCCTGGCCGACGCAGCAGATGAGCCCGCCCACGGCAAAGGCCTTGAGCAGGGCCACCGCCGTGCTCCCGGCATTGCTGTGCGGCGAAACCCGCTGCACCAGCGCGTCATACGCCTTCGCTTCCGGCGTCTTTTCCTGATGCAAAATCCTCACCCTTTCGTAATATGCTCTCGATCCGCCTGAGGAACACGGCGTCGCGCATGGCGGGCCGTGCCAGGCTCCAGCGAGCAAAGCGCCACCAGACCGCCGCCGTCAGCACCGCCGCGCACACCGCCAGCAGCGCATAGATCCATCCCCGTCTTTTTCGCACGCGCCCGCCTCCTTTGCGGCTTAGTTTTTCCGGGCGCGCGCGTTTCATGCGCAAATTGCGGCAAAAAGAGAAAACACCGGTGCGTCGGCAGGCCGGTGTTTTCTCTTTTTGCATTCAAAGCTCGATCGAGCGCGTGGCGATCCGCTTGGCCAAGTGGGGGTTATGCGTCACGGCGAGCAAGCCGAGGTTTTGCTCCTCGGCGCGGCGGAGCACGGCGTTCCAGATCTGCGCCTGGGTGATGCCGTCGAGCATGGTGCTGATCTCGTCCAGGATGAGGTAGGGCGCGCCGCTGCACAGGGCGCGGGCCACGCAGAAGCGCTGCAGCTCCCCGCCGGAGAGCTCCCGCGGGAAGCGGTCGAGCCAAGCGGGCTCGATCCCGAGGGCCTCGAGGTCCTCCTGGCGGATGGCGCCGCTCTCCTCCAGCACGCGGCGCAGGCGCCAGCGCGGGTTGATGGCGGTCTCCGGGTGCTGCCAGATGAGCTGGACCGGGCAGACGCCGCGCGCGGGCAGGGGCGCGCCGTCCAGGAGGACCTGGCCGCTCGTGGGCGTGCGGTAGCCGGCGAGCAGGAGCGCGAGGGTGCTCTTTCCGCGTCCGCTGGGCGCAAAGAGCGCGACGCGCTCGCCCCGCTCCAGGGTAAGGCTGACGTTCTCGAGCACGAAGGGGTCCTTCCGGTCGTAGCGGAAGGAGAGGTTTTTCGCTTCAAGCGCCATACAGACACCTCACCTCCCCGCCCCGGACGGTCCGCATCGGGGGCGCGCTCTGCTCGCAGGCCGGCGTGCGGTGCGGGCAGCGCGGCGCGAAGACGCAGCCCGTGGGCAAGCTCCCGGCGTAGGGCTGAAAGCCGGGGATGGGCGCGAAGTCGTTCTGCGGCAGGGACCGCCACAGCGCCTGGGTATAGGGATGGCGCAGGGCCTGCGCGCCGGCGCGGAAGTCGGCGGCGGGCGCGATTTCCACGGTCGTGCCCGCGTAGAAGACGGCCACGCGGTCCGCAAAGGCGACGGCCAAATCGATGTCGTGCGTGATGAGGACGACGGCGCGGCCCGCATCGGCCAGGCTGCGGAAGAGGCGCAGGGCCTCCAGCGCCTGGTCCAGGCTCATGCCGGGCGTGGGCTCGTCCGCGATGAGCAGCTCCGCGTCCGTCAGCAGCGCGGTGGACACCAGGACGCGCCGCGCCATGCCGCCGGAGAGCTGAAAGGGAAAGAGCCGCTCCGTGCGCGGGGGCAGGCCGAGCTGCGCAAAGAGCGCGCGCCGCTTTTCCACGGGGCGGGGGCGGCGGTGGCCGTCGGCCTGGGGGCCGACGCGCATCAAGGGGTCGAGGAACTGCACGGACTGCGGCACGAGCGCGATCTCGCGGCCGCGCAGGCGCTTTTGCCGGTCGGGGGTGAGCGGCTCGCCGCGGAAGAACATCTCCCCGCTCGCCTTGGCGTTTTTGGGAAGGATGCCCAGGATCGCGGAGGCCAGTAGGCTCTTGCCCGAGCCGGAGGACCCCACGACGGCCACGATCTCCCCGGGGCGCACGCTCAGGCGCAGGTCCGTCAGGACCGGAAGGTCGCTCTGCGTTAGAGCGCGCGCATACATCCGGAACGAGAGGCGCAGGTTCCGGATCTCCAATAGGGGCTGTTGGGTTTCTTGCATGTTCGGTCTTCCCTCCCTCATTCCTGGGCGCTCCAGGGGTCCAGCACGCGGCGGACCTGTTCGCCCAGGCGGTCGATGAGCAGCACCAGCAGCACCAGCGTCAGCCCCGGAAGGACGGCGCTCCACCACTGGCCCGCCGAAAGATAGCGCAGGCTCTCGGCCAGGATGATGCCGATGGCCGGCTGCTCCGGCGGAAGGCCGAAGCCCAGGAACGAAACCGAGGCCTCGTGCAGGATCGCGTGGGGGAACAGCAGGATCAGCCCCACGAGGAACTGCGGCACCAGGTGCGGCAGCAGGTGGTGCACGAGAATCCACGCGCCGGACTTGCCCAGCTTCTTGGACACGGCGACAAAGGGCTGGGCGCGCAGCTGCAGGACCTCGCCGCGGATGAGGCGGGCCAGGCTGCACCAGTGCGTCGCGGCGATGCCCACCAGCAGGCCGCGCAGGCCCCGGCCGAGGGCAAAGGAGATCAGCATCACCAGGATCGTGTGCGGGACGCCCATCACCAGGTCGATGACCCAGTTGATCGCGGCGTCCGCGCGGCGGGAGCCGGTCGCCGCGGCGATGCCCACCAAAATCGCCACGCCCGCGCTGACGAGCGAGGCGCAGATGCCCACCGTCATGCTCGTGGACAGGCCCTTGAGCGTGCGCAGCAGCAGGTCGCGGCCCAGGGCGTCCGTGCCGAAGGGATGCGCGAGCGAGGGCGCCTGGCCGGCGGCGAGGTAGTCGCTTGCGACCGCCTCCTCCGGGATGAGCAGGCCGAGCAGGTACACCGCCACCAGCACCGCGGCCAGCAGCGCCGCCAGCGCCAGCACGCGCGCGCGTTGGTTCCAGCGCCTCATCGTTCCACCTCCCGGATGCGGGGATCGACGACCCCGTAGAGCAAATTGGCGATCAGGTTCCCCACGCAGACGAACAGCGCGGAAAACAGCGTGATCCCCAGCAGCAGGGGCACGTCGCCGTTGAGCCCTGCCTCGGCCGCGGCGCTGCCCAGGCCCGGGTAGCTAAAGACGTTCTCCGCCAGGACCGAGCCCCCGAACAGCTCCGCAAACGAGGCGAACTGCAGCGTCAGCGCGGGCAGGAGGACGTTGCGCAGGCCGTGGCGGCGCAGGAGCGTCCACTCCCCCTCGCCGCGGGCGCGCGCAAAGAGCGCGTACTCGCTGGACAGGACGTCCACGAGCTTCTGCCGCGTGTGCAGGGCGATGTTGGCAAAGGAGAGGAAGCTCAGCGTCACCGCGGGCAGGATGAGGTGGTAGATGCGCTGCCCGAGCGTCACCTCGCCGCTCAGCACGCCGATCGGCCCGGAAAACCCGATCGGGAACCAGTGGAGCCAGACCGAGAACACCAGAAGGAGCAGGAGCCCCAGCCAAAAGGTCGGCACGGAGCTGAGCAGATAGCAGAGCTTTTTGAGGAGCCGGTCCGCCAAGCGGTCCCGGTACAGGCCCATGACGCAGCCGAGCGCAAACCCCAGCGCGCCGGAGAGGACCCAGGCGCTGCACATGAGCGCCAGGGAGTTCCAGAACCGTTCGGCGAGGATCTGCGCGACCGGCCGGCGGTAGAGCGAGGAGATGCCCAGGTCCCCGTGCAGCACGGACCCGAGCCAGCCGAGGTACCGCTGCACGGGCGGCTGATCCACGCCCCAATACGCTTCGATCTGCGCGCGCTGCTCGGCGGAGACGGCGGAGCCCAGGCTGAGAATGTACTGCTGCACCGGGTCCACGGGCGAGGCCGTGACCAGCAGGAAGGCGATCAAGCTCACCGCGAGGAGAAGCGAGACGATGCGCGCCGTGCCGCCAAGCAGCGTGCGCAGCGTCCGCGCCGGGCTGCATCCCCGACCGGCGCATTCCCCTCTATTCCGCATCTTCCGCCTCCCAGGACCAATCCTCCAGGTTCTGCACCAGGGGCAGGCCGTGGCCATGGCCGTGGATGGGCTGGTCCCCGATGGAGAGGCCCTCGCGCACGTAGGTGACGTGGTCCAGGTTCACGATCCAGACCCAGGGGCAGGACGCGAACATGGCTGTGCCGGTCTCGCCGTCCCACTGGACGCGCTGCCAGTTCTCGTTGGCCTCCTCGACCGTCAGGGCCTCCATGGCCGCCTGGAGGTAGGCGTCGGTCTGCGCGCTCCCGTAGCCCTCGGGGTTATAGTAGTCGTCCAGGTACGCGCCGGCGGAGCGGTAGAGGTAGTACGTCTCGTTCGGGCTGGAGGAGCCCCAGCCCATCATCACCGCCTCGGAGAACATGCGCCGGGCGATCTCGTCCCAGCTGGTGCCCTCGACGGTGATCTCGATGCCGATCTGCCGGACCTGCTCGGAAGCGGCCAGGGCGATGGCCTGGCGCACGGAGTCGTCCGCCGGGTAGAGGCAGGAGAAGGCGGCGCGCACGCCGTCCCGCTCCAGGATGCCGTCGCCGTCGGAATCCGCCCAGCCCGCGTCGGCAAGGAGCTGGCGGGCATACTCGACGTCCGTCTCGATGGCGACATCGGGGTTGTTCCAGGGCATGCCGTCGTTCTCGGAATAGGCCGGGCGGCCGTAGCCGTGCAGAACGGCGTCCACGATCGCCTCGCGGTCGAGCGCATAGGCGATGGCCTGGCGGATTTCGAGGTTGCAGGTGACGTCGTTGCCGATGGGCGCGCCGCTGGCTGCGGTCTTGCCGGTATTGGGCTCCATGGGCAGGGTAAAGCCGCGGTTGTCCGCCGAGCGGATGGCCTCGATGCGGTAGCCGGGGACCTCGGTGGCGAGGGTGGCGCTGGTGTAGGCCACGTCCACCTGTCCGGCCTGGACCGCGGCCAGGGCGGCGTCCTCGCTCATGAAGACGATCGTGACGTTGGAGATGGCGGGCGCGCCGCCGTAGTAGTTCTCGTTGGCGGCAAAGACGATCTGCTCCTGCGGCCGCCACTCCACGAACACGTAGGGCCCGGAGCCGATGGGATTGCGGCCGTAGTTCTCGTCATAGGCGTGCTCGGGCACGATGCCGACGGAGGCCAGGGTGTTGAGGAAGATGGACGTGGGCGTGGAGAGCGTGACGACCACGGTCCGCTCGTCCGCGGCCACGGCGCTCTCCATGTACGTAAGGTCCACCGAGCCCTGGGCGGCCTTGGCGGTTTCCAGGGTAAAGGCGACGTCCTCGGCCGTGACCTTTTCCCCGTCGGTGAAGTAGGCGTCGTCCCGGAGGGTGAAGGTCCAGGTCAGCCCGTCGTCGGAGAGGGAATAGGATTCGGCCAAGTCGTTTTCAAAGGTGAGGTCGGCCGTATAGCGCACGAGCGTGCTCTGCACGATGGGCGAGTTGCCGTGGCCCCAGCCCTGGGTGGGGTCGAGCGTCTCCGGCTCGGAGCCGATGGCGATGACGACGCTGTCGCGCGGGCCGTCGGCCTCTTCCGCGGCCGGGGCGGAGCAGGCGGTGGCGCACAGCGCCAGGACGAGCGTCAGGAGCAGGGCAAAAATGTGTTTTCCGTGCATGGGCGGGACTCCTCTTCTCTGTATTTTGTGTCTCCCCGGTTTGCGCAAAAAAGGAAGGCGTGCCGCTCCCCTTCGGGGGAGCCGCATGCCTTCCCTGTGCATACGGTTGCGTTCGCCGGTTTCAGCGCCTTCTGTGGCGGGTCGGTCCCGGCGCGTCTTGCGCCGGCTTGGGCGGCTTCGTGCCGCCGCATTTGAGTATACCGCATTCCGCGCGCAAACGCAACCCAAACTTTTGGCGTTACCGCGCGCCCCGCCTTCTCCACCCGAGCAGGAGCGCGGAATGGACGATGACCAGCACGGAGCCCGCGTTGTGCACCAGCGCGCCGACGACCGGGTTCAGGACCCCGGTGATCGCCAGGGCGATGGCGGCAAAGTTCAGCGCCATGGAGAGTGTCAGGTTGATGCGGATGGTGCGCATCATCCGCCGGGAGAGGGCCAGAAGGTGCGGCAGCTCCCGGATGTCGTCGCTGACCAGGGCGATGTCCGCGGCGTCCACGGCGATGTCGCTGCCCACGCCCCCCATGGCCAGGCCCACGTCCGCGCGCTTGAGGGCGGGGGCGTCGTTGACGCCGTCGCCGATCATGCAAATGGGGCAGCCCTGCTCCTGGCTCTGCCCGATGTAGCGGAGCTTGTCCTCCGGCAGGCAGGCGCAGCGGAAGGTCTCGATGCCCACCTTCTGCGCGATGGTGCGCGCGGCGGCCTCGTGGTCGCCCGTGAGCAGCACTGGCTCCACGCCCAGGGCCCGGACGGCGCGGATCATCTCCGCGCTGCTGGGCCGCAGCTCGTCCGACAGGGCGAGCAGGCCCGCCGCCGCGCCGTCCACCGCCACGTAGATCAGTGTGCAGCCCTGGCTGCGCAGGTCAGCGGCCGCCGCCTCCAGGGCCTGGGGCACGGCCACGCCGCGCGCCTCGAGCAGCGCGGGGGTTCCGGCCAGGACGAGCCGCCCCTCCACCCGCGCGGATACGCCCCGGCCCGGCTCCATGGCGAAGTCCGCCGCCGCGCCGGGCGCAAGGCCGCGCTGGGCCGCGCCGCGGACCACGGCCTTGCCCAGCGGGTGCTCGGAGAGGGCCTCCACCCCGGCGGCCAGGCGAAGCAGCGCCTCCTCCCCCATGCCGCCGGGGACGGGGCGGACCGCCGCCAGCTCCGGCGCGCCGAAGGTGAGCGTTCCGGTCTTGTCAAAGGCCACGCGCCGGACGGCGGCCAGGCGTTCCAGCGCGTCGCCCTCGCGCACGAGGAACCCGTGGCGCGTGGCGTTGCCGATGGCCGCCATGATGGCCGTGGGCGTGGCCAGCACCAGCGCGCAGGGGCAGAAGACGACCAGGATCGTCACCGCCCGCAGGATCTCGCGGGTGAAGAGCCACGTCAACCCCGCCGCCGCCAGCGCCGCCACGACGATCCACGTCGCCCAGCGGTCCGCCAGGCCCACGATCTTGGCCTTGCCCGCGTCCGCGGACTGCACCAGCCGGATCATGCGCTGCAGCGAGCTGTCCTCGCCCACCTGGGAGGCGCGCATGGTGAAGGCGCCGAAGCGGTTCACCGTTCCGCTCATCACTTCTTCGCCCGGGCCCTTGTCCACAGGCAGGGATTCGCCGGTCATGACGCTCTGGTCGATGCTGGTCTCCCCTGAGAGGATCGCGCCATCCACGGGCACCGTCTCGCCCGGGAGCACGCGCAGCACGTCCCCCGCCTGCACGCGCTCCGCCGGGACGACCTCCTCGCGCCCCTCCCGCACGATGCGCGCCGTGCGCGGCGTGAGCTTGACCAGCCGCTCGATCCCCGCGCGCGCCCGCGCCACGGTCAGGTCCTCGAGCAAACTCCCCAGCTGCATGATGAAGGCCACCTCGCCCGCGGCAAAGTCCTCCCCAATGCACACCGACGCGATCAGCGCCATGGACACCAGCACGTCCGCCTTGATATCCAGCGCCGTGACCAGCCCGATGATCGCCTCCAGCACGATCGGCACGCCGCACAGCACGATCGCCACCCAGGCCGGGTCCACGGGCAGCGGCAGGTCCAGCAGGCTCAGCACCAGCGCAACCCCCGAAATCGCGAGCAGCACGATGTCCTTCTTCGTCCCGCCCTTGTCCAAGATCCGTTGCAGCCCCTCCATTGCACGCTTCATCCGATTTTCTCCCCTTTCCCCGCCATTATACCCATAGGGGTATGTGTTTGTCAAGAGGTCCGCGCCTCCCTTTCCCCAGGCCTGCGGGGGGTGCGCGAGGGGGGCGTCCCCCCTCGCCCCCGTCGCCCACCGGGGTCGGGCTTGTCCCGAGGCCGGCGGGTGACGGTCTCCCCTTTCTTTACAGCCTTCCTCCAGGACGCGGGGGGTGCGCGAGGGGGGCCCCCTCGCCCCCGTCGCCCGCCGGGATCGGGCTTGTCCCGAGGCCGGTGGGTGACGTTCTCCCCTTTGCAGCCCTCCTTGCTCACAAAAAAGAAGCGCCGCGCCCTCGAAGGAAGGCGCGGCGCTCTGCCGGCGGGTTAAGCCAGCTTTTGCTTGAGGAAGTTCACGGCCATGGCGATGTCCGCGGCGGGGTCGGGGCCGACCTCGCGCTCGATGGTGAGGAAGCCGTCGTAGCCGATCTCGCGCAGGGCGGCGAGGTACTCGTCCCAGGGCACGACGCCCTGGCCGAGCGGCAGCTCCTGGAAGCAGTCCTCCAGGCGGAGGTCTCCGATGCCGCCGTCCGCGAAGAAGTCGTAGATGATCTCCGGGTCGTGGTAGGCGATCATCTTTCCGTCCTTGGCATGGGTGTGGACGATGTAAGGCGCGAGGGTCTTGACCGCGGCGACGGGGTCGTCCCCGGCGACCATGGCCAGGTTGGCCGGGTCGAGGTTGACGCACATGCTCTTGCAGCCGAGGCTGTCGAGGAAGGCGCGGAGCGTCGTGGCCTTTTCCGGGCCGGTTTCAATGGCGAAGCGGCAGCCGACCTTGTCGCCGTATTCGCCCATCGCGCGGCAGGCCTCCTGCAGCACGGCGTAGCGCGGGTGCGCCGGGTCGGCCGGCACGACGCCGATGTGCGTGGTGACGACCGTGCTGCCCAGGTCCAGCGCAAGGTCCATGATCCGCAGGGAGCGCTCGACCTTTTGGGGGTTGTCCTCCGCGCGGGTAAAGGCGTGTCCGCCCATGTCCCCGCACAGCGCGGATACGGTCAGTCCCAGGTCGCCGATGTAGGCCTTGAGGTCCTTGCGGGCCTGCGCGTCCAGGGCCTCCGGCGCCATTTCTCCGGCGACGGCATAGATCTGCACGCCGTCCGCGCCGAGTTCTGCGGCCTTCTTGAGGCTGTCGCGCAGCCCCAGGCGGAAGCCGTCCGTGATGATCCCGATCTTCATTTAGAACGCCACCTCCCTGCCCGCGGCGTCGGAGTCGTAAAGCCCCTGCATCATGCGGGCGGTAATCAGGTTGTTGTCCACATAGGAGCGGATGTGTTCGCCGGTGCGGACGCAGTCGACAAAGGCCTGCAATTCGCTGAGGAACATGTCGCCCTTTTCGATTTCGGGCGTCTCGGAGATGAGCTTGCCGTCCTTGGTGCCAAAGAAGGTGTAGCCGCCGCCGTAGGTCAGGCGCACGCCACCCTTGTCGCCGAGGAAGTCGATGTAGGTGCTCTCCTTGGCCTGAAGGTTCTCGGCCCAGGAGCCGTTGAGGCTGATGGTCGGGCCCTCGGTGCGGATCAGGCCCGTGACGTACTCCTCGACGTCATAGGTGCCGTTATAGTCCGGGGGACCGGCCCACATGTCCTCATAGACGTAGTCGCGCATGGGATTGCCCAGCTTGGAATAGCACGCGCCCGACACGGTCTTGACCTCCTGGATGTCCAGGACGTAGTTGATGAGGTCGAGGTAGTGGACGCCCCAGTCGATGAGCACGCCGCCGCCGGCGAGGGCCTTGGTCGTGAACGGCCCGCCCAGGCCCGGGATGGACCGGTGCGCGCGGAAGGAGCAGTAGACGTGATAGACCTGGCCGAGCTTGCCCGCGAGCACGTCCGCCTTCAGGGCGTTGACCGCGTTGTTGAAGCGGTTGACCACGCCGATGTTCAGGATCTTGCCCGTTTCGTGCGCGACGTCGGCCATCTGCTTGGCGAGGTCGTAGCGGACGGAAGCGGGCTTTTCGCACAGGACGTTCTTTCCCGCGCGCAGGCAGTCGATGGAGATGGGGTTGTGCAGGTAGTTGGGCACGCAGACGGACACCGCCGCAACGCGCGGGTCCTTGAGCATCTCGCGGTAGTCGGTCAGGGCGACGGTCTGCTCGTCGCCGAATTTCTCCTTAAAGCGCTGGGCGCGCTCGGGGATGATGTCCACGCAATAGGCAAGGTGTGCCTCGGGAATTTTCGCATAGGAAGGCCCGTGCGCCGAGTTGGCGATGGAGCCGCAGCCGATGACGGCAACCTGGACGTTCTCCATGGCAGGTTCCTCCTTCAGGATGAAATTGGGGGTTCAAGGGTTTCTTTCATTATATCTGTCCGCGGCGGAAAAGTAAAGCATTCGTGAAATTTTGCGCCCGCCGCCCCGCTTTGCAAGCGAGGGACTGCGCCAAACCTGCCGCAGTCCCTCGTTCTTTCCGCCCGCTCTCAGAGCGGGGTATTCCCGGCCGCAATCTCGGGGAAGTTCGCCATGGAGTCCGCCTCGGTGATGGGGCGGATCACGCGGCAGGGGTTGCCGGCCGCAAAGGTCATGGGCGGGATGTCCTTGGTCACGACGCTGCCCGCGCCGATGACGCAGCCGTCGCCGATGGTGACGCCGCCGCAGATCACCACGTTCGCCCCGAGCCAGACGTCATTGCCCACGTGCACGGGCTTGGCGTAGCACAGGCGGATGGGCTTGCCGTCCGGGCCGCGCATCAGGCGCCGCTCGTCCGGGAGCATGGGGTGCACGGGCGTGACGATGGTGACGTTCGGGCCGAAATTGCAGTTGTCCCCGATGGTCACCTGCGCGTCGTCCTGCACGGTCAGGTTGTAGTTCCCGAAAAACGCCTTGCCGATGCGGGTGTGGCTTCCATAGTGGAAGAAGATCGGGCCCTGCAGGAAGGCCCCTTCGCCCAGGCTTCCCACGATCTTGGCAAGCAGCGCGTTTCTCGCCTCCGTCTCGTCCTCAAAGAGGCGGTTATAGAGCGCGCACAGGTTGTGCGAGCGCAGTTTCATGGCCTTGAGCTCCGGGTTTCCGGGGCAAAAGAGCTGTCCGGCAAAAATCTTTTCTTCCTCCGTCATTGGAAAAATCCCCCTTCTGCTTGTCTTTTGTTTAATTTGCGCTCTGGTAGCCAAAGAGCCGGCCCATGGCCGTGGTCACGGCCTCCAGGGCGCGGATGCTCTCGTTGAGGCCCTCGACGTCCAGGCTGGCGATGGCGCGCAGCGAGGCCTCGATGTCCTCGGAGCTGGAGGCGATCATGTCCGACCCCTCCTGCACCAGGCTGTCGATGCCCTCGAGCGTCTTTTGCAGCTCCAGCGCGTCGACCGTGGCGTGCAGGTCGTTGATCGCGTAGGAGGCGTTGCCCGCCAGGATCTGCACGTCGTGGAGCGTGGCCGAAGCCGTCCCCGTCAGCACCAGCAGCGCCAGCGCCACCACCGCCGCGATTCCCGTGCGGATGCGCTGGTGCCAAAGCCCGCGGCGCGCCAGGCTCTCCTGCCGCCGTTGGCTGTCCAGCAGGGCGCGCAGCGCGTCCTCCTGCAGGGTCCCCGTGTCGTTCCGTTCCGGATTCATTCCGCTTCCTCCCCTTCCTCTTGCAGCATCTGCGCGATGAGAAGATCCACCATGCGGCCGTAGGAGCGGACGCCCTCCGCCTGGCCGTTGGCCTTGAGGTAGGCGTCGTTGAGCTGCTCGTGGACCTCGGCCGCCTGGCCGTCAAAGGCCTTCCAGTTGTCGTTATAGGCCATCAGGTCGCTGACGACGCCGGGCGAATACAGCGCCCAGGCCGCCGCATAGGCGCCGGGATCGCTCTCGGCCAGCGCGTTGCCCGCGTACAGGAGCGCCAGCAGCGTTCCCGAATAGCGGACGTAGACCTCCGGGCTCTCCATGCAGACCTGGTAGGCGATGAAGTTCGCCTCGTCCTCCCGGGCAAAGCCGCGCAGGTGCGCGCCCTCGTGCGCGGCGGTGGCCGCCAGCAGCGCGTCGGACTCGTGGGCGTTGACGTGCGCCTCCAGGGTAAAGGGCGAGAAGATCCCCGAGATGTTGCAATAGGCCAAGGGCGTGGATAGCAGCGCGAACTTCGGCGCGCCGTAGTGCCCGCCGAGCCAGGGATACTTCTCCGCCGCGCAGGCATAGGCCTCGTTGACGTACGAGGCGAGCACCTCCCGCCGGTCCACCTCCAGGGCATAGGCGCCCACCCCGGGATCGAGCTGGGCGCGCAGCTCGCCCGCCTGCTCCGCCAGGCGCAGGACCAGGCGCTCCAGGGTATTCACTTCTACGGCCTGCACGGGAAGTCCTGCTATTTCGGAATAGGGCTGGCGGGAATAATTCAGCGCCCAGCCCACGGAGAAGAGCAGGTACCCGGTCAGCGGCACGCACAGCGCCGCGGACACGAGCCGTTGCACGCTCAGGCGCCGCCGCACCGCCTGCACGATGCCCACCACAAGCAGCACCGGCAGCGCAAAGAGCAGCACTTCGCTCAGCGACACGGGCAAAAGCCCCGTCAGCGTCGACATGACCTGGCCCCAGACGGGGTAGATGCCGCGAGAGTAGACCCGCTCCACCACCTCCGGGTATCCCTGGGCCAGCCGCGTCAGCCCCAGCGCCAACAGCGCCGCGACCCCCAGCACCGCGACCTTTCGGAACGCGCGGAAATTTCCGCGCGGCTTTGCTCCCTGTTCCGTCCGCATCCGCCTTCCCCCTTTGCCCTGCCTCGTTGTTTTGGCGCTAGTCCGGGGAAAATCGATTCGCCGCCCGAACATTTCCGCCCCGGTAATCGCTATTTTAGCACGAAAATGTTAAAAATCAGTGAATTCAAATGATTTTCACGCTTTTCTCCCAAAAAGTGATGGAATTTTCCGCAGGAGTTGTCTATAATGAGTTAGGATTACAACGACGGAAACGAGGCTGATCTTATGACCAAAGAATACCAAAATGAAGCCTGGGCTTCCTCCATGAGCGTCGCCTTTGACTTCAACCACATGATGGCGGACTACGCCGGCGACGCCCGCGCCGCTGTGCGGTCGGACCTGCGCAAACTCGCCCACACGCTGGAGGGGCGCGAGCTGAGCAAGGTGCAGGACTCCATTGCCAAGCTCTCTGACCCGCCTGGACGCCTCCTGAAGAAGAATTTCATCGAGTACAAGGACCTGGCCCAAATCGCGGACCGCCTTGCCGCTGCGCACAGCGCGGTGCAGGCCTCCCGCGGCGACATCCACAAGATGATGGCCTGGACCGAGCTGCCCTACAACCAGGCCGAGGTCGTCTCTGACATCAAGGCCACGGCGGAGAAGGTCCGCCAGAAGTTCGACGCCTTCGTGGTGCTGGGCATCGGCGGCAGCGCCCTGGGCCCGGCGATGGTGCAGCAGGCGATGTCCGACCTGCGCCACAACGAGCTGCCGGCCGAGCGCCGCGGCGGCCCGCGCATCTACGTCGAGGACAACGTCGACCCCGAGCGCATGGTCTCCCTTCTGAACCTGCTGGATCTGGACAAGACCTGCTTTAACGTCATCTCCAAGTCCGGCAACACCTCCGAGACCATGAGCCAGTACCTGATCGTGTCCGACCTGCTCAAGCGCCGCTACGGCAAGGCCTATGGCGAGCACATGATTCTGACCACCGACGCCTCCAAGGGCAACCTCAACAAGATCGGCAAGGCGGACGGGCTGAAGATGTTCGTCGTGCCGGACGGCGTGGGCGGCCGCTTCTCCGAGATGTGCCCGGTGGGCCTGCTGGCGGCGGCGGTTGCCGGCATCGACATCGAGGAGCTGCTGGCGGGCGCCGCGGCCATGGACGCGCGCTGCCGCGTGCCCAGCTACCAGAAGAACCCCGCGCTCTTTGCCGCGGGCGCCATGTACGCCGCGCTGGAGAAGGGCCTCAACGTCCACGTCATGATGCCCTATGCCGACAGCCTGAAGTTCATGGCGGATTGGTATGCGCAGCTGTGGGCCGAGTCCCTGGGCAAGAACGTCCACCGCGACGGCACGCCCTGCAGCGAGGCGCAGACCCCGGTCAAGTCCCTGGGCGTGACGGACCAGCACAGCCAGGTCCAGCTCTACACCGAGGGCCCGGACGACAAGGTCATCACCTTCCTCAAGGTCAAGGACTTCCGCCGCAGCATCACCATCCCGGTCGGCTGCGAGGAGTTCAAGGACGTCTCCTTCCTGTGCGGCAAGACGCTGGGCGATCTGATGCACGCCGAGTGCAAGTCCACGGAGTACGCGCTGCTCAAGGCTGCCAAGCCCTCCTGGTCCATCACCCTGCCCGAGGTCAACGCCTACACCCTTGGCCAGCTCATGTACTTCTTTGAGATGCAGACCGCGTACATGGGCGAGCTGATGAACGTGGACGCCTTCAACCAGCCGGGCGTGGAAGAGGGCAAGAACGCCGCCTACGCGCTGCTGGGCCGCGCCGGGTACGAGAACAAGGCCGCGGAGCTGCGCGCCTGCCCCGATCCGGACCCCAAGTACGTGCTGTAAGAACCGGCGAAATCCCCGCGCTTTTTCGGGCCCCGACCGCTCGCACGCTTCGAGCGATCGGGGCCCTTTTTGGGGCGATTTGCGGGGGCGTTCGGAAATTTTCTTTCCGGCGCGCAATGTTTTTAACGCATTTCCGCCTTTCGCTTTGCCGCAAAATGGTGTATACTGAACACGGAAACGGACACGAAGGAGGGTTTTTACCATGGGTCTGGTATCTGCAAAGGAAATGTTGAATAAGGCTGTTGCGGGCGGGTACGCCGTCGGCCACTTCAACATCAACAACCTGGAATGGACCAAGGCCATCCTGCAGACCGCGCAGGAGCTGCAGTCCCCTGTGATCCTGGGCGTCAGCGAGGGCGCGGCCAAGTACATGTGCGGTTACACCACCGTCGCCGCGATGGTCAAGGCCATGCTCGAGGAGCTGAACATCACCGTCCCTGTTGCGCTGCACCTGGACCACGGCACCTACGAGGGCGCGAAGAAGGCCATTGCCGCGGGCTTCTCCTCCATTCAGTACGATGGCGGCCATGCCCCCATCGAGGAGAACCTGCAAAAGACCGCCGAGTTTGTCAAGATCTGTGAGGAGAAGGGCCTGTCCCTGGAGGCCGAGGTCGGCTCCATCGGCGGCGAGGAAGACGGCGTCATCGGCGCCGGCGAGCTGGCGGACCCCGCACAGTGCAAGACCATCGCGGACCTGGGCATCACCATGCTGGCCGCGGGCATCGGCAACATCCACGGCAAGTATCCCGCCAACTGGAAGGGCCTGAACTTTGAGGTCCTGGCCGAGATCCACAAGGCCTGCTCCGGCAAGCCCCTGGTTCTGCACGGCGGCACCGGCATCCCCGCCGAGATGGTGAAGAAGGCCATCTCCCTGGGCGTGGCCAAGGTCAACGTCAACACCGAGTGCCAGCTGGCCTTCGCCGCTGCCACCCGCAAGTACATCGAGGAAGGCAAGGACGAGCAGGGCAAGGGCTACGATCCCCGCAAGCTGCTGGCCCCCGGCTTCCAGGCCATCAAGGACACCGTCAAGGAGAAGATGGAGCTCTTTGGTTCCGTCGGCAAGGCGTAAGCCTCTCCCCGACCGGCTCCGCAAGCGCGCGGCGCGCCCTCCCCGCCTTTGGGGAGGAGCGCGCCGCGCGTTTTTTGCCGGTGCAAGGAAAAGGCGGCCCTTTCGGGCCGCCTTTCCGCGCGGGTCTCTTAGAGCGCCGCGCCGTAGCGGGCGACGGCCTCCTCGGTCTTTTTGCCGTAGATGCCGTCCGCATCGAGGTTTGCGCCCAGGGCGTTGAGCGCCTTT
>JBMNOF010000148.1:0-3660 GCA_050942925.1 Candidatus Spyradocola sp.
CCCCCTCTCGCACTCTCCCCCCTCTCCCTGGGGGCAGGGTGGGAGAAACCCCTTCCGCAGGCGCATCGCCGTCGCCCGCGCCGCCGCGTCCCTGCTGCTGCTCAATTTTCTTGTGAAAAAAAGAAGAGCCCCGGGTACTGCTTTGCCGGTGCCCGTTTTACACAAAGAACCGCGCGTTCCGTTTCGGGAACGCGCGGTTCTTTGCTGCGGGGTTCAGCGCCTCTCGATTCGGCAGTCCGGGTAGTTCTGCGTCGGATGGGAGAGGTGCAGGTGGCTGAAGCGCATCCGGCCGTCGGGGCAGCGCACCGCCATGCCGCTGAGGCGGATGGGCAGGATGTGGCGCGTGCCGCGGCTGGCCTCCATGAGCATCTTGGAGGAGAGCGTGTTCAGCTCGTGCAGGAGCGTCGCCGCCTCGCCCCCGCGCAGCACCAGGTCCTTGACGTCCATCATCGCCCGGCTGAGGAAGGCCTCCTCGTCGATCTCCCAGTCGACATAGCCCGTCAGGATGAAATCCGCCGCCTGCCCGTAGTCGTGGCGGATCAGGCTGTCAAAGTCGAGCATCAGCGTGCCCCAGACCGTCCAGTCGTAGCCGATCAGGCGCAGAATGCGCCCCGGACCGAGGCACTCCTCCGCGGGGCTGACGCCGAAGTACACCGGCTCCTCCTCCACGAAGACCTCCCGAATCCATTCCTCCGCCCGCGCCAAGTCCCGCTCCGCATATGCCCTCTGGAAGTTCTCCAGCAGCTCCATCAAGTCGTCCATCGCGTCAAGCCCCCGCTTTCCAACACGTCCTGCCTGTACGGTTCCATCGCCGAGGCCATGGGCAGCGCCGAAAGGGACGGCGCGTCCACCCACGCCCAGCCTTCCCGCTCCGACAGCGCCGCCTCCGCGCCCGGCAAAAGGCGCGCGTAGACCCCCCGCATTTCCCAGATCCGGTGCGTAAACACGTGCCGCACCCGCGGCCCTTCCCGCTCGGCCACCGCAAGCGGCTCGATTTTCTCGCCGTGCGGGAACTCCCACAGCCCCGCCAGCAGCCCGCGACCCGGCCGCCGCCGCACCAGCGCCCGGCCGTCCGCCACAATCAGATAGACGTCAAAGGCCTCCACCGCCCGCGCGCCCGGCGGCTCGCGCACCGGCAGCTCCGCCTCCAGCCCTTCCGCCCGGCCGCGGCACCCCGCCGCGAGCGGACAGGCCCCGCACTTGGGCGACCGCGGCACGCACACCAGCGCCCCCAGCTCCATCAGCGCCTGGTTGAACGCCCCAGGGTCCGCGTCCGCCGGCATGGCCGCCAGCACCGCCGCCTCGCAGTCCCGCCGCACCGAGGGCCGGCGCACGCTCTGCGTGACCGCGTCCAGGCGCGCATAGACGCGCAGCACGTTGCCGTCCACCGCGGGTACCCGCTCGCCAAAGGCGATCGAGGCCACGGCCCCGGCCGTGTACGGCCCGAACCCCGGCAGCGTCCGCAGCTCCGCCGCCGTGCGCGGAAAGCCGCCGCGCGCCACGATCTCCTGCGCGGCCCGCTGGAGGTTCCGCGCCCGCGCGTAGTAGCCCAGCCCCTCCCAGAGCTTGAGCAGGCGCTCCTGCGGGACCTCCGCCAGCGCGCGCACGTCCGGCAGCGCCGCAAGGAACGCCTCGTAGCGCGGGCGCACCGCCTCCACGCGCGTCTGCTGCAGCATCGTCTCCGAGATCCAGATCCGATAGGGGTCGCGGTTCCGCCGCCAGGGCAGGTCCCGCTTCTCCCGCTCGTACCAGGGGAGCAGGCCCGCCGTCAGCATTGCGCCGCCCCGGCGGGCACGAGCGTGGCCGCCGCCTGCGCCGCGATCCCCTCGCCC
Source organism: Candidatus Spyradocola sp. (assembly GCA_050942925.1). Lineage (GTDB taxonomy): Bacteria > Bacillota > Clostridia > Christensenellales > UBA1750 > Spyradocola. Next base: position 1,833 of record JBMNOF010000148.1, read on the forward strand.
CGGCCCGTGAAGCCTAGGCGCTCGGTCGTCGTGGCCTTGACGTTGACCGCCGCGCCGGGCAGGGCCGCGCGGAGCCGCTCCGCCATCTCCGCCATGCGGCCCTGGAGCTTGGGCGCCTGCGCCACGATCGTCACGTCCGCGTGCGCCACGCGCAGGCCCGCGCCCGCCGCGCGCCGCACGACGTCCCGGAGCAGCTCCATCGAGTCCGCCCCGAGGTATCGGTCGTCCGTGTCCGGATAGAGCCTTCCGATGTCCCCCAGGCACGCCGCGCCCAGGATCGCGTCCATCAGCGCGTGGACCGCCACGTCCGCGTCGCTGTGCCCCTCCAGCCCCAGCGCATAGGGGATCTCCACGCCGCACAGCACGAGCCGACGCCCCGGCACGAGCCGGTGCACGTCAAAGCCCACGCCCACGCGCGGCCCCGGGACCGGCGCCGGCGCGGCCGGGGAAGAGGCCGCCGCCTTCCCCGCGCGGCCGCGCAGCACCGCCTCGGCCAGGAGCAGGTCCTCGGCCGTGGTGATCTTGCGGTTGCCGTCCGCGCACTCCACCAGGTGCACCGGCAGGCCCAGGCGCTCCATGGCGCCCGCCTCGTCCGTCACGAGCACGCCCGCGCGCTGCGCGTCCTCCAGCGCGTCCTGTAGCGCCCTGCGGCGAAAGCCCTGGGGCGTCTGCACGGCGCGCAGCGCCTCGCGCGGGATCGTGGTCAGCACGCTCCCGCCCGAGATGCGCTTGATCGTGTCCACAACGCGCGTGCAGGCCACGGCGGACCCCTCCTGCCGCAGCGCCGCAAGGCAGTCCGCCACGATCCGGTCCGTCACGAGCGGCCGCGCCCCGTCGTGCACCAGCACGAACTCCGCGTCCTCGGGCAGCGCCCGCAGACCCGCCAGGACGGATTCCTGCCGGGTCGCCCCGCCGGGGACGAGCGCCACGCGCGCCGCGTCCGCGCCGAGGGCTGCGCGCAGGGCCTCCTCCTCGCCGGGGCGGCAGACCACCCACACCCCGTCGACGTCCGGGCTCGCCAGGAAGGGCCGGACCGCGCGCCGGAGCACGGGCTCGCCCGCCAGGTCCAGCAGCACCTTGTTGACCGGCGCGCCCATGCGCGTGCCGCTGCCCGCCGCCACGACCACCGCGCAGACGCGGCCCGGCGCGCTCACGGCAGCGGGCGGTAGAGGTCCGCCGCCCCCGCCTTACCGACGTTGTCCTGCACGGAGAGCACCTCGTAGCGGTTCAGCTTCTCCCCGAAGCGGATCTCGATCACGTCGCCCGCCTTGACCTCGTAGCTCGCCCGGGCGATCTTGCCGTTCACCGTCACGCGCCCCGCGTCCGCCGCCTCGTTGGCGATCGTCCGCCGCTTGATGATGCGCGAAACCTTCAAATACTTGTCCAGTCTCATGTTCTCTCTCCTCCACGCCGCGTCGCGGCGCGGTTCCTCCTTTATTCTTTCCCCCCGCCGCGCAGATTGTGCGCGGGGGTTTGTCTGTCTGGGGCCCGCCGCTGGACTCCCTTGCGCGCGCAGGTCGGATTCTTTCCCGCTGCGCAGGTCGCGCACGGGGTTTGTCCGTCCGGGGCCTGCCGCTGGGCTCCCCCGTGCGCGCAAAACGCGCGCACGGGGGACGCGGGGTCCCTATTCTTTCCCGCCGCGCGAGTTGCGCACGGGGTTTGTCCGTCCGGGAGCTTGCCGCTGGACTCCCCCGCGCGCGAGAGACGCGTGCACAGGAGATGCAGGGTCAGTGTCCCTATTCTTTCCCGCCGCGCGAGTTGTGCGCGGGGGGTGTCCGTCCGGGGCCCGCCGCTGGGCTCTCCCGCGCGCGCAAGACGCGCGCATGGG
>JBMNOF010000033.1:0-19804 GCA_050942925.1 Candidatus Spyradocola sp.
GATATGAAGCACATTTCAGGGTGGAAATGGAGCAAAAACTCCGTCTGCAAAGCGAGGAAACCATAAGGGTATATAAGAAGCGTCTGGCACAGGCAGAAAAGCGTATAGGGGAACTTGACCGCCTGTTTATCAAAATCTACGAGGACAACGCCAAGGGCAAGCTGAACGATGACCGCTTTGCCATGATGAGCAAGACCTACGAGGACGAGCAGGCGCAGCTTAAAGTTGAAATCGTAAATCTGCAAAAAGAGATTGAAGTACAGGAACGACAGATAGAAGATCTTGAACAGTTTATTCAGCGGGCACATAGATACACCGACCTCACGGAACTTACGCCATATGCTCTCAGAGAGCTTGTAAAAGCGGTTTATGTGGAGGCACCGGATAAGTCCAGCGGCAAGCGCAAACAGAGGGTACATATCGAATATGACCTTGTGGGCTACATTCCCGTGGATGAACTGATAAAAGCGGAACAGGCATGACCGAAATCATGCCTGTTCCAAGAAATTCACATATTACTGTTTTACGACCACCGAGCATGCTTCCGGCATTTTTTGTTTGGAGTTCTCCGACTCAGCGTTTCCAACCCGGCGCGGGGTAGGTATTGCGCGGGAGGATATCGGCATAGCGGGGGAGGATGACGTTCTGGTGCTGCTCGTCCAGCTCGCGCAGCTTCCGCACATAAGTCGGCATGTCCATGGCCTGCACGATTTTGCGGATGGTTTCAGCGCCGCGGGCACAGCGCTCGTCGCGCTCTTCCACGGTCTTGGAGGCGCCGGTCATGCCGGCATGGTCCTCGGGACGGGCGAAGTAGAAGCCCACCGAACCAGAGGGATGCGCAAAACGGCGGAACACGTCGCTGTCGTCGATGGCCGTTTCAGAGTCCGTCTTGGGCGCCGCATCGATGGTCGGGTCCACGACGAGTTCGTCCTTCTTTCCGAGGATCTCGTACGCGCCGCAGAAGAGATCATCAAAGTTGCCAATCTCCACACCCTTCTTGGCCGCGTACTCGCAGCCGTTGACCAAGTCGACGTAGCCGATGGGGCACTTGGTCTCGTCAAAGAAATCCACGGCCAACACGCCCCCGGTGAGGAAGGCCGGGCCGTGCAGGGACAGGTAAACCTGCCGGCGGAAGCCCTGGTTCAGCAGGGAATGGGCGATGGCCTTGAGGTAGGGAATCCCCTGCTCCACGCTCATCTGGATGGTGCCCGGGCTGATGGGGCTTGCCCCGCAGAAGAAGTACGGCAGTCCGCCAAGGACCAGGCCGTCCGTCTCCTCGGCCATGAGCAGGGCGAACGCTTCGGGCGTCATGGTTTCCACATCCAGGGGGAACGTGCCGTGAACCTCCACGGTGCCAAAGGGAACGTAGATGATGTCGTTGCGCTTTACATATGCACAGACCTCGTCGTGGGTCATCTTGGGCAGAAAGCGCGTGCGCATTTTTTCCATGCCAAAGGATCCTTTCTCGTTCTGTGTTGTTTATAGAAACCGGTTCGGAAGCGCGCTTCCGAACCGGCGAAGTTGATCTTAGAGCTTCCAAAGCTCCGTGGCGTACTGCTGAATGGTGCGATCCGAGGAGAACTTCCCGGCGCCAGCGATGTTGCGCAGGCACTTCAGGCCGAAGGCCTTGCGGTCCGCGTAGTCTGCGATGGCGCGCAGCTTGGTCTTGACGTAATCCGGCTCGTCGTAGATGAGGAAGTAGTTGTCCGGCTTATGCCAGGAGGCGCCCTCGGTCAGGCTCGTGTAGAGCTCCTTGAACATGCCGGTTCCCTCGTCGTCGAAGGTGCCATCCACCAGCGTCTCGACGATGGCGCGCAGGTTGTCGTCCTGGCCGAGATACGCATTGGGGTTGTAGGTCTCCTTCATCTCGTTGATCTCCTCGACGCGTGCGCCGAAGATGTAGTTGTTTTCCTCGCCCGCCTGCTCCACGATCTCGATGTTGGCGCCGTCATAGGTGCCCAGGGTCACGGTGCCGTTGAGCATGAGCTTCATGTTGCTGGTACCGGAGGCCTCGGTGCCGGCGGTGGAAATCTGCTCCGAGATGTCCGCAGCGGTGAGGATCTTCTCCGCATAGGAGACGTTGTAATTCGCCAGGAACACGACCTTCATCTTGTCCTGCACGTCGGGGTCGTTGTTGATGAGCTTGGCGACCTCGCCGATGTACTTGATGATGCCCTTTGCACGGAAGTAGCCGGGCGCGGCCTTGGCGCCGAAGATGAACGCCGTGGGCACGAAGTTCTTGAGCTCGCCGCGCTTGATCTTGTAGTAGATATCCAGAATTGCAAAGGCGTTGAGCAGCTGGCGCTTGTACTCGTGCAGGCGCTTGACCTGGACGTCGAAGACGAAGTTCGGGTTCAGCCGGATGCCGTCGTGCTTCTCGATGTAGTCGCAGAGCTGCTGCTTCTTCTCGTACTTGATGGCGTTAAAGGCATCGATCGTCTCGTCCGTGATGACGTCGTTGAGGTCGGCGAGGACGTCGAGGTTCTTGAGGAACGCATCGCCCACGCACTCGGTCAGGAGCGACGTCAGCTCCGGATTGCACAGGCCCAGCCAGCGGCGCTGCGTGATGCCGTTGGTCTTGTTCTGGAAGCGGTCGGGGTAGATCTCGTACCAATCCTTGAGGACGTCCTCCTTCAGGATGCGGGTGTGAATCTCCGCGACGCCGTTGACGTAGGAGGAGCCGTAGATGGCCAGGCGGACCATGTGCACCGCGCCGTTGTCCAGGATGCGCATGGTGTCCAGCTTCGTGCGGACAATGCGCTTCATGGGCGTTTCCTCTTCCTCGTCCTTTTCGTCCGCCTCAGGAGCAGCCTTCTCCTCCACCTTCGCCTCGGCCTTGCTGGCCTTGCGGCGTGCGATCTCGTCCTCGTCGGGGACGAGCTTCTCCGAGACGACCTCGTCCATTCCGGGAAGGGTAGCCAGCTCCAGGGCCTCGCGCGCGTCGATCTTTTCGATGACGGCATAGACCTCGGGCAGCAGCTTGGAGAGGAGATCGATGCTCCAGGTCTCCATGGCTTCCTTCATGACGGTGTGGTTGGTATAGGCAAAGGTCTTCTGCGCAATGGCAAACGCCGTGTCAAAGTCCACGCCCTCCTTGCCCAGGAGCCGGATGAGCTCCGGGATGGAGATGACGGGATGCGTGTCGTTGAGCTGAATGGCCGCATGCTCGGCAAAGGCCGTAAAGTCGCTGCCGTGGATGGCCTTGTAGCGCTTGATGATGTCCTTCAGGGACGCGGAGCAGAAGAAGTACTGCTGCTTGAGGCGCAGCACCTTGCCCTCATAGCCGTTGTCGTTCGGGTAGAGGACCTTGGAGATGTCGTCCGCCTCGTTGCGCTCACGGACGGCTTCCAGGTACTTCTGGTCGTTGAAGTCCGCAAAGTCAAAGTCGTGCAAGGGCTCCGCCTGCCACAGGCGCAGGGTGCCGATGTTCTTCGTCTTGTAGCCGAAGACGGCCATGTCGTAGGGAACGGCCCAAACGGTCTGTCCGGCGTACTCCACCAGCTGCTTGTCCTCCTCGCGGCGGATGCACCAGGGGTCGCCAAAGCGGGTCCAGTCGTCGGCCTCCTCGCACTGGAAGCCGTCCACAATGCTCTGCTTGAACAGGCCGTACTTGTACTTGATCCCGTAGCCGTCCAGCGGAATGTCGTGTGTGGCAGCAGAATCCAGGAAGCAAGCCGCCAGGCGTCCGAGGCCGCCGTTGCCAAGGGCCGCGTCCTCCACGTCCTCAAAGACGGCGATGTCCAGGCCGTGCTTTTCAAAGATCGCCTTGACCTTGTCGGTCAGGCCCAGGGCATACAGGTTGTTGTAGACCATGCGGCCCATCAGGAACTCGGCGGACAGGTAGTAGGCACGGCGGTGCGCCGCGTGCTCCGCCTTCGAGGCGGCCCACTGCGCGCTCTTTTCGCCCATGACGGCCTTGCCCAGGACCATGTGCAGCTCGTGGACGTTGAGTTCCTCGAGCTTCTTGCAGTATTCGCTCTGCGCGAGGAGTTCCATGCGCGTCTCCAGCTCGTCCTTCTTTTCGCCAAAGCCCGCGGGCAGGCGGCCGTACGTCTTGCCAAGCTTTGCGAGCTTCTGCGCGTACTCCTCCTTCAGGGCGCCGGGCTTCATGCGCCACTGCCAGTTGCCGCCCAAGGTCGAGGGCATGTTCATGCGGGCCCAGCTGCCCAGGGACAGGACGTCCTGCATGGGGCAGACGCACAGGTCCGCAACGCTGGAGTAGATCTCGCGGATCATGCCCCAGGCATAGCCCTCCTGGGGAGACAGCTTGGCATATTCGGTCGCAAAGCGGCGCTCGCCCTCGCTCGCGTTCTCAAACCAGCCGATGGTGGTATCGTTGTCGTGGGTGCCGGTGTAGACGACGTAGTTGTTCGTGTACAGATGCGGCAGATACACGCTCTCGCCGCGGTCGTCGAAGGCAAACTGCAGCACCTTCATGCCCGGGTACCCGGAGTCCTTCAGGAGCTTTGCAACGCCGGGCGTGATGAGCCCCAGGTCCTCCGCAATGATGGGCACGTCGCCGAGCTTGGCGCGGATGGCGTGGAACAGATCCATGCCCGGGCCGGGCAGCCAATCGCCGATGACGGCGTCCTTTGCCGGGTAGGGAATGGCATAGTACTCGTCAAAGCCGCGGAAGTGGTCAATGCGGGTGACGTCATAGAGCTTCGCTGCCGCCGCAATGCGGTCGATCCACCACTTGTAGCCGGTGGACTTCAAATACTCCCAGTTGTAGAGGGGATTGCCCCAAAGCTGGCCGGTGGCAGAGAAATAGTCCGGCGGGCAGCCCGCCACGCGCACGGGATGGCGCTCCTCGTCGAGCCAGAAGACCTCCGGGTTGGCCCAGGTATCCGCGCTGTCCATGGCCACGTAGATCGGAATGTCGCCAAAGAGCTTGATGCCAAGGGAGTTGACATAGCCGCGGAACTTCTCCCACTGCTTATAGAAGAGGTATTGCAGGAACTCGTAGAAGCAGACGTCCTCATCCAGCTCCTGACGATAGTGCCGGACGCTCTCGGGATCGCGCAGGCGAATGCCCTCGTCCTCCCACTCGGTCCAGGCGCGCATGCCAAAGGACTTCTTGACCGCCATGTAGAGCGCATAATTCTCCAGCCAAGCGCTGTTCTTGCGCACAAAGTTGTGGAAGTCGGTCATGTCGCCCTTCTTGGCGTTATTAAAGGCGATGCGCAGCACGTCAAAGCGCAGGTTGTAAATCGTCGCGTAGTCCACGCGCTCGGGATCATCGCCCCAATTCAGGTTGCGGTAGTCTTTCTTCTTGAGCAAGCCCTCCTCCTGGAGCATGTCCAGGTCGATCATGTAGGGGTTGCCCGCATAGGTCGAGAAGGACTGGTAGGGCGAATCCCCGTAGGAGGTCGGACCAACAGGTAGGATCTGCCAATAACTCTGGCCCGCGCGCTTGAGGAAGTCCGCGAACTCATAGGCTGCCTTGCCGATGGTGCCAATGCCGTAGGGGGACGGCAGCGACGTGATGGGCATCAGAATGCCAGACGCTCGGTTCATCAAGATCATCTCCAATCTTCCTTGTTTCTCTCCCCGCCTTTTTCGGAGCATATAGGGTATATTTACTGGTTAAATGTAGTATACCCTATTCGACCTTGTTTGGGCAAGACCTTGGGCAGGGTTATTCGCCCAAGCGAGCGCGAATGTATGTCTCCAAGATGTCCAACGTGCCATCAATACCCAGCCGGCTGCTGTTGATGGAGAGGTCGTAGTTTCTGGAATCGCCCCATTTTCTCTTGCAGTAGTAGTTGTGGTAGGACTTTCTCTCCCAGTCCTTGCGAGACATCATGTGTTCCGCATCCTCCTGGGAAAGCTTGTACAAGCGCATGATTCTCTCCCGCTTCGTCTCCCAGTCTCCTAGAACAAAGATGGAGATCAGTCCGTCACATCCCTTCAGGATGGACTCCGCACAGCGCCCCACGATGACGAAGGACTTTCCTTCCTGTGCCATGGCCTTCAGGTAGTCAAACTGCATGTTTGCGACGTTTTCCTGCATGGAGTTGGAATATCCGCGCACCGTGCGGGAAAGCAGCCAGTTCCGGGGACGCTCGTCGTACTTCTTGAGCGGTTCGCCGCTCACGTTCTTTTCCTCTGCGATGTGCTCCAGAAGGTTGTTGTCATAGAAGTCCAGAGAAAACCTCTTGGCCAGCCCTTCTCCAATGAAATGGCCGCCGCTTCCGAACTCACGTCCAACCGAGAGAATTACCTGTTTGCTCAAAACCCGCACCTCCCATTAGAAATACCGAACGTAAATCATGACCATGGACAGCAGCACCACCAGCGCCGTAGCGGGGGCGGCGTACTTGCAGTATTTTCCCCAGCCAATCAGATGGCCTTCCTTTGCGGCAACGGAAATGCCCACGACGTTTGCGCTCGCGCCGATCGGCGTCGCACTGCCGCCGATGTCCGTGCCGATGGACAGCGCCCACGCCAGCACCGACAGATCCACGCCCTGTGCCTCGGACAGCGTGCGGATCACCGGGATCATGGTTGCGGCAAAGGGAATATTGTCCACAAAGGCACTGGCAATGGCCGATACCCAGAGGACGATGGCGATCATCAGCATGGCGTTGTCGCCGCTGATGTCGGCAATGAAGTTGGCAATGATCTCGAGAATCCCCGTCTGCTCCAGGCCGCCGACCACGACGAACAAGCCGACAAAGAACAGCAGGGTCTTGTAGTCCACCTTTTTCAGGAGCAGTAGCGCATCCTTGCCCGCCGCAATCAACGTCACCACGCCGATGAACACGCCGATGCTCGCGACGGTCAGTCCCGTCTGCGCATGCGTCACCAGCAGCACCACCGCGATCGCAAAGATCACGCTGCTGATGGCAAAGTCCCTCGGGTTCTCAATGGCATCCTTCGGGTTGGGATAGGTCAGGGTTTCGCCCTGGGTCGAGCCCTGCCGCAGCTCCTTGCGGAAGCAAAGGAAGAGGTACACGATGACAATCACCAGGGAAACCGCGGCAATCAGACCCGTGTTGGTGACAAAGTCCGCAAAGGAATACCCCAGCGAGGTTCCGATGATGATGTTCGGCGGGTCTCCGCACATGGTCGCCGATCCGCCCAGGTTGGCGCAGAAGATCTCCGAAATGATCATCGGCACCGGGTTGAAGCGAAGGATCCGGGACAGCTCCACCGTCGCGGCCGCGAGGAACAGGATGACGGTAATGCTGTCGATAAACATGGAAAGCACGCTGCTCATCACCATAAAGGCAAAGAACAACGGGATGGTCTTATACCGAACCAGTCTTGCCAACTGGAGGCAGAGCCAACGGAAAAAGCCCGCGCGGCCCATGCCTTCCACCATCAGCATCATGCCCGCGATGAAGAGAATCGTGGACCAGTTGATGCCCGCGGAAGACTCGCCCCCTTCGCTGGCCTGATACCAAAGGTCCAACGAAGTAAAGTTCTGCAGCGCCAGCGTGTTCCAAACCGCTTCCCAGCTGTGCATGCAGACGCCGAAGACCAGCACGAGCATCAGAAGCCCGCACCCGAGGGAGACATAGTGTCTCTCCACTTTTTCGCTCACAATCAGAAGGAACATCACGGCAAAAATGATCACCGCAAGAATTTGCGCAGTCACCACAAGTTTGCGCCCCCCAAAAGATTATTCGCCGCGCCGGGGGAGATATCCTCGCGTGTCCCCCCGGATTTCGCGCGCCCTTTATTCTAGCACAAATCCGCGCCGTCGGAAAGCTTTTCAACAAATTCCCTTTTTATTTTTCTATTTTCTCTTGACTGCTGTTCCGCGATTCGACACGTCCAAAAGAGTTTTGCATATGTATGCAGGATTTACACGGTTGTATAACGTAACATTCTTTTTGCAAATAGAAATGTGAGGGTTGGCTCTATGGAACGAAAACTTACCTTGTTTGGACTCGCGGCTCCGATCTTCGTCGAAAACTTTCTCAATAAGCTGCTGACCATGGTCAATGTGTACCTGCTTTCGCGCCTCTCCCAAGACGCGGTTGCGGCCATTGGCGTGGCGAATCAGTTCCTCAACTTCATCACGATGGCCTTTAGCTTCGTCACCTTCGGCGTAGCGGTGGTCATCGCCCAGAACCGCGGGGCGGGGGATGAGCGCAGCGCCTCGGAGGCCGCAACGGCGGCCGTGGTCGCGAACGTCGTCTTCGGCTTGTCCGTCGGCGTGCTCATCCTGCTGTTTCACCGTCCCCTGCTGCGCGCCATGAACATGGAGGGCGTGTTGCTGGACTACTCGGGGACGTACCTTTCCATCATCGGTGGCTGCTGCTTTTTGCAGGCGCTCAATCTCACCCTGGCCACCATCATGCGCAACTACGGCCAGGCGCGCGCGCCCATGCTGGTCTTTCTCTTCATGAACGTGCTCAATCTGGCGGGAAACACGCTGGTAGTGCTGCGTCCCTTTGGCATGCCGGATTTCGGCATCGCAGGAATCGCCTCCTGCACGGTGCTTTCGCAGCTGATCGCTTGCTTCGTCATGATTGCCTGCTCCATCCGCGCGCGCATTCACCTCTGCATCCCCCGCCCCTTTCCCGTGCGCAAGCTCCGGGACATCCTGCGCATCGGCATCCCCGGCACAGGCGATGGACTGGCCTGCAATGCAGGCAACATCTTTCTGACCTACTGCGTGTCGACCATGGGAGCGGACGCCCTGGCCGCGCACACCTATGCGGTGCAGCTCATTGCCTTTGTGCAGGTATTGGGCTATTCCGTTGGCCAAGCGTCGCAGATTCTGGTCGGCTATCGGTGCGGCGCGCAGGACTTTACCGGCGCCTACAAATTGGCCTTCCGCAACACGTGGATCGCCATGGGACTCAACCTCGTGGTCATCTTTGCGCTCGTCCTCTTCCATCGCCCGATTCTCTCCCTCTTCACGGATAGTCCGACCATTGTGCACATGGTGTTCCTCTGTCTGCTGGTGGACATTGTGCAGGAGTTTGGCCGGCCGTTCAATCTGGTCATCGGCGTCTCCTTGCGCGGGACGGGGGACGTGATCTGGGCGCTGTTTGCCGCCGTCGGTTCCATCTGCCTGATTTGCATCCCTCTCGGATACCTTTTGACGCAGGTCTTCCATCTGGGGGTCTATGCGGTCTTTCTCGCGCTGATGGCGGACGAATGGGTGCGCGGTCAGCTGATGACCTACCGCTGGCGCACGCGCAAGTGGGAAAAATACGTGCTCATCAAACAAGCCGGCACAGGGGCGTGATTCCGATTCTCCAGCGGTCCACGGGTATCCGTGGACCGCTTTTTCTTGTTCTGCCGCTTCTCTTGACAAGCATCCGGATGTTTCCTATAATAAAATTTGTGTGTATTGTTTTGACCACCATACAGAAACAGAGAAAGGGGTCTTTTTTTCGTGAGCAAACGCATCTCCATCCTGATCCGCCGCTACGTCCTTTTGGCTGTGGGCCTTTTCATCATGGCCTTTGGCGTGGCGTTTTCCATCAAGGCCGGCCTGGGAACTTCGCCCATTTCCAGTCTTCCCTACGTATTGAGCCTGCTCACGCCCATGACCGTGGGCGTTGCCAGCATTGCCATGCACTGCGCCATGATTCTCATTCAAATCCTTCTTCTCCGCCGCAAATACGATCCCATTCAGCTCATTCAGCTCCCGGTTGCTTTTGCCTTTGGGTACATGACGGATTTTGCCGTATGGGCGGTTGCCGCGGTGCCGGTCGGCGGATATCTCTCGCAATGGGTGCTGTGCATCGTGGGAATTCTGCTGGTGGGCCTTGGCGTCGCCTGCGAAGTTACCGCCAATGTTGTGACGCTGGCCGGTGAAGGGACGGTGCTTGCGGTTTGCAAGGTCTTTTCTTTCCCCTTCCACAAGGTCAAGATCGGCTTTGACGTCTCCCTTGTCGTGATTTCCTGCATTCTGGCGCTTGTGTTCCTGCATCAGCTTGCGGGCGTGCGCGAGGGCACGATTGCCGCGGCGATCTGTGTCGGGTTGGTCGCTCGGCTGTGCAACAAGCCCATGCAGGCGCTTGCCCAGAAGATATTCGCCGAATAAATGCACAAAAAAATGGACGGTTTCTATCTAAGGAACCGTCCATTTTTTTGTCAGCCCACGGCCACGCTTTCCGGGGCAAAGGTAAGCTTATCGTCCTTCACGGACATGTGAACCGTGTCGCCCAGGGACACGCGGCCCGAGAGGATTTCCTCGGAGAGGTCGTCCTCGACCATGCGCTGGATCGCCCGGCGCAGGGGACGCGCGCCATAGGTGGGATCAAAGCCCTCCTTGGCCAAGAATTTGAGCGCCTCCTCGTCCCACGTCAGGTGAATGTCGCGCTCCGCAAGCCGCGCGGCGACGGACTGGACCATGAGCCCCGCGATGCGCAGGATGTTCTCCTCATCCAGCGGATGGAACACGATCAGCTCGTCGACGCGGTTCAGGAACTCGGGCCGGAAGGTGCGCTTGAGTTCCTCCAGCATGGATTCCTTCATGCGCTCGTAGGACTGCACGGAGAGGTCCGACCGGTCGTTGGTGAAGCCCAGGCCGCGCGCGTTCTTCTGCACGTCCGCTGCGCCGACGTTGCTGGTCATGACGCAGATGGTGTTGCGGAAGTCCACGGTGCGGCCGGTGGAGTCGGTCAGCCGCCCGTCCTCGAGCACCTGCAGGAGGATGTTGAACACATCCGGATGCGCTTTTTCGATCTCGTCAAACAGCACGACGGAATAGGGCTTGCGGCGCACGGCCTCGGTGAGCTGTCCGCCCTCGTCGTGGCCGACATAGCCTGGAGGCGAGCCGATCATGCGAGAGACGGAGAACTTCTCCATGTACTCGGACATATCGATGCGCACCATGGCGCTCTCGTCGCCGAACATGGCCTCGGCCAGGGCCTTGCACAGCTCCGTCTTGCCCACGCCCGTGGGGCCGAGGAACAGGAAGGAGCCAATGGGCCGCTTTTCGTCCTTGAGTCCGGCGCGGGCGCGGCGAATGGCGCGCGCCACGGCACTGACCGCCTCGTCCTGCCCGATGACGCGCTTGTGCAGCGTCTCCTCCAGGTGAAGCAGGCGGCTGGATTCATCCTCCGTGAGCTTGGTCACGGGGATGTGCGTCCAGGCGGCGACGATTTCGGCGACATCCTCCTCGCCGACCTCCTTCTGCGCGGTGGAGCGCTTGTTTTCCCACTCCTTGCGCTGGTTCTCCATGTCGGCACGGATGGCGCGCTCCTCGTCGCGGACCTTTGCCGCGCGCTCGAAGTCCTGGTGCGCGACGGCCTCCTCCTTCTCCTTGTTGAGCTGCTCGATCTTTTCCTCCATCTGCTTCATGTCCGGCGGCGTGATGAAGGAGCGGATGCGAACGCGGGAGGCCGCCTCGTCGATGAGGTCGATGGCCTTATCCGGCAGGAACCGGTCGGGAATGTAGCGGTCGGAGAGCTGGACGGCCGCCGTGATGGCCTCGTCGGTGATGCGGACCTTGTGGTGCGCCTCGTAGCGGTCGCGCAGGCCCTTGAGGATCTCCACGGCTTCCTCGGCGCTGGGCTCGCCAACCGTGACCGGCTGGAAGCGGCGCTCGAGGGCGGAGTCCTTCTCGATGTGCTTGCGGTACTCGTCCAAGGTGGTCGCGCCAATGCACTGGATCTCGCCGCGGGCCAGGGCGGGCTTGAGGATGTTCGCCGCGTCGATGGCGCCCTCGGCGGCGCCTGCGCCGATGAGGGTGTGGAGCTCATCGATGAAGAGGATGATATTCTTGTCGCGCTTGAGCTCCTCCATGACGTTCTTCATGCGCTCCTCGAACTCCCCGCGGTACTTTGCGCCCGCCAGCATGCCGGCAAGGTCCAGCGCCACGATGCGCTTGCCGCGCAGGAGCTCGGGGACATTGCCCTCGGCAATCTTCTGCGCCAAGCCCTCCGCAACGGCGGACTTGCCCACGCCGGGCTCGCCGATGAGCACGGGGTTGTTCTTTGTGCGGCGGGAGAGGATCTGGATGATGCGCTCAATCTCCTCTGCGCGCCCGATCACGGGATCGAGCTCCCCAGCGCGCGCGGCGCGGGTGAGATCCCGACCGTACTGCATGAGGGTCGGCGCGCTCTCCTCGCCGTCCTTGTTTTCGCCGCCCGAAGAGCGGCCGTTCTCGGCGGGCGTTCCCGGATTCTGGCCGCGCTTCTTGAGGTCCGCAACGGTCGCGGCAATCATCTTCTCGTAGAGTTCCTTCGTGTTGACGCCGAGGTCCCGCAGAATCCGGTTGGCGACGCCCTCGGTCTCCTGCAGGATGGCAAAGAGGATGTGCTCGGTGCCCACGTAGTTCTGGCCCAGCTTATTCGCTTCGACCTTGCTCATTTCCAGCACGCGCTTGGTGCGCGGCGTATATCCAAAGGCGTCCGAGAACTGGAAATCGCCCATGCCGATCAGGTCCTCGATTTCCTCGCAGACCTTTTCATAGGTGACGCCCAGCTGCGCGAGCAGCGTGCTCACAGTGGACTTTTCCTTGATCGTGCCCAGGAGGATGTGCTCGGTGCCCACATAGTTGTGCCCCATGCGGCGCGCTTCCTCCTGCGCAATGATGAGCACGCGCTGCGCGCCCTTGGTAAAGCTATCAAAAAAGTTCATGGATTTCCCTCCCATGCCCCAAAACGGGGATTGCGTTTCTTCCTTATGAATTCGTCAGCGCCTTCCGGATGATCTGCGCGCGCAGTTCATCCCGCTCCCCCTGGGAGAGCTTTCTGCCGACGTTGCGCTCCAGCGTCGCAGGCTGCACGTCTCGCTGCAGCCGGTCCAGCGTCTCGGGTGCGACGTTTACGAACCCGAGGTCCGCCGCCAACCGCACGTTGGACAGGCGCGACATGAATTCCTTTGTCGTCATGAGCCTTGCCTGCGTAAAGATGCCGTAGGAACGCATGAGCGTATCCTCCAGCTGGGTCCGGCCCTGCTGCAAGAGCATTTCGCGCGCGGCGCGCTCGTTGCCGATCACCTGCTCCGCGGTATCGGAGAGGAGTTTGAGAATTTCCTCCTCGGTTCTGCCAAGGGTGATTTGGTTGGAGAGCTGATAGAGATCCCCGCTGGCCTCGCTGCCTTCGCCGTAGAGTCCGCGGACCGTCAGGCCCAACTGCGAGACCGCGCGGATGACCTGGCCGGTCTTGGAGAGCATGGCAAGCCCCGCCAAGTGCAGCATGACCGAGGCGCGCATCCCCGTGCCCGCATTGGTCGGGCACGCGGTCAAATATCCCCAGTCCCGATCAAAGGCAAACCGCTCCGTCCGCTCGATGGCGCGGTCTGCGCGCTGTGCAAGGTCCATGGCCGCCTTGAGCTGAAGGCCCGGCAAGACCGCCTGCACGCGCAGGTGATCCTCCTCCCCGATCATGATCGAAACCGTCCGGTCCCGGCTCAGCAGGACGGCGGCGCCCTCCTTGGCGGAGAGCTCGGGGCTAATCAAGTGCTCCTCGACCATGACCCCGCGCGCGTTGCGGCTCAAGTCGGACATACGCCGCAGGACATAGTCCCCGTCCTCCAGCGCGTTGCAGGTGCGTTCGATGATCGCGGCGCTGTCCGCTTCCGTCATGCGGGTGGGAAACGGGACGTCCGCGTAGTTTCGCGCAAGGCGAACGCGGCTCGACTGCGCGATGTTGACTTCCGTGTTTTTCCGCTCTTCACTCATGCCTCTTCCCCCTTTCCACCAGAAACGGGGTTTTCAGCGTCCAGGGCGCGGATGCGGTCGCGCAGCTCTGCCGCGCGCTCAAAGTCCTCGACCCGGACGGCTTCGTCCATCTGGCGGCGCAGGTCGTCGATCTGCTGCTTGGCGAGCACCTCCGCCTCCAGGTACGGGGGCACCTTGCCCACGTGGTGGGTGTGGCCGTGGATGCTGCCGAGCATCTTCCGCATGTTCTCGCCAAAGGCCCGGTAACAATTCGCGCAGCCCAGGCGCCCGCTCTTTTGAAACTCCGCAAAGGTCATGCCGCATTTGTCGCAGCGCAGGCTCTTGTCTTCCTCCTGTTCCGGCTGCGCGCCCAGCAGTTGGGAGAGCAGGTTCCCCACCGAGAGCCCGCCGAGGATCTGCGCATTCCGCTTCTGCCAGCACTGCGGGCAGAGATTCTCGTTCTTTTTCTTTCCTCCGATAATGGTTGCGATGTGAATGGTGGCCTGGTTCTGTCCGCATTCGTCACAAAGCATGTGTCCTTCCCTCCTTTGCGGCGCAGCGCAGCATGCTGCCCACAATCCGGGCGCGCATCTGTGCCGCTCCCTGGTCTTTTCCAAGTATCTCCTCGCTCACAGCCGCGAGCATGAGCCGGGCTTGTTGGGGAGCGAGGGTTTCGCTGCGGCAAAGCGCCGCGAGAAGCTGTTCCGCTGTCGCGTAGGTAAGCTCCTCGCCAATCGCCGCGCGCAACTCTTCCATATATTCTACCCGCGTTCGGTCGATGCGTATCACGCGCACAAATCCACCTCCGCCGCGCCGCGACTCCACGCGAAAGCCTTGAACCGGCGTAAACCGGGTGGTTAAAACGTAGTTGATCTGCGAAGGCGCGCAGGAAAACCGGGCGGCGAGAATGTTCCTCTGGATTTCCACTTGCGACCTTTCATCCAACAGCCCCAGAATGAACCGCTCGATGTCGTCGCAAAGCTTTGCCATGCCGCTTGCCTCCTTTCCCTCGAAGGTCTTTTTTGACCTTTCCTGACCTTCAAATTGATTATACCACAGGCAAGGGCAAACGCAACAAGAAAAGCCTCCCTGCAAAAGAAAATTTCTGCAGAGAGGCAAAAGTTTACAAAAAGTTAATTTTTCTTCTGCTGGGAGAGCTGGCTCAAATCGTACGGCGTCTCCTGATAGACGTAGTAGTTGAGCCAGTTGGCATAGAGAAGGTTGGCGTGTGCCCGCCAGGTCACGATGGGCTCCTGGGTGGGGTTGTCGTTGGGGAAGTAATGGCGGGGCAGCGTAACCGGCAGGCCTTTTGCCTTGTCCCGCTCATACTCGTTTTTGAGCGTATCGGCGTCGTATTCCGCGTGGCCGGTGACAAAGACGTGTTTTCCGTCGCGGGAGGCCGCCAGATAGACGCCGGCTTCCGGCGAGACGGCGAGGATTTCGAGGTCCTTGACCGCAGCGATGTCCTCGGCGCGGACCTCGGTGTGGCGGGAATGGGGGGCGTTAAACCAGTCGTCGAATCCCCGCACGAGCGGCGCAGTGCGGCGGACGACGTGGTGCGAAAAGATGCCGTGCATTTTCTGCGCAAGGGGATATTTCTTCACGCCGTAGCGGTAAAAGAGCCCCGCCTGCGCCGCCCAGCAGATGTACATCGTAGAAAAGACGTGATCTGCGGCCCAGTCCATGATGGCGGTCAACTCTTCCCAGTAGCGGACCTCTTCAAACTCCATCTGCTCCACGGGCGCGCCGGTGATGATCAGGCCGTCGAAGTTGGCGTCGCGCACCTCGTCAAAGGTCTTATAAAATGCCTCCAAGTGCTCCAGGGGGGTGTTCCTCGACAGATGCGAAGCCGTGCGCAGGAAGGTGACCTCAACCTGCAGCGGCGTGTTGCCGATGACGCGCAGGAGCTGCGTTTCGGTCACGATCTTTGTGGGCATGAGGTTGAGGATGGCGATGTGCAGGGGACGGATGTCCTGCGTGCCCGCGCGCGAGGCGGGCATGACGAATATATTTTCCTCCCGCAGAATGGAAATGGCGGGAAGGTTGTCCAAAATTTTGACGGGCAAAGCGCTGACCTCCTCCAAGATGGCATACAGCTTATTTTACACTCGTGTTCGGGCCTGCGTCAATCCCGATCCAGAAGTTTTTTCCCATGTGTTGGAACTTTCACACGGCATTCATCGTCTAAATTCCTGAAAAGCAGCGGCTTTTCTGTTGCCATTTTGGCGTGTTTTGTGTATAATACAGTCGTCCTCGCCCGCGCCCGCGGGCGTCGCGCCTGAACACAAGAAGAAATAACAGGAGGAATCCGAATGAAAAAAGCAGTTGCCCTGATGCTCGTGGCCGCTTTTGCCTGTGCAATGCTGGCCGGTTGTTCCAACAACACAAACGTGGATCCGATTCTGGAAGAGAGCGCCTCTCCCTCCCCTTCGGCATCCGCATCGGTTTCCCCCTCTCCCACGCCCACGGTTGACCCGAACACGGCAGAAGAAGGCGTGCCCACGCCCCGCGTGGACGAGTCTGTGACGGTGGAAGTCATCGACGCGGGCTTTGACGAGCTGTACAAGGCTTCTCCCTATGTGGTGATCGGCCACTTGACCAAGTCCCTGGGTGAATGGAACAGCGTCCGCGAGACGGATGGCTCCGCCAGCCAGGACACCTTCAACATGGAAAAGCAGTACACGCTGGTCGTCACCGAGGTTCTCAAGGGCGAAGACCTCAAGGCGAAGGACTCCATCACCTATTCTCTGCCCTACCGCAACAAGTATGCGGATGAGAGCGAGTACACCATGCTCGACTTCCAGGAGCCGCCGCTGAACCAGGAGATGCTCTTCTTCCTGGGCAAGGACGTCGTGACCAACCTCAAGACCAAGGAAGTCGTGGCCACGGTCTACTATCCGGCCAGCGAGCCGCACTCCTTCCTGATCAAGGACGGCACGCTCTTCACCTACGGCAACAGCGCGGATCTGGCCGCGGAGTTCGCCAATGGCGATGGCGCCGAGGGCAAGGGCATCTCTCTCGCCTCTGCCCGCCAGGAGATGGGTCTGAAGTAATCCCCAAAACGCAAGCAACCGCCTGAGACCGGCATGCGCCAGTCCCGGGCGGTTTTTTGTGCCTTTACAGAAGAGACTGCAGGTTTTCCTTCCCCAATGCAATGGCTTCCAGGCAGGGCTCCATGCCCTCAAACTCAATGGCGACGACGCCGTCGTATCCCGCGCCGCGCAAGATGCGCAGCGCCCCCTCGACCGGCACGACGCCATGGCCGATCACCGTGCCGCGAAGGTAGGCGCCGGCGCGCGTGGAAAACCAGGTGCGGCCGGGATTTCTCGCGGTGCAGGGCTTATAGAGGAAGTCCTTGGCATGGGCGTGGAAGGCATAGGGCGCGAGCTTGCCCACGGCCTGCTCGGGCGCCTCGTCCGCGCAAAGGAAGTTGCCCATGTCCACCAGCAGGCCGAAATTCGGGTGGTCCACTGCCGCAACGAGCGCCTCCAGGCGCGCGCTCTCCTGCAGGAAGGTGCCGTGGTTCTCGACCATCGTGCGCACGCCGCGCTCTGCCGCGTATTCGGTCACGCGGCGGCACCCCTCTGCGATGCGGGGCAGTGCCTTCTGGAAGGTGCGAATGGAACCGTCCTTGGGAAGGCCCCACGCCCCGTCGTGCCGGAACGTGCGCGCGCCCAGGGCGAGCGCGTTTTCCACCTCGCCGCAAACGCGCTGCACCTCCGCATCCAAATCGTTGTTCAGAAAGTCCGCCGCCACCGCGTAGTTCGCCACGTCCAACCCGGCATCCTTTGCCTGCTGCCCCAAGCGCGCGCACATCTCCGGCAACGGATCGTCGCCAAGGAGCACGGCAAAATCGATCGATGCAAAGCCCATCCGGGCCGCGGCGTCCACGATCTCATAGGTGGAAAGGGTTCCGGCCTCCACTGCCTGGTGGAAGCTATAGCTGCTCACGCCGATTTTCATGTGGGTTCTCTCCTCTCACTCAAGAAATGGATGCGCCGGCGCTCGCCTCCATGCGCTGGGCGAGCTGCTCGGCCAGTATGCGGATGTGTTCCCGCGCCTCCTGCTGCAGGCGGAGGGCCTCCCCCTCGGAAGGAACGGTGTCTCCCATGAGCTGAACGAACTGGCTGACCTTCAGCCCCAGCGCCTCCTGCATCTGCGCGTCGCTGCCGCGCGGACTGACCAGATAGTAGCACAGGACGCTATCCTTCTGGCCCATGCGGTGCGCGCGGTCCTCGGCCTGGGTGTGAACCGCGGGCGACCAGTCCAATTCCCCGAACACCACGCAGGTCGCGCGCTGCAGGTTGAGGCCTGCCGCCGCGCGCATGGAGATGCAGCACAGATCCGTCTTTCCGCTCATGAAGGCATCCACCGCGCGATCCTTCTGCGCGGCGGTCTCCCGGCCGGTGACAAACACCGGATGGGCGCTGGCCAGCGCCGTGCGGTACGCGTCCATCACGCCGTGGTGATGGGCGAAGAGGAGCACCTTTTCCCCGCCCTCCAGCAGCGCGCGCACAAACGCCGCGACATAGGGCGCTTTGGCCATGCCGGTGGCCCGGCGCATCCTCTGGCAGATCTCGTCCTCGATTCGGGCGCGATCAAAGCTCGTGCGCGCATCGCGCAGGCGGCGCAATGCTTCCATGGCCGGCAGCATGAGTTCACGGTAGACCGCGTCGTCCGCGTCGATTTCCTGCACGAGGCGGCGCTTGGGCGGGAGCTGGTCCAGCACCGCGTCCTTCGTGCGGCGCAACAGATACCCTTCCTCCCGAAGCGTTTCTCCCAAGAGTTCGGGCTTTGCCACGATGTTGTTTCCATACCCATAGCACCACTCGCGGGTAAAGCTCTCCCAGTCGCCCAGCGCGTGAAAGTCCAGGATGTTGATGACGTTCCAAATTTCGCCGCCGCGGTTGTAGATCGGCGTTCCGGACAAGCCCATGACGCGCGGCGTCTTCTCCGCAAGGAGCGAGGCGGCGCTGTATTTTTCCGTTCCGCTGTGGCGGAGCTCCTGGATTTCGTCGAAGATCACCGCGGCAAACTCGATCTTGGGCAAGGTCTCCTTCCACCCCCGCAGCAGCAGGTAATGGATGATGTAGATCTGCGCCGGCGGGAGCGGATACGGCTTGAGTCCCCGAAGGACGTGCACCGTGGGTTCGCTGCCGTCCGCATTCTGCAAAAAGGAGCGGATTTCCCTCTGCCAGTTCGTCACAAGATGCGGCGGCACCACCAGCAGCAGCGGATAGGCTTGCAGCTCTGCCACTGCCGCCAGGGCCTGCACGGTCTTTCCCAAGCCCATCTCGTCCGCCAACAGCGCGCGCGGGGTATTGACCAGGTACGCGGCGCCCTCGCGCTGGAAGGGCATGAGTTTCCCCTTGAAAAAGGCAGGCGAGGGGTCCAGCGCCTGCGGCGCACAGCGCGCGCGTTCCCGCGCCGCAGCGTACTCGCGCGCATCCTGCAGGGCCTGCTCCCAGCGCGCGGCGTCCGTCGGCCGGACGGACAGGGGGTAGCGCAGCATGAGCCAGTGCAGGTCTCCGGCATTGCGCCGGTTGGCGGGAAAGCGCGCAACGCCCCGGCCCTTGCCGTCGCACCCGGGGAAGAGCCGCTTGGCCATCTGGCAAACGATGGGTTCCCCCCGGATCACCCAGGAACGGGACCGCTTGTTGTAGCTCAGTTCCCCGTAGGTCTTTCCCGGAGAGGCCGCCGAGGCGCGAAGATACGCCGGCAGCAGATCCACCTCCGGCAGCTCATCAAAGGGATCGTATTCGCTCAACCAATGGCCACCCCCCAAAGCCGATTCAGCGCCACCACCGCACACTCCTTTCCGCCAACGCGCCGCGGAAGATCCACGGTGCGCTCCGTCACCACGATGAGCGACGCAACTTCCGGCAGAGCCGCATAGCGCGCGAGCTGGCGCAGCAGCTGCGGCCGGCGCACCAGGCCGCGCTTGACCTCCACCAAGACCCCGCCCCGGCACAGGAAGTCCGCCCGGCAGCGCGGCGCGAGGCGCGCCTCCTTGGCAAAGTCCACGCCAGCCTCCGCAAGCGCGGCCGCAACGCGCGCCTGCAACTCAAATTCATCCATGGATAGCGGCACGCGCAACGCGCGCAGCGCCGCCAGCACCTCGCCCATGCGCATCCCCTCCTCGTTTTCCGTTTTTCATTGTACCACAAAGTTTTGCCTGCGAACAGAGGGGAAGTCTCTGCCCCCCCCCCCCCGCCGGATTGGAAG
>JBMNOF010000035.1:0-19344 GCA_050942925.1 Candidatus Spyradocola sp.
GACCCGCTGGAGGCGCGAAGCTGTGCGGGCTGCGCGCGCCGCGCGCCGGACTGGCGAAAGGGGGCGGCGAAGTGAGAAACCTGGGGCGCATCTCCGTGCTCTGGCTGTGCACCTGCCAGGAGCGGCCGGTGGGGCTGGTCAAGGCCTATGAAGAGGTCGAGGGGCGTTGGAAGTTCTACGTCGGCGTGGGCCGCGGGTGCGACGAGGCGGCGGACGTCCGCGAGATCCTCGCCCGGGGCCAGAAATTCGAGGACCTGGGGTTCCTCGCGGCGTTTTGCGGACAGGAGGACGGGAAGGAGGAGTGACCATGAAGGTATCGCAGCGGGTAGTGGACGCGATCCGGGCGGAATACCAGCCCTACGACCGGAGACGCAGCGCGCGGGCGCTCGCGGAGAAGTACGGGCTGTGCAAGGACTATGTTTGGCGGATCGTGACCGGAAGGGCGCGCAAGTGGAGGAGGGGATAGCATGCGGAAGACGCACTACCACGACTACGCGACGGAGGCGTTCCGGCTGCACGCGCGGCTGGGGAGCGCGGCGGCGTACAGGCAGCGCATCGTGTCAGAGGCGCTCGCCCGGCGCGCGGAGGGTGGGGGGAGCGCCGGGCCGGGCAGCCCGACGGAGGCGGCGGTGGTGCGGGCGGAGGCGGCGCTGTCCGAGGTCGAGGGCACGATCCGGGACCTGGAGGCCGTGGAGCGGGCGATGGAGCGGATCGAACGCCTGCGCGGAGGAACATGCATCCTGCGCGCGGTGCGGGAGGTCTACGAGGCCGAGGCGGACCGGGAGCTTGCGCGCGGGGAGATCGCCCGGCGCGTGGACAGGCTGTCCGTCGAGCTGCCGGCGGGGTCGGCCACGATCTACCGCTGGCTGGGCCTTGCGCGAAAAATCTTTGCCGAAGAGAGGGGTTTGCGCACAAGTTGAGAGTAGTGCGCGATACGTATGTGGTATACTGTGTACAGTCGGAGTCGGCGGGAAAGGCCGGACGGCACTTCATGGACACCTCCTGGCGAAAGAGGACAGCTTAGCGGAAGAGCGGGCTGTCCTCTTGGCGTTTAGGGGGAGGACGGCTTCGACGCGGCGGTGCGGACATCCCACAATCATCTTCGGCGCACGGCCGCCGCCTTTCACGACGGAAAGGCGGGAAGAGGAATGGAATGGATTTGCGGCGACGCGCTGCGCGAGATGCAGCGCATGGACGACGGCGTCTTTGACGCCATCCTCACGGACCCGCCCTATGCGTCCGGGGCGATGACCAAGAGTGGGCGCGAACAGGCGACATCGAGGAAGTACACGGACGGCAAGGGCCGCTGCCCATACCCCGACTTTGCGGGCGACCAGATGGACCCGCGCAGCTGGACGCACTTCCTGCGCGACGTGCTCCGCGAGGGGCTGCGGGTGTGCAAGCCCGGGGCGGTGTGCGTGCTGACGATCGACTGGCGGCAGCTGCCGGCGCTGACCGACGCCCTGCAGCAGGCCGGGTGGATCTGGCGTGGCACGGCGGTATGGGACAAGGTCAACAGCCGGCCGCAGAAGGGGCGCTTCCGCCAGCAGGCGGAGTTCCTCGTCTGGGGCAGCAGGGGGGCGCTTCCGCTGGACCGGCCGGTGCCGGTGCTGCCCGGCGTTTTCGCGGCGACGGTAGAGGCAAAAGGGAGGCAGCATCAGACGCAAAAGCCCCTGGCGCTGATGCGGGAGCTGGTGAAGATCTGCGTGCCGGGCGGGCGCGTGCTGGACCCGTTCGCGGGGAGCGGCACCACGCTGGTGGCGGCGCGGGAACAGGGCCTGGACGCCGTGGGCATCGAGGCGGTGCCGGAGATCTACCGGGCCGCAAAGGCGCGGCTGGGGCTGTGAGCAAACGGGAGACGGGCGGCGGACGCCCGGGGTTTTATGCCGGCGGGAGTTTTGCGCAGGGCGGGGCGCGGCCGGCACATAGGCGAGAGGAGCAAGCGGGAAAGGAGCGGAGGGGAATGCGGCTGACGCCGAAGCAGGAGGCGTTCATCGACTACTACATCCAGACGGGCAACGCGACGGAAGCCGCGCGCCTGGCCGGCTACAAGGCGAAGCGCAAGAGCACCATGCGCTCTGTCGGCGCGGAGAACCTCACAAAACTGGACGCGCAGATCCAGGCGCGGCAAAAGGAGCTGGCGTCCACGCGCATTGCGGACGCGACGGAGGTGTTGGAGTACCTGACGAGCGTCATGCGCCGGGAAAAGACGGAGACGGTGGTCGTCACCCTCTCGGAGGAGCAGACGGACTTCGTGCCAGGCCCGGACGGGAAGCCGCACAAGCGCACCGTGAAGCGCGAGACGCCAAAGATTGTCGAGATCCCGGCGCGCCTTGCGGACGCGAACAAGGCAGCCGAGCTCATCGGCAAGCGCCTGCTGCTCTGGACGGAGCGGGCGCAGGTGGGGCTGGAGCTGCCGGTCTTCCTGGGCGAGGACGAGCTTGCCGACTGAGATCCGCCTGCCGGACGTCGTCGGCGGGGGATACGGCGCGTTTTGGCGCTTCCGCGGGCGCTATCGCGTGGTCAAGGGCAGCCGCGCCTCGAAAAAGTCCAAGACCGCCGCGCTCTGGTTCATCTACAACCTCATGAAGCACCCCGGGGCCAACCTCCTCGTCGTGCGCAAGACCTTCCGCACCCTCAAGGACAGCTGCTTTGCGGAGCTGAAGTGGGCGGCGGCCCGCCTGCAGGTCGCGGCGCTGTGGCGCGCGACGGAATCGCCCATGGAGATGACCTACCTGCCCACCGGGCAGAAGATCTTCTTCCGCGGCCTGGACGACCCGCTCAAGGTCACGTCCATTGCCGCCGAGCGCGGCGCGCTGTGCTGGATGTGGATCGAGGAAGCCTATGAGATCGCACGGGAAGAGGACTTTGACGTGCTGGACGAGTCCATCCGCGGTCAGGCGCCGCCGGGGTGCTTCAAGCAGATCACCCTGACCTTCAACCCCTGGAACGAGAAGCACTGGCTCAAGCGCCGGTTCTTCGATGCGCCGGAAAGCCCGGACGTGCTGGCCATGACCACAAACTACCTGTGCAACGAGTGGCTGGACGAGGCGGACCGGCGCGTCTTTACGGAGATGAAAGCGCGCAATCCCCGGCGATACCGCGTGGCGGGCCTGGGGGACTGGGGCATCGTGGAGGGGCTGGTCTATGAGAACTTCCGCGAGATGGACTTCAACGTGCGCGCGGAGGCCTTCCAGCGCCTGCATCCCGGCCTGCACAGCTGCTGCGGGCTGGACTTTGGCTTTACCAACGACCCGACGGCGGCCTTTATCGGCTTTGTGGATGCGGACACGCGGCAGATCTTCGTCTGGGATGAGCTGTATGAAAAGGCGCTCTCCAACCGGAAGATCGCCCAGCGCCTGTCGGCCATGGGGTATGCAAAGGAGAGCTTCATCGCCGACAGCGCCAGCCCCAAGGACATCGAGGAACTCAGAAACGAATACCGCCTGCGCGTGCGCCCATCCGCAAAGGGGGCGGACAGCGTGCTGCACGGCGTGCAGTGGATTCAGGACTATGAGATCGTCATCCACCCGCGCTGCGTGCATTTTCTGACGGAAATCAGCAACTACACCTGGGATGCGGACAAGTTCGGGAACCGGATCAACCGGCCCATCGACGGCTTCAATCACCTGATGGACGCCATGCGCTACGGTCTGGAGCCATACAGCAGGCCCGGGGGCATCCGGATTCTCAAGTAAGGAGGGAAAGGCAGATGGACGAAACGCAGCGCCTGTCGCTGCTGCTTGCGGGCGCGCGCGGCATGACCACGGCGGAGATCGTGGAAAGCGAGATCGACGAGTTCCGGCGCGGCCCGCAGCCGCTGCTGCTGGAGGCCGAGGGCTACTACCGCAACCGGTCGGCCGTGCAGGGCAAAAAGAACCGCTACCGGAGCCGCTCCAACACCCGGATCGAACACAGCATCCTGCGCAAGCTCGTGGACCAGAAGGTCAACTACCTGCTGGCGCGGCCCTTTACGTTGTCGGCCGGAAGCGCGGCCTATGCCGGGGCGCTCAACCGCATCTTTGACGCGGCGGCGCGGGCGGAGATCAAGTCCCTGGGCAAGGAGGCCATCAAAAAGGGAATCGGCTGGGTGCAGCTCTACATCGGACAGGAGGGCGGCCTGCGCTTCAAGCGCCTGCCCACGGAGCAGATCATCCCCGAATGGGCCGACGACGAGCACACGCGGCTGGACTGCCTGATCCGCGCCTGTCCCCAGGTGGTCTATGAGGGCCGGGAGAAGGTGCTGCTGGAGCGCGCCGAGCTGTGGAGCGCGCGAGGCGTGGAGCGGTTTGTGCGGCGTATGGGCGGGGGCAGGCTGCTGCCCGACGTGGAGCTGGGCGCGCAGGAGAGCCACTTTGCCGTGGACGGAAAGCCCTGGAACTGGGCCGCGCCGCCCTTCCTCTGGGTCAAGTACTGCGAGGAGGAGCTGCCGCTTTTGCACTTTGTCAAGGAGCTCATCGACGACTACAACTGGCAGACCAGCGTCTCGGCAGACATCCTGCGCGACGCAGCGCAGCTGGTGTATGTGCTGCGGGGCTACGGCGGGCAGAACCTGGAGGAATTTGTGCGTGATCTGCGCGAAAGCATGGCCGTGCAGGTGGACGGGGACGGCGGCGTGGACACGATCCAGGCGCAGCTGGACATGAACGCCGTGGGCGCCCTGCTCGACCGGCACCGGCGCGACCTTTACGACCTGGCGCGCAGCGTGGACACCCAGGACCCCAACCTGGGCGACGCCAGCGGGCAGGCGCTCAAGTTCCGCTATGCCGACCTGGACATGGACTGCAACGACCTGGAGGCGGAGTTTCAGGCCATGTTCCAGCGCATGAAGCCCTTTCTGGACGCCTACCTGCGCCTGACCGGGCAGGGGGACTTTTCGGGCGAGGACTTTGCGGTCGTGTTCAACCGCGACATCATCGTCAACGAATCCGAGGCCATCGCCAACGCGCGCGCCTCCCTGGGCCTGATCTCGGAAAAGACCATCGTGGAAAACCATCCCTGGGTGGAGGACGCGGAGGAGGAGCTGCGCCGCAGGCAGCGCGAGGAGGCGGAGACCCGCACGGAGCTGCCCTTCGCCGCGCAGGTTCCGCAGCCCTCGCAGCCCTCGCAGGGCGCGCGGGAGCGTGAGCGCAAATGAGCAGTACGGCGGAATACTGGGCGGAGCGGTCGCGGGCCGTCATGGAACAGGGCATGGAAAAAGCCGGTGCGGTGGCCGCGGAGCTGGAAAAGAGCTACCGCCGGGCGCAGCGCGAGGTGCAGGCCGCGGTGGACAAGATCTGCGCGACCTTTGCCGGGGAGAGCGGCTTAAGCTACGCCGACGCCATGGAGTACCTCACCAGGGGAGAGCTGAAGGAGTGGCACTATACCCTGGCGGAATACGTCGAGCGCATCAACGCAGCCGGCGACAAGGAGCTGCTGCGGGAGCTCAACGCGCTGTCCGCGCGCAGCCGTATCCGGCGCCTTCAGCAGGTGCAGACGGCCATTGACGTGGCCGCGTCGGAGCTGGCCAGCCGGGGAGAGTCGCTGGTGCAGAATCTGCTGGAGGACGTCTACGGCGGGACGTTTGACGCGACCGGCGGGGCGCTCAGGCAGGGGCTGGGCGTGCGGCTGGAGATGCTCAACCGCGCCCAGGTGGCCCAGGCCGTGGCCTACCCCTGGAGCGGGGCCAGCTTTTCCGAGCGCATCTGGAACAACGCGGACAACCTGGCCCGGGCGCTGAAGCAGACGGTGACGCAGGGGCTCATCCAGGGCCAGGACGTGCGGCAGATGCGCGCGGCGATTGCAAAGGCCACGGGCGCATCCGCGTCGGACGCCGAGCGCCTGATCCGCACCGAGACCGCGCGCTGCGTGGAGGAGGCCTCGCTCGCGGGCTACCGGGCCGCAGGGGTCGGGCGCTACCAGATCCTGGTGGACGTGGACGAGCGCACCTGCAAGCTCTGCGGGGCCATCGACGAAGAGGCGGTGCACGAGGTGGCCGGGGCCGTCACCGGCGTCAACCTGCCGCCCTTCCACCCGCGCTGCCGCTGCACCACCGTGCCGTATTTTTCCGAAGAGGAGCTGGCGCGCTGGGAGAAGCTGGGCGCGGCGGCGTCGGGCGAACCGCTTGCAAATGCCGGGGAAGATGGTATACTGGAGGAGAGGGCAAGACCGCTTGCCCGTCACCCGCTGCCGAGGCTGGACGAAGCAGTCATCCCGCTCCCGAAGTTCACGCGCTATGCGCTGGATGCGGAGAACGAACCCGACAAGGCAAGAGCCTTTGAGCGGGCGCTGGGCTACACGGCAGAGAACGCGCAGGCACTGATTGACAACATCCGCCGGCACTTGCCGGAGTTTGAGGCGGTGGAAAAACCGGACAATGGATTTGGCCAACGCTACCAGGTCATCTTGCAGCTGACGGGGCCAAACGGGAAAACAGCGAACTTGCTCACCGCTTGGGTGAACGACAGAAAGACGGGCGAAATGCGCTTGACAAGCGCATACATCACGAAAAAGAAGGTGCGCAGTAGTGAAGATTGATGAATTTGACAAAGTCCGTTTGCGCACAGGCGAAACCGCTTCCATCGTTGAGGTATACAATGACGGAGAAGCCTACGAAGCGGACATCGACCGGGATGGAGAGATAGAAACGGATACAATCCGGCCCGAAGACATCGTCGAAGTTCTGAGAAAGAGAAGGGATTCCGCGCTTTAGCGCGGCTGGGAGGGGACGCGCAAGCGTCCCTTTTGCGCAAAGAGAAAAGCGTCCGAAGCGATTCGGGCGCTTTTTGTATGCCGGGAAGGAGGAAGAAACATGGACATCCCGCGGTTTGAAGTAAACCTCACCACCAACGCGCGCGAGGCGCTGGAAAAGGAATTTACAAGGGAGGATGACGAGCGATGAAGATTCGCAAGTGGCTCGCACCAGACGGCGCGGGCGGCGGAGTGCCGGAAGGCGGCGCAGGGTCGGGGAGCCCCGAGGGCGGCGCGCCGGAGAAGACCTATACGCAGGCGCAGCTGGATGCGGCCGTGCAGAAGGCCGTGGCCGCGCGGGAGAAGGAGCTCAATGCCGCGCACCAGAAGGCGATGGAGGCGCGCGACCTGGACGATGCGGCGCGCAGGCGGCTGACCGACGCCTACGACCCGGACCTGGTGCTGGGCCTGTTGGACCGGAGCAAGCTCAGCAAAAAGGGCGAGGATGTGGAAGGACTGGACGAGCAGCTCAAGGCGCTGCGGGAATCCAAGTCCTTTTTGTTTTTGCCCAAGCGCGAGGAGGCGCCGGCGCAGCTGACGGGCGCGCAGCCTGCCGGCGCAGGCGGAAAGGCCCCTTCCGCGGATGCGGCCCTGGCGGCCGAAATCGACCGGTACTTTAAGGCCTGAGAACGAAAGGAGAAGAGAGTATGGCAATCAACACGCTGGCCTATGCGACGTTGTTTCAGCAGAAGGCGGACGAGCAGATGGTGGCCGAGGCCACCTCGGGATGGATGGAGGCAAATGCCGGGCAGGTGCGCTACAGCGGCGGAAACGAGGTCAAGATCCCGCGCATCACCCTGCAGGGGCTGGGCGACTACGACCGCGACACCGGCTTTGTGCAGGGCGCGGTGACGCTGGACTACCAGACCGTGCAGCTGACCCAGGACCGCGGCCGCACCTTCCAGCTGGACGCCATGGACGTGGACGAGACCAACTTCGTGGCCGCCGCCGCGCCCCTGCTGGCGCAGTTCCAGTGCGAGATGGTCATCCCCGAGGTGGACAGCTACCGCTACAGCAAGATCTATTCCCTGGCGCAGGCAGCCGGCAGCGTGGGCGAGGCCTATACCCCGGACGCGGGCACCATCCTGGCTGCGCTCAAGCAGGACATTGCCGCCATTCAGGACGTGGTGGGCGAGACCGTGCCGCTGGTCATCGTCATGAACGCCCTGTGCGCCGCCACGCTGGACCAGGCGGACAAGCTCAACCACATGCTGTCGGTCACGGACTTTGCCCAGGGCGGCGTGCACACCCGCGTCACCAGCCTGGACGCGCTGCCCATCCTGCGCGTGCCCTCCAGCCGCATGAAGACCGCCTACGACAGCAACGACGGCTCCACCGGCGGCCAGGAGGCGGGCGGGTTCCAGCCCAGCGCGGAGGCCAAGCAGATCCACTGGATCATCGCGCCCCGCACCGCGCCCATCGCCGTGAGCAAGACCGAAAAGGTCCGCATCTTCGCCCCCGACGTCAACCAGAAGGCCGACGCCTGGAAGCTGGACTACCGCAAGTACCACGACCTGTGGATTCCCGAGCGCAAGCTCGCCGCCATCCGCGTCCGCATCGGCGCGTAAGGAGGACGGCATGAGGCTCACGCTGCACAACATCACCCGCACGACCTGCCGACCGGAGAAGATCGCGCGGCTCAAGGCGCAGGGCTATGTCGAGGCCGCACCGGCCCGGCCGGGCGCGCGGAACGAGAAGAAAGGGGAGAAGACGCGTGGAAGCGCAGACCCACTGGATGCGGGAGGAGAGTCTGCTTGCCCTGCGCGAGCTGCTGGGCATACCGGAGGGCGAGCAGGACGCGGTCCTCACGCACTGCCTGGGCAGCTGTGAGGCGCTGGCGCTGGACTACTGCCATCTGGAAACCCTGCCCGAGCGGCTGTGGCCCGTGGTGGTGGACATGGCCGTGGACCGCTACCGCATGAGCGGCTACGGCCGGACGGACGCGCCGCACGGCGCGGTGGCGTCGCTGTCGGAGGGCGAGCAGTCCGTCTCCTTTGCAGACGCCGCCGGGCTGGACCCCTCGGGTCTGCTCAAGGGGTACGCCGCGCGGCTCAACGCCTATCGGAAGCTGAGGTGGCCAAAGGATGGACTTTGAGGCTTTGGGGCGCGCGGCCGAGGCGCTCCTGCACAAGGATGTGCTGCAGCTCTACCGCCCCGTCTACGTTTCCGACGGCCGGGGCCGCCAGCGGAAAGGCACCCCCGAGAGCCTCGGCGCGCTCCGCGGCAATCTGCAGAGCTGCAGCGCCGAGCGCGCCCAAGCCGAGTACGGCGTGACCTGCCGGGCGGAGCGCCGGCTCTTCTGCGCCCCGGACGCGCGCGTGCAGCCCGGCGTGCTCGTGGAGGAGACGGACGGCACGCGGTGGCGCATCGCCGCCGTGCCGGAGGTGGCCCGGAGCCACGTCGCCGCGCTGCTGGAGCGGGAGGGAATTCGCCATGCAGACGGAGGTTCGGCTTGAGGCCGACCGCCTGGCCAAGGCGCTGCGCGCGCGGGTGGAGACCCTCCAGGGCGAGGGCGCACCGCAGGCCATGGCCAAGGCCTGCCAGATCGTGCTCCGGACCGCGAAGCGGTACGCGCCCAAGGACACGGGCCTGCTGCGGCGCTCCCTTACCTACCGCGTGGTGCGGGAGGGCGAGGACGTCGTGGGCCAGGTGGGAACCAACGTCCACTACGCGATCCACGTCGAGTTCGGGCACCGCACGCTGGCGAGCAAGAACGCCGTCGGGAAGATCCAGTATGTGCCGGGGGTCTACTTCCTGGGCCGTGCCCTGCGCGAGAACCGGAACAAGGTGGTGGGCGCAATAACCGAAGGAGCGACAATGCATGACGGATCTTAGCCAGCAGATCTATGAGGCGCTGGACGCGGTCCTGCCGGGCCGCGCGCACTTCCTCGCGCCGCCGGTGGACGCCGAAGAGCCCTGCCTGAGCTTTTTGGAGACGGGGAACGCGGAGACGGCCTTCGCGGACGACGAGACGGCGCTTTGCGAGATCGAGTTTGCCGTGGACGTCTGGGCGCGGGAGGCGGGCGAGATCCCGCCGCTCGCGCAGCGCGCGGACGCGGCCATGAAGGGCCTGGGCTTTACCCGGACCGGGGCCATCGACATGGCGCCGGACGCGTTCGGGATGCACCACAAGAACCTGCAGTACAGAATGACCGTGTAAAGGAGGACAATATGGGCAAGCAGTACATCAAGGGCTTTTCCGGCCTGCGCTATTGGCCGGTGAGCAAGAACGACGACACGGGCTACACAACCGGCGAGATGGAGGCGATCCCCGGCGCGCAGAGCGCGACCATGGACCGCTCGACGGAGGACTATTCGATCCTTGCGGACGACCAGATCTGGGACAGCGGCGCGGACTTTACGAGCGAGACGCTGGAGATCACGGTGATCGAGCTGGGGCTGCCGCTGATGGCGGCGCTGGACGGCGCGGACTACGACCAGGAGAGCAAGGTCTACGCCTGGGGCCCGGGCAAGATCGCGCCGGAGATCGCCATCGGCTTCCGCGCGCTCAAGGCGGACGGCACCTACCGGATGGTCAAGTACTACTCCTGCTCGGTGACGTCGATTACCGCGGAGTACGCCACCAAGGGCCAGAACACCGAGGGCACGCCGTACGTCCTCACCCTGGCGGCCAAGACGCGCATCCAGGACGGCCAGCTCTACGCCATGAGCGACGGCACGGCGGCGGGCGATTCTACCTGGCTGGACACCATCGACAACCTGCCGGCGGCAGGCGTGTAGCGGAGGGAAAGCATGGACATCGTGAACCTCTTTTCCCGCAAGAAGGCGGAGAACCCGAGCCTTCCGGGCGGCAAGCTCGTGCGCGGGCGGATGATCCCCCGGCTGCCGCTGGGGGAGTACCTCGCGGCGCTGCAGGCGCTGCAGAACCTTCCGGCGGATCTTCTCTCCGCCTGCTTTCCCGGGAAGTCCCTAAGCGAGGTGCTGCAGGCGCTTAAAGTCCTGGACGAGCAGGCGCTCGTGCAGCTGGCCGCGAACCTCGCCGGCTCCGGCGCGCCGTACGTCCTGGGGCTCGTGGCTAGATTTTCCGGCATCCCGGAGAAGGAGCTGCGCGAGGACCCGGCCATCGGCCTGGACGGGCTGGTGGAGATCCTGCAGGCGGTCTTTGAGGTGAACGGCTGGGGAAACGTGCTGGCGGCAGTGCGGGAGGCGCTGCCGCAAAAGCCGGAGAGCAGGACGACCCCGACTGGCTCCAGGGCGTGATCGCCGCGGGGCTGCGCCTGGGCATCTCCAAGCGGGAGCTGCTCACGGAGTACTACCCGGACGAGCTGACGCGCGTCTTTGCGAAGTACGCCGAGCTGGCGAGCCCCAAGGAAAAGCCCGAGGAGGCCTACGCCGACGCGCTGTGGCGCTAGAAAGGAGGGAGAGGAATGCCCGAGACCATCGCGGACGAACTGCTCGTCAACATCCGGCTCAAGACCGAGGCCCTGGAGGAGGGGTTGGCGCAGATGCGCAGCCTGCTTTCCAAGAGCAGCGCGCAGGTGGAGCGCTTAAGCGGCGCGCAGGCCAAGGCCGCGGAGGCGGCGGCCCAGGCGCAGGCGAAAGCCGCGCAGGAGGCGGCCAGCGCGGCCAGGAAGGAGGCGGAGCGCCTCAAGGCAGCCTACGACGCGGCCTACAAGGCGCTGGAGCAGAACGCGAGCGAGGCGGCCCTCAAGCAGGCCGAGGCGCTGGAGACGGCGGCCGGAAAGGCGCAGGAAACCGCCGCCCGCGCCGCGCGCGAGCAGGTCGTGGCCGAACAGGACGCGCAGACCGCGCGCATCGCGGCCATCCGCGCGGCGGAGGCGGAGTCCAAGCGCGCCTCCGAGGAGGCGGCGCGGGCGGCAGAAGAGGCGGCCGAGCGCACCAAGCAGGCGCAGGCCCAGGTCGCGGCCGCGGCGACGGCGGCCTTTGCCGGCATCGTGCTGGCCATCCGCGGGGCGATCGAGGCGGCGAACGAGTACAACAACGCCATGGTGGGCCTGAAGTCCCTGGCCGAGGGCACGGGCCAGGACTTCGGCGACCTTAAGGAGGCGGCGCAGGACCTGGCCGGCGACGGCCTGATGACCGTGGCGGACGCCGCCGCCTCGCTCAAGAACCTGCTGGCGCGGGGATTTTCCGCGGACGAGGCCGTGCAGATGCTGGAGCGGCTCAAGGACGCGGCGGCCTTTGGCCGGCAGAGCTCGCTCTCCCTCGGCGAGGCCGTGCGCAGCGCGTCCGAGGGCATCAAGAACGAAAACTCCGTGTTGGTGGACAATGCCGGCGTGACAAAGAACGTCGCCGTCATGTGGGAGGAGTACGCCGCGACGATCGGCAAGTCCGCGGCCAACCTCACCCAGGCGGAGAAGCGGCAGGCCGAGTACAACGGCATCATGGCCGAGACCGCCTACCAGGTGGGCGATGCGGCGCGCTACGCAGAAGAATTTGCGGGGAAACAGGCGGCGCTGGAGGCCGCGACGCTGCGCGTCAACCAGGCGCTCGGCGCGTCCGTGCAGGGCGCGCTGACGCCGCTTTTGGAGGCGGTGACGCCCATCGTGGACGCGCTGGCGGGCTGGATCGAGCGCAACCCGGAGCTGACGGCGGGCATCGTCGCGGCGACGGCGGCGGGCGTGGCGCTGACGGCGGTCGTGGCCGGGGCCATCCCCATGGTCAAGTCCCTTGCGGCGGCGTTTGCCACGCTGCACGCGTCCCTGGGCGCCATCGGGGCGATCAGCCTGGCCGTGGGCGCCATCGCGGGCATCGCCGCGGCCTGCGCCAGCGCCCGATCGCCCCTGCAGGAGCTGAACGAGGAGCTCGAGGGCTTGCAGGACGAGCTCGAGCAGCTGAGCACGGCTTCCGCCAATGCGGAGAAGGCGCTGGCGGTGCTGGAGAGCGGCGCGGCCACGACGGACGAACTCGCTGCGGCCAAGCAGCGCCTGGCGGAGATCTTCCCGGCCCTGGTCGTGGGCTACGACAGCGAGGGCAACGTGATCCTGGCCAACAACGACCTCATCCGCGAGCAGATCGAGCTGACGAAGGAGCTGCGCCGGCTCAAGCAGCAGGAGGCGCAGGAAGTCTCGGCCCAGGCGGTCGAGGAGGCGAAAAAGCGCCGCGACGAATTGGAGGGCGTGCTCCGCCAGCTCGAGGCGGAAAAGGCGCAGCTGGAGCAGGAGCGCGCGGCCTACATCGCGCAGTACGGGCAGGACGCGCCGAACGTCCAGTGGTACGACGAGGAGCTGGCCGCCCGCGGCGAGACGCTCATCAACCGGAACCTGGAGTACCGGCAGTCCCTGATCGACCTTAACGCGCAGCTGCAGGCGCAGTACGCGCTGGTCAACGAGAGCATGGGCGAGGCGGACGCCGCAACCCAGCTGGCCATGGCCTCGGCCATGGAGTACGCCGCGCAGATGGAAATGACGGCCGCGGAGTACCAGAGCTACCTGCAGACCGTGCTCGCCGACGAGAAGCAGATGGCCGCATACCGCGAGGAAGCGGCCGCGGCGGCGCGGGAGGAGGCCGCGGCCGTGGAGGAGCTGGCAAGCGCCCAGGAGGCCGTGGACGCGGCGGGCAGCGCGGCCGAGCAGCAGCGTGCGGCAAAGCAGATGCGCGCCTACGTTGAAGAAATTAAGAATGGAACAAAGGGCACGGCGACGTACCAGAAAGCCGTGGAGGAGCTGACCGACGCCTACGGCAGCCTCTACCCGGACGTGGAGAACAACATCGACGCCATCTCGCGCCTGGTGGGCGTGGAGGAGGAGACCGCCCGCGCCGCCGTGGAGAGCGCGCGCACGGCCATCGACAACCTGATCGCCGTGCAGAGCGCCATCATCCAGAGCGCAGAGGCCACGGCGCAGGCCAAGGCTGAGGCCGTGAGCTACATCCAGGTCCTCTCCCAGCTGCGCAACGCCATGACGGGCCTGCTGATCGACGGGTCCCTGCCCGAGATCTCCGTGCCGAGCGTCTCCAGCGGCGGAGGCGGCGGGGGCGGAGGCTCCGAGAAGTCCCGCTGGGAGATGGAGCTCGAGGAATTGGAGCACTACGCCGCCCTGGGCCAGGACGTCACCGAGCAGCAGATCGCGGCCATCCGCCGCATCCTGGAGGAGGAAAAGCTCTCCACGGAGGAGCGCTGGAGGCTCGAGGAGGAGCTCTACGACAAGGAATCCGCCCTCATCGAGGACAAGATCAGCCTCTACAAGGAGCTTACTGACCTCACCACCGAGGAGGCCGCGCAGCAGGCCGCGGCCCTGCAGTCCATGCTGCAGACCTACGCGCTCTCCACGGAGGAGCGCGCGGCCCTCACCGAGCAACTCAACGAGACGAAAAAGGCCCTGGACGGCGACTACCTGCGGGACTACATCGCGCATTTGGAAAAGATCCTCGCGGCCGAGCAGCTCAACGCTGCCCAGCGCAAGAACGTCCTAAACGAGATCCTGCAGGCGCGCATCCAGCTCCTGCAGCGCGAACAGGAGGCCATGCAGGAGAGCGTCTCCGCGCAGATCTCCGACATCGAAGCCGAACGCGACGCGCAGATCGCGGCCATCGACAAGGAGATCGAGGCGCTGGACAAGCTCCTCGAGCAGCGCAAGCGCCTCCAGCAGGAGGAAGAGGACGAGGACGCCCTGCGCCGCCTGCAGGAGAGCCTCAAGTACGAGCGCGACGACTACAACCGCCAGCAGCTGGAAAAGCAGATCGAGCAGAAGCAGAAGGAGATCGCGGACCGCGAGTTCGAACAGAGCATCCAGGACCAGAAGGACGCGCTCCGGGCCGAGCAGGACGCCATCCGCGAGCGCGCGCAGGCGCAGATCGAGGGCCTGCAGAAGATGGCCGAGCAGAAGACGCTCTATCTGGAGAAGCAGTACCTGCAGCAGCAGGCGTACAACGCCCTGGAGCTCGAGCAGCAGACCGCGCAGAACGCGCTCCTGCTGGAGGGGCAGGCCCTGTACGGCGAGCAGTCCCTGGCGGCGCAGCAGGCCCTCTACGGCGCGCAGTACGGCGCGGGCGAGGAGCAGAACGACGCCATGGTGCAGCTCACCGGCGAGGGCCAGCAGCGGGACGTGGAGACCCTGCTCTCCTACGAGGACGACTGGTCCGGCGCGGGCCATACGCTCGGCGGCGCGCTGGAAAGCGCCTTGCAGAGCCACTTCGACGCCATCGTCGCCGCGGCGGAGGCCATGGCGTCCGAGGTCGTGTCCATCGTCGCCAATGCCATGGCGCAGATCAACAGCCTGCGCGCGGCGGCAAGCTCCGTACAGAGCGCAGGCGTCGGCGCGGCGCAGGGCGCCCTCTCCGGCCGGTCCGGCGGGAGCGCGCGCTCAACCAACGTCACCATTAACCAGACAAACAACTTCAGCGGGTCTTCGCCCAGCCCCTCCGCCATCCGCGCGGCCACCAAGACCGCCGCGCAGACGCTGCTGAAATACTGAGGAAAGGAGGAACACATGCGCAGCATTGTACTTCGATCGCCAAATGGGCAGCGCATCGAGCTGACCACCGCGCCGCCGCCAAACCCGTACGTGTTCGTCTCGCTCGACGGCCAGGGCACGGCGGACGCCACGCTCTACACGGCGCAGGCGGTCTTGCAGAGCGGCGCGACGGCCCTGGAGACGCTGCTGGAGATGCGCACCCTCACCGTGTCGCTCCTGGTCACCGGCCGGACGCGCCAGGAGCTGGACGAAAACCTGCTGGCGCTCAACCGCCTGGTAAACCCGCTGCTGGGGCCGACGGAGATCACGTACACGAACGCCGCGGGCACCTACCGAATCGAGGGCTACCTGGACAACGGCCTTGCGCAGGGGGCAAGGTCCTTCCACGCGCGGCCGGGGCACGTGGTGAGCGTGTCGCTGCCCTTCACCTGCGCGGACCCCTTCTTCTCCGGGCTGGACCAGTACGAGGACAGCCTGCGGTATCTCTCCGGCGGGTTCCGGTTCCCGGTGACGTTCCCGGCTCGTTTCGGCGTCTCCGGCTACGAGCGGACGATCGTCAACCTCGGCGACACCGCCGCGCCCATCCGCATCCGCATCCGCGGCGCGTGCAGCCGGATCTCCATCCTCAACAAGACCACGAACGAGTCCCTGACGCTGACGCGGCCCCTCGGCCGCTACGAGGTGCTGACCATCGACACGGACCCCATGCACAAGTCCGTCACGCTGGAGGACCTGCAGCTGGGCACGTCGCGCAGCGCGTTCTCGCTCCTCGACATCACCAAGGCGACGCACGCCTATTGGCAGCTGCAGCCCGGGGAGAACTTGATCTCCTGCGACACGGAGTACGAGCAGGAGGTCGTTCAGGTCTCGTTATTCTGGTCGGACCGCTACGCGGGGGTGAGCTGAGGATTCCGTGCAAACAGTTCTGTTTGCACGGAGGGACATCCGGCGCGCCGGATAGCGGAAGCAAGCCCAGAAAGACGGAAAGGAAAAACGACATGGCGAGCATCTATGTGTTTGACCCAGTTACGGCGGAGTACCTGGGCGAGGTGGACGCCTACACCTCCTGCGTGCTGGAGCGCAGCTGGCAGGGCGTGGGCGACTGCCAGATCGTGATGGACACGCGCTGCGCCGGCGCGGAGCTCCTGCAGGTAGGCCGCGTCGTCACCATCGGCAACGCCTGGCACAAGGCTGCGATCCTCACCGCGGAGAAGCTCGACGGCGCCCGCGGCAGCCACCGCCGGACGCTGACGGGCGTGGAGCTGAAGGGCATCGCGCGCTTGCGCATCACGGTTCCGCCCACCGCGCAGGAGGACCCGGACGCCCTGGGCTACGACCGCGTGATGGGCGCGGGCGAGACGGTGCTGCGGCACTACGCCGAAAAGCACATGGTGAGCCCCTCCTCGGCATACCGGAAGATCCCCCTGCTGGAGCTGGAGCCCGCGGCCGATCCGCCGCGCGGCAAGGAGACGCCCTGGCAGACGCGGTACGAGAACCTGGAGGACGTGCTCCGCGACATCGCGGAATACTGCGACATCGGCTGGAACGTGGCCATGGACTACCCGAACCGGCGCTGGCTGCTGACGGTCTCCGAGGGGCGGGACCTCACGGTCGGGAACGCGCAAAGCGAGAGCTTTGTGGCGTTTGAGGAGGATTTCCGCAATCTTACGACGAGCAGCTACACCTACGACCGCGGGAGCTATACGAACGCCCTGTACCTGGGCGGCGCGGGCGAGGACGAGAACCGGCTTGTGATCGTGCGCTATGTGGACGAGGAGCACAATGTGTTGGAGGAGCCGGTCTCCGGCCTTGCGCGCGCGGAGGAGATGATCGACGTGGGAAACGTCGAGCTGCCGGACGAGGCGGAGTACGAGGGCCTGCACAAGTACGTCTCCTCGTTTTCGCCTCTGCGCACCCTGACGGCGCAGATCAGCCCCACGGGCCCCTTTTCGTATGAGTCAGACTGGGACCTCGGGGACAAGGTGACGGTGCAGGTGCGCGACGCGGCGGTGGGGCTCTCGGTGCGCATGGATGCGCGCGTGCTCACGGTCGAGGAGACCTACGAGCGCGGCGGGCAGAGCCTTCGCGTCACCTTCGGCAAGGAGGCGCCCACCGTCGGCCAGGCCCTGCGGCAGGCACAACGACAGACTGTGAGGTAATGTTTTGACAAAAGGGGACGCTCGTGGTATAGTTCCTATAGCGGAAAAAACGATATAGGAGGTTTGTCACATGTGGATATGCAGAAAGTGTCACTGTGAGAACCCGGAAACCACCGGCATATGTCAAGGATGTGGAGAACGGTATGCGAAAAGCTTCGGGAATCCACAGGCGCCGCAGCAGAGGTACACCGCCAATGAACCGCACCCCAAACGGCGTGCCAGCGCCATCAATTACGATGGCAAGCCGGGGCTTGCGCTCTGGCTGGAAGTATTCGGATGGATTCTGCTGGTCGGCGGCATCATCGCGACCGTCATATGTTTCTTCAACCTTGCTTATGCTGAGAATGAGATCGCGGGTCTGCTTTATTCGAGAACAGAAAAGGTATTTAGCTGGCCCGGCTTTATCATCAGCGTGGGGATGCTCTTTTCCTCGGTATTTGGGTTCCTGTGCGCGCGCGGCCTGTCCCAGCTCGTGTGGGATTCGAGTACGACCAAATCCTTGACCATGCAGATGTACGACAAAGTAATGAATGACGATTGATCGACAGACAGAAGGCACCTTGAGCAATCAAGGTGCTTTTTCTATGCCAAGAAAGGAGGAACCTATGGCAAGGACAATCGTGCAGTATTCGGGCTTTTTCGACTCCATCGGCGCGACGCCGTCCGACGCGGGCGACATCCGCGAGTACCCGGCGCGGGAGTTCAGCATCCACGTCAAGGAGCTGTTCACCGACGGCGTCAAGCGCGACCAGCTCAAGGTCGTGCCCTCGGACACGCCCTACACCGTGGGCGTGGAGCTGGGCTTTGCCTGCGTCCAGGGCCGCTACTACAACATGGTGCTCGAGGGCGTCTCGGACGGGGACGACCCGCAGTACCTGCCCCTGGAGTTCGAGGCGGCCGCGACGCGCACGCGCGTGGACCGCGTGGTGCTGCGCCTGGACGATAGCGCGACGCTTCTGGGCCGGTGGATTCGGCCCATGATCCTCGCGGGCACGGAGGGCAGCGACGAGCCGCCCGCGCTCACCCGCAACGACACGGTCTACGAGATCTCCCTGGCGCAGATCAAGGTCCGGCCGGGGGCAAACGCCGTCGCCGCGGAGGACATCACGGACGAGCGCGCGGACGCGAGCGTCTGCGGGTGGTGCAAGCCCTACGGGGCGACGACACCAGGCATGATCTCGGCGGAGAACGTGGAAACGGCGGGAGCCTATCCCAACGCGCAGGCCTACCTCGAGGGCCTGGAGGGGACCAAGGCGAACAAGTCCTCCGCGGTCACGGCGAGCCTGCCGGTCTCCGGCTGGAGCGGGGAGAGCGCGCCGTACACGCAGACCGTGCAGGTCGCGGGCGTCACCGCAGGCACCAACGCGCTGCTGGACTACGCGCACGGACAGGACGCGGACACCGAAAAGGCCCTCGCCAAGGCCTGGAGCTGCATCACGGAGTTTGCAGCCGGCCCGGGCACGATTACGGCGACGTGCCTGGCGTCCAAGCCGGGCGCGGACCTGACGCTGCGCATCATTTTACTGGGGTAGAAGGAGGGACGAACAATGCTGTTTAAGATGAACTCCTCGTTCGGGGGGGGGTGGACGTTTTGGACGCCCCGAAGATAACGTTTGACGGAAGCTGGCTGCCGTGGCACATCGAGTTCTACGACTCCACGCCGTACTGGGAGGCATGGTTCTTCACCAGCGGCACGCTGACGCTTTCTCAGGACTATGTGATCGACGCCTGGAGCCTGGGCGGCGGGGGCGCGACGGCACGCAGCGACAATTCGCCCGGCGGGGCGGGTGTGCCGGCCATGGCGCTGGGCTGCAGCGTGCCGGCGGGGAATGTGGCTGTGACCATTGGCGCGGGGGCGGCAGCGACAAACGGCGGAAGCTACAGCGCGGTCAAGGGCGGAAACACAAACTTTGGCAGCTACCTGACGGCACAAGGCGGGCAATACGCGGACGAAGAAGCGGAGCACGACTACGGCGCCTACAATAGGTTTTTGGACGCGTCGAAGAACGAGGCGGCGCATGCGCCCTTCGAGGATTACTACGGGGACGTGTATGAAATGG
>JBMNOF010000149.1:0-3489 GCA_050942925.1 Candidatus Spyradocola sp.
TCAGCGCGTACCCCACCTGCCGGAGCACCGTGACGTGCGCCGCCAGGTCCGGGTCCACGCCGTTCATGCGGCGGCAGTAGCCCGCAAGGTCCGCCCGGCAGGCCGCGAGGTGCGCGCCCGACAGGTGCAGCACAAAGGGCGTGGGATAGGCAAAGGGGTCAAGGTCGCGGCGCAGCGCCACGCTCATCTCCAACCCCTTGGGCGGGCAGAGGGGCCAAAGCGCCATCAGCGCGGAGATCAGCCGCATCTTATCCTCGTGCGCCAGATCCTCCCGGGCCACGACGAGAAAATCCACGTCGCTCCGGTCCCAGGTGAAGCAGCCGAAGGCCAGCGACCCATGCACGTAGACGCCCACCAGGTTTTCCCCCAGAGTGTCTGCGCACGCGCGGGCGATTGCGTCCAGCAGGCTGGATGTGCGCGGGTCCTTCTCGCTCACTGCGCCGCCTCCCATTGCTCGTAGAGGTCCGCGACCTTCGCCTGCATCTCGGCGTAGCGCTTGCTCAGGGCCTGCGCCCGCGCGATGTCCGCATAGGTGTCCGGGTCGCTCATCTCGATCTCCATCTGCGTCATCTGCTCTTCTAAGTCGGTGATGCGCGTCTCCAGGTTGGCGATGCGCTCCTTCTCGCGGCGGGCCGCCTCCTGGGCCGCCTTCTCGCGCTTCTTCTCCTCGCGCAGGGCGGTCTTGGTCTTTGACTGCGTCTCCTCTTCATCGGGGAGCGCCTTTTGCGCGGACTTTTCCAGGTAGTCGTCGTAGTTGCCGATGTATTCCGTCACGCCGTCCGGCTCCATGACCACCACGCGGTCCGCGATGCGGTTGATGAAGTAGCGGTCGTGCGAGACCGTCAGGATCGTGCCCTCAAAGCCCAGCAGCGCCGTTTCCAGCATCTCCCGGCTGTCCATATCCAAATGGTTGGTGGGCTCGTCCAGGATCAGGAAGTTGTCCTGCCGAAGCATCAGCTTGGTCAGCAGCACGCGCCCGCGCTCGCCGCCCGAGAGGGTCCCCACCTGCGCGAAGACGTCGTCGCCGGTGAACAGGAAGCCCGCCAGCGCGTTGCGGATCGTCGTCTGCTCCATGCGCGGAAAGTCGTCCCACACCTCGTTGAGCACGTCCTTTTCCGGGGACAGCCCCTCCTGCTGCTGGTCGTAGTAGCCCACCTCCACGCCCGAGCCGAAGCGCACGCTGCCGCTGTCCGGCGCCTCCAGGCCCATCAGGATGCGCAGAAGCGTGGTCTTGCCCACGCCGTTGGCGCCCAGCAGCGCGATGCGGTCGCCCGCGCGCACGTGCAGGTTGAGGCCGCCAAAGAGCTTGCGCGGGCCGTAGGATTTGGTCAGGTCCTCCACCATCAGCACGTCGTTGCCGGTGCCGCGCCCCGCGTGGAAGCTGAAGTACACGTTGTGCTCCTCCACGGGCTTGTCCACGCGCTCGATCATGTTCAGGCGCTTCTCGCGGCTCTTGGCCTTGATGTGCGCGGCCTCGGTGTTGTAGGCGCGGAACTGCGCGATGATGGCCTCCTCGCGCGCGATCTCCTTTTGCTGGAGGGTGTATTCCTTCATGCGCCGCACCATCACCTCCTCGCGGAGTTTGAGATAGCGCG
This sequence comes from Candidatus Spyradocola sp., assembly GCA_050942925.1. GTDB lineage: Bacteria > Bacillota > Clostridia > Christensenellales > UBA1750 > Spyradocola. The sequence goes on from JBMNOF010000149.1 coordinate 1,596, forward strand.
TGTAGTTGCCCTCATACTGCTCCACGCGGCCGAAGGACAGCTCCGCGATGGAATTGCACACCGCGTCCAGGAAGTAGCGGTCGTGCGAGACCACGATGACCGCGCCCTTGTAGGCGCGCAGGTAGTCCTCCAGCCAGGCGATGGACGCAAGGTCCAGGTGGTTGGTGGGCTCGTCCAGCAGCAGAAGGTCGGTTTTCGTCAGCAGCAGCTTGCCCAGCTTCAGCCGCGTGCGCTCGCCGCCCGAGAGGGAGGAGACCGTCTGCTCATATTGGGCTTGGGTAAAGCCAAGGCCCGTGAGCACGCCCTGGAGGCGCGAGCGCCAGCTGTAGCCGTCCTCTTCCTCGAAGCGGTCGGTGAGCTTGGCGTAATCCTCCGAAAGGCGCTGGAAGCCCGCCGGGTCGCTGTCGTGAATCTCGCCCATGCGGTGTTCCATTTCCCGCAGGCGCTCTTCCATTTTGAATGTATATTCAAAGCAGGTCTCCATCTCCTGCCACACGGTGCGCTGAGAGGTCAAGTCATCCAACTGCGTGTGAAAGCCGATGCGCAGGCCGCGGGTCATGCTCAGCGTGCCCCCGTCGTAGGCGTCCTGGCCGTAGAGGATCTTGAGCAGCGTGGACTTGCCGGAGCCGTTGGAGCCCACCAGGCCTACGCGGTGGTGGTCCTGGACCGTCAGCGTCACGCCCTTGAGCACCTCCACCACGCCAAAGGACTTGGTCAGTTGGTTGGTTTGCAAAACAATCATGGTTTTCCCCTTTCCGTGGGACGCAAGGTCACTTTCACGTTTATCATTGTAACATAAACGCCGCTTTCGTGCACGAAAATTTTGTTTGTGACCGCGCTTTGTTGACACCCAGCGCATCCCAACGTATAATTTAGGCAACCTAAACGGGAAACGAGCTCGAAAGCGAGGGTTTATGCATATGGCAGTCATCCAAATGCCCAGCCGCGGCAAAAAAGACGAGACCGGCATGATCACCAGTTGGTATAAAAAGACCGGGGATTGGGTCGCCCAGGGCGACGAACTCTTCTCCTTCGATACGGACGAGGGCACCTACACCGTCAAATCGCAGAAGGCCGGGCGGCTGGTGGCCATCTTCGTGCCCGAGGGCGAATTGGTGCACTGCCCGGCGGACGTCGGGATGCTGGCCTCCCCCGCGCCCGAGGCGGTGCTCAAGATGGGGCGGATGCAGTTCGTGGACGAGAGCAAGCCCCTCTCCCCGCGGGAAGCGCCCCAGGAGGCGGCCGTGCCCGAAGACCTCGCGGCCGAGACGCTCCCCGAGCCGGAAGCAGAGACGGGCGCAGAGGAGGCGGACGCGCCCGACCTGCCCGAGCTTCCGGTGGCGGAGGAGGAGCTGCTGCAGGCCATTCCCGACGACACCGAGGAGATTCCGCCGGTGGAGGAGCCCTCCGCCGAGGAGGAGGAAGCCGCGCTGGAACCCCTTGCGGCAGAAGAAGAAGCCCCCGCTGCGGCGGAGGAAGAGAACCCCGCGCCGGAGGGGGCGGAGGAAGAAGCGCCTGATTTGGCGTTAGAACCCATCGAAGAAGAAGCGCCCGCCGAGGCGGAGGAACCCGCCGCGGAAGAAGCGCCCGAGGCGGAAGCGGAGCCCGCGGAAGAGGAGCCGGAGCCGATTCCCGAGGAATTGGAGGCCGTGCCCCAGGCGGAGGAGGAAGCGGCAAGGGCGGAGGAGACGGCGGAGACGGTAGAGGCCCATCCCGCGCCCCGGCCGGCGTGCCTGACGGCGCAGGTGGATATGACCGTGTGCAGGGAGATCGCCGCGCGCACGGGCGTGGAGGTGAGCGCGATGGTGCGCTTTGCCGCCATGCACACCGATTCTGCCGCGCTGCTGGACGAGGTGGAGGACGGCACCCTGCGCGGCATGAGCGGCCGCGCGCT
>JBMNOF010000150.1:0-3488 GCA_050942925.1 Candidatus Spyradocola sp.
ATGCCATCGGCCAGGATGGTATCGCACAGCGCCTCGAGCTCCTCCTGGGAGGTGGGCGTCTTCCAGCCCTTCTCGTCGAACATGGTCTTGTTGTAGATGAGGAACACGGCGGTGCCGCGCAGCGGCATGCCCAGAATCTTGCCGTCCACGGAATACTCCTGGAGGGCGGCGTCATTGATATACCAGCTCTTCCACTCGTCGTCCACATAGGGCGTCAGGTCCAGCAGCAGGCCGATCTCGTTGTAGCCGGGGACCTGCGCGGACCACTGGAAGAAGATGTCGTACATTTCATCGGTGGCGGCGGCGGTCTGGATGCTCTTGGTGGCCTCGTTCCACGGAACGACGCTGACGTTGATCTCCATGCCGGGGTTGTCGCGCTTGATGATCTCCAGGGACTTGTCAATGGTCTTGGCGTGCTCGGGGTAGATGTGCATGAAGCGGAGCACCGCGCCCTCCTCCGGGACGGGCTTGCCGGCCGTTACGGGCTCCTGAGCGGGCTCCTGGCTGGGCTCCTGCGTGGGCTCATCGCCAGGGACCGGCGTAGCCTCGGCGGACGGGGCTGCCGCATCGGTCGGCGCTGGCGTCTCGGTCTTTGCGCACGCGGTCATCGCAAAGATGAGGACCAACGCAAGAAGCAGGGATACGATCTTCTTGGACATGATCTTCTCCTCCTTTATGTCGGCTGAAACAGAGCTTCAGCTTTTGAGACAAGAGTACCATGCAAAAAGGCCGGCTTCCATCCTTGTTAACATTTTATACATGTTTACTACGTTTCATTAACATGGTCCGCAAAAGATTCCAGCGTGGCGATGGAGGCGTAGTGCATATACCGCACCGGGACGATGCGGCTGCGGATTTCCTCGCTCGCGCCGCTCAGATAGGCGTGCAGCTGCGCCACGGCCTCCATGCCCATCTCGTATTTGGCCTCCAAGATGCCCGTCAGCGGGAGGTTATCCCAGGGCAGGTAGGGCTGGTCGCCGTAGGCGGCGACGGAGACATCCTGGGGGATGCGCACGCCGCGAAGGCTCAATTGGCGGCAGAAGCTGAGGATGGGCAGGGTGGAGTGGCCGGTCAGGGCGGTGAAGGGGATCTTCCCCTCCAGGTACTTCTCCGCGGCGAAGGGGAGGGGGCGCAGGGAGCCCGCGCCGGTGAAGAGGGGCACGCCGGGGTCGGGGATGGTCAGGACCAAGTCAGGATCGTGCTCAATGCCGTTGTCGCGCAGGGCCTGGGCAAAGCCCGCGTACTTGCGGGGCACGTCCGCCATGCGGCGGTCGGTGGTCAGGTACAGGATGTCGCGGTGGCCGTGCTTGCACAGGTCGTCGCCGATTAAGTAGCCGCCGTTGTAATCGTCGGACATGATGGCGGGGAAGCCCTCGTGCTCGTTGCCCAGGATCACCACCGGAAGCCCCGCGCGCTTGATGAGGTTGAGGGTGCACTGCTCGGCCTCCGAGTCAAAGCAGGTGATGGCCGCGCCGTCGTAGGCGGTCAGGTCCTCGGCAAGCACAGCGCGGTACTGCTCGGCGGCGGTGGGGAAGTTGAGCAGCTTATAATCGTAGCGGTAGCGGCCGGCGGCGTCCATGCAGCCCAGCACGCAGCGGAACAGGTCGCTGTCCCCCGGGATGCAGATGCAGGAGATGAGCAGCCGGCCGAGCTTGCGGGTTTCGGGCGTCTGGCTGACCATGAGGCCCTTGCCGGCCACGCGCGTGACCAGGCCTTGGCGCACGAGCTCATCGACCGCCTTGCGCACGGTGAGCCGGCTGACCGCGAGTTGGAGGGAATACTGCACCTCCGAGGGCAGCGGCTCCCCGGGCGCTCTTTGGTGCACGTCGGCCTCAATATGATCGTAAACCTGTTCGTAGATTTGCTTAATCATGTTCTGCCTCTCCCGCGGGGTCTCCCCCAGCCTATGTTCCGTTTCATTTATAAAACATTATAGCGCATTTAATGCAAAAATGCCAATGGCAAAGCGGCGGGGTTGGAAAAGGATTATACAGGGGCGGCGGGGGAACGCGCTTGAAAGAAAAGAAGAGGGGGGTATACTGAGAAAGAGACCATACAATTCCGCAACACGGGAGGGGCTACGTATGCAACAGGAGAAATTTAAGAAGCTGTACCAAATGGCGGTGGACGACCTGACGGGGAACCTGCTGCCCTGGTGGATGGAGCACGGCGTGGACGAGGAAAACGGCGGGTTTTACGGCGCCGTGACCAACGACAACGTGCCAGACAAGGAGCACAGCAAGTTCATCACCTTGAACGCGCGCCTGATCTGGACCTTTGCCTCGGCCTATCGCATCCTGGGGGACGAGACGTACCGGACCTATGCCAAGCGCGCCTACGACTACTTCGTTGAGCACTTCTACGACAAGGAGCACGGCGGCTGGTATTCGCGCGTGGACTGCAAGGGGAAGGTGATCGACGACAACAAATACATCTACGGCAACGCCTTTGCGATCTACGGCCTATCGGAGTACTGCCGGGCGACGGGGGAGAAGGAGGCGCTGCGGCTGGCGATCGAGACGCGCGACTGCCTGGAGAAGTACGTCTACGACCCGGAATACAAGGGATTCTACGAGAGCTGCAAGGCGGATTGGACGGTCAACCCGTGGGGCAAGGGCATGAACCGCGCGCCCTCGGACGTGAAGACCATGAACACGCACTTGCACCTGCTGGAGGCCTACACCTCCCTGTGCCGCGTGGACAGCTCGAACAAGACGCGCTCCTCGCTGCGCCAGCAGCTGCACGTGATGCTGAACAAGATCGTGGACCACGACATCCACCACTACTTCTACTTCCAGGACCGCGCGTGGAAGCCCACGACGCCGGAAGTCTCCTACGGCCACGACATCGAGGGCAGCTGGCTGATGATGGAGACGGCGGAGGTGCTGGGAGAGCCGGAGGCGCACCGCGCCGCGCGGGACACCTGCGTGGGCATCGCCAGGGCCTGCCTGGAGCAGGGGCTCAGGGAGGACGGCGCGATGCTCTCCGAGTACGACCCAAGGACCGGGCACATCAGCCAATTTGTGAGCTGGTGGGAGCAGAACGAGGCGGTGGTGGGCTTCCTGAACGCCTGGGAGATGACCGGGGAGGAGAAGTTCTTGGACGCCTCGATCCAGTGCTTCGAGTTCATCAACCGCGCGTTTGTGGACCACGAGAAGGGCGGCTGGTTCTCCATCCTCGACTTTGCCGCGGAGAAGCCGCTCAATCCCTACAAGCTCAACGACGGCATCTGCCCGTACCACAACGGGCGCATGAGCTTTGAGATCATCGAGCGGTACCGCAGGTACAATAAATAGACGTGCCGGCGGGGCCGGCACGGTCGCCCAAGATGGATGCGCCATCTTGGGCGCGCGGAGCGGAAGCGATTTTCCTTCGGCCGGGGGGAATGGACCGATGGGGCAGGGGCGCATCGTCGGAGGGCGGTTGTCTGTCGGAGAGAAAATCGCTCCTCGGCGGCGCGCGGGTCGCCGCCCGCGGATAGAAGAAAG
>JBMNOF010000151.1:0-3451 GCA_050942925.1 Candidatus Spyradocola sp.
TCCGTCTGCGCGGCCAGGGCCGTGCCGATGCAGCGGATGCCCAGGGCCGCCAGGACCGACTGCGCGCCAGCCATTGCCGGTTCGACCGCGCCGGCGCCGCCCGCCGCCAACAGCACGACGCCCATCTTCCTTCGACCCGCGCCGGGTCCGTCGGAGGAGCGGGCCCGGCGGCGGTCCATGTAGCGGCACTGGAGGCGGCTCAGGAGCGAGAGCAGCGGGCCGCTCAGCTGCGAGAAGAACACGGGCGAGGCGATGACCAGGACGTCCGCGCGCTCGATCCGCTCGTAGATGGCGTCCATGCCGTCGTGGATGCGGCAGCCGGGCTGCGTGCGGCAGAAGCGGCAGTCCAGGCAGGGGCTGACGTCCGCGCCATAAGCGCGCACGGTTTCCGCATAACCGTGTGCGGCGCGGGCGAAGGCCTCGCACAGGGCGTCCGTATCGCCGCCGGGGCGCGGGGAGCCGTTGAGCACCAGCGTGTAGAGCATCGAGGGATCAGAGGCGCACGCGCTCGCCGCCGCGGTCCGCGGAGAGCTGCTCGGCCTGCGCGATGCGGATGGTTTCCATCGTGGAAAGGGGCGTGCAGCGGTCGGGCGCGGCGCCCTTGCGCAGGCAGTCCTGGAAGTAGAGCATCTCGCGGTAATAGCCGTCGTCCGCGGGGAGGTCCGGGGTGAAGGCGGGCTTGCCCACCGGGTAGAGCGTCAGGCCCTGGCGGGTGAGCACCGCGCAGCCGCCCTCGAAGTTGACGCGGAAGATCATCTCAAACCCGAAGTCGCCGTTGATGGTCCAGTCGTCCATGGCGTTGACGACCTTGCCGTCCGGGTAGAAGTAGTTGGTGGACACGGCGTCGTAGCCGCTGCCGGGGATGACATTGCGCGCCAGGGTCTGCACGGACTCCGGCGTGCCGAAGAGCCAGTTGATCGTGTCCACGTCGTGGACGTGCTGGTCCAGGAGCACGCCGCCGCTCTTCTCCTTCTTGCGGAGCCAGTCCTCAAAGGACCAGCGCGGCGTCGAGCCCCCGCGGAAGAACATGGCGCTGACGACCGCGCCCCACTCGCCGGAGTCGACCAGGCGCTTGAGCTCCTCGTAGGCCGGCCAGAAGCGCAGGCAGTGCGCGATCATGAGCGTCTTGCCCGTGCGCAGGGAGGCCTCGATCATCTGCTCGCACTCGGCCACGGTCAGGGCCATGGGCTTTTCGGACAGGACGTGGTGGCCCGTCTCCAGCGCCTGGACGGCGAGCTTGGCGTGCAGGTAGGTCGGCACGGCGAAGTCGACGTAGTCCAGGTCCTCCTTGTCGAGCATCTCCAGGTAATTCGTGTACTTGTTGTAGTCGGCGGCAAACGACTCGTGCTGGATTTCGATGTTCAAATCCGAGTTGTCCTTGCGCTCCATCTGCTCGGGGCGCACGTCGCACACCGCGACGAGCTGCACGGGCTTGCCCTCGCGCATCAGGCGCAGGTAGTTGCTCAGGTGTCCGCTGCCCATGGCGCCGACGCCCACGAGCCCGACGCGAAGCATTCCGTCCTTCATGGTGATTCCCTCCTAAAATCTGCAAAAATTCGTTCTGTGGGCGGGCGGCGCGCGCCGCCCGCCGGGGGTCAATCCTCTTGATCGAAGGCGTCCTCGTCCTCCTTCCGGCAGAGGAGGGGGCGCCCGTCGGCGTCGAGCAGGGGGCACAGGCCGCCCGCGTTTCCCGAGGCGTGGAAGATGTACTGCACGCCCGTGCGGCGGTCCACCCAGATCTCGGTGACGTTGACCATGCCCTGCTCAAACACCTTTTCAAACCGGTCCTGTGAAGGCATGGCTCAGCCCTCCGAACCGGCGAGGATGTAGTCCAGCGCGCGGGAGGTCTGCTCGGCCATGGCCGTCGGGTAGCCGGCGTAGGGGTTCATCTCGGCCGTCAGCGCGCCGTCGTAGCCAACCTCGCGCAGCGCGGCGAGGACCTGCGCAAAGTCCACGTCCCCGGAAAGCAGGTCGCAGAAGCCCGCGATGGTGTCCACGCTGCGCCGGAAGTCCTTGACGTGCACGCGCGTGATGCGCGCGCCGAGGGTGCGAATCCAGTCCGCGGGCTCGCCCGTGCGCACGACGTTGCCCACGTCAAAGTAGGCGCGCACGCGCGGCGAGCCGATCTCGTCCAGGAAGCGCGCCATCTCCAGCGGCGAGAGGAGGAAGTTGTTCCAGACGTTTTCCACGCCGATGTCCACGCCGCAGGCCTCGGCCTCCGGCGCCAGGCGGACGAGCGCCTCCTGCGCGCGGGCGTAGGCGTCCGCGTAGGCGGTGCACTCGCTCCCGCCCCAGAAGCCCCGGCCCACCGTGCCCGGCACGACCAGGATCGCGCCCACGCCGAGGGCCGCGGCGCAGTCGAGCTGGGCGCGGACGATGTCCTCGGCCGCGCGGCGCGCCGCCGGGTCCGCCGCGGTCAGCGGGTGCTGCCAGTACAGGCCCGAGGCGAGGGAGGGCAGAAGCATCCCCTCCGCGTCGGCGAGGGCGCGCAGCTCGCGCGCGCCGGCGGTCCCGGCGCCCGGGGCGAGCGGGCCCTCGTCCGCGAAGGCCGGCTCAAAGCCCGCAAACCCTGCGCGCTTGGCGGCCAGCAGGCAGTCCGCGGTCGGCATCGACGCGGGGAAGGACCACTGGTTGATGGATTTGTACATGAAAACGCCTCCTTTTCTCTTTCGGGTGTTTTCTTCATCGGGTATTGGGTTGGTACAGGGATTCGCCCCCCGTCTGCCAAATTCCTGCAAGGCCCGCGCCCAAAAAACCGCGGTGCGCCGCGGGCGCGCGAAGAGGTGCTTTTCCATTGCGTTCCTTTATGCTATAATGAAAACAAATTCCCGAATCCGACGTTTGGGGTCGGATTCGGAGCCATGGGATTTTGAAACGGAGGCAATTTTTATATGGGAATCATAGAGGCTTCTTTGCGAAAACAGGTGCGCGTGGGGGAGGAAGTGGATGTCACCCTCATCGGCGGCCGCGAGATGCGCGGGCGCGTGCTGGCCATTGCGGAGGACGGTTTGCTGCTCGGCGAGGGGGATTTGGAGCGCCCCATCGCCTTTGCGGGCATTGCGACGTTTGCGCCGACGCGCCAGATTCGACGGGAAGCCCCTGCCGCCCTTCCCCCGCAGGAGGCTGCGCCGGCGGGCGCGGCGGACGAGCCGGAGGCGCCCGTGGAGCGCGCGGAGGGCTGGGTGGACCGCTACGATGAAGCCGCGGGCGTGGGCAGCCTGGCGCTGGAGGACGGCGCGCGGGCGGCGTTTGCCGCCGGGGACGTTGCGGACGCGGCGCTCCGGCAGCGCCTGGAGCGGTGGACGGGCCGCGCGGTGCCGGTGACGGCGGAGCTGCGGAAGCAGGGCCAGGCGCGCGCGGTGGTCCGGGTCGAGGGCCGGGAGACGGAGGAGAAGTTCCGCCCCGCGCCCGCGGCGGAGGGCGAGCTCCCGCGCGAGGGCTTTGGCGAGAT
>JBMNOF010000152.1:0-3388 GCA_050942925.1 Candidatus Spyradocola sp.
TAGGCAGTGAAGCCCGTGACGCGCACCACGAGGTCGGGGAAGAGGTCGGGGTTCTCGTTGGCGGCCAGGATCTGCTCGGCGTTGATGATGTTGATGTTGAGCAGGGTGCCGCCCTTGGCAAAGAGGGTGAGGATGTAGTCGCAGATCTTGTCGACGGCCTCACAGCCTCTGGCCATGCCGGGATCGAGCTCCAGCTGCACGGGCGCGGTGTTGCCGTATCCCGGCTGGATGGCGCAGATGGAGTTGGTCATGGCGGTCAGCGCCCCGTCCTTGCGGAAGCCGGGGTGGGGGTTGGCCCCGTGGTTGATGGGCTCTGCGTCCTTGCGGCCGTTGGGCGTGGCGCCAACCTCCTTGCCCAAGACGATGGTGTTGGACCAGGAGAACCAGCCGGGGATGAACTTGACGGGCGCGAAGACCGCGTCCATGGCATTGACCTGGTCGGTGAAGGAGGCGCTGATGCGCTGGGCCCACCGGTCGCCCAGGGTGTCGCCCCCGCCGTAGCGCTCGGAGGCGGAGAGCATCATGCGCACGTACTCGCCCTTGGGGCCGGCAAAGTTGCTGCGCACCGCCTCGTAGAGCTCGTCAAAGGTGAGGCGGTTTTCGCGCTCCACGCGCTGGGAGATGGCGGCGAAGGAATCCGCGACGGTGGCGATGCCCGTGCCGTCGATGCACATGTTGTAGAACTCCGCCCCGCCGTGGGACATATCCAGGCCCTTTTCCACCGGGCCGTGGCTGATGAGGTTGAGCATCAGCTCCGGCTCGTTTTTGACCTGGTTTTCCAGGTGGAAGCAGATGCCCTCGGCCGTGACGCGCACCGCGCGCGCCATGTGCGCGTCGTAGCGACGCCACAGCTCTTCGGTGCTCTTTTCGCCATCGGAGGCCATCATCTCGTCCAGGGCCAGGCGGAACACCTTGGCGCAGTTGATCTTGACGCAGTCGTTGAGGGTGTATTCCAGGCCCGGCAGGCTCATCCAGTGGCAGCCCACGGCCACGCGCTGGCGGGCGAGCTCGGCGGAATAGCCCTTCTTCATAAAGCCCTCGGAGAGCGCCTTATCGCCGGAGAAGCGCGGCCAGCCGTTCTTGTTCTTGAACAGGTAGTCCACCGCCGTGTGCAGGAACTTGCGGTCCATGTTCTCGTGCACGCGCACCGTCAAATTGCAGGAGGAATCCAGCCAATCGGCGGCCTCCAGGATCATGTAGGAGAAGTAGGAAACCATGTCGTGCCCATCGGGGGAGAGGCCGCCCAGCTGGTAGTAGTGGGGGTCGTTGAGCAGCAGGCAGGCGATGTAGTACTTGGCCTCGTCCTCGGTGATGGCGCCGGCAGCGAGGTCGCGCTCGTAGTAGGGGCGCAGCGTCTCATCCAGCTGGCAGCCCGCGCCGTCGCGGTTGTACTCGCGGGAGGCGGTGTTGAACCAGCACATCCACTGGCAGGCCTCGCGCATGGTGCGGGGCGCGCCCTCGATGAGGTATTCGTTGCAGTCGCGCATCTGCTGGAGATTGCGGCGCAGCTCGGGATGGGTCTCGACTTTGAGGGCCTCGTCGATGGCGGCGACCGTGCGGCGCGTCCACTCCTGGATGCCGCGGATGGTCTTTTCCTCCGCGTCGTAGAAGTCGTCGTGGCCGGGGTTGAGCGCGCGGTACTTTTTGAGCTTTTCCATCAGGCCGCCCCAGCCAAGGGAGAGGCCGATGCTGTAGTCCCCGCCGAAGTGCGCGTCCGCGCCGATGCCCGAGACGATGCCGTACTTCTGCTGGTCGGGCTTGAGATGGTCGTAGCTGAGGTCGGGATTGAACTTGATGGGGCGGGTCCAGGCCATGCAGTTCATCCAGCGGTTGGCAAAGGCATCGCAGGGGTCGATGAAGACGGGGTGGGTGGCCATCATGCGGTAGAAGTTTTCGCTCCAGCCGTCGTAGCCCACGAACGTGCCCGCGGGGTGGTTGAACACCGGCGCAAAGTCATAATCCTCCGGGGGCTTGACCGCGCCGTAGTCGTCGCCGTCGGCAAAGGCGCCGATGCCCGCCTTGTCCTTGGTGTCCTCGATCTTGCGCTCGCGCAGGATGCGCAGGCGCTCGCGGTAGCTCACATCCGCGTCAGGCGCGAGCTTGTTGATGCGATCTCTCATAAATATGGCCTCCTTATCCAACGCGGACCGCGACGCCGGACGCCTTGGCGGCCTCCGCCAGGGCATTCAGCCGGTCCTCGGGCAGCGGGCGGGCGGCGGAGAAGGCGTTCTCCGCGCTCAGCGCCTGGTACTTGGACCCCCCAAGGGGATTGAAGTTGAGCAGTTCATAGTAGAGGAGGTTGGGGAGCTTGGCGGCGAAGGCCGCGATGGCGGCGATCTCCCCCTCTGAATCGTTGACGCCGGGGATGACGGGCGTGCGCACGATCAGGGGCTTGCCGGTGCGGCCCAGCGATTCGATGTTCTGAAGGATGCGCGCGTTGCCGGCGCCCGTCCACTTGCGGTGGGTCTCCTCGTCCCAGACCTTTAGGTCGCACATGATGAGGTCCAGGTAGGGGAGCAGGGACTCGAGGACGGCGAAATCGACGTTTAGGTTGCTCTCGATGGCGGTGTGGACGCCGCGGGCCTTCAGCGCGCGGAGCAGGTCCAGGGCAAAGGCCGGCTGCAGCAGCACCTCGCCGCCCGAGAGGGTCACGCCGCCGCCGGACTGCTTGTAGTAGTCCTCGTCCTGCAGGACCTCGCGCAGCACGCGGTCCACGTCCGCCTCGAAGCCGCAGGGCTCCAGCGCGCCGGAGAAGCAGACCTGGGCGCAGCGGCCGTCGTCCGTGCAGGCGGCGCGGTCGTAGGTCATCTTGCCGTCCACGACCTTGTGCGCGGGGCAAAGGGCGGCGCACGCGCCGCAGCCCACGCACTTGGACGCGTAGAAGAGCACCTCGGGGGCGGGGGAGAGGGTTTCGGGGTTGTGGCACCAGGCGCAGCGCATGTTGCAGCCCTTGAAGAAGACCGTGGACCGGATGCCCGGCCCGTCGTGGAGCGAGAAGCGCTGGATAGCAGTGAGAATGCCCATGGGTTCAGCTCGCTTTCTTTTCAAAAGAATGGGGTTGGCCCTTCAGCGCGCCCGCGTCCGCGCGGGCGGTGAAGCGGCGGGAGGAAGGGGACGGCGGCGGGAGGCGCCAGACCGCGAGGCTGGCGGAGCGCGCCGCGAAAGGAACGGGGATGGGAAGGCGGTTGGCCCTTCCGCGGGCCCGCGCGGACGCGGGCGGGGAAGCATCTGGTTTTTAAGGACGCCGGTGTGCGCCGCAAAAGGAGCGGGGAAGTTGGTCGGCCCTTCCGCGTGCCCACACGGACGCAGGCGGGGAAGCGGCGGGAGAGGGCGGACGGCAGCGGCGGGAAGCGCCAGAATCGCTAAACCGGCGGAGCACGCCGCAACG
>JBMNOF010000153.1:0-3380 GCA_050942925.1 Candidatus Spyradocola sp.
GGATACCGCCACCGGCTCGCGCGAGCTCTTTGAGATCGCCGACGGGTTCCTCCTGTCGCCGGATGGCAGCCGCATGCTCCTGATCGCCTACGAGGACGGCGAGGACAGCGCCCTGGCCACCCTCTACCTCTGCGACCTTGCCGCCGGCACGCGCATGCAGATCGCCGCGCAGGCCGCGCTCTCGGATTACACCTGGTCCGAGGACAGCCGCGTGCTCTTCTACCTGGTCAGCAACCGCGACGCGGAAGATGCGGCGAACTACCCCGTCCGCCTGATGCGCTACAGCACCGTTGACGGCCGGACCACGGACCTCGGCGCCCTGGCGAGCAACTCCATCTTCCCCGGCCGCACGCAGGATTCCATCCTCCTGATGTACTACCAGGACCGCGACGGCCTGTTCTATCCCATCACCTACCAGCTCAACCTCGAAACCCTGACCGACCACGCGCAGGACGAACTCGTCCCCACGCTCGACTGACCCGTTTCCCCTTCGCGCAGTCCTTCTCGGAGTTGCCCTGGTTCAAAGCGCAAAAGATAAAAGCCCCTCGGATGCAGGAAAAAGAACGCATCCGGGGGCTTTTTGGGAATAGGGGAGAGGCGCATCCAGCGCGCAGAGCAACAAAGGCAGGAAAAGGCCAGCTTGTCTTCTGGAGGAGCTCCGCTCAAAAAAGGCGGCCCGACAAAGAAATGCCGGGCCGTCCATAGGGCTTTCGATTTTGGCCTATTAGGGGCGATTGAGGGTGCCGTCGGGGCGGCGGCAGTTGGTCCAGGTGGGCAGCTTCTCGGAGCAGGGGAACTTCTTGGCGAGCTCCTCGTCGATGTCGATGCCCAGGCCGGGCTTGTTGTTGGGATAGACATAGCCCTTCTTGAGCTCGGGGCAGCCGGGGAAGACGTCCAGGGACGCCTGCTTGAAGCCCGCCCACTCCTGGATGCCGAAGTTCCAGCTGGAGACGTCCAGATGGATGTCCGCGGCGTGGCCGACAGGAGAGGTGTCTCCCGGGCCGTGCCAAGCGGTGCGCACGGAGAAGGCCTCACAGAAGTTGGCCAGCTTCTTGGCGGGGGTGATGCCGCCGATCTGGCTGACGTGGCAGCGGATGAAGTCGATGAGCTTGTTCGCAACCAGCGGCGTGAACTCGCGCGGGTTGTTGAACAGCTCGCCCATGGCGATGGGGGTGTGCGTCTGCTGGCGCATGATCTGGAACCACTCGACCTGCTCGGGCGCGAGGGAATCCTCGTAGAAGAACAGGCGGTAGGGCTCCAGCTCCTTGGCCAGGCGCACGGCCTCGATGGGATCGAGGTGCTCATGGACGTCGTGGCAGAGCTCGACGTTGAAGCCGAAGCGGTTGCGGATATAGTCAAAGAGCTTGGTGACGGAGAGCTGATAGCCCAGGGGATCGTAGTACGCGCCCTGGCAAGCGCCCTCGGGGCGCATGGACTCCAGCGCCTGCTGGTAGGCGTTTCCGCCGTAGCCGCCGTGCTGGATGCGGACGACCTGCACGCCGTCCTCGATAAAGGCCTGCACGCGGTCGCCGACCTCTTCCAGGGTGCGGCCGTCGGCATGGCGGTAGACGCGGGCAGCCTCGCGGACCTTGCCGCCGAGCAGGTCATAGACCGGCATATTGGCCATCTTGCCCTTGATGTCCCACAGGGCCTCGTCCACGCCGGAGATGGCGTTGTTGAGCACGGGGCCGTTGCGCCAGTAGGCGCTGACCATGCTCATCTGCCAGATGTCCTCGATGCGGGTGACGTCCTTGCCCACCAGAAGGGGCTTCATATAATTGGTCACCGCATGGGCGACGGTCATCCAGCGCTGGGTATAGGTGGCGCAGCCGATGCCGTAGAGGCCGGGCTCCGAGGTGACCACCTTGACGATGACCAGCGGGATTCCTTCCGGTGCGGTACAAATCGGGTAGATGTCCTTAATTGTTACCATTGTTTTGCCTCCTTGCGGATGTGTTCTGTGTCCCCACTACAGATTTAGTATACACACGCAGTTTCCCATTTTCAATATCAATTTCCAGTTCGGGCGGACAAATTCTTTTTTCGGTTTCACGATGGGAAACCCCCTTGCGCGCGGGGCGGCGATGCGGTATAGTGGATACAAACCGATTGCAGGAGGGCGCGGATGGCAAAACTTTGGGGCATATTGCGGAAGAACCACCGCATTTGGCGCGACGTGGTGGTGGAGGCGGAGGGCGACAGCGCCCAAGACGCGCAGGAGGCGCTCAACGAGCTGTGCTACAAGCTGGACATTGCCCGGCCGATCTTTTTGAACAAGCATGAAAAAGAGGTCGCGCGCTTTGGCCGCACCTCCTTTACGCAAGAGCATTTTCTCGAACCGATCGCCTTTGATCGGCTGGAGATCGAGTTCCTGCGTCCGCACGGGCGATCCAGCGATCCGCGCAACGATTTCGGCACGGGCGTATAATTCGCGTCCGGATGCAGATGCTATTCCCGAAACCGTTTACAAGGAGGGAATTGCATGGACCGCATCTCGCTCATCCTGGTGATTGTCGGTGCGCTGAACTGGCTCCTGGTGGGGCTGTTCCAGTTTGACCTGGTCGCGTGGATCTTTGGCGGGCAGGCCAACGTCTTTGCGCGCATCATCTATGCGCTGGTTGGCATCGCGGGGCTGTGGAGCATCTCGCTTCTGTTCCGCCGTCGCGAACCCGCGGTGCAGCATTAGTCTGCCCACAGAGGCGCATGAACCAAACATAAAGGAGGAGTTTCCAATGAAAGAAGTCAAGCTCTACGACGTCGCGCCCGAGGTCCTCGACCGCATGGCGCACGGCGGCGTATTCTTCACCGTCAAGGACAAGAAGGGGCGCTACAACACGATGAACATCGGTTGGGGCAGCCTCTCCTGCTACTGGAACGGCCCGGTCTTCATCGCGCCGATCCGCCACAACCGCTACACCTACGAACTCCTGCAGGACGCGGACAGCTTCACGGTCTCCGTTCCGCTGGACGATGGACTCAAGGACGCGCTGGCGCTGGTCGGCACCAAGCACGGCAACGAAGTGGACAAGTACCAGCTCGCGCACCTGACGCCGCTGGATGCGCTGGCCGTGGACGGCAAGGTCGTCGGGCAGTGCGCGCTGCACATCGAGTGCCGCATCGCGATGACGCTGCCCATGGACCCCGAGGCGATGGACCCGGGCGTCCGGGAGCGCTGGTACGGCGACGGCGACTTCCACACCCTGTACTTTGGCCAAGTCGTCACCTGCTACCGCACGGACATCGACGATTGACGGCAGGACAAAAAAGACGGGCTCGCCTCTTTGGGGCGGGCCCGTCTTTTACAAAGCGCGAGCGAGGCAGACAGCGAAATACGGCGCTGTCTGCCTCGCTCGTTTGCAAGAAGGGGGGAAAATTAGTCC
>JBMNOF010000154.1:0-3348 GCA_050942925.1 Candidatus Spyradocola sp.
ACCGGATCGGCGCGCCGCAGGGCAGGTCCTTTGCCAGGGCCTCTGCGGACTCGAGCAGCGCATCCTCCTGGCCCAGGGGCGTCACCAGCGCAAACTCGTCGGCAAAAACCTCGTCCTCGATCTGCACGATCCGCGCGCCCGGGAAGGCCGCCAGAACGCGTTCCTCGCTCTCGGGCGTGCGCGCGGCGCACACGCGCACAAAGAGCCGCAGCTGCCGCGTAAAGGAGGGCAGCGCGGGCAGGTCCGCGCCGTCCGGGCGCTCGCCGCGCTTGTGCGGGCAGCGGACGATATCCAATACGTCCCCGCAGACCGCGCTGGCCGTGGGCGAGGTCCCGGCGCCCCGGCCGTAGAACATGACGTCGTCGACCTTGTCCCCGTGGACGAGCACGGCGTTGAACACGTCGCTGACGCAGGCCAGGGGGTGGCTGTCGGGCAGCATGGCCGGGGTGACGCAGGCGCGCCAGCCCTGGCGCGTGCGCTCCGCCTCGGCCAGGAGCTTGACCGAGCGGCCCAGCTCGCGGGCGTAGAGCATGTCCTCCCTCGTGAGGCGGTCAATGCCCTCCGTGCGCACGGCGCTGTCGCACAGCCGCGTGCCGAAGGCCACGTGCGCCAGGATGCAGATCTTGCGCCGCGCGTCCCAGCCCAGCACGTCCGCGGAAGGGTCGGCCTCGGCGTAGCCCTTCTGCTGCGCCTCCTGCAGCGCCGCGTCAAAGCTGACGCCGCCCTCGCGCATCCGGGTGAGGATGTAGTTCGTCGTGCCGTTGAGGATGCCGGCAACGCGCGTGATGCGGTTGGCCGCCAGGTCCTCCTCAATGGGCTTGATGACGGGGATGCCGCCGCCGCAGGACGCCTCGTAGCGCAGGCAGACGCCCTTTTCCTCCGCGATGCGCTCCAGCTCCTCGCCGCAGTCGGCGATGAGCTCCTTGTTGGAGGTCACCACGTGCTTTCCGTTCTCCAGCGCGGCCTTGACAAACCGGTACGCCGCGCCCTTCCCGCCCATGCACTCGACCACGATGTCGATGTCTGCGGCGGCATAGACCTCCTGTGCGTCCTTGGTCATGCGGTCGGCGTAGGGCACGGCGGGAAAGTCCCGAAGATCGCACACGCGCTTCAGCTCGACCTTCTCGCCTGCGCGGCGCGCGAGCACCTCCGCGCTGTTCCAGAGTATGTCCGCAACGCCGCTCCCCACGACGCCGTGCCCGATGATTCCCACATTCGCCATGTTTCCGTCCTCCGTATTCTTCTCGTTTCTTCCTGCCGGTCCCTAGATTTTCCGGATCTCCACGCACAGGAGCATCGCCTCATAGGCCTCCCGCGTCAGCAGCTGCGTTCCCTCCGTCGTAACGGCCGCCGTTCCCGCGGCCACGCCCCGGCGGAACACGCCTGCAAGGTCCTCCCCAAGGGAGATTCCGTGCAGGAAACCCGCTACCATGCTGTCCCCGGCCCCGACCGTGGAGCGCACGCGCACCTCCACCGCCGGCGCGTACAAACAGGTCGTCCCGTCGGTGAGGAACGCGCCGTCGCCGCCCATGGACACGGCCACCAGAGCGATGCCCTGCGCGCAGCAGGCCAGCGCCGCGCTCTTCACATCCTCCAGCGTCTCGACCTTCTTGCCCGCGCACAGGCCGATCTCGTACTCGTTGGGCTTGATGAGGAAGGGCTTGGCCTCCATGCCCCGCGCGAGCTTTTCGCCCTCGGCGTCCAGCACGCAGCGGCAGTGACCGCCCGTCGCCTCGATGAGCGTCTTGTAGAAGTCCGCCGGCACTCCGGGCGGCAGCGAACCGGTAAAGACCATCGTGTCGCAGATCTCGGCGTATTCGCGGACCTTCTCGACCATCCGCCCCAGGGCTTCCTCCGGGATGCTCTCCCCCGCCTCGTTGATCTCCGTGATGCGGGCGTTCTCGCGGTCAAAGACCTTGAGGTTGGTGCGCACGGCTCCCGGCAGCCAGATGCAGTCCTCGGCAACGCCCGCATCCTCCAGGCGCTCGGCGATGCACTTCCCGTTTTCCTCGAACAGGAAGCCGATGACGCTGGCCTCCATGCCCATCTCCCGCGCCACGAGCGCGACGTTGACGCCCTTGCCGCACCCGTCCGAGCGCGAGGTGAGGATGCGGTTCAGCCCGCCGTAGGCAAACGAGGCGATTTCAACGGTCTTGTCAATGCAAGGGTTCAGGCAAACGCTGCAAATCATGGTTTGTCCCTCTTTTTTACTCAAAATTCTTGTAGCGGTACCGGTCCTCGATGGCGATCGAGGCGTCCGGCGTCGTCAGGTCCGCGGAGAACCCGCAGGGATACCAGGGCGAGAGATCCTCGTCGCTGGGGTTCTCCACGATGTGGAGCTGCTGGGCGGGCGCGCCGCCCTGCACCAGGAGCATGAGCCGCTCCCCCGTCTCGTCGCTCTGGCAGAGGTCGGCGACCATGAGCGCGGTCTTCTTCCCGTCCTCCGTCGTCCCCAGGAAGATGTCCCCCACGCGGATCTCGTCCGAGTCCACGTCCTCCACCTGCACGAGATCCCGCTCCAGCGTGGACATGGAGATGTAGACAAAGAGCGTGGAAAGGTAGGACTGGAAGTTCTCCTCGCCGTTGCTGTCCTCGCCCCCGCTCTCCCAGGAGACGGAGCTTCCGTCTACGCGCAGCGTCTTGCCCGTGCGCCAGGTGTCAAACGTAAAGTCAAAGTTCGATCCCAGCGTAAAGGAGATGTCCGCATACGCCTGCTGGCTGTAGAGGTACTCCGCAATCAGGCGCGCCATGGCGCCCGCCGGGCCCTCGTGGTTGCGGGAGCCGAGGCTGACGTCCAGCACGGCCGCGGCCTGCGCGTCCTCGCGGATCTCGCCGTTGTAGTAGAGCACTTGCGCGCCGTCCGCGCGCACGGGATAGTCGTGCAGAAAGGTCCCGATGGAATCCTCCAGCGCGTGGATGCGCGTGTAGCCCTCCGGCGGGTTGATGCGCGTCCCCACCGTCATTCCCGCCGCGTCAATGCGCGCGACGGCGGGCGAGGCGTCCGCGGGCGCCGGCGTTGCAAAGGGCTGGGCGCTGTAGACGTTGGCCGCGGTTCGGGCCGGACTCAGGGACTCGATGGGGACGATCTCCACGCCCCTGGCGCAGCCCGTGAGCGCCAAGCCGAGCGCCAGGCAAAGGAGAGCGACTCGTTTCATGCCGTACACCTCCATCTGGGGGAAACTTTTCCCTCTCCCTAATCATAGCACGGGAGCGCGTCGGCGCGCAACAGCGGCGCGGGTCCGCCCTTCGCCTTTCCTGTTACAAAGTTGTGAAAACTGCCGCCCCGGCGCGCGCAGGGGGTGCGCGAGGGGGCCTCCCCTCGCCCCGGGCCCCCCCCGGGAAAGTGCC
>JBMNOF010000036.1:0-18296 GCA_050942925.1 Candidatus Spyradocola sp.
GTACTGCGCCATGGGCACAAAGGCGTTGCGGAAGATGTGTGTGAACATGATCCGGTTGCCCGAGACGCCCTTGATCTTGGCCAGCTGGACGTAGTCCTTCGTGCTCTCATCCACCATGTAGCGGCGCAGCCACATGGCGTAATAGGCGATGTTGCCCAGCGACATCGAGAAGACCGGCAGCACCCAGGAGAGCCAGTTCTCCTCGTCAAAGATCAGCGATATGCCCAATAGCTCGGTGCCGTAGAGCTGGATAAACAGGTAATAGACCGCCGCGGGCACGGCCTGGATGAAGACGATGAAGGCCGTACCGATGTGGTCAAAGAGCTTTCCCTTGTACTTGGCCATGAGCGTGCCCATGGGGATGCCGACGACCAGCGCAACCAACAGCGCCAGAGAGCCGAGCTTGATGGAGACCGGAATCTTCGGAGCGAGGATTTCGGTCACGGGCACGTTGTTTCGATAAATTCGGGAAGTGCCAAGGTCGCCGTGGAGAAACAGGTTCTTAAAAAAGTTGAGCACCTGGACCGGCATGGGCTGGTCCATTCCCATCATGGCAAGGCCATTTTGGATCTGCTCATTCGTCATTTTATCAAAGTTTGGGAAATAGCCCTCGATGGGCATTTGGCGCATCAAGACAAAAACGATGGTCAAGATGATGAGCAACGTTATGAATGAGCGGGCCAAACGCTTGCCTAGGTATTTGAGCATTGCTTTCTGCCCCCTTGCACATTTAGGGGATGCGCCTTTTCCCGACACGCACCGCCATTTTTTTTGCGCCGTTCCGGCGCAAGGTGAAGCGCTTCAAAAAGCGATGCAAGGAACCCTTGCGCAAGACAAGGGTTCTTTGCACCGAACTTTTTACGGAAGCGTTCCGCTGTCTGTTTTAGAGGTGATACGGCTTTTTCTTACTCGGCAGATCCGCTGCGAGCGGCTTCCCACGCAGCGCGGTTGGCCTCGTACTCCTCCATGTTGATGAAGTGGTCCTCGACCTTCTGGCCCTTGTAGCGCAGGGTGGAGATGCCGGACGGGCTGTACTGGCCCTCATAGAGGTTGATGCGGGTCGCCTGGTAGGAAGAGGGAGAAATCGCAAACGGAATGACGAACGCGTGCTCGATGAGCATGTCCTCCGCCTCGGCAAAGGCGTTGTAGCGAGCGGTCATGTCCGTGACCTCGTTCTTGGCCGCGGCAACGGCGTCGACATAGGCCTTCAGCTGCGTGTAGGTCTCCGGGTAGGCCGCCTGCAGAGCCGGGTCATAGACGACGGCGTCCATGCGGTTGTAAGAGTTGCCGATGCAGATGCCGGTGTCGGGATCGAGGTTATCGCTGCCGTCCCAGGGATCGGTCCAGGTCTGCGGATCGATGTAGTCCGCGCCCCAGTTGCACTTCATGATGCTGTACTTGCCATCGCGACGGGTCTCAGCCAGGAAGTTCTCCGAGGGGCCGGCCCACAGCTCGCAGACGATGTAATCGGTGCCCAGCAGGCCTTCGAGCTGCTGCTTGATGAGGATGCACTCATTCTCCCAGTCGGTGTCGCCGCTCTTGTAGGAGATGACGACCTTGATGGGGAAGGTCACCTGGCCTTCGAGCTCGGCCATGGCGGCTTCCTTGTACTCCAGCGCCTTGGCCTCGTCAAAGAAGTACTGGGCGTTGTCCTGGAAGGCCTCGAGCTTCGAGAAGTCGGTGCCGTCGATGGAGCAGAAGTCCGCAGGCGTGATGGTGTTCTGCAGCAGGGACTCCGGATCGTCCGGCTCCAGGGCGCGGATGGCGTAGACGCGATCCATGGCGCTCATGATGGAGTGACGGAAGTTCTCGTTGTTGACGGCCGTGGCCCAATCCTCGGGCGCGTAGCTCTCGTCATAGGTGGGGTTGAAGTTGAAGCAGTAGAAGTAGGACCACATGCTGTCCGTGCGGGAGCGAGAGAGGTAATCGGCGTTGTTCGCCTTCCAGTCATCCACGATGTCCATCGAGATGTCGGAGTAGTCGATCTCGCCGCGCAGAACCATCTGCGGGCCAAGGGTCGCGGCCTCGGCGTTGTAGGTGCGCTCGATGCGGTCGATGTAGACCTGATCGGCATCCCAGTTGTTCTCGTTCTTCACGTAGAGGTGATGGCCCTGGGGCTCGTACTCGGCCAGGATGTAGGCGCCGCAGTAGTAGAGCTTGTCGTTAGAGGTACCGAAGTCCTTGCCCAGCTCGTCCAGCAGGGGGCCGTAAGCCGGGAACCAGGGGGTGTAGGTCAGGCCCGACAGGAAGTAGGGCGTGGGCTGCTCCAAGGTGTACTCGACGGTGTAGTCGTCCAGCGCCTTGACGCCAACCTCTGCAAAGTCCGTGATCTCCTTGTTGTAGAAGGCCTCGGCGTTCTTGATGCAGGCGACCTGGCTGTAGGTCAGGGACTCGTTCTCCGCGGTCATGACGTACTCCAGCGCGTCGACGAAGTCCTGCGCGGTCAGCTCCGCGATCTCGTTGCCCTGGTAGTCATACCACTTGACGCCCTGGCGCAGGTGGAAGGTCCAGGTCAGGCCATCCTCGGAATTCTCCCACGTCTCGGCAAGGCCGGGGATGATGTTGCCGTACGAATCGTTCTCAACCAGGGAGTCGATGACGTTGGCGGCCACCTGCTGGTCCCACTGCTGGGAGGCGATCAGGTAGTTCAGCGTCGTCACTTCCGAAGAGTACAGGTCGCGGTAAACCATGGGCTCATCCGAGTCCGTGGGCTCCTCCGTCGCGTCGGAAGGAGCGTCCGCGCCGCCCACTTCGCTCGTTCCCGAGCTGGGAGACTCCGCGGGGTCGGTCGGTGCCGTGCAGGCCGCGAGCGACAGGGCCATGCACAGGCACAAAACCAGGGCGAGAAGCTTTTTCATCTGGGGTTCCTCCTTACGTATAATTGTTGGATAAACCGAATGGATTCGGGTACAATCCAAGGAAGCGCGGCCCACCACGGTTCGCTTGCGGGACGAACCGGAAACGGGGACTGCGTCTTTTCAAGGTAGGTTCTTCACAGAAAATACGTTAGTCGGCTAAGTTACATTGCATACAATACCACATTCTCCATCGGTTTGCAACTGGAAATTTCCATTTGCTGCAATTCTCCCTGATTTTTTCGTCTGTGGACTCTTTTCCAAAATTCAAAAAGAAACCGAAAAGTTTGTGAAGTTTTTTCGACTTTACACGTCTATTTCTCGTCTTTTCCGCTATTGTTTCTGTAACAGAACTGTGAAATTGTACAAGGAATTTTGGATTCCTACATTGTCATTCTGGTTCAGGCCGCATTTTTTTTGCAATTTTGCTCCGGGTAAAAATGCAAGACTGCACCCCAATTTTCACATAGGGTGCAGTCTTTTGTGTATAAAATGTGTATTTATACCTTTTTTGCGGGGTTTAGCGCAGGTCGCCCTCCGCGCAAAAGGCGTAGAGCGGCGCGCTGTGCGTGCGGCGGGCCCACGGGCCGTCGCCATAGTCGAAGTGCCACCACTCGTCGCAGTAGTGGGTAAAGCCCGCGGCGCGCATGGCATGGTGCAGCAGGCGGCGATTCCGTCGGACCTCCTCGTCCATGCCGGGCTTTTCAAAGGCGTCGGCGTAGGCGATGGGCGCGAACTCGTCAAAGACGGTGCCCATGTTGAGCTCCTCGCCATCCTTGCACAGGGTGAGGTCCACCGCGCCGCCGGACTGATGGGAGGACGGATGGTACCGGTCCAGAACGGGCTTGGCCACGAACCGCTCGGTCCTCTCCTCCAGCTCCGCCTCGGGCAGACCGGGGTTTTCGGCCTGGACGCGGGCGTAGTAGGCGTCGTAGAGGGCCCTTTGCACGTGCTGGGGGCGCAGGCTGTCGAAAATGCGGAAGGAATAGTTCTCCGGCAGGAGCTCCAGCGCGCGGCAGAGGCGCTCGTAGACGCCCTGGCGGACATAGCAGTGCGTCAGCGCGCCCGGGATGCCCATGTGCAGATAGCTCGCGGCAAAGGAGATGCGGGGATTGCAGTCCGTGATGTCCACGAGGGGCTCGCCCCCTTCCGGCGCGGGCGGAAGGCGGTAGGCGGCATCATAGTCGGGGTAGGCGGCGTTGGCCGTGGGGATCGGGGTTTGCATCCAATCTTCGAGGCTCATGTTTCTTCCTCCAGCAGGCGCGCAGATGTGACGACGTTGTCCATCAGCGCGGCGATATAGGGTTTTCCGCGGCCCGCCTTGTTCTCGATGAGGACTTCCTCGGTCGACAGGGTGGTCTCGGTGCGGTCCGCCTGCACGACGAGCAGGCGGCGGGGGTTGGTGATGGGCAGCGCGCAGACCAGGCAGGCGCCGTTGGCTCCATTTTTATTGAAGGAGAAGGTGCGCACGCCTCTTCCGCCGCGGCGCTGCATCTCATAGTCGACCAGGAGGCAGCGCTTGGCATAGCCGCGGTCGCTGAACAGGAGGAGTTCTCCGGCCTCCGGCACGAAGGCAGCAAAGGCGGTCTCGTCGCCCGGCTCCAGGGCGACGCCCTTGACGCCGCCGGCGGCGCGGCCCTGAACGGGGATCTCAGCGGGGTCCATGCGGATGGCCATGGCCTTTTGGGTGACCAGGAGCAGCGTCTTGTCCGGCTCCATGGGAAGGACGCAGAGGAGCGCGTCCCCCTCGCGCAGGTTGAGGGCGGCGGCGCGGCCCTTGCGCGCGCCGAACTCCTCGCGCTGCGTGCGCTTGACCAAGCCGCCGCGCGTGACGAAGAGCAGGGTTTCGCACGGGAGGTCCCGCGGAAGGACGCGGACGATGGTCTCGCCCTTCTCCAGTCCCGCCAGCAGGCCCGCCGGGGCGATGCCGCGGTCCTTCATCCGGCACTCCGGGATCTGGTCCGCGGCGACGGTATAGCAGAAGCCCAGGTTGGTAAAGAACAGGAGCTTTTCGTCGGTCTTGAGGGAGAAGGTCTCCTCGGTCGCGTCCTCGCTCTCCTCCTTTTTCGCGTAGACCTTGGGCGAGAGGCGCTTGAGGTAGCCCAAGCGCGTCCGAACGACATAGCAGGGATCGGCGAGGATCTCCTCCTTCTCCTCCTGCACGGGCAGGGGCTCGTCCTGCGTCAAGGCGGTGCGGCGGGCGTCGGCGTAGCGGTCGCGGATGTCGGTGAGCTCCTCGCGGATGACGCGGAGCAGCTTCTTTTCGCTCTTGAGGATGCCCTCGAGCCGGGCGACCGTGCGCTGGATCTCGGCGTACTCCTTCTTGAGGGTGAGGATTTCCAGGCCGGTCAGGCGCTGCAAGCGCATGTCCAGGATGGCCTGGGCCTGCACCTGGGTGAGGGAGAACTTCTCCATCAGGCCCTCGCGCGCCTCCTTGGGGTTTTTGGCGGCGCGGATGAGGGCCAGGACCGCGTCGAGATTGTCCACGGCGATCATGAGGCCGGCCAGGATGTGCTCGCGGGCCTTGGCCTGGTCGAGGTCATACTTCGTGCGGCGGGTGACGACGTTCTTTTGGTGGGCGATGTAGCGGCGGATCAGCTCCAGCAGGGGGAGCTGCATGGGCTTGCCGTCGGCGATGGCGACCATGTTGACGCCGAAGGTGACCTGCAGGTCCGAGACGCGGTAGAGGTGGCGCAGGACCTTTTCGGCGTCCGCGTCGCGCTTGAGCTCGATGACCGCGCGCATGCCCGTGCGGTCGGACTCGTCGCGGATGTCGGAGATTGCGGAGAGAATGCCCTTCTTCTCCTCGGAGAGCTTGAGGATTTTCTCGAGCAGGGCGGACTTGTTGACCTGGTAGGGCAGCTCGGTTATGACCAGGTTCTTCTTGCCGCTGGGCAATTCCTCAATCTGCACCTTGGCGCGCAGCAGCAGGCGGCCGCGGCCGGTCTCGTAGGCCTTGCGGATTTCCTCGGTCTCCAGCAGGAGGCCGCCGGTGGGAAAGTCCGGGGCGGGAAGGATCTTCATGACCTCGGACAGGGGAATTTCCGGGTTGTCCATGACCGCGATGACCGCGTCGATGGACTCGCCCAGGTTGTGCGGGGGGATGTTGGTAGCAAGTCCCACGGCAATGCCGGACGCGCCGTTGACCAAGAGGTTGGGGAAGCGCCCGGGGAGCATGTCCGGCTCCTTGAGCGTGTCGTCAAAGTTCAGCGAGAAGGAGACGGTCTCCTTTTCCAGGTCCCGCAGGAGCTCCATGGCCAGCGGCGCCATGCGCGCCTCGGTATAGCGCATGGCCGCGGCGGAGTCGCCGTCCACGGAGCCGAAGTTGCCGTGGCCGTCGACCAGCGGCGCGCGCATGTTGAAGTCCTGCGCCATGCGGACCATGGCGTCGTAGACGGAGGTATCGCCATGGGGGTGGTATTTTCCCAGGCAATCGCCCACGATGCGGGCGCACTTGCGGTGGGGCTTATCGGGCGTATTGCCAAGCTCCAGCATGGTGTAGAGGATGCGGCGCTGCACAGGCTTGAGGCCGTCCTCCACGCGGGGCAGGGCGCGCTCGAGGATGACGTGCTCGGCGTAGGGGATCATGCTGTCGTGCATGATCTCCTCCATGGGCTTTTGCAGAATGGTTTCGTTGCGCTCGATGGTGTCGTCCTTTCTCTTCTTCGGCATCAGCCCTTCACCCACCCTTCAAAGGAATCGACCTTATTGAAATTCGCCTGCTGGCTGATATAGAGGCGGCGCGGCTCGACCTTGTCGCCCATGAGGATGGTGACCATGCGCTCGGCCTGGGCCGCGTCCTCGAGCGTCACCTGCACGAGGGTGCGGTGCGCGGGGTTCATCGTGGTGTCCCAGAGCTGTTCGGGGTTCATCTCGCCAAGTCCCTTATAGCGCTGGATCGTATAGCCCTTGCCCATGCGCTTGACCGCGGCGGGCAAGGCCTTGTCGTCGTAGACGTACTCGCTCATCTGGCCCTTTTTGACCAAGTACAGCGGCGGGGTGCCGATGTAGATGTGCCCCTCCTGCACGAGCTCCTTCATGTAGCGGTAGAAGAAGGTCAGCAGGATCGCGCGGATGTGGGCGCCGTCCTGGTCGGCATCGGCCAGGATGATGATGCGGTGGTATTTGAGGCTGGCGAGCTTGAAGTCCTCGCCGATGCCGGTGCCAAGGGCCGTGATGAGCGAGCGGAACTCCTCGTTCATCAGCACCTGGTCCAGGCGCTTCTTTTCGGCGTTGAGGGGCTTGCCGCGCAGGGGCAGGATCGCCTGGAAGCGGCGGTCGCGGCCCTGCTTGGCCGAGCCGCCGGCGGAATCGCCCTCGACGATGAAGAGCTCGTTTTCCTCGGGGTGGCGGCCCGTGCAGGAGGCGAGCTTGCCGACCAGGGGCGCCGCCTCCAGAGAGGACTTCTGCCGGGCGATGTCCTTGGCCTTTCTGGCGGCCTCGCGCACGGCGGCGGCGGCGCGGGCCTTTTCCAGGAGCTTTTCGGCCGTTGCGCCATGGGAAAGGTCCTCTAGATACAGCGTGAGCTGGTCGTAGACCAGGCCCTCGATCAGGGGGCGGACCTCGCTGTTGCCCAGGCGGCCCTTGGTCTGGCCCTCAAACTGGGGGTTCTTGACGTAGCAGACGAGCACCGCGGTCATGCCCTCGCGGTAGTCCTCGCCGGTGAGGTTTGGGTCCTTCTCCTTGAGGAGGCCCACCCGGCGGGCGTACTCGTTCATGGCGCGGGTATAGGCGGCCTTAAAGCCGGACTCGTGCGTGCCACCCTCGCCGGTGGGGATGGAGTTGACGTAGGAGAACATGCTCTCGGTATAGCCGTCCGTGAGCTGGAAGGCGCAGCGGAAGAAGAAATCGTCCTTTCCGCCCTCCAGGTACACCACGTCCTCGTGCAGGGGGTCTTTTTCGGCGTTGAGGTAGCGCACGTAGTCCACGATGCCGCCCTGGTAGCAGTAGGTGACCTCGCGCTCGTCCTTGGGCAGGCGCTCGTCGGTAAAGACGATGCTCACGCCCTTGTTGAGGTAGGCGAGCTCCCGCAGGCGGCGGTCGACCACGTCGTGCTGGAAGGTGATGTCCTCAAACACGCGCTTATCGGGCAGGAAGGTGGTCTTGCTCCCCTTTTTGCGGGTGTTGCCGATTTTGAGCAAGGGGGTCATGGGCTTTCCGGAAATGATCTTGCCCGTCTGCTCGTCCACGACCGAGGCGAACTCCTGCCGGTAGAGGGAGAAGTCGTGGTAGACCTCGCAGACCAGCCACTCGGAGAGGGCGTTGACCACGGAGGCGCCCACGCCGTGCAGCCCGCCGGAATAGGCGTAGTTCTTCCCGGAAAACTTGCCGCCCGCGTGGAGCTGCGTATAGACGACCTCCACGCCGGAGATGCCCAGCTGCGGGT
The DNA here is from genome assembly GCA_050942925.1 of Candidatus Spyradocola sp. Taxonomy (GTDB): domain Bacteria; phylum Bacillota; class Clostridia; order Christensenellales; family UBA1750; genus Spyradocola. Next base: position 8,242 of record JBMNOF010000036.1, read on the forward strand.
GCTTGTCCACGGGGATGCCGCGGCCGTTGTCCTCGACCGAGGCGCTGCCGTCCTTGTGCAGGGTCACGCGGACGGTATCGGCATAGCCGTTTGCGGCTTCGTCGATGGAGTTGTCCACGATCTCCCAAAGGAGGTGGTGCAGGCCTCGGGGGCCGGTGGTCCCGATGTACATGCCCGGGCGCATGCGCACCGCATCCAGGCCCTTGAGGACCTGCAGGTCGCCCGCGTTATATGTGCTCATTCCTCATCCTCCGATTGTACAGATTTTTGCGCGCAGGAAACGGGCGCGCCCCGTTGTTTTCCAGCATCACAGCACAATCTGTGGCTCGAAGGAATATTTTACATCAATATACGCCGGATTGTCAAACGGTCGGGGGAATTTCTCCGCTGCAGACGAGGTCTACCTCCTCCTGCGCAGGCGGCTCAAAGCGGCTTTCCATCTTTTGGCGCAGGCCCTCGTCGACAAAATAGGCGCGGGTTTTCCCCGCAAGGACGCGCGCGTTTCGGGCGGCGATGTTGGCGCTGAGGCGTTCGGGCGAGACGTCGAGGAAAAAGAGGCGGCAGGGAATGCCGCGCACGCGGAAGAAGGCGCGTGTATCCTGCCGGTCTTTGCGGGTCCAAAACCCCCAGTCCAGCACGACGGACACGCCCGCGGCCGCGATGCGCGCGGCCTGGGTGAGCAGGTAGGCCTTTGCCCGCTCCGTGACCTCGTCGTGCAGATCGCCCAGGCGCTCGGGAAGGAGCGCGAGGGTGAGCTCGTCCACGGACAGGCAGAGCGCGCCGGTATCCCGGCAGATGCGCGTGGCCAAGGTGGACTTTCCGCTGCAGATTTTTCCGCACAGGAGGAGAACCTCCGCCATGGCTGATGCCTCCTTTTTGTCAAAGAAGGGCCCTCTGCCCCTGCGGGAAGAGAGCCCGTTTGTTCAGCGCAGCGCAGCCAGCTCCTTGAAGCTGTCCTTGAGCGCGAGGTAGATCTTGTCGTAGAGCGCATAGACGCGGTTGTAGATTTCGACGTTTTCGGGGATGGGCTCGGTGCGGGTCTCCTCCCGAAGGACGCTCGTGGCCTCCGTCAGGTCCTTCCAGATGCCAAGGCCCACGCCCGCAACGAGCGCGCCGCCGTAGGCGCCGCCCTCGCCGCTGCCGGACACGGTCACGACCGGCAGGTTGAACACGTCCGCCACGATCTGCCGCCACAGGGGGCTCAGCGCGCCGCCGCCGGAGAGGATGACCTTTTCCGGGCGGATGTTCTTGTCCATGGCCAGGATCTTTTCCGAGACGTCGCGCAGCGAGAAGGTCACGCCTTCCATCACCGCGCGGGTCATGTCGCCCTTGCCGTGCTCCAGGCCCAGGCCGTAGTACACGCCGCGCGCGTCGGAGTCAAAGTGCGGGCATCTTTCGCCGGAAAGATAGGGCAGGAAGAGCAGCCCGCCGCAGCCGGGGGCGGCCTTCTCCGCCGCCTCGCCCAGGATGTCGTAGACGTCGCGGCCCGTGGCGGCGGCCTGCTCCTTCTCGGCGGCGCAGAGCGCGTCGCGGTACCAGCGGTAGGAGCCGCCGGCAGCCAGCGTCACGCCGATGGCGTGCCAGAGGTGCTTGGCGTTGCTGCAGAAGACCTGCAGCTCGCCGCCCGCATTGTCCTTATAGCCGTCCAGGCCCATGGCCACGACGCCCGACGTGCCGATGACGACGCCCATCAGGCCCTGGCGCACGAGGCCCGAGCCCATGGTCTGGATGACGGCGTCGCCGCCGCCCGCGGTGACGGGCAGGCCGACGGGCAGGCCCGTCTCCTCCGCGGCGGCGGGGGTGACGTGCCCGGTGATCTCGTAGGACTCATAGCACTTGGGGAAGAGCGAGCGCGCCAGGCCGAGCTTTGCGATGAGCTCGTCCGAGAAGCGGCGGTTGCGCACGTCGAAGAAGCCCGTGCCGGAGGCGTCGGAGACCTCGGTTGCGATTTCGCCGGTGAGCTTATAGCGCACGTAGTCCTTGGGGTTGATGATGACCTTGGTGCGGGCGAAGTTCTCCGGCTCCATCTCCTTCATCCAGAGGATCTTGCCGCCGGTGTAGCCGGTGAGCATGCGGTTGTTGGTGTAGGCGAGCAGGCCGGACAGGCCGCCGGCGGCCTGCGTGATCTCCTCGCACTGCGCCTCCGTGCGCTGGTCGTTCCAGAGGATGGCGGGGCGAACGACCTCGCCCGCCTCGTCCAGGGCGACCATGCCGTGCATCTGGCCGGAGAAGCCCACGCCGGCCAGCGCCTCCGCCGGCACGCCGGACTTCTTCAGCACCGCGCGGATGGACTCCGCCGCGGCCTTCCACCAGTCCGCCGGGTTCTGCTGCGTCCAGCCGGGCTTGGGCGTCTCCATGGGGTACTCGACGGTTTTGGCCGCCGCGACGCGGCCTTCGTCGTCCACCAGGATCGTCTTGGTGCCCGAGGTGCCAATGTCAATGCCGAGAATGTATTTCTTCACGATTTCGTTCCTCCTCCATCGGGGTTGCGTTACGGGGTTTCTATCTGCGGGCTGACCAGCAGGCCCATCTTGCGCAGGCGGTACTCATAGCACCAGCGGATGCCCTCCGAGCGCCAGCAGTCCGGGCCAAACCAGGTCAGGCTGTCGTCGCAGTTGTGGACGCAGCCGAATCCGTTGACGCGGCTGCCGTAGACCGTGATCCCCAGCTCGTGCCGGCCGGGGGTGAGGCCGTCAAACCGGAACGCATAGGGTGCATAGGCCAGGTCGCCGGCCCGCTTGCCATCCATCTCCATGCCCAGCACCGCGCCGCGATACTGCGGAACGCGCACCTGGAAGCTCGTGCCCGAGACCTCCACCGGAATCCGGTAGGTCACATTTCCGCAATAGAAAGGCAGGCCCTGGTTGGTCCAGTCGCCAAAGCCGAGGCTCCACACGGGCGGGGTGACGGTCTTTTCCGCGCCGGCAACGCGCACGCCGAAGTCGCCCAACAGGTAGCACCACTCGACGTTCGTGCGGCGGCCAAAGGGGATGGAGAGCTCGATCGCGCTCTCGCCCGCGGGCAGGTCCGGGAGCTGGACGGTCCGGATGCTCTCGTCCACGAACCAGCCCACGACGCGGCTTTCGACGGCCTTGCCGTTGACGGTGATGCCGACGCGCTCGGCGTCCTCCAGGGCAAGGCGCGGGGCGCGGATCTCGATCTCGCTGCGGACGGTGAAGCGCAGCCGGATCTTGTGGACGATCGGCTCGTCCGGCACGACCCAGGGCTGGGCGACGTGGTCCTTGCGCGAGGGCCAGGAAAGCGCGGCGCGGAAGGCGTTGTCCGCGCGCAGCAGCTCCTCCTCCGCCTGCCACGGTCCGTCGTCAAAGGCGTACTCCGCCGTGTCGAGCAGGAGCACGTTCGGCTCCGAGAGGGTGACGGGGACGGGCTTGCGGATGGTCGTGTAGGCAAAGTCCTCCTCCGGGGCCTGGATCTTCCCCTCCTCGCGGCGTCCGGGGTTCAGGCGCAGAAGCAGGCTGTCATAGGCGTAGAGCGCGCGGGAGAGCACGGTCTTTCCGTCCACATAGGAGACGGCAAGGGGCGCGATTTCGCCCGTGGCCGTGTCCAGCAGGTCGACCTTCCACTCGCCCTGGATGCGCACGACCAGCTCCTGCCGCGGGCAGACGTCCGGGTTTTGCGGCTTGCGGCCGTTGCAGAGGAAGACGTAGCGCGTCTCGCCCTCGGCGCGGACCTGGTGCAGCAGGTGGTTTGTGCGCGCGCCGCGATCGTCGCGCACGTCGAGGAAGCGGGCCGCCTCGACCTGCGACAGGATCTCCCCGCGGGAGAAGCCCGTGACGCTGGCGCGCGCGGCGAGCGCCTGCACGCGGTCGGAGGGCTGCGCATCGACGAGCGTGGGGATCTGTCCGGCGAAGAGGAGCTTGCCGCCCGCGTCCACAAAGGCCTCCAGTCGCTCGACGGTGGTCGAGCGCAGCGTCTCGCACGCAGGCACGAGCACGATGTCGTACTGCATGCAGCCGACGTGCAGCGGCGCGCTGCCCGCCTTGCACTGCAGCGGCAGGAGGGATTCGCTGATGTAGTCAAAGTCGATCAGGCCAAAGAGCAGCCAATCGGCCAGGTCCTGGAAGCGCTTATCCATCTCCTCGCGCACGAGCGCAGTCTGCTCCTCCGGGCCCCAGTGCAGCCAATAGCTCTCCACCGGATGGATGACGCCCAGGCGGACCTGCGCCTTCCCGCGGGTGAGCACGGAGTTGACGCGCGCAAAGTGGTCCTCGATCAGGGGGTACTCCTTGTACCAGGGGCTCTGGTAGCCGATGGAAGCCGGGTAGTCGCGCTTGGCCTCGCCCGCCATGGACACCCACGTCAGGTGCGGCACGCGGGTGGTGACGCCCAGCGCCGCCTGCCAATCGCCCGCGAGCTTGTGGCCGCGGAAGTCAAAGTCCCAGTTCGTCACGCCGTAGAGCTCCGAGAGCACGCCCGGGCAGCCGAACTGCCGCGAGGCGGACTGCGCCTGCTTGGCGGTAGTGTACTCGCGCCAATCGCAGAGCATGTCGATGCCGGGCAGGCCGAAGGAGCGGTAGGAGCGCATGGCCTCGCCAAGGGCCGCGGTCTGGGAGTGGAGCGTGGGCTCCTCCATCATGTGGCCGGTGAGCAGGATGCCGTTCTCCCGGCACCACGTGCCGCAGGTGTCGGCAAAGGCCGAGGCAAAGCGCTCGGCGATGTGGTCGTGGTAGCGGTAGCGCGTGCGGGAAACCTTGCCCTCCGGCAGCTCCCAGAAGAACTCGGGCAGGTGGTTGAGCAGGCTCTCACCGTATGCCTCCTCATAGGTCTTGGGCAGGTCGTCCGTCCAGGGAAGGACCACGTCCTTCTTCTCCCCGGCAAAGCCCAGGGTAGTCTTGCGCGTGAACTGCGGCTCGTCGGTGAAGATGGAGGGCACGACGCCGCCGAACTCGTCGCCCACGACCTCCTTATAGCGCTCGTGCGTGATCTGGACGAAGCGCTCGATGGCCGCCTTGTCCAGGGTGTTGACATAGGTCTGGTTGTTGTACCAGGGGCTTTCCGTCGCGTGCTCGAGGTAGGCGTACCAAGTGGTCTCCTCCGCTCCGGCCTTCTCGCCCGGCGCGAGGCGGCGGTAGGCCGCCAGCTCCCCGGCGCTGTTGAGACGGACGGCATAGCGCGCAAGGAGCGTGCCGTTGCCCTTGCGCGAGGCGCGCGCAGAGGAGTCCAGCGCCACGTGCTCGGAGTCGTCCTCCTCATAGGGCACGGGGGTAAAGAGCAGGTGCCGCGCGCGGAATTTCTCCTCCCGCGTCACGTATCCGCCCGCCGCGCCCGAGGGCCAGCGGTCCTCGTCATAGAGGTAGGCCAGCATCTTTTCCTTTTTGGCCTTCTCCGTGCAGGCGCGGATGAGCTGCATGAACTCGTCCGACAGGTAGGTGGTGCTCATGCCCGTGCGCACGTGCATGTGGAAACCGCCCATGCCCATGGCCTTCATCTGCTCGATCTCTCGAAGGAGCAGATCCTCGTTCAGGTCGCAGTTCCAGGCCCAAAAGGGCGCGGCGCGGTATTCGCTCGGCGGGTTTTGGAAGGTGGTCTCGTCCAAGGCAGGCTTCTGGTTTTCGGGATACAGCATGGTTCTTCTCCCCCTTTTCGCGTCGGACTTCTCTCTTGTTCTGTTCGGTCTTTTTTGGGTTTTCGGATTTAGAAGGCGCAGTACTCGGCCATATAGGCCTCCATGCGCGCAAGGACGTCGGCATAGTCGCCGCGGGTGCGCAGGTACTCGCAGATGTCGCGCGCATCGACGATGGAATGGACGTGGATGCCATAGGTCTCCATGACCTCCATGACGGCGGTCTTGCCGGGGGTCGTGCCCACCTCGCAGCGGTTGACGGAGATGAACATGTGCGGCACGGTGACCTTGGCCGCGCCAAAGAGGATGGGCATGGTCTCGCGCACGGCGGTGCCGGCGGTGATGACGTCCTCGATGATGGCGATGCGGTCGCCGTCCTTGGGCTTGTAGCCGACGAGGCTGCCGCCCTCGCCGTGGTCCTTCTCCTCCTTGCGGTTAAAGAAGAAGGGCAGGTCCTCGCCATAGAGGCGGGAGAGCGAGGCGGAGGTGGTCGTCACCAGCGGGATGCCCTTGTAGGCCGGTCCAAAGAGCGCGTCGACCTGGCCGCCGGCCATCTCGTGCACGCAGGCGGCGTAGAAATCGCCCAGCTGCGCGATCTGCGCGCCGGTGCGGTAGAGGCCGGTGTTGACAAAATAGGGCGTGCGGCGGCCGCTCTTGGTGACGAAATCGCCAAAGCGGAGCACGTCGCAGGACATCATAAACTCAATGAACTTCTTCTTGGCTTCGGTCAGCATGGTTTTCTCTCCTTTTTTCTGACAGCAAAAGCTGCTGTTGTCTTTCGCGCTCGGCGAAAAACTCCTCCCGGGTCATGGAATAGGCCATCTCGTCCTCGATTCTTCCGTCGTAGTTTCTGCTGGCCATGCGGCGCAGCCCTTCCAGGCGGAAGCCTAGGCGCTCGATGACGCGGCGGGAGCGCTCGTTCCAGGGGAAGTGGTAGACGGTCATCAGCTCCACGCCGAGCTCAGTAAACGCAAACTCCAGCGCGGCCATGCATCCTTCGTGCATGAAGCCCTGGCCCCAATCCCTCTCGTTCATGACGTAGCCGAGCATGCGCACGGGGAGGGTCTTTTCCCGGTAGGCGTCCCCGTGCAGGCCGATGGAGCCGATGACGCGGCCGTCGTCCTTCCGCTGCATGGCGAAGCATTCGTCCTCCACCAGGAACTTCTCGCGCAGGATGCGCCGCGTTTCCTCGATGGATTCGTGGGGCTTCCAACCGGCGGCGGGGCCGACGTTTGGCGTGCGGGCATAGTCGTACATATCGGGCGCGTCCTCCAGCGTCCATGGCCGCAGGAGCAGGCGCGGGGTTTCCAACGTCTTCATGGAATCGCCTCCTTGTGCGTCTACGATGAAACCAGTATACCAAAATCCAACATGTCCTGCAATCAGAAACAAAGGGAAAAAAGAGATTGCAATCCCCTTTTCCCTCCTGTAAAATAGATATGGTTACAGAAAAATATAGGGAGTGGTAACAGAACATGTCCAGAATCCGCATTCGAAAGCTGTTTGATGTGCGCGACATGACGACGGGCAGTCCCATGGCGAGCATTGCACAGTTTTCCATCCCCCTGCTCATCGGGAACATCGCCCAGCAGCTCTACGCGACGGTGGACAGCATCGTCGTCGGCCAATACGTCGGCGACCGGGCGCTGGCCGCCATCGGGGCGAGCAACCCGGTCATCAACCTGCTGCTGGTGCTCTTCATCGGCATCTCCAGCGGCGCAGGCATCATGGTTTCGCAGTACTTTGGCGCAAAACAGCGCGACCAGCTCTCGATGACGGTCGGCAACTGCATGACGCTGACGCTGCTCTCCTCCCTTGTGATCACAGTCATCGGCGTGTTCATCACAAGGCCGCTCATGGGCATTCTCAACACCCCGGAAGAGATCTTCGTCATGGCCTGCGACTACATGATCATCATCTTCCTGGGGAACGTCGGGACCTCGTACTACAATATCGTTTCCGGCATTCTGCGCGGGCTTGGCGACTCCTTTACGCCGCTGGTGTTCCTGCTGATCGCCTGCGGCCTGAACATCGTTCTGGACCTCTACTTTGTCGCGGTGCTCGGCATGGGCGTTGCGGGCGCGGCCTGGGCCACGATCATCTCGCAGATCATCTCGGCGATCCTGTGCGTAGTGCGCCTGTGGCGGATGAGGGACGTCGTCTCCATCACCCGCAAGACGCTGCGCCTGCACAAGTTCTACGCGCTGGAGCTGGCGCGCCTGGGCCTGCCCTCGGGCATCACGCAGGCGATCTTCTCCCTGGCGATGATCGTGGTGCAGTCCCTGACCAACTCCATGGGCACGGCGGTCATCGCGTGCACGACCGTGGTCATGCGCGTGGACGGCTTTGCCATGATGCCCAACTTCACCTTCGGCACGGCCATGACCACCTTTGCCGGGCAGAACATGGGCGCGGGTCTTTTGGAGCGCACGCGCCAAGGCACGCGCGCCGGTCTGAAGCTGGGCGTGGCCTGCGCCTGCCTGCTGACGCTGTGCATTCTGCTCTTTGGCGAAAACCTGATGCGCATGTTCACCTCCACGGACGAGGTGGTGCGCCTGGGCATGCGCATGCTGCGGGTCATCGCGGTGGGCTACATCGCCATGGCGGTGACGCAGGTGCTCTCGGGCGTGATGCGCGGCGCGGGCGACACGATGACCCCGATGTGGATTTCCCTCATCACCACGGTCGTCCTGCGCGTTCCGGTCGCCTACGTTTGGGCCTACTTCACCCAGTCGGAGGCTCTGCCGCACGGCTCCTCGGACGCGATCTTCTTCTCGCTTCTCATCTCCTGGGTGATGGGCGCGCTCATCACGACGTACTTCTTCCGCCGCGGCAAGTGGCGCAGCAAGGCCATCACCGGAAGAAGCAGCGCCCAAAGCGTTTCCCTCGACTAAAAAACCAAAACCAACAACGCCCCCGTCCAGCACTGGACGGGGGCGTTGTTTTTGCGGGGTATAGTCGGATCACTCGTAGCGCAGGGCCTCGATGGGATCGAGCTTTGCGGCCTTGTTGGCCGGATAGTACCCGAAGAACACGCCGATGGCGAGCGAGAAGCTCACCGCCAGGACGATGGAGCCGAGCGAGGGCAGCGACGGGAACCCGAGCAGGTTCGAGGCAAAATAGCCCAGCGTCGCGCCGACGACGATGCCGATCGCGCCGCCGATGAAGCAGATGATCATGGCCTCGACCACGAACTGGATGCGGATGGCGCTGTTGGGCGCGCCCAGCGCCTTGCGCGTGCCGATCTCGCGAGTGCGCTCGGTGACGGAGACGAGCATGATGTTCATCACGCCGATTCCGCCCACGATCAGGGAGATGCCCGCGATGACGGCGATGGCGATGGAGACGGTGTCCAGCATGCTGCCGAGCTGATCGACCATGGTCTCCATGCTGATGGTGTAGACGGTGAAGTCCGGGTTGTCCTCGTAGTAGCGCTTCAGGAAGTCCGCGGCCTCGTTGGCGACGGTCTGGGAATCCAGGTTCACGTCCGCGGTGATGGTGGCGTTGGCAAAGCCCTCCTCCGAGCCGGTGATGCGCTGGGCGGTCGTCACGGGGATGTAGAGCTCCGTGCGCTTATCCGCCTCCGAGCCGGTGCCCAGCAGCGCGGCGTAGGGCGAATCCACGTTTTCATAGACACCGACGATCGTAAAGGTATAGAGGGTGTCGTTCAGCGTCACGCGGACCTCTTGGCCGAGGGCGTCGCGGTTGCTCAGGCCGGGGAACATCTTCTCCACGAGGAAGTCCGAGACGACGGCCACGTACTTGCTGCCCTCCAAGTCGCGCTCGGTGACGGTGCGGCCGGTGAGGAGGTTGACGTTGTTGACGGAGAGGTAGGCGGCGTTGACGCCCGTGACGGAGACGTTGGCGTACTTGTGGCCGTCCTTGGCCTGGCCGCTGCCCGCGGACTCGGAGATGGAGTAGTCCAGCACGCCGGGGACCTCCTCGACCAGCGCGTCGAGCATGTCCGTCGTGAGCAGGTCGTCCTCCTCCGGGGTGAGGATTTCCATGGTTTCCACGTCGATCAGGCGCTGCTGCACGGCGACGGTGATGTTGTTGACGCCCAGGGCGGACATGGCGTCGGTGACGGAACCAGTCACCGCGTCGCCCACGCACATGATGCCGATGACCGAGCCGATGCCGATGATGATGCCGAGCATGGTCAGCAGCGCGCGCATCTTGTTGGCGCGCAGGCCGTTCAGCGCCAGGAGCACGTTTTCCCACATGCCGGTCATGCTTCCGCACCCCCTTCCCGATTGGGCACGATGCGGCCATCGGAGATGGTGACGATGCGGTCGGTCTCGGTGGCCAGCTTGTAGTTGTGTGTGATGAGCACGATGGTCTTGCCGTGCTTGTCGTGCAGGTCGTGGAACAGGTCCATGACCAGGCGGCCGGTGCGGCTGTCCAGGGCGCCGGTGGGTTCGTCCGCCAGGATGATGGCGGGGTCGTTGGCCATGGCCCGGGCAATGGCCAC
>JBMNOF010000155.1:0-3263 GCA_050942925.1 Candidatus Spyradocola sp.
AAAGACCTGGGAGAGCAGCGCCCACTCCGCGATGGAAAAGAGCATGACCGACAGGAGAAACGCCAGCGAGACCGCGGGCGAGTACGCGTAGATCGTCTGGACGATGGGCAGGATGGAGAACACGTCCGAGTGCAGGCACCCGCCCAGGATCGTGGCCAGGGGCAGCGCCAGCGCGTTCCCCGTCAGCGCACGGGAAATCCACTCCGGCGGGAGGAAGGCCGCAATCGCCGCGGAGGCCGCAACGCCCAGCAGCAGGAAGGGCCAGACGCTCCGGAAGGTCAGCCAGGCCGAGCACAGCGCTTTGGTGAAGCGCGAGCCCACGGTATTTTCGTCGTGGTGATGGGAGTGTTCGGCGCGGATCTTGTCCAGCCGGACAAGGCCCTCCGCCCCCCGAGCGCCCACCAGGAGCGAGGACACAACGCAGATGAGCAGGCAGCACACCAGGTACATCACCGAAAAGCGCAGGTCCATCTGCGAAAAGAGCGTGGTCAGCGCCGTGAGGTTCAGGCAGGAAGCCGAGGTCAAAAAGGCCAGGCACAGCGTCAGCGGCACGCCCGAGACCAGGAACCCGATCAGGAGCGGGATCACGGAGCAGCTGCAGAACGGCGAGAGCATCCCCAGGCCGATGGCCAGCACGAACCCCGGCACCCCGCGCAGGCGCGAGAGCCGGCTGCGCATCCGCTCATAGGGGATGTAGGTCTGCAGGAAGGAGACCAGCGTCACCACCACAAAGAGCAGGACGACGATCTCCAAAAAGTCCGAGAGCGCGTGCGCGGCAAAGTGCCCGAGACTTTCCGGCGCGCCAAGTTGCGTCAAAGCCCCTTCCACCGGCTCCTCCAGAAGCCCGCCAAAGAGGCTGAAGTGTTCGTGTTCCATGAATGTTCCTCTCTTCCCCCGGAAGACCGCGTCTTTCCGGACGAAATTTAGTGTAGCACAAACCGGGAAAAACGCAAGGGTTTTTTGAAAACTCTAACAAAAAATAAGGGAAGAACGAAGAGAAAGACCGAACTTCACAGGAAAGCTTGCGCATGTGCTGCGGGAAAATGAGAGATAAAACAAAAACATGAACAACTGCGCATATGAGAAAGAATAGAAGGACCGCGCCTGCGGGGAGAAAAAGGGGTTGACTTTTCGCGTTCCCTGCGCGTATACTGAATCTGACCGCAAAGACGGAGAGAGTATGCGGAAGGCAATGCGCAGCAAAAGGGATGGGCCGCCATGGACTGAAAGCGCCCAACGCGCCGCGCCTCCGACAGAAGGACACTCCCGAGCGTCCGCAGGAGGCTGCGTTACAAACGAGGAGCGGCACGGCAAGGTCCGTGCAACGAAGGTGGTACCGCGCAAGAGAAATCTTTCGTCCTTCTATGGGGAGGACGGAGTTTTTTTTTGCCTGAAAAACAATCCGGAAAGGAGAATCCGCATGAGTAACATCGGCTTTCGCAGGACGCACATGTGTGCAGAACTGAACGAAGGCAACGCCGGGGAGCTGGTCAATCTCTCCGGCTGGGTGCAGCGCACCCGCAACCTGGGGTCCATCATCTTTGTGTGGCTCCGGGACCGCACCGGGCTCATTCAGCTCGTCTTTGACGAAAAGGATTGCGACAAGGAGACCTTCGCCCTGGGCGAGAGCCTGCGCAGCGAGTACGTCCTCTCCGTGCAGGGAAAGGTCTGCCTGCGCGACGAGGCGGCCGTCAACGAGAAGCTCAAGACCGGGCGCATCGAGGTGTTCGTCCAAAAGGCGATCCTGCTCAACAAGGCGGAAACGCCCCCGATCTACATTGACGACGACCATCCGGACGAGAGCGAGACGGTGCGCATGAAGTACCGCTACCTGGACATCCGCCGTCCGAGCGTGCAGCACACGCTGCGCATGCGCCACAAGATCCTGCAGACGCTGCGCAACTACATGGACAGCCAGGAGTTCGTCGAGGTCGAAACGCCGATCCTGACCAAGTCCACGCCCGAGGGCGCGCGCGACTTCCTGGTCCCCTCGCGCCTGCACCACGGGACCTTCTACGCCCTGCCGCAGAGCCCGCAGATTTACAAGCAGCTGCTGATGCTGGGCGGCTACGACCGCTATTTCCAGATCGCGCGCTGCTTCCGCGACGAGGACAGCCGCGCCGACCGCCAGCCGGAGTTCACCCAGTGCGACATTGAGATGAGCTTTGTCGAGCCGGAGGACGTGCAGACCGTGGTCGAGGGCGCGTTTGCGGAGGTGTTCCGCACGATCAAGGGCATCGAGCTGAAGCTCCCGCTGGAGCGCATCACCTGGCAGTACGCCATGGACACCTATGGATCGGACAAGCCGGACCGCCGCTTTGGCCTGACGATCCACGACGTCTCGGACGTGGTCAAGAACAGCGGGTTTACGGTGTTCGCGCGGGCGCTGGAGAGCGGCGGCACCGTGCGCGCCATCAACGCCAAGGGCCTGGCCGCCAAGATCAGCCGCAAGGAGATCGACGCGCTGAACGAGTTCGTCAAGACCTTTAAGGCCAAGGGCCTGGCCTGGATCAAGGTCCAGGAGGGCGGCGCCCTGCAGTCGCCGATCGCCAAGTTCTTCTCCGAGGAGGAGAAAAACGCCCTCCTGGCCGCGCTCTGCGCCGAGCCGGGCGACGCGCTCTTCTTCATCGCGGACAAGGACAGCGTCGTTTTGCAGTCCCTGGGCGCGCTGCGCTTGGAGATCGCCAAGAAGTACGACCTGATCGACAAGGACAAGTACGACCTGTTCTGGGTGACGGAGTTCCCGCTCCTGGAGTACGACGAGGAGGAGGGCCGCTACGTCGCCATGCACCATCCCTTCACCTCGGCCATGGACGAGGACCTGGACAAGATGGACACCGAGCCCGGCAAGGTCCGCGCCAAGGCCTACGACCTGGTCCTCAACGGCATCGAGATGGGCTCCGGCTCCATCCGCATCCATTCCAGCGAGGTGCAGGAGCGGATGTTTAAGCTCATCGGCCTGCCGCGCGACCTGGCATGGCAGCGCTTTGGCTTCATGCTGGAGGCCTTCAAGTACGGCGTGCCCCCGCACGGCGGCTTTGCCTTCGGCGTGGACCGCCTCATCATGCAGCTGACCGGCGCGCAGTCCCTGCGCGACGTGATCGCCTTCCCCAAGGCGGCCAACGCCGCCTGCCTGATGATGGACACGCCCTCGGACGTCGATCCCGAGCAGCTCAAGATGTGCGGCATCGCCATCGTGGACGAGGAAAAGTAAGCGGAAAACGGCAGCGGGCCCGGAACGCACGAGAAACTCGTGCGTTCCG
>JBMNOF010000156.1:0-3254 GCA_050942925.1 Candidatus Spyradocola sp.
TCATACCATAAATCTCCCTTTTTTCCTAGTGGCCCTGCGACATTTTACATAAACAATCGCCTTCCAAACACAAAAAGGACCCCCGGGAGGAAAATCCTCCCAGGGGCCTTGGTTCGTCAGCTTATTCCGCTGCGGGGGTCTCGGTGGGCTCGGCGCTGGGCTCAGCGCTGTCGGTCGGCTCCGCGGAGTCCGTGGGCTCGGCAGAGTCCGTGGGCTCGGTGGTGTCGGTCGGCTCCGTGCTGGCGGCGGGCTCCGTGCTGGCGACGGGCTCCGTGCTGGGCGCGGGCTCGTTGGCCGCGCCGGTCGCAGCCTTCCACTCGGCGTACTTCTTCTCGATGTCAGCCTTCAGGTCGTCAAGACCGGCGGCCTTCAGGTCGGCGATGTACTGGGGCAGAGCGGTCTCGGGGTTCACAGCGCCGGTCATCAGCGCCTTGTTCATGGCATCCTGCACGTTGTTGACGGACGCCCACTGCGCCTCCAGCTCCTGCGGGCAGGCGTAACGGAAGCCCAGGGAGGGATGCGGAACCGCGTCGGCGGAGTACGCCGCGAGCTTCTGGTTCTTCTCGGGGTCCTCATCGGTGGTCACGTGCTGGATCGCGGTGTTGCCCATGGTCCAGGCGCCGCCGTGCGCGCCGTACCAGGAGGAGTCGATGATCTCCACGCGGCCGTCGTCGGCAAAGGTCCACATGGTCTCCGGCACGCCGAAGAGCATCATGTCAAGCAGGTTGGTATCGGAGTGCATCATGTTGATGAACTTCATCGCGGTGACGGGGTTCTCCGAGGTGGTGGGGATGGCCAGCATGGAGCCGCCAGTGTGCGTGGTGCACACGATCTTGTTCTGGATGTAGATCTCGCCCAGGTTGAGCGCGGGGTTGCCCGCCGCGATCTTCATCTCCTGCGCCTTGATGTTGTCGCCCTTGAGGGGAGCGGCGTAGACGAGGAACTTGCCGGCGGCGAACTCGCCGTTGTTGGCCGCATCATAGGTGGCCAGAGAGGTATCGGGATGCAGGTAGCCCGCCTGGTTGTACTTGTAGATGGTGTTGGCGTAGGCGGTCTGCTCCGGGGTCTCCCAGATGGAGTAGACGGTATCGTCGTAGACGCCGTTCTCATCGGGGTTCATCTTGATGGTCAGCAGGTTGCCGGTGATGTTGGCAAAGCCTTCCACCCAGGGCTCATGCACCCAGCGGCCGTCGGTGATGTAGGGGTACTGCTCGGGATGCAGCTCCTTGTACTTGGCCAGGTAGGGCTCCAGGTCCTCCAGGGTCTTGATGGCGGCGGGGTCCATGCCCACTTCGTTGGCCGCATCGATGTTGTAGATGTAGCCCTGGGGCACGCACAGCTCCTTGTTGGTGGGAACCGCGTAGTTCACGCCGTTGACCTGGGTACCGGTGATGAAGGCCGGGTTCAGGGAGTTCAGGATGTCCTGACCGTAGAGCTCGAGCAGGTTGCCGTTCTCGCCGTTGTCATCGTTGAGGGGCGTGAACAGGTTCTGCGTAACCGAGCGCATGTAGTTCTTCCAGTCAGCGGTGAAGAAGAGGTCGATCTCCTCGCCGGACTGCAGCGCGACCAGCGCCTTGGAATCCCAGTCGCCCCAGCCGACGATCTGGAACTCGATGTTCGCGCCGATCTTGGGCTCGATGTACTCGTTGATGGCATTCTGGACCGCCTCGCGGGTGTTGGTGTCCTGGTTGCCGATCTCGTAATACTTAAGGGTCACAACCTCGCCCGTGGGCTCGTCGCCGGCAGGCTGGGCCGTGGGCTCGCCGGTGCCGGGATCAGAAGGCGCGGCGCTCGGCTCGGTGCTGGGGGTGGAGCACGCGGTCATCGCGAGCGCCATCATCAGCGCCAAAACCAAGGCAATAATCTTCTTGGTCATGTGTATGTCCTCCTTAATCGTTCGTATTCCAGGGCAAAAACCCTCGAATACTGTTCACTGAACGATGTGAATTATAGCATCCTTTTCGGCACTTTGCAATACTTTCCTCATCGCTATTTTACGCCATTTCTTGTATATTATGTCCAAAATTCCGCCCTTATACATGCCTAAATCTCATAATTTTACACGTCCGCAATGCGGATGTATGCATTCTTAACATAGTTTATAATTTATAATCTTATAATTGCATTCTTGCAACTTATTTATACGCATCAATATAACTATATCTATATCATATTTATCCTTTACCCGCGCATTTTTCGTCCTTTCCCCTTCCCCTCCTGTGCAGATTTCTCGCTCCCCGGCCTGCCGCACATGAATTTACCTGAATTTAACCCTGCTATGCACCCCATGCGCGGCAGAAAAATCCGCCGGCAGCATCTTCGCCGCCGGCGGACCGCTCGCATTCACGCCTCCGCATCAAACAGGGCGTATCCGTTCTTTCCCCTCGCCTTGGTCTTGTATAGGGCGATGTCCGCGTTCTTGTAGAGCGCCTCGAAGTTCCCGCCCGCCTCCGGCGCCAAGGCCACGCCGATGCTGGCCGAGACGGGGCAGACCTCCGTGCCGGAGACAAAGTCGTAGTGCAGGTGCGCGCACAGCGCGCGCGCCGCCTTGTCGGCCCCCTCCTGGGAGGCCACGGCGCAGAACGCCACGAACTCGTCCCCGCCAATCCGGCCCACGATGTCCTCCTCTCCGAACTGCGCCTTCAGCCGCGCGGCAAAGTCGGCAATCACCTTGTCGCCCATGGCGTGGCCGTAGGTATCGTTGACGTGCTTGAAGTCGTCGATGTCCAGGATGAAGAAGGCGTGCCGCTGCCCTTCCCGCTCGGCCAGGCGCTGCTTGATGCACTTTTGCGTGTAGTCCTTGTTGTAAAGGCCGCTCAGGGAGTCCCGCCGCATCCGCTCCAGCAGCGACGCCTCCTGCCGCTTCTGCTCGTCGATGTCCTGGCGGTAGATGAACATGCGGATGGAGCCGTCCTCCTCCCAGTGGAAGATGCGGGCCGTCACGCGCATCCAGCGGTAGTTCCCATCCTGGCCAAGGGTCTTGAACTCGCAGCAGAGGCTGTCCCCGCCCTCCTCATAGGTCCTGAGCACGTTCTCCCGGCGGAAGGTCTCCAAGTACCCCTCCCGGAATTCCTCCTGCACCTGCCGGTTGGCGATCATGGGCAGCGCCTGATCGTAGGGCGTGTTGGCCGGCACGCCCATGCTCTCAAAGTAACGTTCTGTGGCCTCGCTGGCCGCGCGGTTGTGGGTGATGTCCACCTCGTAGATGTTCTCATACAGCTTTTCGGTCTCCGCCTGGAACACCGCGCGGTGCT
>JBMNOF010000157.1:0-3213 GCA_050942925.1 Candidatus Spyradocola sp.
TATCGGGTTTCTGGGCATTCGTCAAGAGGGTTTGCAGAGAATTTCGTGAATTTTACAATCCAAAATCGCATTCGCGCCGGCGGGCGTGAGCGTACAGGCCGTATCCGCGCCGTGGCCCGTGCCGCCCACCGCCACGACCGCCTCGCCGTAGGGCAGGACCCCGGCGTCCAGGGCCATGACGCTGCACTCCACGCAGACCTTGACGCCCTGGGAGAGCATGCGCAGGGTGTGGGCGATGATCTCCACCGGGTAGATGCCGCCCATCTTCGTGGACAGGCCGCGCTCGGCGCCGGAGAGGACGTGGCTGGCCAGCACCAGGGGCACGCGCTGCTGCGCCAGGGCGGCCAGGGCTTCGGGCTTCATCTTCTGCACGCCCTTGTCCGGCACGGAGCCGACGACGACGAGCCGGTCCAGGATGCCGGCCTCCTGCGCGACGCGCAGGGCGCACAGGGCGGTGTCTCCGCCGGTGGAGGCGACGACCAGGTGGACGCCGGCGGCGGCGGCGCGCTCGGCGGCCAGGCGCAGCGTCTCCTCGGTGTGCGATTTTCCGGGTTTTTCGTAGACGATCATGGGCAGATCCTCCTTATCTTGCGCCGCGCTGCCCCTCGGGGGGCAGAAGGGCGGGGAGCTCGTGGAGCGAGCGGATGACAAAATCGGGGCGGACGGGGCCGGGGTTCTCCCTCCCCTTGCGGTTGAGCCAGCAGGTGCGCATGCCGGCGGCGGCGGCCCCGGCGATGTCGGAGGTCAGCGAGTCCCCGACCATGAGGCAGTCGCCGGGGGCCTGGCCGGCCTCGCGCGCGGCGCGGGCGAAGAAGGCCGGGTCCGGCTTGACCAGGCCCATCTCCTCGGAGAGAAAGACGTGGTCGATCCACTCCGCAAGCCCTTGCAGGCGCGGGCGCTGGCTCTCTATCAGGGCATTGGAGGCGGCGCAGAGCACGTAGCGGCCGTGCAGGGCGCGCAGGACGGGCAATGCGTCGTCGTAGAGGGTGACCTCGTCGGCCATGAGCGCGGTAAAGCGGCTGCCCAGCTCCTCCGGGGTGGCGGCCAGGCCGTATTTCTCCCGGGCGTAGGCGCACAGGTCCTCCACGGCCCAGCGGCTTCGCTCGTGGTAGGTGGCGCGGACGTCCTCGCGCCAGGGCGTGTCGAGGCCGCGGGCGTTCCAGTAGAGCCAGGACTTCTCCCAGAGGTCGGCAAGGACCTCCGCGCTGGCCGTCCGGCCCTGCTCGGCGAACAGCCGGGTCAGGATGCCGCTCTCGGCGCGCTGGTAGTCCATGAGCGTGTCGTCCACGTCAAAGAGGATACATTGGAGCACGCGTCTTCCCCTCCTTCCCGATGCAGAAAGGTCCCCCGCTGCACGAACAGCGGGAGACCGAACGCTTTTTGGATGAACTTACTTGGCCGCAGCAACGGTGCCGACGAAGCGGGCAGCGTTGAGCTTGACGCCGGGGCCCATGGTCGTGGAGATGACCACGGAGCGGATGTAGGTGCCCTTGGCCGCGGTGGGCTTGGCCTTGAGGATGGCGTCCATCAGCACGCGGAAGTTCTCGCTGAGCTTCTCGGCGCCGAAGGAAACCTTGCCAAAGGGCACGTGCACGATGGCGGTCTTGTCCACGCGGTACTCAACCTTACCGGCCTTGATGTCCGCGATGGCCTTGGCCACGTCGGGGGTCACGGTGCCGCTCTTCGGGTTCGGCATGAGGCCCTTGGGGCCGAGGACGCGGCCGATGCGGCCGACCAGGCCCATCATGTCCGGGGTCGCGACACAGACGTCGAAGTCGAACCAGTTCTCGTTCTGGATCTTGGCGATGAGCTCTTCCGCGCCGACGTAATCCGCGCCGTTCTCCTCGGCGATGCGGGCGTTGTCGCCCTTGGCAAAGACGAGGACGCGGACCGTCTTACCGGTGCCGTTGGGCAGGACCACGGTGCCGCGGACCTGCTGGTCGGCATGACGGGGGTCGACGCCCAGGCGGACGGAGACCTCCACCGTCTCGTCGAACTTGGCCTTGGCCGTCTGCAGGGCCAGGGCAATGGCCTCATCCGGCTCGTAGTTCGTCTGCTGGAGCAGCTTTACGCTGTCCTGATATTTCTTTCCATGCTTCATGGCTTCTTGACCTCCTTCAACCCTTTAGTCCTCGATGGTGACGCCCATGGACCGCGCCGTGCCGGCGACCATGCTCATGGCCGCTTCGATGGAGGCGGCGTTGAGGTCGGGCATCTTGGTGGTCGCGATCTCGCGAACCTGGTCGCGGGTGAGCTTGGCGACCTTGTCGCGGTTCGGACGGCCGGAACCGGACTCAATGCCGGCGGCCTTCTTGATCAGAACCGGGACGGGCGGGGTCTTGGTGATGAAGGTGAAGGAACGGTCGGAGTAGACCGTGATGACGACAGGGATGACGTAGCCCACCTGCTTCGCGGTGCGCTCATTGAACTCCTTGCAGAAGCCCATGATGTTGACGCCGTGCTGACCGAGCGCCGGACCGATAGGGGGCTGGGGGGTCGCCTTGCCGGCGTTGACCTGCAGCTTGACGATGGCAGCAACTTTCTTAGCCATAAATCTGGTACACCTCCAAAGGTTATCGTGTGGTTTAGCGGAAAGGTGTCTCTTCCTCCCACGCGCGCATCTTCGGCGCGCTCAAGGCCTTGTCCGCAACTCAATGCGGGGGCCGACTGTTTGCATGTGTTGGGGGCGCAGCGTTCTGCGCCGCTTACTCGTCCTCGTCCATGACCTTTCGCGCGCTCTCGTAATCGACGTCCACGACGGTGTCGCGGCCGAAGAGCGGCACGGAGACCTTGAGCTTCTGGTTTTCCTCGTCGATTTCGACGATGGTGCCCGTGAAGTTCTCAAAGGAACCGGACAGGAGGGCGACCTTGCAGCCGACTTCAAAGTCGACGTTGACGATCTTGGTTCCGCCTGCACCGAGCATGGCCTCAGCTTCCGCGTCGGAAAGGGGAACGGGTTTGGACTGCGGGCCGACAAAGCCGGTGCAGCCGCGGGTGTTTCGCACAATGTACCACAAATCGTTGTTCATGGCCATGTGCACGAGCACATATCCGGGAAACAGCTTGCGCTGGACCGTATGCCGCTTGCCGTCCTTGATCTGGATGACCTCTTCGACCGGCACTTCGACCCGGTCGATCTTGTCCTGGAGGTTGCGGTTTTCCACGGTCTTTCGCAAGGAATCCATGACTTTGTTTTCGTAACCGGAATAGGTG
>JBMNOF010000001.1:0-226479 GCA_050942925.1 Candidatus Spyradocola sp.
CTGACCCCCTCTCTTCCGCAACGAACTTCCGTCAAAGCGAATATTGGTAGACAAAATCGTCCATGAAAAAGCCGGAGCCGATGTCGTTCTTTTCTTCGCGAATGCGAACAAACCCCATCCGCTCATAGGCGCACACTGCGCTGTTGTCCCGGTTGACGTTCAGCGTCACGGAGGGCAGCCCCGCCGCGCGCGCCTGCTCCCGCACAAAGCGCAGCATCTCCCAGGCCAGTCCCTTGCCGCGCCATTCCTTTTTCAGGTAAAACTTGCTCAGGTAGAGCGTGTCCGCCTTTGGATAGAAGGCGAGAAAGCCCATGCGCATCCCCTCGTCCGTGCAGACGAAGAAGTATCGGTATCCGTCCTCCAGCTGGCGGCAAAGCGCGGGCACGGACTGGAACTTCTCCAACATGTAGTCGTTCTGCGCCTTGCCGATGAGCGGATCAAAGTGCTCCCGGATGATGGCTGTGGCCAGCGCGGAGAGCGCGCGAATCGCTTCCTCGTCCGCCCGCTTCACTTCCTCAAACCGCATGGATGTCTCCTTCCTCTGTGTCCCTTCGTCGCTTTCGCGGTGCAATCGGCTCCAAGTACCCAAATAGGCCTTTCTCCGTGCTGCCAACGCCCGGCGTAGGCCTTCTCCTTCGGCTCGAGCAGCAGGAGAGGTCCTATGGGCGTCAGGCGCTCTATGCGGGTCCTCTTTCCCTTCCTAGAGCACGTCGATCTGCACGCCGCGCAGCACGTCCATGGCCTTTGCATGCAGCTCCGGATCAAAGGATTTCGTCAGCGCCTCGTTGACGGCAACGCGGCACTCGGGCAGGGCCGCCTTGCAAAGCACCGCGTTGGAGAGCACGCACATGTTGGAGACCAAGCCGCACAGCTCCATCTCCTCCACCGGGTGGTCCAGCAAGTAGAGCAGCAGATCTCGGCTGCCGAGCGCGCCCTTGTAGAAGCAGACGTCCTCCTCCCGGCGCAGGTCCGCGACCCGGCCATAGAGCGCCCAGCCCGGGGTGCCCTCGATGCAGTGGGGCGTGGGCAGGCGGCGGCCTTCCTGGGTCTCCAGGTAGTCGTCGTGATGCGTGTCAAAGGTGAACCAGACCTGCCAGCCCTCCTCCCGCGCGCGCTCGATGCGGCGGCAGATGGGTTCCTCCAGCGCCTCTGCGCCGGAAAAGCCCAGCGCGCCGTCCACGAAGTCCCGCTGAAAGTCCACAACGAGCAGTACCTTGCCCATTCTCTCTCCCCCTATCGTTGTTCTGCCTTACGGCTCGTCGTCAAAGCCATCGGGGTCCATCTCCATCTGCTCGGGCTCCTCGTCCTCCGCCGCGTCCGGAACGACCTCGATCTCCGCGGGGGCTTCCTCTTCCTTGGGCGCGAGGAGCTTTTCGCGGATCATGGCCTCCAATTCGTCACAGACGTCCTTGTGATCGATCAGGTACTGACGCGCGTTCTCGCGGCCCTGGCCGATGCGCACGTCTCCGTAGTTGAACCATGCGCCGGACTTCTGGATGAAGTCGTTCTCCACCGCCAGGTCCAGGACCGAGCCCTCGTGCGAGATTCCCTTGCCGTAGAGAATGTCAAACTCGCAGGTCTTAAAGGGCGGCGCAACCTTGTTTTTGACGACCTTGATCTTGGTGCGGTTGCCGACGATCTCGTTGCCGGCCTTGAGCTGTTCGGAGCGGCGGATGTCCAGGCGGATGGTGGCGTAGAACTTGAGCGCCTTGCCGCCGGTGGTCGTTTCCGGGTTGCCGAACATCACGCCGACCTTTTCGCGCAGCTGGTTGATGAACAGGCAGATGCAGTTCGTCTTGGAGATGAGTCCCGCCAGCTTGCGCAGCGCCTGGGACATCAGGCGCGCCTGCAGACCCACGTGGCTTTCGCCCATGTCGCCGTCGATTTCCGCCTTGGGCACCAGGGCCGCCACCGAGTCGATGATGATGATGTCCACCGCGCCCGAGCGCACCAGCGCCTCGCAGATCTCCAGCGCCTGCTCGCCCGTGTCCGGCTGGGAGACGTAGAGGTCGTCAATGTTGACGCCCAGGGCCTTTGCATAGACCGGGTCCAGCGCGTGCTCGGCGTCGATGAACGCCGCCGTGCCGCCCAGCTTCTGCGCCTCGGCCACCATGTGCAGGGCGACCGTGGTCTTGCCCGAGGATTCCGGGCCATAGATCTCGATGATGCGCCCGCGCGGTACGCCGCCCACGCCCAGCGCGATGTCCAGCTCCAGGCAGCCGGTGGGGATGGTCTGCACATTCATGGCCGTGCGCTCCCCGAGCTTCATGATCGCGCCCTTGCCGTACTGCTTCTCAATGGCGTTCAGCGTATTGGCTAACGCCTTCTTCTTCTCCTCTTCATCCGTGATCTGCCCAATCTGCGGATTCTTCGTTGCCTTGGCCATTCTCCCTCAATCCTCCTTGTCTCCAATGCGCTCCAGCTCGTTCAGCAGCTCGCGCAGGACGTATTTCGCCGCTTCCCGGCGCACCTGCGCCCGGGTCCCGCGGAAGACTTTCTCCCGCACCACCGCGCAGCCCTTGACCTGCACGGCCATGTACACCAGGCCCACGGGCTTCTCCGCTGTGCCGCCGTCCGGCCCCGCGATGCCCGTGACCGCGATGCCACAGTCACTGCCTGTAGTATGGCAGATCCCATGCACCATTTCCAGTGCGCACTCGGCGCTGACCGCGCCGTGTTTCTGTAAAGTTTCGGTTAATACGCCCAATCGGCGCATCTTGGCGGCGTTGGAATAGCAGACGCAGCCTTCCAGCAGGGCGGCGCTGACGCCGGGCCAAGCGACCAGGGCGGAAGTAATCATGCCGCCGGTGCAGGACTCGGCCAAGGAGATGGTCAGTTTTTTCTCCAAAAGCTGCGCGACGACTTCGCGCGCATAACCTTCCAGTGCAGTCATAGAGCGGGATTCACTCCTTTTCCCGAAGAACCTGTCGATTTTTTACGATGTAGTCCACGCCCGACCAGATGGTGAAGACGACGGCCGCGATTTCGGCGACCTTGTCCATGGGCAGGCCGATGAAGCGGAAGGGAAAGTTGTTGAGCAGGAGCAGGATGATGGCGATGATCTGCGTTGTGGTCTTGATCTTGCCCAAGCTGCTCGCGGCGATGACCACGTGGTTGTCGGCGGCGATGAGGCGGAAGCCGCTGATGATGAATTCGCGCGAGAGGATGATGATGCAGCTGACGGCGCTCATGCGGCCGTCGCCGACGAGAAGGATGAAGGCGGAGGCGACCAAGAGCTTGTCCGCGATGGGGTCGATGAACTTGCCAAAGTTCGTGACCTCGTTGCGGCTGCGCGCCAGGTACCCGTCCACCCAGTCCGTCACGGCCGCCACGACAAAGATGACCGTGGGGATCACGCGCACGCCCGGACCGCTGAAGAAGTAGTAGCTGAGGATGAACAGGGGGATCAGGCAGATACGCAGGATCGTCACCTTGCTGGCGATGGTGAGCTTCATTCCAGCACCCCCGTTATGTCATAGTCCTGCGCGTCGGTGATGCGGACGCGAACGAAGCTGCCCTCCTCCAAATTGTCGGCGAGTTTGATGTAGACCTTGCCATCGGTTTCCGGCGCCTCCCAGGCGGAGCGTCCAAAGTAGAGCCCGTTCTCCTCCCGGCCCTCGACGAGCACCTCGCAGACGCTGCCCACGCGGCTCTCGTTAAAGGCGCGGGAGATCTTCTTCTGCACGCGCATGATCTTGCCCTCGCGCGCCTTGCGCACGCGCATGGGCACCTGGTCCTTTCTCGCGGCGGCCGGGGTGCCCTCCTCCTCCGAGAAGGCGAACACGCCCAAGCGGTCAAACGGGCACTCCTGCACGAACTTAAGCAGCTCCTCGAACTCCTCCTCCGTCTCCCCGGGGAAGCCGGTGATCAGCGTCGTGCGCAGCGCAAACCCGCCCATGTCGCGAATCTTGTGGTACAGGCTGCGGATGAGCGCGCTGTCCCCGCGGCGGTTCATCTCCTTGAGGACCTTGTCGTTGATGTGCTGCAGCGGAATGTCCAGGTAGGAGCAGACCTTGGGGTTCTCCTTCATGACGGTGAGCAGCTCGTCGTCGATGAGCTCGGGGTAGCAGTACAGCGCGCGCACCCAGTGCACGCCCTCGATGGCGGCAACGCGGCGCAGGAGCTCGGCCAGCATGGGCTTGTGGTAGAGGTCCTTGCCATAATAGGTGGTGTCCTGCGCGACCAGAACGATCTCGCGCACGCCTTTTGCCGCAAGGTCGCGCACCTCGCGCTCGATGTTCTCCATCGTGCGGGAGACGTAATTGCCGCGGATGTAGGGAATGGCGCAGAAGGCGCAGCGGTTGTTGCACCCGTCCGCGATCTTGACATAGGCGGTATAGCCGGGCGTCGTGAGCACGCGGTCCACGTTTTCCAGGTAGCAGAAGCCCGCGTCCGCGTCCACGATGCGCGCGCCCCCCGCGCAGTCGCGCACGACCTGGGCAATCTTCTCCGTTTCGCCGATGCCCAGGAACGCATCCACCTCCGGAAGCTCCGGCGGGAGCTCCTTCGCATAGCGCTTGGAGAGGCACCCCGTGACGATGAGGGCCTTGCAGTTTTTCTTTTTGTACTCCGCCATCTCCAGGATCGTGTCGATGGACTCCTGCTTGGCGGCCTCGATGAAGCCGCACGTGTTGACGATGATGGCATCCGCCTTTTCCGGGTCCGACTCCAGCTCAAACCCTTCGCGCACCAGCACGCCCAGCATCAGTTCCGCGTCCACACGGTTTTTCGCACAGCCCAGGGAGACCATTCCGATTTTCATAGCCACTCTACTCCTCGTCGTCGTGATAGGCCGGCGCGTCGGGTTCGATTCCGGCCAGTTGATAGAACTGCTCGCGCGTGATCCGCGTCTGCCGGGGCTTAGATCCCTCGAATCCGGAGATATAGCCCCGCTTTTCCATTTGATCCAGGATGCGGCCTGCGCGGGCATACCCGACGCGGTGCTTTCTTTGGATCATGGAGGCGGAAATCTGCCCCGCGTCCACGGCCAGCTCCACGCAGTCCATGAGCAAGGGGTCCGTGTCCTCCTCCTCTTTCTCCTCGTCCTTCTGCTTTTTGTCGGCGGCGTCCGCGCGGTCCAGCGCCTCGATGACGCTCTCGTCGTAGCGGACGGCGGCCTTATCCTTGACAAAGTCCACAAGGTCGGTGACCTCGTCGTCGCTGATGAAGGCGCCCTGCACGCGGATGGCCTTGCTCGCGCCGCTCGGGTCAAAGAGCATGTCGCCGCGGCCCAGGAGCTTTTCCGCCCCGCCGATTCCCAGGATCGTGCGGCTATCCACCTGCGAGGCCACGGCAAAGGCGATGCGCGAGGGGACGTTGGCCTTGATGAGGCCCGTGATGACGTCCACCGACGGGCGCTGCGTCGCGATGACCAGGTGAATGCCCGCCGCGCGCGCCAACTGCGTCAAGCGGCAGATCTTCTGCTCCACGTCGCCCTGCGCCACCATCATCAGGTCCGCCAGCTCGTCGATGATGACCACGATCTGCGGCAGGGGCTCGATGCCGTTCTTGACGGCGTACTTGTTGTAGCCCTTGAGGTCGCGCACGACGGCGCCCTCGAACTTTTTGTAGCGGTCGGTCATTTCCTGCACGGCCCAGCCCAGGGCGCCGGCCGCCTTCTTGGGGTCGGAGACCACGGGGATGAGCAGGTGCGGGATCCCGTTGTAGACGCTGAGCTCCACGACCTTGGGGTCGATGAGGATGAGGCGAACCTCGTCCGGCGTGGCCTTGTAGAGGATGGAGGCGATAATGGAGTTGATGCACACGGACTTGCCCGAACCCGTCGCGCCCGCGATGAGCAGATGCGGCATGCGCGCAAGGTCCGCCACGACCGGCGTGCCGGCGATGTCCTTGCCCAGGGCCACGGCGATCTTGGAGGGATGCTCCTGGAACTCCTTGCTCTCCAGCACCTCGCGCAGGGGCACGGTTGCGATGGTGGCGTTGGCGATCTCGATGCCCACGGCCGACTTGCCCGGCACGGGCGCCTCGATGCGCACGCCGCCCATGGCCGCCATGTTCAGCGCAATGTCGTCGGCAAGGCCCGTGATCTTGGAGACCTTGACGCCGCGGGCCGGCTGCAGCTCGTATCTCGTGATGGCGGGGCCGCGGGCCACGTTGACGACCCGGGCCTCAATGCCAAAGGACAGCAGCGTCTCCTCCAGCAGTTCGATCTTCTTCTGCTGCTCCTCCTCCTGCTCGTGGTCGCGCACGGGATCGGGCGTCTTGGCGGGCGTGAGCAGGGTCAGGGGCGGGAAGCGGTACGGCGGCACCGCCTTGGGGTCGATGACGGGCGTACTCTCCTCCGCGTACTGGTACTCAACCTCCTTGGCGGGAGAGATCTCCCGCGGCTTTCCCAGCACGAGGTTGGGCAATTCGTGCGGAGGCTCGATGATGGCGTCGTCCTCCGGATCGTCGTCAAAGTCGCTGACCGAGGGATTGTGCACAATGGGGTCAAAGCGCACGCCCGCCGCGCTGTCCGCGGGCCGGGCTTCCGGCTTCGGTGGCTCCGGCGTCTCCGGCCCGTCAACCGCCGGGTCGGGCTCCGCGTCCTCCACGCGCACGGGCTGGATCACGGGCACAATCTCCACGGGGACGATCTCCTCCTCGTCCGAGACCGGCGCCTCGCCTGCGCTCGGGTCGTCGTGATCGATCTCGATGGCGCCGTCGTCCTCCGGCTCCGACTTTTTGCGGGAGAAGAGTTCAAACCGCGGCAGGGTCTTGCGCGGCGCGTCGTAGATTTCGCCCTCCTCGACCTCCGGCTCCTCCCGGGTCAAGGGCGTCATGCGCGGCTCCGGTTCGTCGCGCCGGGCCGGGCCCGTCACGCGCTCATTGCGCAGCTCCGGCCGCTCGTGCTCCGGCGCGGCAGCGGGCTGCGGCGCATCCAGGTCCATGCGCATCTGCTCGGCGCGGCGCATCTCCTGCCGGAGAGCGCGCTCCTGGCTATGGGTTCGGGCGGTCTCGCGCACGCGGCGGCCGGCGCCAACAGCGGCCTCGCTCACCTTCTGCGCGGTGGAGCGCATGGAGAGCTTGCCCAGCACAAACACGCAGCCGACGATCAGGGCGATGGTGAGAATCCAGCACCCGACCGTCCCCAACAGCGCGCGCATGGGGAAGGTCAGCACGCCGCCCAGCGCGCCGGAGCCGACGTGGTGGGCCTGACCATAGGCATAGGAACCCACGACATAGCTCCAGTACCCGACGCTCTCCTTCGTTTCGAGCACGGACTTCTGGATGCTACCATCCACGATCAAGTGGTTGATGACAAAGAGCATGAGCACCGTGGCGCTCGTCAGGGCGAGCTTTCCGGGGTGCAGGCGCAGGCGCTTTGCGATGAGCACAACCCAACCAATGCACACGAGCAGTAGGGGCACGATATAGGCGCCCAGGCCAAACAGGCCGAACATCACGCCTGCGACCCCCTCACCCAACAGCCCTGCGCCGCCCATCACCACGGCCACAAAGGAAAATATGCCCGCCACCATGAGCGCAAACCCCACGATTTCCTGCGTCGCGCCGGGTGTCTGCGCCTTCTTTTTCGCACTTGTGCCGCCCTTGCGGCTGCTGGTGCGCGCATTCTTTTTTGCCGTCGCCATTGCTCTCCCACACTCCTTCCCGCGCGGTCTTTTCTCCACGAACAGTCAACCTATATCTTTTCGACGTTGCACGAAAAAAATCCTTTTGTTCCCCTCTACACGCCGCCGAAATCGAGGAAATCGTCCCCTTCCGTCTCCACGGGCGTCAGCTTTGGCAATTCGTCCAGCGAGGAGAGGGCAAAGTGCTGCAAAAACTTCTCCGTCGTCCCGTAGAGGATGGGGCGGCCGACCGTGTCCTTGCGGCCGCACTCCTCGATCAAGCCCCAATGCACGAGAGTCGCCATGGCGCGGTCGCACTGCACGCCGCGGATCTGTTCGACCTCCATGCGCGTGATGGGTTGGCGGTAGGCCACGACCGCCAGCGTTTCCAAGGCGGCCTGGGTGAGCGTCTGCTTGCGCACAGGCTGTAGCACTTTTTCGAGGATTTCCCGATACTGCGGGCGCGTGCAGAGCTGCAGGCTGTCCTCATAGCGCATCAGGCGCACGCCGCGCCCCTCGCCGTAGCGCAGCGCCAGGCCCCGCAGCACCGGCTCAAACTCCTCCGGCGGGATCTCCAGCGCCTCCAAGAGCGCGTCGATGCGAACCGGCTCGCCCGAGGCAAAGAGCACGGCCTCCGCCGCGGAAATCTGCTCCTCCAGCGTCACGTCTCCTCCCCCTTTCCCTCTGCAATCACGATGGGCGCGTAGATGTCCTCCTGGCGAAGGGTCACGCGGTTGGCCTTGAGCAGCTCCAGCAGCGCCAGGAACGTCGTCACGATCTCCGCCCGCGTCGCGTCCGCCGGAAAGAGCTCGGCGAACTCCACCTGCCCATAGACGAGCACGCGGTGCAAAACGCGCAGCATGCACTCCCCAATGGTAAAGTCGTCCCGGGGAATCTGCCGGGGTGGCGGCGGGGCGACCTCGTTTCGCTCCGCGCGCAGGAGCACGCGCAAAAGCGCCTCCTGCAGGGCGCGCAGCGAGAGGCTCCGCAACTCCACCCGGGCGTCCGTCACGATCTCCATGGGCAAGCGCGAGACCATTTCTGCGGCCTCTGCCTCATAGATGCGCAGGGCTTTGCTGGCCTCCTTGATCTGGCGGTACTCCTCCAGGCGGCGGAGCAGCTCCTCCTTGGGGTCCTCCTCGTCCTCGTCCTTGGGGGGCTTGGGCAGGAGCGCGCGGGACTTGATCTCCATCAGCGTCGCCGCCATTTGCAGGAATTCGCTCGCCGCGTCCATGTCCAGGCCGCTCAGGTCCTGCACGGAGGCCAGGTATTGCTCCGTGATCTCGGAGACAAAGATGTCCTCGATGCGGATCTTCGCGCGGCCGATCAGGTGCAGGAGGAGGTCCAGCGGGCCCTCAAAGTCCTTGAGCTGCACGACATAGGCCATCGACTCGTCCTCCCGTCAGAAAATGCGCGAAAACAGCAGCAGGGCCGCCCCCTGCGCCGCGCCCAGAATCCGTCCCAGCACCCCGGCAAGGGACAGCAAAATCAAGATCAAGATTCCATAGCGCTGCAGCCACGCGACGGCCCGGTAGGAGCGCAGCGGAATCAGTGCCCGCACCACGGCAAAGCCGTCCAGCGGCGGCACCGGCAACAGGTTCAGAAAGCAGAGCGTCAGATTCACCGTTGCGCCGGAGTAGAAGAAGCCGCTCCACATGCCGGTGGGCAGCGCCCTCCAAACGGCAAAGCAGACCGCGGCAAGGAAAAAGTTGGACAGCGGCCCGGCAAGGGCCACCAGCGCCTCGCCCCACTTGCGGCCCTTGAGGTTCCCGGGCTGTATGCGCACGGGCTTTGCATAGCCCCATCCCAGCAGCACGAACAGGAGCATGCCGACCCAATCGATGTGCGCGGAAGGATTGAGCGTCACGCGCCCTTCCAGGCGGGGCGTCGGGTCTCCGAGCCGCACCGCGACAACGGCGTGGCAAAACTCGTGCAGCGTAAAGCCGAGGACCAACGCCGGCAGCATATACACCAGTTGGAGCAGCCAGCTCCTCGGGTCCTGAAAGAGTCCCCACATCGTCCCGTCTCCTCCTTTCGGCGGATTTTTTCAACCATATAAGTATAGCAAAAAAAGCCTCGCATGGCAAATCGTGCGCCAGCGCTCGGGGCCGCAGGCGGGCGCAAAATGCTCTTGCGCATCCACGCCGGGTTCGCTATAATACTTCTGTTGGGAATTGCGATGGGAGAGCGTTTTATGAACGGTTTTTGAACGCATTTTTGTCCCTATCGCAAGAACATTTTCGCGCTGCAGGCGTTTTTTAGAGCGCCGGCGCGGTGAAACCTGCCGCAAAGGAGATTTTCCCCATGAAGAAGTTCATTGCCCTTTTCCTCGTCTGCGCGGCGCTCTTTGCGCTGACGGCCTGCACGGACGGTCCGCTGATCGCCACGGCCACCCCCGAGCCCACGCCCACCCCGACCGCGGAGCCCACGCCCGAGTCCGTCTACCAGGAAGACGTCTTCCTGCCGCACGATGAGGGTCTCGGCGCGCTGGTTCCGGAGTTCCCGTGCATGCTGGAGGTCCTGGTGGAGACCGGGGACGAATCCCTTTTCGCCGTCTTTGAGGAATACGACACCACCCTCATTTCGGACTACATCCAGGCGCTGAAGGATGCGGGCTTTACGGTCATTGAGGAGGACAGCGACATGTTCTTCTCCGCCTCCATGGAGGGAACGGACGGCCTGCTCCGCGTCAACGTGATGTACGAGGGCGGCTATGGCACCCTGCAGATCTACGACGATCGGGAAAAGTAAGCCCAGCTTTCTGAACGCGCGAAGGCGGACGCAAACTGCGTCCGCCTTCGCGCGTTTTCTACGTCCGACCCATTTCCTTGCCGTCCTCCAGCAGCAGCAACGCCAACAGCAGCAGGAGGACCTCCTCCTGTCCTGCCTCCTCCTCGCCCTTGTTCAGCAGCAGAAGGAGCAGAAGGAGCACTTGCTTCACCTCGCGCACGGACAACTCTCCCATTGCAAAACCCTCCCTTTCCAACCAATCTACGCAGACGGGGAGGGTTTTGTCACAGGGGGCTAGAGCTCTCGGATGCAACCGTCGCGCATCTCGACCCGGCGGCGGCAGCGCCGTGCCACGCCGTCGTCGTGCGTGATGAGCACAACGGTCGTTCCGTCGGCGTTGAGCGCCTGCATGTACCTCAAGATTTCTCCGCCCGAGACGCTGTCCAGGTTGCCCGTGGGCTCATCCGCCAGCAGCAGCGGCGGCTTCGTGATCAAGGCCCGGGCGATGGCCACGCGCTGCTGCTGGCCGCCGCTCATCTCCGACGGCAGGTGGTTGCGCCGGTGGTAGAGGCCGACGTTCCGCAGCGCCTGCTCGGCGCGCTCCCGCCGTTCGCGCAGGGGGACGCCCAGGTACATGAGGGGCAGCGCCGCGTTCTCCAGCGCCGTCAGGCGGGGAAGCAAATTGAAGTTCTGAAACACGAACCCGATCTTGCGGCTGCGCACGCGCGCCAATCCGTCGCTTCCCAGGCGGGTTACGTCCTCGCCGTCCAGGGCGTAATACCCGCCCGTCGCCGCGTCCAGGCAGCCCAGCACGTTCATCAGCGTGGACTTTCCGCTGCCCGACGGGCCGACAATGGCGACGAAGTCCCCGTCCGCCACCTCCAGGCTCACCCCGCGCAGCGCCGCAACCGCGCAGCCTCCGCCGCTGTAGACCTTCTGCAAATCCCGCGTGACGATCATTCGCCCGCACCCCCTTTGCCCTTCAGCTTTCCCGCTGGAGGGGTCCCTCATTCCCGGTTTCGGGGGCAAACGGCGCCTCCTCGCGCTCCAAGTCGGCAAGATAGGTTTGCAGGATGTCCGAAAGCTCGGCCAGGCTTGCGGCCAGGTTCACGCGGACGCGGACCTGTGCGCTGCCGCGCAGGCCCCGCAGATACCAGGCTGCGTGTTTGCGCATCTCGCGCAGGCCGATGTACTCGCCCTTGTGCGCGACCAAGGCCTGCGCATGGGCGAGCGCGGTCTCGATGCGCTCGCGCGGTGTGGGCGGGAGCGGCGGAAGGCCCTTGCGCGCGCGGGCCCAATCCCGAAAGATCCAGGGATTGCCCATTGCGCCGCGGCCGACCATGACGGCATAGCAGCCGGTCTGGCGGAGCATCTCCTGCGCGTCCTGCACGCTGTTGATGTCGCCATTGCCGACGACCGGGATGGAGAGCTTTGCGCTCAGCGCGGCGATGGCGTCCCAGTGCGCGTGGCCGGCGTACATTTCGCTGCGCGTGCGCGCGTGGAGGGTCACGGCGGTGACGCCGCAATCCTGTGCCATCCTGCCGGCCTCCAGGTAGTTGACGGAGGATTCGTCCCAGCCCATGCGGATCTTGACCGTCACGGGGAGGGAGGCATGCCGCACCACGGCGCGGAGCACCTTTTCCGCGTTCTGGAGGTCCCGGAGCATGGCGCTCCCATCCCCGCCGGAGACGATCTTGGGCGCGGGGCAGCCCATGTTGACGTCCAACGCAAAAAAGCGGTCCTCACAGAGCCGCTCCGCAGCGCGGCCCATGAAGTCCGCATCCGACCCAAAGATCTGCAGGGCGCAGCGCTCGCCGGGGCTCGTCTCCCGCAGCTGCACGACCTCCTCGCGCTCCTTGGGCGTCAGGAGATAGCCCTTTGCCGAGACCATCTCCGTGACCGTTGCATCCGCGCCAAAGCGCGTGCAGATCTCCCGATAGACCTTATCCGTCACGCCCGCCATGGGCGCGAGAATCAGGCTCCCCTTCTCAACCCACATTGGACGCCTCCTGTGACGCCGCCGGTTCTTCGGACGCGATCTCCGTGACCTCGGTGATGATCCAGCGGTGATCGGCGTCCTTTTTCAGGGTCAGCGCATAGGTTCCACCCTCCCAAGGCGGGGGCGGAATCTTGTTGGGGTCTGCGAGCTGCTCGGGCGTCTGCTTGCTGATGGGGAGCTCGCCGTCGATGGTCACGCTCTCGGTGACGGTGACGGTGGCGGTATCCTCCCAGGGCAGCGTGTGCAGGGACTCGACCTCGACCTGGGCGTCGAAGCTGCGGATGGTATAGTCCAGATAGGTCGTGTCCTTGAGCTGTTCGTCCCCGGCGAGGTAGTCCTCCGAAAAGAACTTGGTCAATTCATCCGCGTCGTTGTAGCCCAGGACCACGCCCACGCGCATCTTCATGCCATCGGTGGCCAGGATGGTGATGTTGGCATAGTCCATGGCAAACAGAAACGCGCCCGTCGCGAGTGCGAGCACCACAACCACGATGAGCGCCCACCGAAGCACGCACAGGAGGAAGCGCAAAAAGTACTCCATAGAAACCCTCAATTCCGTGCAAAATCGTTGATCCTACTCCATTTTACACCAGGATGGCGGGAAAGTAAATCCGGGGAACGCGCAAAAGCGCGGCCCCGCTCTTTCCACCTTATTAACGCGCGTGTGTTTCTGCGCGTTCCCCGGGAAGCATCTTTCGCAGGGCGTCCAACGCGTCGCCCACGCCGCCGATTTGATCGATCAGCCCGCAGCGCACGGCGGCTTCGCCATCCAGGATCGTGCCCACGTCGTTGGCCATGTCCTCCCGCGCCTCCAGCATGCGGTAGAACTCCTCCTCCCGCAGGCCGGAATGCGCGCAGACAAAGCGCACCACGCGCGCCTGCATCTGCCGAAGGTAGTCCACGGACTGGGGCGCGTTGATGACCATGCCCGATACGCGCACCGGGTGCAGGGTCATGGTCGCCGTAGGAACAATAAAGGACTTCCGCGCGCAGACGGCCAAGGGCACGCCGATGGAGTGTCCGCCGCCGATGACCAGCGACACGGAGGGCTTGCGCATCCCCGCGACCATCTCCGCGATGGCCAGGCCCGCCTCGACATCGCCGCCCACGGTGTTGAGGACCAGAAGGAAGCCCTTTGTCGTTTCGCTCTGCTCGATGTTCACAAGCATGGGCAGGATGTGTTCGTATTTTGTGGCCTTGCTCGTTTCGGGCAGGACCATATGCCCTTCAATTTGCCCGATGATGGACACGCACGCGATGGGGCTCTCCGGCGTTTCCGCGACCCCCATCTCCGTCAGGGCGTTCAGGTTTGACGTATTTTTGCTCTCCGGCATAAAAAAGCACCTCCACAGGCAGTATGCCCGCAAAGGCGCTCGCCTATTTTCTGCGCGTCAAAACGCAGCAAAGGAGATGGGCTCGCCGGCGCGGCCCACGACCGCCGTACAGAACGGCGCCGAGAAAATCCGCTGCGCCACGTCGTTTACGTCCGCGCAGGTGGTCTTTTCGAGTTTATCCAGGATTTCCTCGAAGGAGCGCGTCGTGTTGTAGAGCAGCAGCACGTTGCCGTTTCCGCGCATGCGCGAGGTATTGCTCTCCTGCCCCATGACAAAGGAGATCCGCGCGCTCTGCCGCGCTTTCTCAAACTCGTCCTGGCTCACGCCCTCGCGCAGGAGCTTCTTGACCTCTGCGCCCATCAGATCCGCGACCTGCTGGGCGGTTTCGGGCGAAGTGCCGGCGTACAGCTCCATCTCCCCCACGCCGGAGTAGACGTTGACGTAGCTGTAGACCGAGTAGGCCAAGCCGTTGCGCTCCCGGATGCTCTGGAACAGGCGGGAGGACATGGACCCGCCAAAGAGCGTGGAGAGGATGAGCTGGGCATAGCTCTCCGGCGCGTTGCCGGCAAAGGCGGGATAGCCCACGCAGATCTGCACCTGTTCGACGTCCTTGACGCGGACGAGGTGGTTCTGCAGCGCGGGCGCAGGGGGCATGCTCCGCACGGCCGCGCCGCCAGAGGGCCAGCTGCCAAAGGCGCTCTCCAGCAGGGCCACGGCCTCCTCCCAGTCATAGGCGCCGGCGATGGAGACGACGGTGTTCTCCGGCGTGTAGTGCGTATGGAGGAAGCGGAAGAGCTTTTCGCGCGTGATGCCGCGGATGATCTCCTCCGTGCCGAGGATGGGCAGACCCAGGGGATGCCCCTGGTACTGCGCGTCGGAGAGGAGCTCGTGCACCAGGTCCTCGGGGTTGTCCTCGCACATGGCGATCTCCTCGATGACGACCCCCTTCTCGCGCTCCAGGTCCTCCTCCGGGAAGTCCGGCCGCAGGATCAGGTCCTGCAGGAGGCGGATGCCGCGGCCAAGATCCTCCTTGAGGACCTTGGTGTAAAAGCAGGTGCTCTCCTTGGTGGTAAAGGCGTTCGTCGCGCCGCCGAGGCGGTCCATTTCGTCGGCGAGGGCGGCGGCGTCCCGGTCGCGGGTGCCCTTGAAGACCATGTGCTCCACAAAGTGGGAGTACCCGTTCTCCGCAGGGATCTCGTTGACGGCGCCCGTGCGCACAAACAGGCCGACGGCCACGGTGTGCACGGCGTCCATGTGCTCGCCGATGATCCGCAGGCCGTTGCGCAGTGTAATCCGATCGTAAGCCATCGCGTTTCTCCTTTATGACACTTAGAGGGAACGATGCAGGCATCGTCCCCTCTGTCAATTCTTACCAGGTTATTCCTCCGTCCTCTCCCGGCGGCGGTTGCCGTTGGAGCGGAAGGGGTAGTTGGGCTTGGGACCGTCTCCTCCGCGGTCGCCATGGTCGCGGCGGTCGTGGCGCGGCGCGCGGGGCTTCTCCTCGATGACCATGTCCGCGCGGGCGAGGTTGACGCGGCCCTGGGAGTCGATCCCGGAGACGCGCACCTTGATCTCGTCGCCGATGTTGAGCACGTCCTCGACCTTCTCCACGCGCTCGTTGGAGAGCTTGGAGATGTGGAGCATGCCGTCCTTGCCGGGCAGGAGCTCGATGAAGGCGCCGATGGGGATGATGCGCACCACCTTGCCGGTGTACTCCTGGCCCACCTCCACGCCGTTGGCAATGCCCTCGATGATCTTCTTGGCCTTGGCTGCGGCCTCGGCGTCGGGGGTGGCGATGAAGACGCTGCCGTCGTCCTCGATGTCGATCTTGACGCCGGTGTCGGCGATGATCTTGTTGATGACCTTTCCGCCGGAGCCGATGACCTCGCGGATCTTATCGGGGTTGATGGAGAAGGTGATGATCTTGGGCGCCCACTTGGACAGCTCCGCACGGGGCTCGGAGATGGTCTCGAGCATCTTGCCCATGATGTGCATGCGGCCGTCGTAGGCCTGGGCCAGCGCCTGGCGCAGAATCGGCTCGTCAATGCCCTTGATCTTGATGTCCATCTGGATGGCGGTGATGCCGTCCTTGGTGCCGGCGACCTTGAAGTCCATGTCGCCCAGGAAGTCCTCCAGGCCCTGGATGTCGGTCAGGACCGCGACCTTTCCGGTCTCCTGGTCCTTAATCAGGCCCATGGCGCAGCCCGCGACGGGCTTCTTGATCGGCACGCCCGCATCCATCAGGGCCATGGTGGAGCCGCAGATGGACGCCTGCGAGGTCGAACCGTTGGAGGAAATCGCCTCGGAGACCACGCGGATGGCGTAGGGGAACTCCTCCGGCGAGGGGATCATGGGCTCAAGCGCGCGCTCGGCCAAGGCGCCATGCCCGATCTCGCGGCGGCCGGGGGAGCGCAGGGGGCGCGCCTCGCCCGTGGAGTAGGGCGGCATGTTGTAGTGGTGCATGTAGCGCTTGGAATCCTCCGCGGAGATGCCGTCCAGCGTCTGAACCTCGCTCATGGAGCCCAGCGTGCAGACGGACATGACCTGCGTCTGGCCGCGGGTGAAGACCGCAGAGCCGTGCGCGCGGGGCAGCAGCCCGACTTCGCACCAAATGGGACGGACCTGCGTCAGCTCGCGGCCGTCCGGGCGGATGCCCTTGTCGATGATCTTGCGGCGCATGACCTCTTTGTCCAATGCATAGAGCGCATCGCCGATCTCGCCCTCCCGGTCGGGGAAGGTTTCCGCAAAGTGCTCGAGCGTCTCCTGCTTGACCTGGTTCTCGCGCTCGGTGCGCTCCGCGCGGTCGAAAGTGTCAAAGGACCAAACGACCTTGTCAAACGCGAACTCGCGAACGGCTGCGGCCACCTCGTCCGAAACCGTGACCAGCGGGAACTCGCGCTTTTCCTTGCCGATCTCCGCAACAATGCCCTCCTGGAAGGCGACGAGCTTCTTGATCTCCTCGTGCGCGTAGAGGATGGCCTTGAGCATCGTCTCCTCGGGGACCTCGTTGGCGCCGGCCTCCACCATCATGATGGCGTCCTTGGTGCCGGCCACCGTCAGGTGCAGGTCGCTCTTTTCGCGCTCGGCAACCGTGGGGTTGAGCACGAACTCGCCGTCCACAAGGCCGACCACGACCGATCCGGTGGGGCCGGCAAAGGGGATCTCGGACACGCACAGGGCAATGGAGGAGCCGAGCATGGCGGGGATCTCCGGCGAGCAGTCGTTGTCGTTGGACAGGACCGTGGCAACGACGTTGACGTCGTTGCGCATGCCCTTGGGGAAGAGCGGGCGCAGGGGGCGGTCGATCAGGCGGGAGGTCAGGATGGCCTTTTCCGTCGGACGGCCTTCGCGCTTGATGAAGCCGCCGGGGATCTTGCCCACGGAATAGAGCTTTTCCTCAAAATCCACGCCCAGGGGGAAGAAGTCGATGCCCGGACGGGGGGACTCGGCGACGGTGGCGCAGACCAGCACGACCGTGTCGCCATAGCGGACCAGGACGGAACCGGCCGCCTGCTCGGCATAGCGTCCAAACTCAAAGGACAGCTTGCGGCCCGCAAGCTCTGTTTCATAGATCTTGTGTTCCATGGTTTCTCCTTTCGCAGCCGCCCGCAAAAGCGTGCGCCCCGCGCGCGGAGTTTGCCCGGCGCTGCCCCCTTGGCAGCGTCCGGCAAACCCCACGCCACACGGCGGCGCGTCCTCCGTTGCTTTTTACGGGCGGAAATTTGACGTGAAATAGCAGACGGGCCGAAAAGCCTTGCTCGGACGCAAGGCTTTCCGGCTCGTTTTCCGATTTTACTTGCGGACGTTCAGCTCGGCGATCAGGGAGCGGTAACGAACGACGTCCACCTTCTTGAGGTAGTCCAGAAGGCCGCGGCGCTTACCAACCATGATGAGCAGGCCCCGGCGGGAGTGGTGGTCGTTCTTGTTGTTCTTGAGGTGATCCTCGTTGAGGTGGTTGATGCGCTCGGTCAGCAGCGCAACCTGCACCTCGGGGGAGCCGGTGTCGCCCTCGTGGCGGCCGAACTTCTGGATGATTTCCGTCTTTCTTGCCTTGTCCATGTTGTTTCCCTCGCTTTTTGAAATTTCGTCAATCGCCGTCGGTCCGAGCTGAGCGTCGTGCGTGGCGCATCGCCCAGATCGCGGTTCAAGCCACGTTATATTGTACCATGGGAACACCGCCTTGTAAACGTCTTTTTCTCCTGCCAAAATTTTTAACATAGCTTGTGGACGAAAGCGGCAAGGGCGGGGCGGGCGTCTTTACAGCGGGGCGGAAATGGCCTCCAGGTAGCCGTTCTCCGCAAAGGGAACGATCCGGGGGTTTTCCTCTCCCGCGCGGGCCATTTCCCGGCGCAGGAGGGCACGCAAATGCGCGCGCACGGGCTCAAGGTTCGGGTCGGCGACGAGGTTGCGCTTCTGGGCCGGATCGCTCTCGTTGTCGTAGAGGAAGACCTCCATGTATTCCGAGGCGCCGGGGTCCTTCCATCCGTCCTTGCCCACCGCGCCGACCTCGTAGGTCCAGCGGGGCGTGCGGATCGCGCGGCCGACGTGGCTCTCGCTGATCTGCAGGAAGGCAATGTCCTCCCAGGGCCCGCCGTCCGCGGCGATGTGCAGGTCGCGCCCCTGCATGCCGGGGATGGGCGCAAGGCCCGCGCAGGC
Source organism: Candidatus Spyradocola sp. (assembly GCA_050942925.1). Taxonomy (GTDB): domain Bacteria; phylum Bacillota; class Clostridia; order Christensenellales; family UBA1750; genus Spyradocola. Next base: position 18,291 of record JBMNOF010000001.1, read on the forward strand.
AAGGAGCGTGCGCGGCAGGTCCAGGAGCGAAACGACGCGGTCGCATGTGCGCCCGCCCGCAAAGCCCGGCCCGGCGATGACCAGCGGGATGTGTGTGCAGCCGTCGTGGCAGGAGCGCTTGTACTCCTTGTTGCGCGTGCAGAAATGGCTGCCGTGGTCCGAGGCAAAGACCACGACGGTGTTCTCCAGCTCGCCCATCCGCTCCAGCTCGTCCAGGAGCCGGCCCAAATTGCGGTCGCAGGCGTTGCAGGCGCCGAGGTAGTCCGGGTAGTTCTCGCGCCAATTTCCGCCCGTTCCCACAAGATCCGGGGGGACGTCGTAGTCGGCAAAGCGCTCCTTGGAGCCCAGCGGGCCTTCGTAGCGGTTGTGGTTGTTCTGGTGGTGCGGCTCGATGTGGGAGAGGAAGAGGAAGAAGGGCCGGTCCTTCTCGCGGGCGGTTTGCAGGTATTCCAGCGCCGCGTCCGTCACGGCGTCGGCGCGGTAGCCGGAAAACTCGTACCGGCTTCCATCCGCGCGGAACATGTGCCCGCCATAGCCTTCGGAGGTGAACTCGAGCACGTCGCTGGCAACCCAGTAGTCCTGCCAGCCGCCGCGGCGCTCCGGGGGAACGGGCGAAGTACGGAAGTCGTCCACGCCGTCGGTGGAGGCCAGGTGCCACTTGCCGACATAGGCCGTCGCATACCCGCCGCGATGGAAAGCATCCGCCAGCGTGGGCACGTCCGGGGGCAGCGCAATGCCGTTGACAAAGCACCCCGTCTGCGTCGGATACAGCCCCGTTTGCAGGGCGGACCGGGCCGGGCCGCAGACGGGCTGACAGGTAAAGGCCCTGCCAAACCGGACGCCCCGCGCCGCCATCTCGTCCAGGCGTGGCGTGACATCCAGCCTTTGGCCATAGCATCCGCAGGTGTCCCACCGCTGTTGATCGGTAAAATAGAACAGGATGTTGGGTCTTCGCATTTCCGTCGCTCCTTTCTTTTTCGGGCCATTTCGCCCGACTCCCGGGATTTGGAAAAGAGGTTCCAGGGATATGCGCCAAAATCCTGCCTTCTTTGGGAAAATTCCTTTTCCCGCATGCAAAACGCCGGCCCCGAACGGAAAATTTTCCGTTCGGGGCCGGCGCGCAAGGGAAAAACTCAAAAGCGCTTTGCCATCTCGACGTCGTGGGCGATCTGCTGCGACAGGGCCTCGATGGAGTCGAACTTCCGCTCCTCGCGGATGCGCGCGACAAAGGAGACGCGCGCGCCCTCGCCGTAGAGGTCGCCGGAAAAATCGAGCAGGTACGCCTCCAGCGTCGGCCGGTCGCTGCCCACGGTGGGCTTTACCCCCAGGTTGAACATGGCCCGGTAGCGCTCGCCCTCGATCTGGACGTAGCCAAAGTACACGCCGTACTTGGGCAGGAGCTTGCCCGGCGCCAGCGCGACGTTGACCGTGGGGAAGCCCATCCGATGGCCGATCCGGCGGCCATGGACGATCGGGCCGCCGATGGAGTAGGCCCGCCCCAGCAGCGCCGTGGCGCGGCGCACATCCCCCTCCAGCAGGAGGCTGCGGATCGCCGTGGAGGAGACGTCCATGCCGGAGACGCGCACCTTGGGCACGACGTGCAGCACGAAGCCCCACTCCTTGGAGAGCCGGGCGAGCAAGTCGACATTGCCGGCGCCCCCCGCCCCAAAGGTGTGGTTTTCGCCCACGACGATGTGGCGCGCGCGGTACTTCTCCACGAGCAGGCGCACAAAGTCCTGCGCGGGGAGCGCGGCCAGCTTCCGCGTAAAGGGAAGCAGCGACATCTCCTCTATGCCGCAGTGGGCGGCGAGCAGGGCTTTCTCCGCCGGCAGGGTCAGGAGCGGCGGCGAGCCCGCGCCGACGACCCCCAGCGGGTGGTTCAAAAAGGAGACGGCGCAGGGCGTCAGGCCCTCGCACAGCGCGATGGTCTGCGTCACCTCCAGCACCGCCTGGTGTCCGAGGTGCACGCCGTCAAACGTGCCCAGCGCGACGGCCGCGTCCGTGCCGCCCGCCTTGCGCGTATAGCATTTCATCCGGTCTATTCCGTCCTCTCTTGTCGTCGTTTCGCCGCGCCTTCAGCGCAGGAGCATGCACCGGAAGCGGATGCAGCCTTCCTTGGCCTCCCCCATGCCTGCAAAGGCCTGTCCCAGGTAGACGCGCGCAATTTTGCCCTCCGGCAGGGGATGCTTCCACCTCTCCATGCGGATGGGATTGCCGTTTCGCACCACGCGTTCGAGCTTCTCGCTCAGGTGGACGGCCGGCAGGTGCCGGAGCGGGGCGTCCAGGGGAAGGAGATGGGCGTCCGGCGCGGACTCCAGAAATTCCTCCGGAGTCACGGCGTCCGCAATGCCGAAGATCCCGCTCTGCACGCGCAACAAAAAGGCCATGTGGCTGCACGTGCCCAGCACCCTGCCAATGTCCTGGCAGAGCGTGCGGATATAGGTGCCGCGCCCACAGCGCACGTCGAGCAGGAAGCGGTTTTCGCCGCTTTTCCCGGCAAAATCCAATCCATAGATCGTCACCTTGCGGCTGGGGACCTCCAGGGTCTCGCCCGCGCGCGCGGCCTCGTAGAGCTTGCGCCCGCCAACCTTGATGGCGGAATAGGCGGGCGGGATCTGCTCGATCTCCCCCACAAAGCGCGGGAGAACGGCGCTCAGTTCTTCCTCCGTCACGGCCGGACCGCGCGCGACGACCTGGCCCGTCGCGTCCTGCGTATCGGTTTCCGCGCCGATGGCGATCTCCGCGCGATAGGTCTTTTCCTTCTCGGTCACATAGTCAAACAACCGCGCCGCGCTGCCCACGCCGATGGGGAGCACGCCGGCCGCTTCCGGGTCGAGCGTGCCCATGTGGCCGACCTTCGTGCCGCGGGGAAAGGCGCGGCGCACCAGGACCACGGCGTCGGAGGAGGTCATGCCCGGGGGCTTGAGGAGATTCAGGAACCCGTCCGTCATGAGACGATCCCCTCCAGCGCCTGGGCGATGCGATCGCGGGCCTCCTCCAGCGTGGCGCCCGCAAAGCTGCACCCGGCCGCGCGGATGTGCCCGCCGCCACCGAACTGCGCGGCCACGGCGGAAACGTCCAGCGGTTCCTTGGCGCGAAGGGAGCACTTGATGAGGCCCTCCCGCTCGGTGAGCAATGCCGCGGCCTGCACGCCCTCGATTTCCAGGCCGATGTTGACGATGCCCTCGGCGTCCTCGCGCGTGGCGTTCAGCTCGGCAAAGTCGCTCTGCCGAGCGCAGAGCAAGGCGATCTTGCCCCCGCAGCGCAGGTCCAAGCCGTTGAGCACGCGGCCCATCATGCGCACATGCCCGAGCGTGCTGGTGCGGTAGAGGCGCTCGGTGATGGCATTGACGTGGGCGCCGCTGTCCACGCAGGCGCCGGCCGCGCGGAACGTATCGCCCGTGACGCTGTCAAAGCTGAAGTTTCCCGTGTCCGTGGACATGCCGGCGCAAAGGCACATGGCCGCCTGCGGGGGGATCTTCCATCCGGCGGCCTGGCACAGCTCCACGACGATCTGCGAGGTGGCCGCGGCCTCCGGGTGAATGACGGCGATGGGGGCAAAGGGTAGGGTGGTGCGGTGATGGTCGATCATGGCCCGGCTCCGCGCGGCGGCAAAGACCTTGCCGGCGGTGCCCATGCGGGCCTCGTCCGAGACGTCCACGCTCAGCGCGAGGTCGTAGACCTCCTCGTCCGGAAGGCGCACCGCATCCAGGCCTTCCAAAAAGAGGTAGCGGGCCGGAACCTCGTCCTGATCGTAGACCACGGCGCGCTTTCCCAGCCCTTCCAGGATGTAGCGAAGGGCCACGGCAGAGCCGAGCGTATCCATGTCCGGCGAAATGTGGCTGATGAGCGCGATGCTCTGCGCCCCTTCCAATGCATCCTTGAGCTGCGCAATCATGGCTTCTCCTCTTCCCCGTTCGCTTCGTCGGTCGAAATTTCGCGCAAGAGCGATGAAATATGCACGCTATAGGCGATGGAATCGTCAAAAACAAACGTCAATTCCGGAATTGCGCGCAGGATGACCTCCTGTCCGAGCGCGTGCCGGATGAACCCCGAGGCGCTGCGCAGCGCCTTGAGCATGTCCTTCTTCTCCTGCTCGCTCTGGACCATGGCGCTGATGAAGACCTTGGCGTACTTGAGGTCGCGCGTCAGCTCCACGTTGGTGATGGAAAACACATCGGGAATGCGGGGGTCCTTGACCTGGTTGCGCAATATGCTGTCCAAGCCGCGCTTGAGCTCCTCGGCCTGGCGGTCCACTCTGGCAAATCCTGGCATATGGATTCTCCTTTTCCAAATCTGCGGGCGCGTTTGCGCCGCAAAGTCCCAAGCGGCGGCAGACGACGCCCGTCGCCTGCCGCCGTGAGACGGTTTTTTTATTCCACTTCCTCCATGACGAAGCACTCGATGATGTCCTGCTCCTTCATGTCGTTGTATCCCTCCAGGCCGATGCCGCACTCGTAGCCGGCCGCGACCTCGCGCGCGTCGTCCTTAAAGCGCTTGAGGGAGTCGAGGTTGCCCTCGAAGATGACCACGTTGTCGCGCAGCAGGCGGACCTTGCCGTTGCGGCGCATGACGCCCTCCGTGACCATGCAGCCGGCGATGGTGCCCACGCCCGAGACGCGGAAGGTCTGGCGGACCTCGGCGCGGCCCAGGATGACCTCCTTGAACTTGGGGGCGAGCAGGCCCTTCATCGCGGCCTTGACCTCGTCGATGGCGTCGTAGATGATGCGGTAGAGGCGCACATCCACGCCCTCGCGCTCGGCCAGCGTGCGGGCCTTGGCGTCCGGACGGACGTTGAAGCCCACGACAATGGCGTTGGAGGACGCCGCCAGCGAAATATCGCTCTCGTTGATGGCGCCGACGCCGCCATGGATGCAGCGCACGCGGACTTCGTCGTTGGAGAGCTTCTCCAAGGACGAGCGCACGGCCTCGACAGAGCCCTGGACGTCCGCCTTGATGACGAGGTTGAGGTCCTTGATCTCGCCCTCCTGCATCTGGTTGAACAGGTCGTCCAGCGTGGTCTTTTGCAGGGACTTGAGCTGCGAATCCTTGATCTTGTCGCGGCGCTCCTCGGCGACCTGGCGGGCGAGCTTTTCGTCCTCGGTGACGTGGAGGATATCGCCCGCATCGGGAACATCGTTAAAGCCGATGATCTCCACAGGCGTGGAGGGGCCGGCATCCGTGATGCGCTCTCCCTTGTCGTTGACCATGGCGCGCACACGGCCATAGGCCGTGCCCGCGACGATGTTGTCGCCGACGTGGATGGTACCGCTCTGCACAAGGAGCGTGGCCACCGGGCCGCGGCCCTTGTCCAGCCGCGCCTCGATGATGGTGCCGCGGGCCGGACGGTTGGGGTTGGCCTTGAGCTCCTTCATCTCGGCTGTGAGCAGGATCATCTCCAGCAAGTTATCAATGCCCATCTCCGTCGCGGCCGATACCGGGACGCAGATCACGTCGCCGCCCCAATCCTCGGGAACGAGCTCGTGCTCGGTCAGCTCCTGCTTGACGCGCTCGGGGTTGGCGGTGGGCTTATCCATCTTGTTGATGGCCACGATGATGGGCACGCCGGCGGCCTTGGAGTGGTTGATGGCCTCCACGGTCTGCGGCATGATGCCGTCGTCCGCCGCGACCACCAGCACGACGATGTCCGTGCACTGGGCGCCGCGCATACGCATGGCGGTAAAGGCCTCGTGACCGGGGGTGTCCAGGAAGGTGATCTTCTGGCCGTGGATTTCGGCGGTATAGGCGCCGATGTGCTGGGTGATGCCGCCCGCCTCGCTGGCGGTGACGTGGGTTCTGCGGATGCAGTCCAGCAAAGAGGTCTTGCCGTGGTCGACGTGGCCCATGATGGTGACGACCGGGGGCCGGGGCACGAGGTCTTCGGGTTTGTCCTCCTGGGCCTCGCCCTCCTCCAGCGTCTCCTCGTAGGTCTTTTCCTTCTTCATCTCGAGCTCGATGCCGAACTCGCTGCAGACCAGCTGGGCCGTATCGTAATCCAGTTCCTGGTTGATCGTTGCCATGATGCCAAGGAGCAGGAGCTTTTTGATGATCTCGCCCGCGGGCTTGCCGATGCGCTCGGTCAGGTCCTTGACGGTGATCTTTTCCGCCGTCATGTAGGCCTTCTCGATCTTGACCGGCTCGGGCCGCGGCTGGTTGTTCTGCTGCTTCTTGGGCTTCTTGCTGCGGCGCCATTCGTCGTCCAGGCCGCCGGCCGCGCGCACGGTCTCCTTCATGATCTGCTTCTTCGGCTTCTGGGCCTTCTTCTCCGGATCATGCTGGCGCTGATAGTTGTTCTTGTTCGGGTCGTAATTGCTGACGCGCTCCTTCTCCATGACGGGAACGAGCTCCGGCCCGCGGGAACGGGCAAACCCGCCCGAGCGCTGCTGCGGCGCACGGCGCTGCTGCGGCGCGTCGGAATCCTTGTCCCGCGGCGTGAACGGACGCCCGCCGTCGCGCTGGCCGTAGGGGCGGTTGCCGCCCTGACCAAAGGACTTCTGCTGGCCGTCGCGCTGGCCATAGGGACGCTGCTGGCCGTCGCGCTGGCCATAGGGACGGTTCGCGCCCTGCTGCTGGCCCGCAAAGCGCGGGTTCTGGCGGTTGACCAAGGCGTTGGGATCGTTGGGGTTGGGCACGAAGGGCCGCGGCGTATACGGCTGGCGCGGACCGCGTCCGGCCTGCTGGCTGCGCGGCGCCTGGGCGCCCGGAGTGCCCGGCTGCTGCGGACGGGGCGCGCGCGGCGCCTCCGCCGGGCGCTGGGGCTCCGCCTTGGGCGCCTCTGCCTTGGGCGCCTCCGGCTGCTGCTGCGCGGCCTGCTCACCGGCCTCGCGCTTGGCGCGCTCGTGCTCGGCCAGAACCGCGGCGCGAAGGGCCTCTTCCTGCGCGTTGGCGGCGGCGATGCGCTCCTGCTCGGCGCGGATGCGCTCCTGCTCCGCGCGGACGCGCTCGGCCTCCTCCCGCTCCTTCTGCTCCTTGGCGGCGAGCTGTTCCTCCAGCTTGCGCAGCGCGGCAAGCGCGTCCTGCGTGCCCTCGCGCGTGCCGGCGATCTTGTCGATGAGCTCCTTGGCGCCCGTGCCGAGGAGCCGCGCCGCGTCGGTCACTTTCATTTTCGTCATTCTCCTTCTACACCCCCGTGTTCGTCATTGATCCTGGCAATCGCCTTGGCAAAGCCCTCGTCGCACAGCGCGGCCATGGTCCTTCCGGGCTTGCCGATGCATGCGCCCAAATCCTGCACGTAAAGGAGCGGGAGTGCATACGCCGCGGCCAGTTTGTCCATTGTGGTCCTGGTATTTGTGCTTGCCGTCTCTTCCGCAAGCAGCAGGGCGGCCTCGCCCTTGCGCACCGCGGCGCGCACCGCGGTTTCGCCGGAGCGGATTCTCCCGGCCTTAGCCGACAGGGAGATCATGCCGCGCAGTTTCCTTTGCACGCGCATCCAACTCCTTTGCAAGCTGCTCGTAGACGGCTGGTTCAATCTTCGCCTCCAGCGTGCGCTCGAGGGTCTTGGACTTGCGCGCCTTCTCCAGGCAAGCGCTGGAGGGGCAGACATAGGCGCCCCGGCCCGCGGCCTTGCCCGTGCGGTCGAGCATGACGTCGCCCTCGGGTGGGCGCACCACGCGGATGAGCTCCTTTTTGGGCTTCATCTCGCGACATCCCACGCACATGCGCATGGGGATCTTCTTTTGCTTCAAGCCTCTTTACACCCCCATGCTCTCTTCCATCTGGGACTGGGACTTGATGTCGATCTTCCAGCCGGTGAGCTTGGCGGCCAGGCGCGCGTTCTGCCCCTCCTTGCCAATGGCCAGGGACAGCTGGTTGTCCAGCACGACGACCTTGGCGGCCTTCTCGTGCTCGTTGACGAACACGCCCACGACCTTGGCCGGGGAAAGCGCCTGCGCGATGTACTCCGCAGGGTCGGAGGACCACTTGATGATGTCGATCTTCTCGCCCCGGAGCTCGTTGACGATGCTCTCGACGCGCGTTCCACGCTGGCCGACGCACGCGCCGACGGGATCGACCGCCGCGTCCGAGGAATAGACCGCCATCTTGGTGCGGTAGCCGGCCTCGCGCGCGATGGACTTGATCTGCACGACGCCCGTCTGGATCTCGGGCACCTCCATCTCAAAGAGGCGCTTGACCAGGCCGGAATGCGTGCGGGAGACCATGACCTGCGGCCCCTTCTGGGAACGGCTGACCTCCATGACGTAGACCTTGATGCGGTCGCCGACGTGGAACTCCTCGTCCGGCATCTGCTGGGAGGGCTCCAGCACGCCTTCGGTGCGGTTGAGGTCGACATAGACCGTCTTGCCCTCGATGCGAAGGACGATGGCCGTCAAAATTTCGGCTTCCTTCTCGATGTACTCGTCGTAGATCACGCCGCGCTCCGCCTCGCGGATGCGCTGGACGATGACCTGCTTGGCCGCCTGCGCCGCGATGCGCCCGAAGTTCCGGGGCGTGACCTCCACTTCCACGATGTCGCCCAGCTGGTACTTGTTGTCCACGGCGGGGCTGTCCACGGAGATCTCCAGCTGCGGATTTTCCACCTGCTCGACGACCTTTTTCTGCGCGTAGACCGCGACCTCGCCGGTGATGGCGTCCAGCGTCACGCGCGCGTTGGAGGCGGAGTCAAAGTTCTTCTTGTAGGCGGACATCAGCGCCTGCTCAATGGCCTCCAGCAGGACCTCTTTCTTGATTCTGCGGGTCTTGCACAGCTCGTTCAACGCCTCTACAAACTCTACATTCATGGCTTTTCCTCCTCCTCGATGTCCTCATACTCGATCACGGGCTTGATCAGCGCGCAGGCCTTGCGGGCAAAGCGCTTTTCGCCCTCTTCCGTGCGCAGCACGACCTCGTCGCCCTCAAGGCCCACCAGCTCGCCGCGGTGCACCTTGGCCCCATCCTGGGCGCGGTAGAGCTTGACCTCGACCGTTTCGCCCTGGGCCTTTTCAAAGTCGCGGTCGCGCTTGAGCGGCCGGTCCACACCGGGGGAGGAAATCTCCAAATAGTCGTACTCCAGATCCTCGATCTGCCCGATGATGGCGTGATGGAACGCGGCGCAGTCGTCCAGCGACATGCCGCCCTCCTTGTCCACATAAATGCGCAAAAAAGCCGCGCCGTGCTCCTTTGCGAGCTCGACGTCGACAAATTCATATCCCATTTTCTGCGCGAGACGCTCCGCTCTCTCCTCAGCTATTGCCGTCACGCTCTTTTTTGCCAATGCTCTTCCTCCGAATCCGCTGCGAGGGATGGACTGGTCCGCGCCGCCGCGCGGGACCCTTTCACAATAGTAAAGAGCGGGCACATACCTCCCACTCTCACCGTCGCTGCAATGCAAGGATAGTATACCACCGTTTTCACCTGAGCACAAGAGAAAAACAGGAATTTTACCCGCAAATTTCGCCGCAAACCCCGGAAAAAATGGGGAAAGAAGGCCAACCTTCCTCCCCCATTCCCGGTCAGAAGAGCGTCACCTGCGAGGTCTCCGGCAGGCCGCGCAGAGCGCCGGCAAGGCGCAGCTGTTCGATGGTGCCGGAGCTTGCGCCGGCGCGGTTTTTGAGGTCCTCCACGGAGATGAAGGGCCGATTTTCCTGCACCGCTTCGCGGCAGGCAGCGTAGAGCGTTTCCGCCGCGGCGCCGCCCACGCCCGGCAGCCGGTTGAACGGCGGCCGGATCTTGCCCTCCTGGATGAGGAACTCGTCCGCGCAGGACTTGTACAAGTCCACCGGCAGGAACTCGATGCCCCGCGCGCGCATCTCGTAGACGAGCTCCAGCAGCGTGTAGGTGTCGTCGTCCTTGGCGGTGCGCTCGTTTTTGCCGAGCTTGTCGATGCGCTTCATCTCCGCGTCGAGCTCCTCGGGCTCGCGCAGCATGAGGATGGCGTCAAAGTTGTCCGCGCGCACGGTGTAGAACGTCGCATAGTACTCCAAGGGGCGGTAGACCTTGAACCAGGCCACGCGCAGCGCCATCATGACGTAGGCGGCGGCGTGTCCCTTGGGGAACATGTACTTGATCTTCTTGCAGGAGTCCACGTAGTACTCGGGGACGTTGTTCTCGTGCATGGCCTGCTCCATCTCCGGCGTCAGGCCGCGGCCCTTTCGCACGGATTCCATCGTGGTAAAGGCCATCTTCGGCGCAACGCCCATGGAGATCAGGTAGTTCATGATGTCGTCGCGGGTACAGAAGCAGTCGTTCAGCTTGCAGATGCCCTGCAGGATCAGGTCCTGGGCGTTGTTGAGCCAGACGTCCGTGCCGTGCGAAAGGCCCGAGATGCGGATGAGCTCGGCCATGGTGGAGGGCTTTGTGTCCTCCAGCATTTGGCGCACGAACTTGGTGCCGAACTCCGGGATGCCCAGCGTTCCGGTGTTGACGCCGCGGATCTGGTTGGGCGCAAGGTCCAGCGGTTCCGGTGAGGAAAAGAGGCCCAGGACCTTTTTGTCGTTGAGCGGCAAGTCGACCGCGTGGATGCCGGTCAGGCGCTCGAGCATGTTGATCATGGTCGGGTCATCGTGCCCGAGCACGTCGAGCTTGACGAGGATGTCGTGCAGGGAGCCAAAGTCGAAGTGCGTGGTGATGATGCCGGAGCCCTTGTCGTCCGCGGGGTGCTGGATGGGCGAGAACTGGTAGATGCTGTACTCTTCGGGCACGATGACCATGCCGGCGGGGTGCTGGCCGGTGGTGCGCTTGACGCCCACGCACCCCTGGACCAAGCGGTCCATCTCCATGGAGGTCGCGCGGTGCCCGGTCTCCTCGCACCACTTTTTGACGTAGCCGTAGGCGGTCTTATCGGCCAAGGTGCCGATGGTGCCGGCCTTAAAGACCTTGCCCTCGCCAAAGAGCTGGCGCACGTACTCGTGGGCGCGGTGCTGGTAAATTCCCGAGAAGTTGAGGTCAATATCCGGGACCTTGTCGCCGTTGAAGCCGAGGAAGACCTCAAAGGGGATGTCGTAGCCATTGTGCTTGAGGTCTGCGCCGCAGCGGGGGCACTTGCGCTCCGGCAGGTCGATGCCGCAGGGATACTTGTGCACGTCGACGTCAAAGTCCGAGAACTGGCAGTTCGGGCAGACGTAGTGCGGCGGCAGGGGATTGACCTCGGTGATGTTGCACATGGTCGCGGCAAACGAAGAGCCGACCGAGCCGCGGCTGCCCACGAGGAAGCCGTCCTCGTTGGACTTTTTGACCAACAGGTGCGCGGAGTAATACAGCGTGCCAAAGCCGTGGCCGAGGATGGACTTGAGCTCCCGCTCCAGCCGGGCGGAGACGATCTCCGGCAGGGGATTGCCATAGATCTTGCTGGCGTTTTCCCACGCCATGCGCTCGATCTCCTCCTCCGCGTGGGGGAGCTGGGGCTGAAAGGTCTCCTCGTTGCGCGGGTGCTTGGGGAACATCTTGATCTCGCCCACCATGTCCGCGATCTTGCGGGGGTTGTCGATGACGACCTCCCGCGTGCGGTCGCCCAGGTACGCGAACTCGTCGAGCATCTCGCGCGTGGTGCGGAAGTAGAGCGGCGCCTGCAGGCTGGCGTCCTCAAAGCCCATGCCGGTCATGAGGATCTCGCGGAAGACGGCGTCCTCGGGGTCCAGGAAGTGGACGTCGCAGGTGGCGCACACGGGCTTGCCGAGCTTGTCGCCCAGGCGCAGCACGCGGCGGTTGAGGTCCTGCAGGCCCTTCTCGTCCGCGATCTGGCCATTGCGGACCATGAAGGCGTTGTTGCCCGTGGGCTGGATCTCCAGGTAGTCGTAGAACGCGGCGATGCGCTCGATTTCCCGCTCGCTCTTGCCCTCGACCATGGCGCGGATCAGCTCGCCCGCCTCGCACGCGGAACCGACGATCAGGCCCTCGCGCCGCTGCTTCAGCTCGGACTTGAGGATGTGCGGCCGGCGGTCGAAGTGCTTGAGGTGCGCGTCGGAGACCAAGCGGTAGAGGTTTTCCAATCCCGTGCGGTTCTTGGCGAGCAGCACGATGTGATAGGAGGTGCCCGCCGCCGCGACGCGCTCGCCGAGCTTTTCGTTGAGGTCCCGCAGGGTGATGACGCCGTGGCGCTCCTTGGCGCGGTCCAAGAGGCGCAGGAGCATGTGCGCGGTGGCGCGCGTGTCAAAGAGCGCGCGGTGGTGGTTATCGAGCTTGATGTCCAGCTTTTTGCAGACCTGGTCGAGCTTGTGGCGCTTGAGCTCGGTCATGACCGCCCGCGCCAGCGGCAGGGTGTCCAGCACGGACCCGGGCAGCTCCACGCCCGCCTTGTCGGCCTCAATGCGCAGGAACCCGATGTCAAAGGAGGCGTTGTGCGCGCAGACGACGTGCCCCCGGCAAAACTCCGCGAGCTTCCCCATGACCTCGCCGATGCGCGGCGCGCCGGCGACCATGTCGTCCGTGATGCCGTGGACCTTGGTGGTTTCGGCGGGAATGTGCATGCCGGGATCGACCATGGTGTGGTATTCGTCCAGGATCTTGTCGTCCGCGCCGATCTTGACGGCGGCGATTTCGACGATGCGGTCCTTGCCCATGATCAGGCCCGTCGTCTCGATGTCCAGCACGACGTAGGTGCGGTCGACGCTGCCGTCGTCCGGATCGCTGACGATCACGCCGCTGTCGTCGATGAGGTAGCCCTCCATGCCCGGGATGAGCTTGATCTTCTTGCCCTCCTTGTCGAGCTTCTTGATCGTGTCAAAGGCCTCGGGGTAGGCCTGCACGACGCCGTGGTCCGTGATGGCGATGGCCTCGTGGCCCCACTCGGCCGCGCGCCGGATGAGCGCGGAAGCGGACGAAACGCCGTCCATGTTGCTCATCTGCGTGTGCAGGTGGAGCTCGACGCGCTTGACCTCTTCCTCGTCCTTGCGCGGGGTCCAGGGCATCTGCTGCACGTCGTCCACCATCAAGGCGAGCTCCTTGGAGAAGGTATCCCACTGGCAGACGCCGCGCACCCGCACGCGGATGCCGGGCTTGAGCCCGGGGATCTCCTTTCCCTCGCCCTGTTCGGCGTTCAGAAACACCTTGCACAGGAGGGACCCCGTGTAATCCGTGACGCCGAAGGTGACCAGCGTCTTGCTGCCCCCGCGCAGCTCCTTGCTCTCGATCTTCTTGAGCACAAAGCCCTCGAGGGTGACGCGCCCGCTCGTTTCGCTCAGGTCGCCGATGGGCTCGCTCGTGCTGCCCGTGATCTTGCGGCCGTAGAGCACGTGGGGGCCCTCCGGCTTTTTCTTCTCCTGCACCTGGTCGCCCATGTGCTTCAGGAGCTCGGCGTCCATGCGCCGCCGCTCCTCCAGGAAGGTCTCCAGCGCCTGCTCCTGCTCGCGGGAGATGATCTGCACGGCGGCCTCCCGCCGGAAGACCTGGGCGAGGATTTTGCCGATCGCCTCGTCCGCCCGGCGCATGAGGAGCAGGTCCGCGGCGATCTTGGCGCGCACCGTGAGGGTGACGGTATTCTTTTCCACCGTCCAGCTCGCGCCGGCCAGGTGCGGACGGACCGAGGGCATCTGCGCGGCGAGCGCGTCCGTGAGCCAGGCGGCGTACTTTTCCGGGTCCGCCATAAAGTCGTCCGCAAGCGTCGGGCAGGCGACCAGCACGTCCACCTGCAGACCGCTCCGCTTGCCGAACATCTCGATCAAGCCCTGCTTGATGCTGGCGTACTCCTCATGGGTGAGCATCTGTCCCGCCTGAAAGCGCACGACGAGGCGCCCCGTCTTCTTGTGCACGGTGACGTGCTCCAGCGTGAGCTTGTCCACCGGCGCCTTGGGCGCGGCCTTCTGTAATCTTTCCTTCCACTCCACGGCGGCGGCCATTTTCTTCCTCCCGATTGTCCTACAGTTCGAGTTTTCGATCCATTTCCTTTGCGATGTCCGCGATTTCCTGCATCAGGGCGTCGAGCAGCCCCTCCTTGGGCACGCGGCGGACGAGGATGCCGTGGCGGAACAGCGCGCCCGCGCTTGCGCCGCCGGCGATGCCCACGTCGGCCTGCTTCGCCTCGCCGGGGCCATTGACGACGCAGCCCATGATGGCGACGGTGATGGGCAGCTCCACCCCGGCAAGGCGGTGCTCGACTTCCTTGGCCAAGGCCTCGACGTCCAGCATCTTGCGGCCGCAGGTGGGGCAGGAAACGATATTGACCGCGTCGCGCCGCAGGCCGATGGCCCGCAGGATGTTGAGCCCCGCCTCGACCTCGGGCACCGGGTCTCCGGACAGGGAGACGCGGATGGTATCCCCGATGCCGTCCAGCAGGAGGGAGCCAATGCCGATGTCGGACTTTACGTTCCCCATGCCGCGGCGGCCGGCCTCCGTGACCCCCAGGTGCAGGGGATAGTCGCACAGGGCCGCGACCTTCCGGTAGGCCAGGACGTTCGTGCGCACGTCCGAGGCCTTGAGGGAGAGCGCAATGTCATAAAACCCGCAGTCCTCCAGGATGCGGACGTGGCGCAGGGCGGCCTCGACCATGCTGTCGGGCGTCACGCCCATGCTGGCCACCAGGTCCTTGGGCAGGCTGCCGGTGTTGACGCCGATGCGGATGGGCACCTTGTGCGCCTTGGCGCAGTCCACGACGCGGCGGACGTCCTCCTTGCGCTCGATGTTGCCGGGGTTGATGCGCAGCTTCTGGATGCCGTTTTCCATCGCGCCGATGGCGAGCTTGTGGTCAAAGTGGATGTCCGCAACCAGCGGCACGGGCGAGTAGTCCACGAGCTTGCGCACGCTCTGCACGCAGGCCTCGTCGTAGACGGAGATGCGCACGATGTCCGCCCCGGCCCTGTGCAGCTTTTCGATCTGCGAGAGGGTGGCCATGGCGTCGCGCGTGTCGGTGTTGGTCATGGACTGCACGGAGACCGGCGCGCTTCCGCCGATGTCCACGCGCCCTACGTGGATGGTTCTGCATGCTCTTCTGCTCATACGCTCACTCCAAATATCCGCAAAATATCCCGTCCCGTCAAAACGACGATGAGCCCAAGGAGCAGCACCAGCCCGACAAAGTGCACGATGGCCTCGTGCTTGCGGGAAAGGTGCTTGCCGGACACGGCCTCCACCGCCAGCAGCACCACGCGGCCGCCGTCCAGCGCCGGCAGGGGCAGCAGGTTCATCAGGCCCAGGTTCATCGAGATGATGACGGCCAGGTTCAGCACCATGGTCATGCCGTCCATAAAGGACTGCGCAAAGGAGGCCTGCGTGTACTCCGTCATGAGGGAGACGGTGCCCACGGGACCGGCCACCTGGTCCAGAACGTCGCTGCGGGTAAACATCTGCCCAAGCGTCTGGACCATGAGCTTGAGCATCTCCGCGCAATAGGTCACGGACGAGCGCACGGCATGCCAAAGGCTCGTGCGCACGCGCTCGGTGCCAAAGGTGATGCCCATGAGGTAGCGGCTGCTCGCCTCGTCGTACGCCTTGCCGACGGTGACGTCAAAGGTTTCGCCGTCGCGCTCTATGGTCAGCAGGACGTCCGCGTCGCCGGTCTCGCCGATCGCGGCGCTGACGTCCTCGGCCTTCTCGTAGGGCTGGCCGTTGACGCCCACGATCTTATCCCCGACCTCGATGCCTGCCGCGGCCGCGGGGGTGCCGTCCGTGACGGTGTCGATGCGGTTGACCACGGCGTACTCGCCGATGACCGCCATGAGGACGACCGCGAGCACCAGCGCCAAAACAAAGTTCATGATTGGGCCGGCGGCGGTCATGATCAGGCGCTTCCAAGCGGGCTGCAGGTTGATGTTATCCGGGTCCTCCGGCTCATCGTCCGCGCTCTCCCCGATGAAGGCGCAAAAGCCTCCGACGGGCAGCGCGCGGACGGAATAGTCCGTGCCGTTTCGGCGCCAGCCGAAGACCTTCGGCCCCATGCCGATGGCGAACTCCACGACGTGCAGGCCGCAGGCCCGCGCCGCCAGAAAATGGCCGAGCTCGTGCACAAAGATGCAGATGCCCAGCACCACAAGCGCAAGGATGACATAGAGAATTGTGCTCATTGTTCTTTTGGCTTCCCCCTTTGCAAGGAAAAGATCAGTCGGTCCACCTCTTTGCGATGGCAAGAGCGGTTTCCCGGGCGCGCCGGTCGGCCTCCAAAACGTCGGAGACTTCGCGCACGGGCCGGACGCTCTCCCGGCTTAGGGTTTCCGCGAGCAGATCCGCAATGCGGAAGAAGGGAAGTTTTTCTTGCAGGACCAGGTCCACGGCGACCTCGTTTGCGCCGTTGAGGGTCACGGGCGCCGTTCCGCCCGCCCGCAAGACCTCCCAAGCGAGGGCAAGGGCGGGAAAGCGCGCAAAATCCGGCGCCTCAAACGTGAGCGCGCCGGCGCGCGTCAGGTCCAGGCGCTCTCCGACGTTCCCCAGACGGTCCGGATAGCTCATGGCATAGGCGATGGGCACTCGCATGTCCGGCAAGCCCAGCTGGCACAGGAGCGCGCCGTCCGAAAACTCCACGCCGGAATGGACCACGCTCTGCGAATGGATCACGACCTGGATGTTCTCGGGCGCCATGTCAAAGAGCCAGCGCGCCTCGATCACCTCCAGGGCCTTGTTGACCATGGAGGCGCTGTCGATGGTGATCTTGCGGCCCATGGACCAATTCGGGTGCCGCAGCGCCTGGGCGACGGTGGCCTTTTCGATCTGCTCGCGGCTCCAAGTTCGGAAAGGCCCTCCGGATGCTGTTAAAACGATCCGGCATGGGTGCGCGTTCGGCCGTCCCTGGATGCACTGAAAGATCGCGCTGTGCTCGCTGTCCACGGGCAAGAGCGCAACGCCCTTCCGGCGCGCCGCCTCCATCACGAGCGCGCCGCCGGTGACCAGCGCCTCCTTGTTGGCCAGCAGCACGGTCTTTCCGCACTCGATGGCGCGCAGGACCGCCGGCAGGCCCGCAATCCCCACAATGGCAACAAGCACCGCATCGACATCCTCGCGCGCGCAGATGTCCAGCAGTGCTTCCTCTCCAAACTTCCATTGACAATCTGCCGTTCCGCAAAACCCTGCGGGCGGGCAGACCAGCGCCGCAGCCGCGGGTGAAAACTCCCGCACCTGCCCTTCCAAGGCTTCCGCGCTCGAGCGGGCCGCCAGGGCCACCGCGCGGAAGGACTCCGGGTGCCTGCGGATGACGTCCAGGCTCTGTGTGCCGATGGACCCCGTGCTGCCCAGAATGGCGATCCTTCGCATTCGTTCCTCCTTGTCCGTCAGGCCGTGACGAGCAGTACAAATACGCACAGCGCCACGGAGTTGTACATGATCCCGTCCATGCGGTCGAGCAGGCCGCCGTGGCCGGGGAAGATCTTTCCGAAGTCCTTGACCCCGCAAATGCGCTTGATGTAGGAGGCGACGATGTCCCCCACCTGGGTTACGACCGAACCCGCCAGGCCCAGCCCCAGGAACAGCCAAATCGGCAAGTCGTCGCCCATGTAGACGCTGAACCCATACATCACCAGCGCCGCAAACATTCCGCCCACAAGGCCGCCCACCGCGCCCTCCACGGTCTTGTTGGGGCTGACCTTGGGGATGAGCTTGTGCTTGCCAAAGGCGCGGCCAAAAAAGAGTGCAAAGCCGTCGCTGCCCACGGACACGGCAAAGGCCATCCACACAAACAGCCTCCAGTGCGTGAGCCCGCTCGTGATGAGCAGGCACAGCGCCATGATGGGCAGCGCCGGGTAAAACGCCGGGAGCAGCGCCGCCAACATCTCGCGCGGGTCCGGCTCGTGCTTGATGGCGGTTGCGGCCATGGCCGTCATGGCGCCGATCATGAGCATGAGCAAAAGCCCCCTGTCCCCGCCCCAAAGATAGGCGGGCACGAGCAGGAGCACATAGGGGTAATAGACCCACTTGACCGGCCGGAACCCGCCTGCGCAGAGGCTGTGCAATATCTCATATGTTCCCACGAGCAACAACAGTACCACATTGATCACGAGCGCTGTTTTTCCGAGCAGAACCATGGTGATGACATAGGCACTCGCCAACAGACCCGTGACCACTCTCTTATGCATCAATCCATCCCAATCCCTTTTTTGTTTCTAGGCCGTCTAAACCTTGCCAAAGCGCCTGGCGCGGCCAAAATACGTCGCAAGCGCCCGCGCAAAGACCTCCCTTGTGAAGTCCGGCCAGAACTCCGGGACAAATACAAATTCCGCGTACGCGCACTGGTACAGCAAAAAATTGGAGAGCCGCTCTTCGCCGCTGGTGCGGATGAGCAGGTCCACGGGCGGAAGGCCCCGGGTGTAGAGCGCGTCCTCAAACGCGGCCTCGTCGATGTCCTCCGGCCGCATTTTCCCGTCCACGCAGGCCTGCGCCAGCGTCCGCGCCGCGCGGACGATCTCCTGCTGGCTTCCATAGTTGAGCGCGATGTTGAGCTTCAGGCCCGTGTTTCCCGCGGTGCGCGCCATGGCCGCCTCCGCGGTTTTCCGCTGCAGCTCCGGCACCTGGGTCAAGTCCCCCAGCATCCGGATGCAGACGCCCTTTTTGTCCAGCTCGTCGATCTTTTTGTTGAAGAATTCGACGATCAAGCCCATCAGGGCCGCGATTTCGTCCTTGGGCCGCGCCCAATTCTCCGTCGAAAACGCGAAAATTGTCAGCGCCTCAATGCCCCACTCTCCGCAGGCCGACAGGATGGGCTCCAGCGCGAGGACGCCCTGCCTGTGCCCATATGCGCGCGGCATGCCCTTCTGTTTGGCCCAGCGGCCGTTTCCGTCCATGATAATGGCCACGTGCCGTGGCATTGCGGCGCCCTTTGGCGGAAATTCCTCGCTCATTGCTCCTCCTTCAGCACATCTTCAAACGGCGAGACGGTGATTTCGACCGTCCCGCCGTTTTCCCGAATGCGCACCGTGCGCGCACTGCCCGTCTTATCCGGGTGCCGCGGTGGGCGCGTCCACTTCACGCGGCAGTTTTCCTCCCCCAGTTGTTCCAACGCGAGGGACAGGGGCAAGCCCAGGGCGGGATGGACCGTCATACCTCCATGAGCTCCTTTTCCTTCTCCGCGGTGATGGTGTCGATCTCCTTGATGATCTTGTCGGTCGCCTTCTGGATCTTGTCCTCGGCGGCCTTCTGCTCATCCTCGGTGATGGTGTTGTCCTTCTTCATCTTCTTGATCTGGTCATTGGCGTCGCGGCGGATGGAGCGGACCGCGATCTTGCACTCCTCGGCCAGCTTGCGCGTCTGCTTGACGAGGTCCTTTCTGCGCTCCTCGGTCAGCTCCGGCAGCAGCAGGCGGATGATCTTGCCGTCGTTGGAGGGATTGATGCCCAGGTCCGACTTCTGGATTTCCTTCTCAATGACCTTGAGCATGCTCTGTTCCCAAGGGGCGATCTGGATGATGCGCGGCTCGGGAATGGAGATGTTGGCCACCTGGTTAATGGGCGTGGGCGAGCCGTAATAGTCCACGAGGATGCGGTCCAGCAACTGCGGGTTGGCGCGGCCCGCGCGCATGGACGCCAGTTCTTTTCTATAAACCGCCACGGATTTGTTCATCTTCTCCACCATGGTATCGAGAACCTGCTTGGTCATGTGAAAACGCCTCCTCCACTCTCAATGGGTTTGCCATCTCTATTGTATATAATTTGGGATGCAGTGGCAAGTCCTTTCGCCGAAAGATTGGAAAACATTCTCCCCCATCTGCCGTGCCGTGCACAAAAAAACGCCCCGCACGGGACGCGCAGAGCGCTTGGTGCGGGGCGGGTGCAAACGGTTCTTCCCTTACTTCCAGGAGAAATCGCGGTACATGAACGCAGAGAACTGCGTGTAGAACGGACCGGGATTCAGGTTGGCGTCGAAGGCGAAGAAGGTCGTCGCGTAGTAGATCGGGATGTAGGCACGGCACTCGGTGGCCACCTTCATGGCGTTCTGGGTGGAGGCCTCGTCCGTCATCGCGGCAAAGGCCGCCTGCACGTCGGCATCGTTGATGCCAGCCAGGTTCAGGCTGGAGCCAGTCTCGTAGAGCTGCGCGAAGGAGCCGAACTGCGAGGTCAGGCCGATGCTGATCATGGCCAGGTCAAAGTCCTGGATAAAGTAGCGGCTGGAATCCGGCACCTGCTCGATGTTGATCACAAAGTAGGACTGCTCCAGCATCTCCTTCATGATCTCACAACCGGAAACCCAATCGGGGTAGGCGGACTGCACGATCAGCGTCAGCTCCAGGGGATTGCTCTCGGAGTAGCCAGCCTCGGTCATCAGGGCGTTGGCCTGCTCGACGTCCACGGCAACGTGCTCGGCGACGTCCGCGTAGTACTCCACAAGGGGCGTGGCCATGTTGTAGGCCGGGGTGCCGGCATCGCCGCTGGCAATGGTCGCCAGTTCGTCGATGTTCAAGCAGTGGGCAATGGCGTCACGCACGCGCTGGTCAGAGGTCGGCGTGCCCTCCACGCAGTTGCAAATCAAGAACGCGACGTTGTTGAGCACCTGCTCCTGGGTCAGGACATTGTCATACTCCTTGATGATCTGGTAGTTGGAAGCGCCGTACATCGCATAGTCCAGGTCGCCTGCCTCAAACGCGGTCTCCTGGCTGCCGGTGATGTACTTGAAGTAGATGGTGTCGATGGAAGCGGGCGACCAAGCGTCCTCAAAGCGGGTCAGGGTCACGTCGCCGTTGGCGCTGATCTCCTCCACCTTGTAGGAGCCGGTGCCGTCCACGTTCAGGCCCAGGTCTTCGTTGGGGTCGCTGATGATCGTCTCGCAGTAGGACTGGTTGACGATGGCCATGGTCTGGATGTAGGGCATCAGGTCATGGAAACCCGCACCCGCACCCGCGCCGGGGAAGGTGAGGGTCAGGTGCGTGTCATCCGTCACCGTGATCTCCATCGCGCCCACAAGGACGGAGCACAGCGGAGAGTTCGTGCAGCGGGACAGCGTATATGCCACGTCCTGCGCGGTCAGGATATCGCCAGAGTGGAACTTGACATTGCTGCGAAGGGTGACGTCCACGCTGCCATCCTCATTCTCCACATAGGACTCTGCCAGAGCGCAGACGATGTTGCTGTCGTTGTCCAGGTAGAACAGCGGGTCGTAGACGTTGACGATGACGTTGTCCTCGGCCTGCTTCATGAAGAGCTCGGGGTCCAGCGTCGTGATCTGGTCAATCAGCGCAACGGTAAAGGAATTATCCGCCTGGCCGCTGGTGGTGGGGCGGGTCTTTCCGGAGTTGCCGGTGGTGGGTTCGGCACTTTCCGTTCCCTCATCGGTTCCCGCGCTCTCGGTGGGCGCGGCGGACTCGTCGCTGCTCGGCGCCTGCGTGCTGGAGCAGGCCGTCAGCGTGCAGAGCGCGACGACCAGCGCCAACAGGAGCGCCAGAATAGATTTGCTCTTGTTCATTGTGTTTCACCCTTCCATTTCGGATCGAATTTCTGTGCCTGCAACGCCTGCAGGCGCAAATTTCAAAGCGCAATGCGCCTGAAATCCATGGTTTAGTCGAACAGGTGGCACTTGACGAAGTGGTTCTCCTCGACCGAATGCCACTGCGGCTCCTCCTCGCAGCGCTTCTGCGCGTAGGGACAGCGCCCGCGGAAACGGCAGCCCTTGGGCGGGTCCACGGGCGAGGGCACGTCGCCCTCCAGGATGATGCGCTGCTTTTTCTGCTTTTCCGCCGCGGTAAAGGCGGGGGTTGCGGAGAAGAGGGCCTTGGTATAGGGGTGCGCGCGGTTGCGGTAGACGGTTTCCATCGTGCCGCGCTCGACGATCTGCCCCAGGTACATGACGATGATCTCGTCGGAGATGAAGTGGATGATGTTCAAATCGTGCGAGATGAACAGATAGGTCAGGCGAAGCTCGTCCTGCAGGTCCTTGAGCAGGTTGATGATCTGCGCCTGAATGGAGACGTCCAGCGCGGAGACCGCCTCGTCGCAGACGACGAACTCCGGGTTTGTGGCCAGGGCGCGCGCGATGCAGATGCGCTGCCGCTGGCCGCCGGAAAACTGGTGCGGGTAGTGCGAGGCCATCTCCGGATAGAGGCCGCACATCGACATGAGGCGCTCGACCTTTTCCGCGCGCTCCGCACGGCTGGAGGCCAGGCCGAAGTTGTCGATGGGCTCGGCGATGATGTCGCCTGCGCGCATGCGCGGGTCCAGCGAGGAGTACGGGTCCTGCCAGACCAGCTGCATCTTCTTGACGTAGGGGCGGCGCTCCCTTGCGGAAAGCGTGGTGATGTCCCGTCCCTCATAGAAGATCTTGCCGCTAGTGGGATGGTAGATGTCCAGCAGCATCTTGCCGACGGTGGACTTGCCGCAGCCGCTCTCTCCGACGACGCCCAGGGTCTTGCCCTTGGGCACGCTGAAGGAGACGTCGTCCGCGGCGTGAATCCAGCTGGTTGGCCGGCCGAGGGCGTCGGATGCGGCCGGGAAGTGCATGGTCAGGCTTTCCGCCTTAAGAAAGTAATTTTCGTCCGTGCTGGTTCGAAACTGCTCGGTCACTGCTCCGCGCCTCCTTCCTTTGCGGTTTTCCGCCAGTTGTGGCAAGCGATGCTGTGGCCGCTGCCCGCCTGCTCAAACTCGGGGAAGACGTCGCGGCAGATATCGCTGGCATAGGCACAGCGGTTGTTAAAGGGGCAGCCCGCGGGCATATCCCGCAGCGTGGGCACGCTTCCGGGGATGACCTTGAGGCGGTCGCCGTCGTAATCGGGATTGGGGTGGGAGTCGATGAGTCCCACGGTATAGGGATGGCGGGGCTTGGTGAACAGCTCGTCCACATCCGCCTCCTCGCAGACCCGTCCGCCGTACATGATGAGCACGCGGTCCGCCATCTCGCTGATGACGCCCAGGTCGTGCGTGATGAAGATGATGGAGGTGCCGATCTCGTGCTTGAGCTCGTTCATCAGGTCCAGAACCTGCGCCTGGATGGTGACGTCCAGGGCCGTGGTCGGCTCGTCGCAGATGAGGAGCTTGGGCCGGGTGATCAGGGCCATGGCGATCATGGCGCGCTGCCGCATGCCGCCCGAGAGCGCGAAGGGATAGGTCTTGAGAATCCGCTCCGGGTTCGGGATCTTGACGCGGCGCAGGGCCTCCAGGCTCCTGGCGTAGGCCTCGCTCTTCTCCATGCGGGGGTTGTGCACGCGCAGGGCTTCCATGAGCTGGTCGCCGATGGTGAACAGCGGGTTCATGGCGGTCATCGGCTCCTGAAAGACCATGGCGATCTCGTTGCCCCGGATGGGCCGGAGCTGCTTGGGCGTCATGTGCAGGAGGTCCTTGCCGTCAAAGAGGATCTGCCCCGAGGGATAGCGCGTGCGGCTTGCCGGGTTCAGCTGCAGGATGGACATGCAGGTCACGGACTTGCCACAGCCGCTTTCGCCGACGATTCCCAGCGTCTCGCCCTTGTAGAGGTCGAAGGAGACATGGCGCACGGCGTGCAGAGAGGTCTTCCGATCCATGCGGAAGTCCACCGACAGGTCGACGACCTGCAGCAGCGGTTTCTTTTCTTCCATATGCTCCCTCCTTTTATTTCTGGGCCTGGGGGTCCAGCGCGTCGCGCAGGCCGTCGCCCACCAGGTTGATGGACAGCGCCGTCAGCGCGATGGCAAGGCCCGGGAAGATCGCCATGTAGGGCGCGGTGCGGAAATACTGCTGCGCGTAGTTAAGCATGGCGCCCCACTCCGGGTTCGGCGGCGCAATGCCGACGCCGATGAAGGACAAGCCTGCGGCCGAGAGCATCATGCTGGAGATGGTCATCGTCGCGTCGACGATGATGGGGTCCAGCGCATTGGGCAGGATGTGCTTGACGACCAGCTTGAGCGGCTTGGTCCCGCTCACGCGCGCCGCCTTGACGTAATCCTGCTCCACGACCCCGAGCACCACCGCGCGGATGCGCAGCACAAATCCCGGAACCGAAACCAGCGTCAGCGTCAGCACCATGTTGAACACGCTGCCGCCCAGCACGGTCAAGAGCACCAGCGCAAGAAGGATC
Source organism: Candidatus Spyradocola sp. (assembly GCA_050942925.1). Classification (GTDB taxonomy): domain Bacteria; phylum Bacillota; class Clostridia; order Christensenellales; family UBA1750; genus Spyradocola. The sequence goes on from JBMNOF010000001.1 coordinate 42,114, forward strand.
GTCGGCACGCAGGTGATGACGTCCACCACGCGCATGATGAGGAAATCCGCCTTCTTGGACATGGCGCACACCGAGGCGATGGCCGCGCCGATGACCAGCGAAAGGAGCGTCGCGCCCACGCCGATGCCCACCGAGATCCGCGCGCCGTAGAGCACGCGCGCGAACAGATCGCGGCCCAGGTTATCCGTACCGAAGGGATGCGCCGCGCTGGGCGGCTCCAGCCTTGCCTGCGTATCGTAGGCGGTGACCATCTCCTCCGGAACAATCAGGTTGGCCGTGAGGCATGCAAGCAGGATGACGATCAGGATGACCCCGCCGATGACAGCCGCGGGGTTTCGCATATAACGCTTGGCGACGTCGGCAAAGAGGCTGCTCCTCCGGCTGCCCGCCATGCGCTTGAATGTTTTCTCCGCTCTCATTTCTTGTACCGCGCTCCAATCTTGGGGTCAATCAGGGCATAGCAGATGTCCATGAGCACCATGGCGCACATGAAGATCAGCGACAGCAGGAACGCACACGTCATGACGACCGGCACGTTCTTTTCATTCACAGCCGTGAGCATGTACATGCCCACGCCCGGGATGGTGAAGATCTGCTCGACGATGACGGAACCGCCCAGCGTCGAAGCAAGGCCCGTGATCAGGAGCGTGATGATGGGCAGGCACGCGTTCTTGAGCGCATGCTTCCAGATGACCCGCTTTTCGCTGCAGCCCTTGGCGCGCGCCGTGCGGATGTAGTCCTGCGTCATGGCGTCCAGCATGGACGAGCGCGTCATGCGGCTAAGGATCGGGATGTTGGCAAGAACCAGCGTCGTCACCGGCATGATGTAAGAGGTAAAGCCCTCTATGCCGAACGATGGCAGCCAGCCCTTGTAGACCGCAAAGAACAGAATCATCAGCACCGCGACGAAGAACGACGGCACCGAGGCGAATGTCACCGCGAAGATCGTCACCGTCGTATCCAGGAAGGAATACTGCTTGATGGCGCTCAAGATGCCCAACGACACGCCGATGACAGCCGAAATGCAGAAGGCCCAGGTGCCCACGCGGATCGTCAGGGGGAACCGCGTCGCAAGCTCGGTAAAGACGTTCTCCTGCGAGGTGTAGGAAAGAACGTTGCCCGTCAGCAGCCCGTGCAGGTAGTTGCCGAACCGCTCCATCAGGCTGCCGGTGAATCCCACGCGCTCGTTAAAGGCGTCCTTGACATCCTGGGGCGTGGTCATGGGCAGCACGTTGCTGGCGGGATCGCCCGGCGTCAGCGACATGATGAGGAAGATCATCAGGATCACGCAAAACAGCATGGGGATCATGTAGAGGAGTCGTTTGACAATATATCGCGACATGAATTCACCGCCCCATTCTTACTTTTTGCTGAACCGAATGAGCTTTCCGCCAGGCTCCGTCACAAGGGGCATGGAGAGCGCGCTCACCTTGCCGCCCACTTCGTCCACATAGAAGTGGACCGGAATTCCGCTGGGCAGTTCGCCCATGATGCCGGAGAGAACAAAGGTATCGTAGTGGAAGTGCTGAAGCTCGACGTTCGCCCCGATGAAGGCCAGCCGCAGCTTGTCGCCATCCAGGGAGATCTTGACGTCCGTATAGCCCGGCCGGCCGTAGGTGCCCACGTAGTCCGCCAGCGGGTGCGAAGGCTGCGTGCCCTCGACCTTGTCGCCGGTCATGGCGTGGATGAGCTTCTCGTGGCCGCCCAAGCGCTCCGCCACAAAGTCGTGGTAGCGGCGCACCCAGTTGCCGCCCGTGACGCCCAGGTAGTGGTCAATGACCTCGCGCGCCAAAGCGTAGTGCAGGAAGGAGCTGTTCATGTTCGTGTACGCGACGACGCCGAGGTTCAGGTCCGGCACAAAGCAGGTGAAGCCCGAGAAGCCGTTGATGTTGCCGCCGTGCTGCACGAGCTTGTGGCCGCGGAACATCTCCACCATCCAGCCCAGGCCGTAGCTGCAGAACTCCGTCTCCTCCATGGGCATGTCCAGGGGCGCGCTGAGCAGCATCTGGGGCTTGTGCAGCTCCTTCATCGCCGCCTCGCTCACGATGCGCTTGCCTTCAAACTCGCCCTGGTTCAGGTGGAGCGTCACCCACTTGAGCATGTCGCTGGCGCAGGAGTTGATGGAACCGGCAGGGCCGAGCGGCGCGCCGATGCCCTTGGACTTGTCCTCCTTGGGCATGCGGTAGAAGGGAATCTTGCGCATGCCGTGCAGGGCGTCGTTGGGGTTGGTGCGGTCATAGGGCTCGGCGTGGTTCGCATTGCCCTCGATGTCGTCGACGAACGCGCAGGAGCGGGTCATGCCCAGGGGCCCAAAGATGTACGCGTCGAGGTTCTCCTCAAAGCTCTTGCCCGTGACGCGCTCGACGATGTAGCCCGCCAGGATGAAGCACTGGTTGTTGTACTGGAACTTGGAGCGGATCGGCTGATTCGGCTCCAGGTAGCGCAGGTTGTGCACGAGCGTGGCCTTGTCAAAGTCCGTGCCGTACCAAGAGTATTCGTGACGGGGCAGGCCCGTGCGGTGGCAGAGCAGGTCGCGAAGCGTCACGTTCGCGGTGGTGAAGTCGTCGTAGAAGCGCACCTCGGGCACGTACTTCTGGATGGGGGTATCCCAATCCAGCTTGCCCTGGTCCACCAGGATCGCCACGAGCGCGGCGGTAAACGCCTTGGAGCAGCTGCCGATCTGGTAGAGCGTCTCCCCATCGGCGGGCAAGCCCTTTTCCACGTCGCGCTTGCCAAAGCCGCCTGCAAACACCGTCTTGCCGTCCTTTACAATGCCCACGGCGACAGAGGGGCTTTCCCAGAGCTGGAGGCCCTCCTCCGCCATCTGCCGGAGCGATTCAATAAACTTCTGATCTTCCATTTTGCCATTCTCCTTGCCGCCAGCGGCGAATCCGCTCGCACTATTTCGTAAAGACGATGGGCTTGAGGCCCTTTTCGCTGCCGAGCATCACCGACAGCGTGGAAATCTCGCCCTTGGGGTCGGCCGCAAACGTGAGGGTCAGGCCCGCGGGCAGCTCGCCAATGGAGCCTTCCGTTGCAAAGGTATCGTAGTGGTGGTGCCGCAGCCCCACGCAGAAGGAGTTGAAGTCCGCGGTGAGCGCGCCGTCCTTCTCCTCGATGCGGAAGCGGCGGTAACCGGGCGCCTCATAGGTCCCGGCGTAGTCCTTGAGCGCGTGCGAGGGCTTCGTGCCCGGCACGGGCGTGCCGCCGAAGGAGGCGAAGAAGGAGACCACGTGGTCGAACATCGCCTGGTTGTACGCCTTCATGCGCTCGTACCAATTCCCGTCCGTGGCGCCCAAGGCCTTGTCCACGGTCTCCTGCACGATGGCGTCGGCAAGCAGCGTGACGTTCATGTTCGCGCTGACGAACACGCCCAGGTTCAGGTCCGGAACGATGGCCGTGGAGGAGGTAAAGCCGTTGATGTTGCCGCCGTGCTCGAGCATCTTGTGCCCGCGGTAGCTGTACAGGCTCCAGCCCAGGCCGTAGGAGGTCATGGCGCGCTGGGGGCCGTAGGCGCCGCCATCGCCCGTATCGATGTGGGACGAGGCGATCAGATCCATCAGGTCCTCGCGCACGAGCTGCACGTCCCCGACCTTGCCGCGGTTCAGGTTAAAGCGCAGCCACTTCTCCATGTCCGCGGCGCAGGAGCAGATGCAGCCGGCCGCGGCGGTGGGGTCGCCAACCATTTCCTCGGCGCTCTCCGCCGGGGAGCGGTAATAGGGGATCTGCCGGATGCCCGTCATGGTGTATTCCTTGTCGTGGTCAAAGGGCAGGGCGGCGTTGTCGGCCGTGCGCATGGCCTCCATGTACGTCTCGCTCCGCTCCATGCCCAGCGGCAGCAGGAGCTCTTCCTTGAGGAAGTCCTCAAACTTCTTGCCGCTGACCGCCTCGATGACGGCGCCGGCGATGAGGTAGTTGAAGTTGCTGTACTGGAAGCGGTAGCGGATGGGCGCGCTCAGCGGCAGGTCCTTGAGGTTCTTCATGAGCTGCTCGCGGCTAAAGCCCGTGCCGTACCAGGCGTACTCGTGCCGGGGCAGGCCGCTGCGGTGGCTCAGGAAGTCGCGCAGCGTCAGGTTTTCGGTCGCGTAGCGGTCGTTAAGCCGGAAGGCCGGCAGGTACTCGATGACGGGGGTATCGAAATCCAGCTTGCCCTGCGTGGCCAGCACGGCGGCCGCCGTCGCGGTAAAGGCCTTGGTGCAGCTGGCGATCTGGTAGAGGGTATTTGCGTCTGCGGGCCGGTTGGCGTTGTCCCGCATGCCGATGCCGTCGCAGAGCAGGGTCTTGCCGTCCTTGACCACGCAGATCGAAAGCGAGGGCACATCCCAATTCTTGGCCTGCTGTGCGGCTTCCGCGCGCAGGTCCTTCGAAAAGTCGTTCACGTTGCTTCCACCTTTCTCCTTCGCGTTCGAACTCAGCCCTCGACCTTGGTGAAGATCTCGTCCTTTGCGGCGGGATTCATCACGATGCCAAAGCGGATGTCCGCGACCTTGCCGTTCTTGCCCGTCTCAAAGGAGAAGGTCATGCCGTTGAACAGCGCGTGCGCATCGTCGATGCGGAAGGTGTCGTAGTGGAAGTGGGTGAGCGGGCTCACCTTCTTATTATAGGTAAAGGTCAGGCCGCCGTCCTTTTCCGCGATGACGATGTCGCCGTAGCAGGCGTTGCGGTAGGTGCCGGCGTATTCGGCCAAGGCGTGCGTGGGATGGGTGTTGGGCACCGGATCGCCGTTCATGCCCTTCATCTGGTCCACAACGGAGCCAAAGACCTCGGAGACAAAGCCGCGCAGGCGGTTCTGCCAGTCGCCGCCCGTGACGCCCAGGTAGCTGTCGATGATTTCATAGGTGGTGGCGTAGGTATCAAAGGAGTCGTTGAAGTTGACCAGGCTGACGATGCCGAGCTTCTGGTCCGGCACCATGGTCACCAGCGCCGTAAAGCCGTTGATGTTGCCGCCGTGCTCGACCATCTTGTGGCCGCGGAAGGTCTCCGTAAACCAGCCCATGCCGTAGGAGTAGAAGTCCATCTCCGCAAAGTCCGTCAGCAACGGCTCGCTCAAGAGCATCTGGGGCTTGTGCAGCTCCTTCATGTTCGCCTCGGAGACGACCTGCTTGTCGCCGACCTTGCCGTTGTTGAGGTTGAACTCGACCCACTTGAGCATGTCGGTCACCGTGGACATGATGGAACCGGCGGGGCCATAGGGCGCGCCGATGCCCTTTGCGCGGTCCTCGCGGTCGCTCTTGAGGAAGGGAACCTTGACCACGCCCGTAAGGTCCGTGGGAATGGGGCGGTCATAGGGCTCGGCGTGGTTGGGATCGCCGGCGATGTCGTCGACGTAGAAGGTGGTGCGCGTCATGCCGATGGGCTCGAGCAGGTACTTGCGCACGAAATCCTCCCAGGTCATTCCGGACAGCTCCTCGATGAGCATGCCCACCGCGACAAAGCAGGTGTTCTGGTAGCACCAATGCGAGCGGAAGGACCAAGCCGGCTGCATGTTGCGCAGGTTTTCGACCATCTCGCGGCGGGTGCAGGGGCCGTCGATCCAGTAGGCGTCATGCCGCGGCAAGCCCGTGCGGTGGCAGAGCAGGTCGCGGGTGGTGGCGTGATAGGTGGTAAAGGGGTCCATAAAGCGGATCCAGGGCAGGTACTCGATGACGGGGGTATCCCAGTCGAGCTTCCCCTGGTCGACTAGCACCGCGGCCGCAGCCGCCGTAAAGGCCTTGGAGCAGCTGCCGATCTGGTAGAGCGTATCCGCGTCCGCCTTGCGGCCGGCTTCCACATCCGCATATCCAAATGCCTCGCACAGCTCGATCTTGCCGTCCTTGACAACGCCCAGGGCCATGGAAGGCTGGTCCCATGCCTTGAGCTCCTTTTCTACATTTGCCTTCACTTGATCCAGTGCATGCATCGTATTCCCCTTCTTTCCGTAAAGTCCGTTTCTGTCTTCTTAAATGTCCATGTCGATGCCAAGGCCCGGCTTGTCCAGCAGCGTAAAGACGCCGCCCTTACGGTCGAAGCCGCCCGGAATGCCGTCGTCATCTCCCTTGTAGAACATGAAGCTGTCGCAGTCCGCCTCGACGATGGCCTGCTTTGCCGCAACCAGGCTCACGCCCGCGGTGATGCTGATCTTGTTCTCCTGCATGCAGCCGACCATGCACTGCACGCCGGCGCCCTGCGCGATGTCCGCAATCTGCGCGCCGGTGTAGAGGCCGCCGCACTTCATCAGCTTGATGTTGAAGTAATCCGCGCAATGGAGCTTGGCCGCGCGCTGCGCGTCATAGGGCGTGTGGATGGACTCGTCCAGCATGAGCTTGACGCCCGTCTTGTTCTTCTTCATCAGCTCTGCCGCGCCGTCAAAGTCCCACCAGGGCAGGCACTGCTCGACCGCGTCGATGTGCAGCGCCTCGAACTTGGGCAGGACCTCCAGGGCGGTGTCCACGGTGTAGCCCTGGTTGGCGTCCACGCGCAGGCGGATGTCGCTGCCGACGGCCTCGCGGATGAGGGTCAAAGCGCGGATATCGTCCTCCGGGTTGATGCCGATCTTGATCTTGAGGATGCGGAAGCCCTTTTCAAAGACAAAGCGCTTGGCCGCGGCCTGCATCTTTTCGGGGGTGTCGATGCCGATGGTGATGTCGTTGTGGACGACCGGATTCGTGCCGCCGAGCACCTTGTAGACCGGCAGGTTCTTCTTCTTGCCGATGATGTCGTACAGCGCGATGTCAAAGGCGCACTTGGCCGAGCCGTTGCTGTAGATGATGCTGTCCATCAGCTTGTGCGCGCCGGCGATATCCATGGGATCAAAGCCGATGAAGGCCTGGGCGAACATCTTCATGACGGTGTAGCACGTCTCCATCGTCTCGCCCGTGACAAAGCCCAGGGGCGCGGCGGAACCCAGGCCGTAAATGCCCTCGTCCGTCGTGATCTTGACCGTCCAGCTGTCGGAGTCCTCAATCACGCCAAAGGCGACGCGGAAGGGCTCGGAGAGCGGCGCGGAAAACTTTTCAATTTTGACGTCGGTAATTTTCATAGTAATGTACCCCCGTATTGTTCGCTCTCTCGTATCTTTGTTCGGAGCGGAAGAATCCTGCATATTCTGTATATTTGGGGTTCTTTCCGCGGCTTCCAAAATACGGTCGAATTCACCCCCTACCTTTCAGTAGGAGTTTTACAATGTTCTTATCATATAGCAATCGAATTCATTTTGCAAGACGAACTTGTTTATCATGCAAAAAACTCTATGTAAAAGAACGGAGATTTCGGTGCATCCCCCTCCTTGGGCGCACCGAAATCTCCGCATTTCGACCGAATATATGCAGGTACTTCCTATTCTTGAATTGTTTGGTTCATTTCCCGCCCTTTGGGGCGTCCAGGATGCCGCTCTGCCGGATGAAGCGAATCTCGCGCTCGACGTGGGTGGCGCGGGCGCCGTCGTGCTCGTTAAAGGGATAGACGACGATCTGCTTTTCGGAGCGGATGCGGTTATAGGTGGCGTAATAGCAGAGCGCGGGGCAAACGGGGTCGGCCAAGCCCACCGAGGCAAAGACCTTGGCCTGGATGCGCTCGGCCATGTTCATCGTGTCAAAGTAGCTCAGCGTCTCATAGACGCGCTCGAGGTTGTCGGGGTAGGCGCGCAGGTAGTCGTTGACCGAGGTGAAGGACCCGTGCCGGTGCTCGATGCGGTACTCGATGTTGCTGTTGCTGGGCACGTTGACCAGCGCGAGCTTCACGCGCGCATCCAGCGCCGAGACGGCCATGCCCAGCGCGCCGCCCTGGCTGGTGCCGCGCACGAAGAGGCGGTCGGCGTCGATTTCGGGGATCGTCTCGAGGAAGTCCAGGGCCTTGAGGCAGTCCATGTACACCGCGCGGTAATAGTATTCCTCCTTGTGGAGCACGCCCTTGCTGCCCACGTTCGTGCACATGCCGCTGTCCGTGTAGTGGGCGCAGTTTCCGGTGATGCCACCCTGTTCCCGGCAGTCGATCGCCAGCACCGCGCAGCCGAGCAGGGCGAAGGCCATGTGGTCCGAGGGCACGCCGCGGCTGCCGCCAAAGCCGTGGTACTGCACCATGCAGGGATAGGGCGCCTGCTTCCGAAAGGTCGGCAGGATCAGCCAGCCGTGGATGCGCGTCTGGTCAAATCCGCAGTAGGAGACGTCGTAGACCTCCACGGCGTCGATGGGGTAGTCGACCTTTTCCACGATCGGCGCGAGCGGCACGGCCTTGGTCTGTGCGATCGTGCTCTCCCAGAATTCGTCAAAGTCCGGGCGGCGCGTCAGCGGCGGAAGGTAGGCCTCCAGCTCCGCGATCTTGCTCTGCAAAAAACTCATGTTCCCACTCCCTTTTCTATTTTTTCGGTTAACGGGGCGCGTCAGCGCGCGTCGCTGTCGTCGAACTTATCCCCGCACTCGGGGCAGAACTTGGGCGGATGCTCGGGGTCCTCGGGCTCCCATCCGCACTTATCACAGCGGTACAGGCGCGCCGTCTCCGGCTTTTTGGCCCCGCACTCCGTGCAGAAGCGGCCCTTGTTCCACGCGCCGCAGGCTTTGCACTCCCAACCCGCCTTGGGCTCGGGGCGCTTTGCGCCGCACTCCGCGCAGAACTTTCCGCTGTTCTTCGCGCCGCACTGGGGGCAGGTCCACGTTTCCGCCTTCTTTTCTGGCTCGGGCTTTTTCTCCCCGCAGGCGGAGCAGAAGTTGCCGGTGTTTTTCGACTGGCACTTGGGGCAGGTCCAGGTTTCCTCCTCGGCCTGCGCGCCCTGCTGGTCCTTCTTCTCCTGCTGCTCCCGGCCCAGGGCAAAGAGCGCGTCCGCGCGCGCGCCGCCGGCGTTTGCCGCCATGTTGACGCCCGCAAGTCCGAACATCGGGCCGGTGGAGGGGTTGGCCGCGGCGGACTTCATGGCCTCGGCCTGCGCCTCGAGGATCGTCGCGCCGGCCATGTTCGGGTCGCGCATCACGGCGCGGCGCTGCAGGTCCTTGATCATCTCCTCGTCCTTCTGCGGGGCGGTGACGGAATTGATGCCAAACGACGCGACCTCGATGCCGCGCAGCTTCGCCCACTTTTCGGAGAGGACCTCGTTGAGCGCCTGGGCGATCTCCAGGGTGTGGCCGGGCAGGGCGCTATAGCGCACGCCCATTGCGGAGATGCGCGCAAAGGCCGGCTGGAGCGCGGTCATCAGCTCGGACTTGAGCTGGCCGTCGATCTGCGCGCGGCGGTAGTCGGCCGCCACGTTGCCGCAGACATTCTCGTAGAACAGGAGCGGGTCGACGATCTTATAGGAGTATTCGCCGTAGCAGCGGATGGCGATGTCGATGTCCAGGCCGATGTTCTTGTCCACCACGCGGAAGGGCACGGGGTTGGCGGTGCCGTACTTGTTGCCGACGATCTCCTTGAGGTTGAAGTAATAGACCCGCTGGTCCCGGGCCGCGCCGCCGCCAAAGGTAAAGCGCCGGCCGATCTGGCGGAAGGTCTCCTTGATGGAGTCGCCGAGGTTTCCGCAAAAGATCGAGGGCTCGGGCGAACCGTCGTAGGTGAATTCGCCGGGCTCGGCGCAGAACTCCACGACCTTGCCCTGGTCCACGACCGCCATGCACTGCCCCTCGTTGACCGCGATGACGGTTCCGCGGGAGAGGATGTCCGGCTCGCCGCTGGCGTTGTTCGTCCGGGCGGACAAGCGCTTGCGGCCCTTGCACACGAGCACGTCCGGCGGCATGGATTCGCAATAGATGTATTCCTTCCACTGGTCCGCGAGCACGCCGCCGATTGCGCCGCCCGCCGCTTTGATCAGACCCATAGTTGTTCCCTCATTTCGTTTTTCTGTGCCGTTTGTTTCATTGTAGCGGATTGCCCCGTCTTTTGCAAGGCGCGGCGCGCTACTGGGCGATGTCGCAGATCTTGGCCTCCGTATAGCGCGCGAGGTCCTCCGGGCGCAGCAGCATTTGCACGCCGCGCTGGCCCGCGCTGACGGAAATCCGCTCGCAGAGCTCGCAGGTCTCGTCCAGGAAGGTGGGATACTTCTTCTTCATGCCCACGGGCGAGCAGCCGCCGCGGATGTAGCCGGTCAGCGGGAGCAGCTCCTTCATGTGGATCATTTCCACCTTTTTGTCGCCCGCTTCCTTGGCCAGCTTCTTGAGGTCCACCTCCAGCTCTACGGGCAGCACGCAGACGAGGATGCCCTGCTTTTCGCCCCGGAGCACGAGGGTCTTAAAGACCTCCTCCGGCGGCAGGCCGAGGACCTCGGCCGCGTGCACGCCGCTCAGGTCGTTCTCGTCTACCTCGTATTCGCGCGTTTCAAATTCGATGCCCGCGGCCTTGAGCAGCCGCATGGCGTTGGTGACGACGGGTTTTTCCGCCATGGTTTTCCCTCGCTTTCTGCGCGGCTCCGACGCGAAATCTGGACACCGGAGCGAGCGCATGGTATACTCAAACTACAGGAATTGCGATTGGAATGCGTTTGGCTTTCACCTCTTTGGGCAGCGTGCGCTTCTGCGGCGAAAGCGTCTGCCCCTTCCCGCCGTGGGGAAGGGTCTATGTATGTTTCCATCGAACCGCGCGTTTTCCCTGCTCCTTTCCGTTCCGCCGGAAAAAGTTGACTCGCGGAAGGAGGGCGCGGGGCGGAGGCGGTACCGGAGGAGGTTGCGCATGAAAAGGCGGGATGGATGGGGCATTGCGGTGGCACTGGGCGCGCTGTGCCTGCTGGCAGGGCTGGCGGCGGTGTTCCGCTTTCTCTACCGGCCGATGTCGGGGACGAGCGTGCCGGCCACGGCGGAGGAATGCCGCGCCGCCGCGGAGGCGCTCGGCCTGCCCTTTGTGGAAGAGAGAACGCTGGCCCCGCTGCTGCCGGAGAGGCTGGCGCTGGAGCGCTTCCGGCTGGCGACGGACCGTCCCCGCTCGGAAAAGGCGGTGGGCTACGCGATGGAATTCACCGCGGCGGGGACGGAAACTGCGTACGCCGCGGCGCGCGTTGCGGTCTACGCGCCCGGCGCAAGCGGCGGGGCTGAGGCGTTCCGGGGCAGCCATGGAAACGACGCGGAGGAAATGTTGTCCTCGCCCTTTGGAGAGGTCCGCGCGCTGGAGGCCTGCGGAGCGCCCGACGGGTTCGGCGGCGCGGCGGGGGCGAGTCTGCTCTACTCGCTGCGGACAGAGGGCGGACTTTTCGAGGTGCACTTTACCGTGGACGGTCTCTACACGGACCAGGTGCGCGCGGACGCCGCGGAAAAAGCGCTGCAGCTTCTCGCCGCTTTGGCGGCGCAGAGCCCGGAAAGCGGGGGGCAAAACTTGTCAGCAGCGGGAAAAATGTGTATAATGGAAAGAGGTTTGAACAGGGGATAGGGAGGTGCGCCGGCGCGGGGCCGGCATTTGCGACATGGCTGAAGAAATACTCAGAATTCACGGCGGGCAGCGGCTGGAGGGGACGGTCACCGTCAACGGCGGCAAGAACGCCGCGCTCGCGATCATACCGGCGGTGCTGCTCTGCAACGAGCCCTGCACCATCGAGAACTTGCCCCTCGTGCGCGACACGGAGGCGCTGGCGGACATTCTCCTTGCGCTGGGCGCGAAGGTGGAGCTTTCGGGTTCGACCATGACCATCGATCCGCGCGGTGTCAAGAGCGCGGTCGTGCCGGAGGAATACGCGCGGCGCCTGCGCGCCAGCTACTACTTTGTGGGGGCGATGCTGGGCTGCTTTGGCCGGGCGGACGTCTCCTATCCCGGCGGCTGCGCCATCGGCAACCGCCCCATCGACCAGCACATCAAGGGCTTTGAGGCGCTGGGGGCGACCGTCTCCACGGACCACGGCGTGATCTCTGCGCGGACCGAAAACGGGCTGCACGGCGCGGAGATCTATTTGGACATGCCCTCCGTCGGTGCGACGATCAACATCATGCTCGCCGCGACCAAGGCGCAGGGCAACACGATCATCGTCAACGCCGGCAAGGAGCCGCACATCGTGGACCTGGCCAACTTCATCAACGCCATGGGCGGTTCGGTCAAGGGCGCGGGCACGGACGTCATCCGCATCCGCGGCAACCGGCCCATGCACGGCTGCACCTATGCCATCATTCCCGATCAAATCGAGGCGGGCACCCTGATGATCGCCGCCGCGGCGACGCGGGGCGACGTGCTCATCCGCGGGGCGCTGCCCACGCACATGGAGGCTCTGACCGCAAAGCTGCTGGAGATGGGCGCCCGCGTGGACGAGGGCGTGGGCGAGGACAGCATCCGCGTGCGCTCCGACGGCAACCACCGCCACGTCAACATCAAGACCCTGCCCTATCCCGGCTTCCCCACGGACCTGCAGCAGCCGATGAGCGCGCTGCTGTCCACCGCGCGGGGAACCTCCATCATCAACGAGACCATTTACGAGATGCGCTACAAGCATCTGGAAGAGATCCGGCACATGGGCGGCATCTCCCAGATCAACGACCGCATCGCCATCATCGAGGGCGTGCCGAAGCTCACCGGCTGCGCGGTTTCCGCTTCGGACCTTCGCGCGGGTGCAGCCCTGGTCATCGCCGGGCTCATGGCCGAGGGCGTGACCGACATCTACAACGTGCAGTACATCGACCGGGGCTATGAGCACCTGGAGGAAAAGCTGCGCTCCCTGGGCGCGAAAGTGGAACGCCTCTGGGTGGACGACTGACGAGGAGGAGAGCCATGCGCATCCGTCCCTATCGCTCCGCGGACTGTGCGGCGCTGGCGGCGCTCTTCTACCAAACGGTGCACACCGTTTGTGCGCGGGATTACGCGCCCGAGCAGCTGGACGCCTGGGCCACGGGGCATGTGGACCAGGAAGCATGGGACCGTTCCTTTCTGGCACACCGCACGCGGGTGGCCGAGCAAGGGGGGCGCATCGTCGGCTTTGCGGATATGGACGAAAACGGCTACCTTGACCGGCTCTACGTTGCGGCGGACTGCCAGGGACAGGGGATCGCCACGGCCCTATGCGACGATTTGGAGCGCGCCTCCTCCGCGCCGCGCTTTTCGACCCACGCTTCGCTGACGGCGCGCCCCTTCTTTGAAAAGCGGGGCTACCGCGTGGTTCGGGCGCAGGAGGTGGAGCGCCGGGGCGTGCGCCTTCGCAACTTCGTCATGGAAAAGCCAAACGCCTGAAATCGACGGCGGGCGGGCAGGGGATGCGGATTCCCTGCCCGCCCGCTTTGCTTCACTCGCGGATCTCCAGCGGCAGGCCGTCCGGGTCGGCGAAGAAGGTCATGCGCTTGCCCGTGAACTCGTCCGTGCGGATCGCCTCGCAAACGATGCCGCGCGCGGCGAGCTCCCGCACGGCCGCGTCCAGGTCCGGCACGCGGAAGGCCAGGTGGCGCAGGCCGCAGGCTTCCGGCCGCGTCACGCGGGCGGGACTGCCTGGCCGGCCGAAGATCTCCAGCTCGATGTCCCCGCAGCGAAGGTCCAGCTTCCAGTCTCCGCGGTCGGGGCGGTGGTTTTCGCGCACGATGGAGAACCCGAGCGTCTCCACATAAAAGGCTCGGGAGCGCGCATAGTCCGAGACGATGAGGGCGACGTGGTCCACGGTGGAAAAGGGCAGAGCGGACATGGTTCTTTCCTCCTTGACGGTTTGCTCCCGCGCAGAGCCCACGCGGAAAAACCCCGCGGAGAGCGCCGTGAGCGCGGAGTGCAGATTTTTGCACTCGCAAAGGTAGAGAAGGGGCTGCGGGCAATCCCGCCGCAGGGCCAGAAGGCACGCGCGGGCATAGCCCCGGCCGCGGTAGGCGGGGGCGGTCTCCACCGTGACGGAGCGGACGCCCAGTTCGTCCGGCTCCCGAGCCACGGCCCAGGATACCACGCGTCCATCCCGCTCCACCCCGCGCGCAAGCCCCCGCGGCATGCGCACCGCGCCCAGGACCGGGAGCCTGCCGTCCACCGGCCGGGCCTCCGGCGCGCAGGCGGGCGCGCCGGGCAGCGCGTCGCCGGGGTTTGCGCCAAAGGCGAGCACGGGACTGGAAAACCGGACGGGCCCCTGAAGCAGGAGCCGGAGGGACGCTTGTTGAATCAACTGTATCACACCCATTCGGAAGCGGTTCGCGGTTAAAGGGGGAGAATGTCTTTGGAAAAGGCGGCGGTGCGCGCTTCGGTGCACGCGGTGGTGGAATTTGCGCTGCGGGCGGGGGATCTTGTCCCCGGCGCCTCTGCCGAGCGCCTGCTCGAGGGCGTGCGCGGCCACAGGAGCCTGCAAAGCGTCGAGGCGGAGGGCGTGCGCAACGAGGTGCCGGTGCGCCTTTCCCTCGAGGGCGAGGCGGTGTCCTTGACGGTGTTTGGGCGCATCGACCGCCTGCACGGTCTGCGCCGCGTCGAGGAAATCAAGACCACGCTCGACGGCGCGCCGGAGGAAGCGGCGCCCCTGCACTGGGCGCAGGCGGAATGCTATGCGCACATGCTCTGCCAAGCGGAGGACCTGCCCCTGCTCGAGGTCTGCGTGACGTATCTGAGCCTTTCCGACGGCGAGATCACGCGCTTTGTGCGCACGCGCACGCGGGCGGAGCTGGCCGAGGTCTTTGCCGGCTATGTGCGGCCGTATCTCGCCTGGCTGGACGGGCAGGCGCTGCACCGTGCGGCCCTCGCTGGGGAGATGCGCGCGCTGCGCTTCCCCTTTCCCCGCTACCGCGCGGGCCAACGGGAGCTGGCGCAGGAGATCTTCCTTGCGATCCGGGACAAGCGCATGGTGCTTGCGCAGGCGCCCACGGGAACGGGCAAGACGCTGGCCGCGCTCTTTCCCGCGCTCAAGGGCATTGGCGAAGGATTGGTGGAGCGCATCTTTTACCTGACGGCGCGCACCACGGCGCGGCAGGCGGCGGTCGACGCGCTGCGCCTGCTGCCGCAGGGCAGCCTGCGCTCCGTGGTGCTCTACGCGCGGGAGAAGATCTGTCCGCAATCGGCCGCGGGCGGAGACCTGCCCCCGGACTGCCGGCCGGAGGTCTGCCCGCGCGCCCGTGGCTACTTCGACCGTCTGCCCGCGGCGCTGGACGCGGCGCGCCGCGCGGCGGGAACGCTGGACCGCGAGGGCCTGTGCCGCCTGGCGGAGGCGCACGGCCTCTGTCCCTTTGAGCTCTCGCTGGACATCGCGCTGGAGAGCGACGTGGTGATCTGCGACTACAACTATCTGTTCGATCCGCGGGTGCGCCTGCAGCGCTTTGCCTCCGGCGGGCGGCGGGGGCAGGTGCTGCTCCTGGACGAGGCGCACAACCTGCCGGACCGGGGCCGCGCCATGTACTCGGCGCGGCTTGCCGCGCGCGAGATCGACGCGGTGCGCGCGTCCATTCCGCGCGGTCAGCGGCGCGGGACGCTGTACCCCGCGCTCAAGGCGCTGCTGGGCGCGCTGGGGGCATCGTTCTGCGCGGGAGACGTTCCGCGCGCGGAGGCGGCACCGCAGGAGGCCATCCTGGCGGCCTGCGAAGAGGCGCTCTGCGCCCTGCGCCAGGACCCGGTGGCGGAGGGCGCTGCAGCCAACCGGCTCGCGCTGGACCTTGCCGCCTTCCTCTACCAGGCCGCGCACGCGGGGCCGGAATACGCCTGGCTCTTTGAGGGGGGAAAGACCACCCGGACGCTGACGCTGTTCTGCACGGACGCCTCCGGGGAGATGGGCAAGGTTCTGCGGCGGTCGCGCGCGGCGGTGCTCTTTTCGGCGACGCTGACCCCTCTGCCCTTTTACCGCGCGCTCTGCGGGGCGGCGGAGGGGAGTCCGTGCGTGGCGCTGCGCTCACCCTTTCCCCCGGAAAACCTGCTCGTTCTGCACCTGCCGGTGGACACCCGGTACCGCGCGCGGGAGCGGACGCTGCCGCGCGTGGTCTCGGCCATCGCGGCCCTGGTGCGGTCGCGGGAGCGGGGCAACTTCATCGCGTTCTTCCCCTCGCACGCCTATCTGCGCAGCGCGCTTCCGCTCCTTGCCGGGCTTCTCGAGGGCGAGGCCGAGCTCCTTGCGCAGGAGGAGGACATGGACGAATCCGCGCGGCAGGCGTTTCTTTCCCGGTTTTCCCCGGAGCCCGGGGGGCGGCTTCTGGCCCTGTGCGCGATGGGCGGGATTTTTTCCGAGGGCGTGGACCTGCCCGCAGAGCGGCTGTGCGGCGCGGCGATCGTAGGAGTGGGCCTTCCGCAGGTCGGGCTGGAGCGGGAGACGCTGCGCGCGCGCTACGAGACGTCCTACGGCGACGGCTACGCGTTCGCCTACCTCTATCCGGGCATCGGCCGGGTTCTGCAGGCGGCGGGGCGCATCATCCGCTCGGAAACGGACCGCGGCGCGCTGCTCCTATTGGACGACCGCTACGGCTCCGCAGTCTACCGGGACCTGCTTCCGCCGGAGTGGACGATCCGCCGCGTGCGCCGGGATGAGGAGATTCGAGTCCTGTGCGCAACGTTTTTCGGCGCATAGGCCGCCCTTTACTCCACGAGAATGCCGGCCTCCCGCAGCGCGCGGAGGATGCGCTCCATGGTCTCCTCCTTGGGCGCTTCGATGGTGTGCAGGTGCACGCCGTCGGTGAGCAGCGAGATGGGCGAAGAGCCCTCCTTTTCAAAGTTCGCCATGAACCGGTCCACGCCCGCCTGCGTGCGCAGGTGCAGCGGCGCGGAGATTTCCCCGTAGACCGGGTGCTCGATGGAGACGTCTACGACCGTGCCGCCCAGGCGGACGACGGTTTCCAGCTCCCGGCGCATGCCGGCGTTGTCCCGATGCCGCGCCGCGACGACCCGGCGCGCGGCGGCGGCCGGTTCCAGGGAGGGCAGCAGGTAGCCTTCCGGCGTGGCAAAGATGGTCTGCCCGCCGGTGCGCAGCAGGGCGATGTCCTGCACGATGACCTGGCGGCTCACGCCCATGCGCGCGGCGAGTTCCGCGCCCGTGACGGGCAGCGTGCGGTTGCGCAGCAGCTGCAGAATCGCGCCGCGCCTTTCCTTCGCTTCCATTTTTCTTCCCCCAAATCTAGTCGCGCCGCTGCCGGTTGGCGATGGAGAGCAGCCGCAGGAGCTGCGCCACGGCGGCAAAGGCCGCGGCAACGTAGGTCGAGGCGGCCGCGGTGAGCACCTTGCGGGTCTTTGCGGCCTCGTCCGGGGCGAGCAGCCCCGTGTTTTGCAGCGCCTGCATGGCGCGGCGGGAGGCATTGAGCTCCACCGGGAGCGTCACGAGCTGAAACGCCACGGCAAACGCATAAAACACAACGCCGATCATGGCCAGGATGTACGAATTCAGGAAGAGGCCGATCAGCAGCAGCGGCATGGACGCCGCAGAGCCAAAGTTGACCAGCGGCACGATGGAGTTGCGGATGGCCAGGGGCGCATACCCCTGTGCGTGCTGAATGGCATGGCCGGCCTCATGCGCGGCAATGCCCAGCGCCGCAATCGAGGTCGACCCATACACCCCGTTGGAAAGGCGGAGCGCCTTGGCGCGCGGGTCATAGTGATCGGAGAGCGTGCCGCGGTTGCTGTAGCCGATGGAGACGTCGTACACGCCCGCATCCTGCAGGATGCGCTGCGCCACCTCATCCGCCGTGACCCCGGAGCGCGCCGCGACGCCCGCGTATTTTCGATATGTGCTCTGCACGGCTCCCTGCGCGATCATGCCCAGCACCGCCGCGAGGAGAATCAACCAAAGGTAATCCCAAGAACCATAATACAGGAACGGCATGCTTGCACCTCCAAATTTCTTTACTTACCATTATATAGAACGACGTTGTCCTCGTAAAGAACAGTTTGTCCAAAACCCGCGCTTTTCATGGCGCAAACGTCGTTTTCTCTTCCGTCCCGGAATCGGCGCAGAAAGGAAGGATTTTCTATGAATAACTGTGCGATCAAGGTGCGCTTTCTTGAGCCGGGCAATCGGCCCTACCGGCCTTCGCCTCTGAACTTCTTCGTCTACGACCGCTACATCCGCACGCCGGGCACGGGGCTGATGACGCTGACGACCATTGCGCGCGACGCGGGAGCGGACGCGCGCATGTACAGCGAGTCCATTTCCCGCATCGTCTGGGAGGACGTGCTGGATGCGGACCTGGTGTGCATTGGGATCTTCACGTTCAACGCCCCGCGGGGATACAAACTGGCGGACTACGTGCGCAAGAACTCCCGGGCGATGGTGGTTCTGGGCGGCCTGCACGCCTCGCTGAACGCGCCCGAGGCGGCGGCGCACGCGGACTATGTCCTTCTGGGCGAGGGAGACGAGTCGATCCGGGATCTCCTTGCCGCGGTTGCGGCGGGGGAAGCGCCGGCGTTTCCGGGCCTTGCGTGGCGCGACGCGGACGGCGTCTTTCAAACCACGGGGCCTCGCCGGCCGCCTTGCGACATTTCCACCATTCCCGACCGCTCCCTCGTCTACCGCTACCGGGAGATGGCGGGGCACAACACGGTCTGGCCGCAGGTGCACGCCTCGCGCGGCTGCCCGCACAACTGCGATTACTGCGCGGTGGTGCGCCACTTTGGCCACAGGGTCCGCACGCGGCCGCCGGAAAACGTCGTTGCGGACATTCGCCAGGCGCTTGCCTTTCACGACCGGCCCGGGCGGCTTCTCCGGGTGCTGTGGCTGACGGACGACAACTTCTTTGCGGACCGGGAGTGGGCTCTATCCGTCCTGCGCGCCATCCGCGACAGCGGCATCCGCTGCGCTTTTACGGTGCAGGCGCGCTTTGAGGTCGGCTTTGACGACGAGATGCTGGACCTGCTCGCGCAGGCGGGGTTTGTGGAGCTGGCCATGGGCGTGGAATTCCTGGACGACGAATCCTTTGCCCACTACCACAAGCAGAGCACGCGCGCACAGATTGTCGCCTCCATCCGCAACATCCAGCGGCACGGCCTGCAGGTTCGGGGGCTGTTCATTCTGGGCGCGGACAACCACGAGCCGGGCGTGGGAGACCAGCTCGCGGACTTTGCCATTGCGAATCATCTGTGCGGCGTGCTGATTCAGGCGATGTACTTCGTGCCGGGGACGCCCGTGTACGAGGAGAACAAGGACCGCCTGCTCCGCGGCGGGGACTGGGGCCGCTGCACCGGCCGGGTCGTGCACGTTCCGCAGCGCATGAGCCCGGAACAGCTCCAGCGCGAGGTCATCCGCGCCAGCGCGCGCATCTACTCCTTCCCGCGGCTTGTGCGCGCGCTCCTGCACCAACGTGGGCTGTACCGGCTGCTGTTTGTCGGAGAGTTCTTCTGGCAATGGAGCGTGCGGTCGGACCTGCGGCGGGAGCTTCCCTGGCTGCGCACCCAAAAGGCCGCGGTTCCACGCTAACGGCTGTGGTATTTTGGCAAAAGCCGTGGTATACTAGGGACAGCATGAACGATGTGGAGGAGAGAACCCATGGAAAAGACGACGATTCGCACGCTCTACCGGCAAACGCCTGCCGACGGAAGCGTCGTGACGGTATACGGCTGGGTGCGCACCGTGCGCGACAGCAAGACCTTTGGCTTTGTTGAACTCAACGACGGCACGTTCTTTAAGAACCTGCAGGTCGTGCTGGTGGACGGCCGCCTGCCGAACTTCAAGGACGCGGTCAAGCTCAACGTGGGGTCTGCGGTTCGGGTCACGGGCGTTCTGGAACTGACGCCCGGCAACAAGCAGCCCTTTGAGATCAAGGCGGACGAGCTCTCCGTGGAGGGCACCTGCCCGCCCGACTATCCCCTGCAGAAGAAGCGCCATTCTCCGGAGTTCCTGCGCACCATCGCGCACCTGCGCCCGCGCACGAACCTCTACTCCGCGGTGTTCCGCATTCGTTCGCTCGCCGCGCACGCCATCCACTGCTACTTCCAGGACCGCGACTTCGTCTACACCCACACGCCCTTGATCACCGCCAGCGACTGCGAGGGCGCGGGCGAGATGTTCCGCGTCACCACCCTGGACGCCGCCAACCCGCCGCGCCTGCCGGACGGCTCGGTGGACTTCAACCAGGACTTCTTCGGCAAGCCCGCCAACCTCACGGTTTCCGGCCAGCTCAACGGCGAGTGCTTTGCCATGGCCTTCCAGAACATCTACACCTTCGGCCCGACCTTCCGCGCGGAAAACAGCAACACCCCGCGCCACGCCGCCGAGTTCTGGATGGTGGAGCCGGAGATCGCCTTTGCCGACCTGCAGGACGACATGGCCTTGGCCGAGGGCATGGTCAAGTACATCATCCGCTACGTCCTGGAAAAGGCGCCCGAGGAAATCGAATTCCTCAACAGCTTTGTAGACAAGGGGCTCAAGGAGCGCCTGCTGCACGTCGCCAACTCGGACTTTGCCCGCGTCACCTACACCGAGGCCATCAAGATCCTCGAAAAGAACAACGACGCCTTTGACTTCAAGGCCTACTGGGGCTGCGACCTGCAGACGGAGCACGAGCGCTATCTTTCCGAAAAAACCTTTGGCCGTCCCGTCTTCGTCATCGATTACCCCAAGGAGATCAAGGCCTTCTACATGCGCCTCAACGACGACGGAAAGACCGTCGCGGCCATGGACATGCTCGTTCCCGGCATCGGCGAACTCATCGGCGGCTCCCAGCGCGAGGAGCGCTACGACGTGCTCCTTGCCCGCATGGAGGAGCTCGGTCTCAAGAAGGAGGACTACTGGTGGTACCTGGACCTCAGGCGCTACGGCGGCGTCAAGCACGCCGGGTTCGGCATCGGCTTTGAGCGCCTGATCATGTACCTCACGGGCGTGAGCAACATCCGCGACGTCCTCCCCTTCCCCCGCACCGCCCGCAACGCCGACTTCTGATCCCGCTTTCCCATTCAACGCCCTGCGCATTGCGCGGGGCGTTTTTTGCCGTTTACAGCGTACCTTTCTACGCATAGTTCCGTTTTGTTGTATTTATACAGAAATATAAATAAAGTTATCCGGAAAACAATTCTTCCTTGTATTTTTCCGAAAAATTTACATTAGAAAAATGTTCTTAATTCTATCTTTATACCTATGGCGCAAATATTAACAAACTGTTTATATACATGGTGATATAATGAATATCGGAATGGCCCATAAAAAAAGAAATGGAGAGAGTGAACGTGGAATTCTTGTTCGGCAATCTACTGGACCTCACCTGGCAGCACGTGGTGATGTGGTGCATCGGCGGCCTGTTGATCTACCTTGCCATTGCCAAGGACATGGAGCCGACGCTGCTCCTGCCCATCGGATTTGGCACGCTCCTGGTCAATATTCCGAACGTCGATTTGATTCAAGAGGGCGGCGCGCTGATGACCCTGTTTGACGCGGGCATCGCCAACGAGCTCTTCCCCTTGATTCTGTTCATCGGCATCGGTGCGATGATCGACTTTGGCCCGCTGCTGACCAACCCGAAGCTGATGATGTTCGGCGCGGCGGCGCAGTTCGGCATCTTCTTCACGCTGTGCGCGGCGTCGATGTTCTTTGACATCAACGACGCGGCGTCCATCGCGGTCATCGGCGCGGCGGACGGCCCGACCTCCATCGTCGTGGCGCAGACGCTCGGCTCCAAGTACCTGGGGGCCATCATGGTGGCGGCGTACTCCTACATGGCGCTGGTTCCGATTATCCAGCCGCCGATCATCCGCCTTCTGACCACCCGCAAGGAGCGGCTCATCCGCATGCCGTACGAGCAGAAGAACGTCTCCCGCGCGACGCGCATCCTGTTCCCGATCTGCATCACGGTCATCGCGGCGCTGGTTGCGCCGTCGGCTGCGAGCCTGATCGGCTTCCTGATGTTCGGCAACCTGATCCGCGAGTGCGGCGTGCTGAACTCCCTGTCGGAGACCGCGCAGAAGGTTCTGGCGAATCTGATCACGATTTTCCTGGGCCTGACCATTGCTTCGCGCATGCAGGCGGCGGAATTCCTCGCCCCGGACACCCTGTTGATCCTGGCCCTGGGCCTTGTTGCCTTCATCTTCGACACGGCGGGCGGCGTGCTGTTTGCCAAGCTCATCAACCTCTTCCTGCC
Source organism: Candidatus Spyradocola sp. (assembly GCA_050942925.1). Taxonomy (GTDB): domain Bacteria; phylum Bacillota; class Clostridia; order Christensenellales; family UBA1750; genus Spyradocola. The sequence continues at coordinate 63,968 of JBMNOF010000001.1, forward strand.
CAAGGACAAGAAGATCAACCCCATGATTGGCGCGGCGGGCATCTCGGCCTTCCCGATGTCGGGGCGCATCGTGCACAAGATGGGCTTGAAGGAAGACCCGCAGAACTTCCTGCTGATGCACTCCATCGGCGTCAACGTCTCCGGCCAGATCGCCTCCGTCATCGCGGGCGGCCTGATTCTGACCTTCTTCGCGTAAAGGAGGAGAACGACTTATGCAGTTCAACCCGGGCAATTTCATTTCCAGCCTGCGCTACATGGGGCTGGGCTTGCTGGGCATTTTCGTGGTCATTGGCATCATCATCCTGGTGACCATGGCGCTCGGCCGCATCACGAACCGCAAAGCAGAAGAAAAATAAAGCGGTGAGTTTGGGGCGGCCACGCCGCCGCCCCCTCTCATAAAATCATATTGGGGGGAGTTTCACAATGACCACGATGTACCTGATCTCGTTTTTTGCCGTGGTCATCGCGGTGGCCTTTGCGGCCTACCTTGCGATGTGGGTAAAGCGGCAAAATCTGGGCAACGCGCGGATTGAGCAAATCGGCAAGCTCATTCGCGACGGCGCAAACACCTTTATGCGCCGCGAGTACAAGCTGCTGGCCTGCTTTGCGGGCGTGGTAGCGGTGCTGATCCTCATCTTCCTGCCCCGTCCCTTCTGGAGCGAGGGCGCGAACTTCCTGGACAACGTCAAGATGGTCATCGCCTATGTGGCGGGCACGGTCATGTCGGCCATTACCGGCAAGCTGGGCGTGTACGTCGCAACCCTTGCCAACACCCGTGCGGCGCGCGCGGCCTCTGAGGGCATTAAGCCTGCGTTCCTGGTCGGCTTCCGCGGCGGCGCGGTCATGGGCCTGGGCGTGGTCAGCATGTGCCTGCTGGGCGTCATGCTCGTGCTGATGCTTACGGGCGACACCACGGCTCTGCTCGGCTTCTCCTTCGGCGCCAGCTCCCTTGCGCTGTTTGCCAAGGCGGGCGGCGGTATCTTCACCAAGACGGCGGACGTCAGCGCAGACTTGACCGGTAAGGTTGAGCTCGGCATTCCGGAAGACGATCCCCGCAACCCGGCGGTCATCGCGGACAACGTCGGCGATAACGTTGGCGACGTGGCCGGCATGGGCGCGGACCTGTTCGACTCCAACGTTGCGGCTATGGCGGCGGCGCTGGTTCTGGCGTATTCTCTGGACCAGGGTCTTGGTGTGTGCGCGCAGATGGTGTTCTGCTACGCGGCGCTGGGCCTGCTCTCCTCTGCCCTGGGCATTGCCTTTGCCCGTATCGGCAAGAACGGCAACCCCACGAACGCGCTGAACGCCTCGACCTACGTCACCACCGGCATCTTCCTGGTGCTCACGGCTGTGGCTACTCTGATCTTCCCCGACTTCTCCTGGCGCGTGTGGGGCGCTTCCGCGATCGGCCTGGTCGTGGGCGTCGTCATCGGCCTTACCACCGACTACTTCACGGACGACACCCGTCCCATCGTGCAGCGCGTGGCGGCGGCTTCCAAGTCCGGTCCTGCCTTTACGATTCTCTCCGGCGTGGCCTACGGCTTCATCTCTGCGCTCCCGGCCATGATCGGCATTGCGATCTCCGCGCTTGTGGCGTATAAGCTCTGCGAGCCTCTGGGTGCCACTTACGCGCTCTACGGCATCTCCATGGCGGCGGTCGGCATGCTGTCCATCGTCGGCATGATCATCTCCAACGACGCCTATGGTCCCATCGTGGACAACGCCCGCGGCCTGGCCGAGATGGGCGACATGGGCGATGAGACGGTCCGCATCTGCGACGAGCTGGACAGCGCGGGCAACACCGTCAAGGCGGTCACCAAGGGCTTCTCCATCGGCGCGGCGGGCTTGACGGTCATCTCGCTCCTTGGCGCCTACATCAGCGAAGTCAACGAGGCGGCTGGACAGGTCGTCATCGACGTGCTCAACATCATCGACCCGACGGTCTTCTTCGGAATCCTGATCGGCGCGGCGATCCCGGCGGTGTTCTCCGCCATGCTGATCCTGGGCGTTGACCGCAACGCGCAGCGCATGGTTGCCGAAATCCATCGCCAGTTCCGCGAGATCCGCGGCCTGAAGGAAGGCAAGGCGGATGCGGACTACGACAAGTGCATCGACATCGCGACCCAGGGCGCGCTGCGCGAGCTGATCCCCGCGGGCCTGTTCGCGATCGTCGCCACGATCGTGGTTGGCATCATCGGCGGCGTCAGCGCGGTTGGCGGCTTCCTGCTGGGCAACATCGTCTCCGGCCTGCTGCTTGCGCTGTTCATGTCCAACTCCGGCGGACTGTGGGACAACTCCAAGAAGTACATTGAAGCCGGCGCCGAGGGCGGCAAGGGCTCCAATGCGCACAAGGCGGCTGTCGTGGGCGACACGGTCGGCGATCCCTTCAAGGATACGGCTGGCCCCTCCATCAACACGCAGATCACCGTCGTTTCCCTGGTCGCCTCTCTTCTGGCGACGCTGTTCCTCAACATCTCCATTTTCTAAGACCAAGCGAAGATTTGCACAATCGCGCGGAATGTGGCATAATGCTCCTGGGGCCGGGGGGATCTTCCCCCCGGCGGAAGGGAGAGCACCATGCGGCATTCCGCGCGATTTTGTTTGGGGCTGAAGAACTGGCTCATCACGGTGGGGCTTTTGCTCGCATCCGTGGCGCTTGGCCTGTTGTTCGACCTGTTTCAGCTCCAGGAGATCAACCTCTATACGCTGTTCATGCTGGGCACGCTGTTCACCGCCGCGCTGACGGCCAGCCGGGTATGCAGCGTGGTCTCGGCCCTGGCCGGCAGCCTCCTGTTTGAGCTTCTCTGTGCGCAGCCGCGATTTTCCCTGCAGGTGCTGTCCACGCTGCATCCCTTGGATCTGCTGATTCCCCTGGGCATGGCGCTGCTGGTGGGCAGCATCGTGCACAACAGCCGCCGCCTCATGGAGCGCACGCGCCTCTTGCTGCGCGCCGATCAACTCTATCTCAAGGCAAACGGCCGCGAAGAGATCCTGTCCATCACCGCGCAGCAGCTCGAGCAGCTCCTGGACCGTCCCGTCGTTCTCTACATCGCCAACGGGGAGGAACTGGGACCCATCCGCCGGTTCGGCCGGGCGGAGGAGGGTTCCGCGCTGGACGCACTCGCCGCGAATTGGACGTTCCACAACGGGGAGAACTCCGGCGCGCGAACGGTGCGCTTTGCCCGCGCGGATTATCTCTACACCTGCATCCGCACGGAGACGCACATCTGGGGCGTGCTCGGCCTCTTCGCCGGGGAGCGCCCGCTGAGCGCCATGGAGACCCAGCTCATGCAGTCCGTGCTGAGCGAATGCGCCTTGGCGCTGGAGCGCGACTTCTACAACCAAAAGCGGCAAGAGGCCGCGCTGCAAGTGCGAAACGAGAAGCTGCGCGCGGATCTCCTGCGCTCCATCTCGCACGATCTGCGCACGCCGCTGACCAGCATCTCCGGCAGCGCCGGCCTGTTGGTGGCAAAGGGCGACCAGCTCTCGGCGGAGCAGCGGGGCAAGCTCTACGCGGACATCCACAGCGATTCGCTCTGGCTGCTGAGCACTGTGGAGAACCTGCTCTCCGTCACCCGCATGGAGGAGGGGCGCATGGCCCTGCACCTCAAGCCTGAGCTCATGAGCGAGGTGGTCGGCGCGGTGGTGCAGCGGCTGGAAAAGTACGCCGGCACCCATCCCCTGCACGTGGAGCAGGAGGACGACCTGCTCATGGCGCGGATCGACGCGCGGCTCATCCTGCAAGTGCTGACCAACCTGGTGGACAACGCCGTCAAGTACACGCCCCCCGGCTCGGAGATCACCCTGCGCACCCTGCACCGGGACGGCATGGTCGTGGTCGAGGTCGCGGATACCGGCCCCGGCATACCGGACGCGGACAAGGAAAGGGTCTTTGAAATGTTCTACACCTCCGGCGGCGGCGACGCGCGTCGCGGCATGGGCCTGGGCCTCGCGCTTTGCAAGTCCATTGTCACGGCGCACGGCGGGACCATTCAGGTCTTCGACAACTCGCCCCACGGCGCGGTATTCTCGTTTACGCTCCAGGAAGAAAGGATCGATCTGCCATCATGAACAAGCCGCTCATTTTGATCGTCGAGGACGATAACGCGGTCAAGAACCTGATCGCGACCGCGTTGGAGACGCAGAGCTACCGCTACCACACCGCCGCAACGGGCGTGCAGGCCGTGCTCGACGCCGCGACCCAGCGGCCGGACATCCTCCTGCTGGACCTCGGCCTGCCCGACATGGACGGCGTGGAGGTCATCCGCAAGATCCGGTCCTGGTCCGAAATGCCCATCATCGTCATCTCCGCCCGGAGCGAGGACACCGACAAGATCGACGCGCTGGACGCGGGAGCGGACGACTATTTGACCAAGCCCTTTTCTGTGGACGAGCTCCTCGCGCGGCTGCGCGTGACGCTGCGGCGCCTGAAGTACATCCAGGCCTCCTCGGCGTGCGATTCCACCTTTGTCAACGGCGACCTCACCGTGGACTATGTGGCGGGCTTTGCCTACCTGCGCGGGGAAGAGCTGCACCTGACCCCCATCGAGTACAAGCTGCTCTGCCTCCTGTGCCGGAACGTGGGCAAGGTGCTCACCCACACCTACCTCACCCGCGAGATCTGGGGAACGGCCTTTGACAGCGACATCGCGAGCCTGCGCGTGTTCATGACCACCCTGCGCAAGAAGATCCAGCCGCGGTCCGAGGACCCGCAGTTCATCCAGACCCACGTGGGCGTGGGCTACCGCATGGTGCGCCTTTGAGCAGACAAAACGGCGGCCCGGAAGGGAGTTCCCTTCCGGGCCGCCGTTTTGTCTTTACTTTCCCTGTGCCCAGCGGAACAGGTGGGGCGTGATGTCGGGATAGGTGAGCGCCTCCGGCAGCGCGTCGAACGCGCAGACCTCGGCCATCTCGCTGTCGGGAAGGTCGTCTAGCCGGTCGATGTGCGCGCCAAAGACCACGCCGCCCGCGCCCGTCTCCTCGTCTCCGACCCAATAGTCGAACAGCGGCTGCAGGGTAAAGGCGGTCGCGCCCGACTCCTCAAAGAGCTCCCGCCGGGCCGCCTGCATGGGCGTCTCCCCTTGCTCAATGTGGCCACCCTGGGTCTCCCAGGTCTGCCGCTGCTTGTGGCGGCTGAGCAGAATCTTTCCCTCGATGTGGGAGAGCACCACGACATAGCGCGGATTTTGGAGCGTCCCCAGGGCGAGGTATTTGCAGTTCCTCTGCATTCGGATTGTTCTCCTTTCCTACAGAAACAGGGAAATCAAGACCGTGATGAGCCCCGCGACGCCGATGGCGATGGAGCTCATGGCGCCCTGCAGCTCCCCGAGCTCCATCGCCTTGGTCGTGCCAATGGCGTGGGAGCTGGTGCCGATCGCCACACCCTGGGCGATGGGGTCGGTGACGTGGAAGATCTTGATGAGCAGGGGCGCGGCCATCGCGCCCAGGATTCCGGTCAGGATCACGGCGGCGACCGTCACCGGCACGATGCCGCCCAGCGTCTCGGAGACGGCCATGGCGATCGGCGTGGTGACGGACTTGGGCAGCATGGTCGCCACGAGCGCGTCCTCCAGCCCGAAGGCCTTGCACAGCAGGAACGCGCTGCCCATGGAGGCGAGGCTGCCCAGCAAGCATCCCAGCAGCACGGGCACAAAGTACTGCTTGAGCACGCGCCGCTGGTTGTAGATGGACACCGCCAGCGCCGCCGTCGCGGGCGCGAGCAGCGCGGAGATGAACTGTCCGCCCTGGCGGTAGTTGTCCAGCGGGATTCGGAAGACCGACAGCACCAGCACAATCACCGCCACCGCGATGAGCAGCGGATTGAACAGCGGGAGCTTCGTCTTTCGGTTGAGGAAGACGCCCAGCGCAAAGGCCAGCAGCGAGAGCACCAGGCCAAACAGGGCGGAATCCGTCCAAGCCATCATGCGCGCGCACCTCCCAAGCGGCGCTGCACCGCAAGGCACAGGTGCACGGTCCCGGCCGTCACCGCAAAGGTGATCACCGTCGTCAGCACCAGCACCGCCAGCAGCGGAAGAATTTTATCGGCAACAGGCTTGTAGTTCTCCAGAATCTCCACGCCTGCGGGAATGAAGAAGAAGGCCATGTTCTTCGTCAGGAACTCTGCCAGGTCCTCGATTTGGCGGAGCTGGAGCGCGCCCGTGAGCAGGAGCAAGAAGAGCAGCACCATGCTGATGACGCTCGAGGGGAAGGTGATGGGCAGCAGGAGCGAAATCCCTTCCCCCACAAAACAGATCAGCAGAAGAATGGCCAGTTGTTTCAACAGTTTCATGCGCCTTGGCGTCCCTTTCTATGCAAAGATAAAAGATGATGGTTCCGGCCTACAGGGCCCGCGTGCACGCCGCGAGGAATGCGCGCTCCCCGGCATCCAGGGCCGGGGCAAGTTCCGCGTAGACCCGCTCGTGGTAGGCGTTGAGCCACGCCCGCTCCTGCGGCGTCATCTCCTCCGGCAGCACGGCCGCATGGTCGATGGGCGCCAGGGTCAGCGTCTCAAAGTGCAGGAACTCCCCGTACTCGTTCGTTTCCCCCGCGCAGCAGAGCAGGTTGTTCTCGATGCGGATGCCGTGGCTGCCCTCGATGTAGATGCCCGGTTCGTCCGTCGTCACCATGCCCGGCTCCAGCTCGCAGCTGTCCCGGCGCTCCGGCACGATGCGCCAGCGGAAGCCGTTGGGCGGCTCGTGCACGCCGCCGACAAAGGCCACGCCGTGCCCCGTGCCGCACTTGTAGTCCAGATCCAGATCCCAGATCGGGCCGCGCGCCAGGATGTCCAGGTTCAGGCCCCGGCACCCGCGCAGGAACTTCGCCTGCGCCAGGCGGATCATGCCGCGCAGCACCGCGGTATAGTGCCGCTTCCAGGTCTCCGGCACAGGGCCCAGGACCATCGTGCGCGTGATGTCCGTCGTGCCGCAGCGGTACTGTCCGCCGCTGTCCACCAGCAGCAGACCCTCCGGCCGCAGGCGCGCGGCGCTGCCAGGCTTAGCGCTGTAGTGCATCATGGCGGCGTTCTCGTTGTAGGCGCAGATCGTCGCAAACGACGGCTCCAGGAAGTCCGCGCTCTGCGCGCGCAGGCGGGTGAGCTCCTCCGCGGCGTCACACTCGTCGATCTCCCGCGCGCCGACGTTCTCCTGCAACCACTTGAGGAAGCGCACAAAGGCCACGCCGTCCTCCCGATGCGCCCGCTTCAGGTTCTCGATCTCCACCGGGTTCTTGACCGCCTTGTGGTGTTCGATGGGGAAGGTCTTGTCCAGCACCCGGACCCCTTCCGGAATGCGGGCCACGAGCGCGCTGTTCGCCTTGGCGGAATCCACCCAGACCGCGCTGCCCGCCTTCCGGGACGCGGCGTAGGCGTACACCTCCGCGTAGGGAACGACCTCCACGCCCTGCGCGGCAAGCGCCGCGCGGACCTCCTCGGAGATCGCGCCCTCCTGCGCAAAGAGCAGCGCGCGCGCGGATTCCACCGCCGCAAACGCGAGCAGGTACGGCGTGCAGGCGATGTCGTTGCCGCGCACGTTGAACAGCCAGGCGATCTCGTCCAGTGCGGTCAGCAGCGCCGCATCCACACCCTCTTCGCGCATCTCCGCCCGGAAGGTCTCGAGCTTCTCCGCCGCCGTCCGGCCCGTACAGCTCTCCGGCAGAAGGAAGGCCGGTTCCGCCGAGCGCGCCGGCCGCTCCTTCCAAATCTCGCCCACGAGGTCGCCGTCCGTGCGCAGGCGCACCTGCTTCTTGCCCAACGCCTCCCCTAGGCCCCGCGCCATGGCCTCGTTGACCACGGTGCCGTCAAAGCTCAGGCAGCCGCCCTCGGGCAGAACGCCCTCCAAATACTCCTGCAGCGTCGGCACGCCCGGCTCGCCGCTCTTCATCAGCCGGAAGCCGCTGCCCGCGATCTCCCGCGCCGCCTGGATGAAGTAGCGCCCGTCCGTCCAGAGCGCCGCGTCCGTCTGCGTCACCGCGCAGATCCCCGCCGAGCCCGTAAAGCCCGTCAGAAAGGCCCGCGCCTTGTAGTGCTCCCCCACGTACTCGGACTCGTGGTCGTCCGCCGTGGGCACGATGTAGGCGTCGATCCCTCGCTCTGCCATGCGCGCGCGCAGGGCCGTCAGCCGCGTATTGTCCATCTCTCTCCCCTCCCGTAGGCAAATCCGCTTTTTTCTGTCGTCCATTATACATCCTCTTCTCGACGTTTTCGATGAAAAACTGCGTAAAGAATGCGCGACAAACCATGTGCATTTTTGCAGGCCCGCTTCCTGCAAAAAATCCTGCACCGCAGTTTACAGTTTTCTCCCACAACATTCGGGGCGTCGCTCCCACCCTCCCACAAGATATAGCGGCCCCGAAAGCCTGTACCCACAAGTTTTGCACAGGCTGTGGATAACTTTGTGGAAAAGTTTCGGACAACCTTGGGGATAGCGTGTGCACGCCCTGTGCGCTGTGAACTGCCATGTTAAATTCTTCTCAGAGGATTTCTCGCCTTTCCTTGAAAATGGCGGATCTGTCGCCAAAACGCGACGTTTTGTCGTTCAAAATGACCAAAATCCTGCTTTTCCCGGGACTTGGGGTTTACAGAGGGAAATTCCGGGCGTATACTGGGGAAAACATGTGAGAAAAAAGTCACAAGGAGGTAGTGCACATGCGGATCACGGTTTTGGGCTGCGGAAGATGGGGCACCTTTTTGACCTGGTATCTCCACCGGACGGGACACGAAGTGGCGCTCTATGGCCGAAAGACCTCCTGGCGGATGGCGCGGCTGCTGGAGAGCCGCGAAAACGACCTGCTCCTGCTTCCGGACGGAGTGCCGCTCACGACGGACCTTGCGGCGGCGGTTCTGCGGGCGGAGGTCCTGGTGATCTCGGTGGGGGTGCAGTCATTCCGCGGGCTCCTGCGGGAGCTGCGCGCGCTGGACCTGTCCGGGCGCGCGCTCGTGCTGTGCATGAAGGGCTTGGAGGCGGAAACCGGCGCGCGCCTGACGGAGATGGTCGCCCAGGAGCTCGGCCCCGTGCCCTGCGGCATCTGGGTGGGGCCCGGGCACGTACAGGATTTTCTCCGCGGCGTGCCCAACTGCATGGTGATCGATTCCGCGGACGCCGGTTTGCGGGAAACCCTGGTGCAGGCCTTCTCCTCGGATCTGATCCGCTTCTACTACGGGGACGACCTCATCGGCAACGAGATCGGCGCGGCGGCCAAGAACGTCGTGGGCATTGCGGCGGGCATGCTGGACGGATACGGGCTCACTTCGCTCAAGGGCGCGCTCATGGCGCGCGGCACGCGCGAGGTGGGGCGGCTCATCGGGGCGATGGGCGGCAGCGAGCGCTCGGCCTATGGCCTGGCGCACCTGGGCGACTACGAGGCGACGGTCTTCTCCCCCTACAGCCACAACCGGGCCTTTGGCGAGCAATTCGCCCGCGGCGAGAGCTACACGCAGCTGGCCGAGGGCGCGGCGACGGCAAAGGCGCTGCGCGTGCTCTCCGCGCGGTGCGGCGTGGACCTCCCCATCTGCGGCGCGGTGTACGCCGTGCTCTACGAGGGCATGGACCCGCAGGAAGCGCTCTCCGGCCTGTTTCTGCGCAGCCTCAAGCGGGAGTTCTGAGCCACGGGGCGCCGGCCGCGCGGCCGGCGCCGCCGTGAGCGAAGGCCGCGATCCCATTTTATAGAAACAACCCCTCCGCATGCGGGAAACATGCGGAGGGGTTGTGCGTTTATCGATCAGATGGTGGAGCGGATGGGCGGGTTGTCCGTGCGGGGGCCCTTGCGGACGATGGACTCGGGGTGCTCGCGCATCTGGCGGGAGCGCTCGATGTCCTCTTCCCAGTCGAGGTACTGGAAGGGCGCAGCGATCTCGCTGGTCTTGAACCAGCCCTGGAAGTCCTTCCACATTTCGTCGGACCAGTTGGCGTCGATCTCGGTGGCGGTGTAGACGCCCTGCTTCAGGCGCTCAAAGCCGAAGTCGTCCTTGAGGTGGGACTTCTCCGCGCTGTCCACGGTCTTTTCGGCCAGGTGGGCGGGAACGAACACGACGCCCTCGTTGCTGCCGAAGACGACGTCGCCGGGCATGCAGATGGCCTCGCCGATGCGGCAGGGCGCGTTGTAGCCGGTCATGACATAGTCGCGGATGGGGGTGGGATGGGTGCCGCGGTAGTAGATCTGGATGCCCTCGATCTTCTTGACCTGGTCCAGATCGCGGATGCCGCCCCAAACGACCGCGCCGCCGCGCTTGGTCTTGTTGCGGAGCTGGGTGGAGAGGTTGCCGCCAAAGAACGTGCCGTAGACGACCTTGTCAAACAGGTCGACGACCATGACGTCGTCCTCGACCAGGCGGTCGACGGCGGACTTGTTGTAGCCGCCCTTGAAGCCGAACTCGCGGGACTCGGCGGTGGCGACCTCGTGCAGATCCTGGCGCAGGGGCACGCAGACGCAGGTCAGCGCGCGGCCCACCAGACGGTGATCCTCGGTGGAGTGGGTCGTCATGAAGTGTCCCTCGGACTGGAACTCATAGCCCAGGGAATACGCGCGGCCCCAAACCTCCTCCAGCGTCAGCTTGCGCATGCGCTCCAAGACAGACGCGGGAACCTTGGGCCGGCCGTCCTCCATGCGTTCGCCCGTCCACTGGGGCGTGAGCTTGATGACGTCTTCCTTCGTGTAAAAGAACATGTGAAACTCCCCCTTGCCGTATTTGTGTACAAATCCGCTTTCATCATATCACATTCCCTTCTATAGGACAAGCAAGCTCTCAAAAAAAGCAGCAAAACCATGCCGTTTATTTCACAATATGAACCTCCGCCTTGACAATACAGCCTATTTGCGCTATACTATCCCCAAATCAAATGCTTTGACAGGGCAAAAGCGCACGTTTTTTTCCGTTGCAGAGAGCTGCCGGTCGGTGCGAGGCGGCACGGGCGCGGCGCGCGAACTCCCCCTTGAGCAGCCTGCTGAACCGCAAGGTTGAAGAGCGACTAGGTTAGGCCGGAACCCCACCGTTATCCAGGGGCGCGCATTTCATGCTTTGCCGATGCGCGGAAAAGGAGCCGGGCACGTTGCATCGTGCCAACAAGAGTGGTACCGCGGAGGAATGCCTTCGTCTCTTGCAGCCGCAGGAGGCGAGGGCTTTTTTGCACCCCGTTTCCCCGCCTGCGCCGGAAAGGAGAACAACATGCAGAACGCGAGCAAGTACGGAATCCAATACTTCGCGCCGGAAAACCCGCCCATGCGCTGGGCGCGGCGCGATCACATCGAACGCGCCCCGATCTGGTGCTCGGTCGACCTGCGGGACGGCAATCAGGCCCTGATCGTGCCCATGAGCCTGGAAGAGAAGATCGAGTTCTTTGAGACGCTGGTCCGGGCGGGCTTCCGGGAGATCGAGGTCGGGTTCCCCGCCGCCTCGGACACGGAGTACCAGTTTGTGCGCGCGCTCATCGAGCGCAACCTCATCCCGGACGACGTGACCATTCAGGTGCTCACGCAGTCGCGCGAGCACATCGTGCGCCGCACCTACGAGGCCTTGCGCGGCGTCAAGCACGCCATCGTCCACCTCTACAACTCCACGTCCCTCGCCCAGCGCGAGCAGGTCTTTCACAAGTCGCGCAAGGAGATCATCGAAATCGCCACGTCCGGTGCCGAGCTCTGCGTGCGCCTGCGCGATGAGATCCTGCCCGATGCGTGCGTCCGCTTTGAATACTCGCCCGAGTCCTTCACCGGAACGGAGATGGATTTTGCCGCGGAAATCTGCAACGAGGTGCTGCGCATCTTCCAGCCCACGGCGGAGCGGCCCGCCATCATCAACCTGCCGGCCACCGTCTCCCTCTCCATGCCGCACATCTATGCCAACCAGATCGAGTACATGTGCGACCACCTGATCCACCGCGAGAACGTGATCGTCTCCCTGCACCCGCACAACGACCGAGGCTGCGCCGTGGCCGACACGGAGATGGGCCTTCTTGCGGGCGCGGACCGCGTGGAGGGGACCCTGTTTGGCAACGGCGAGCGCACCGGCAACACGGACATCGTCACCCTGGCCCTCAACATGTACGCCCAGGGCGTGGACCCGGGGCTGGACTTTTCCAACCTCCCGGCGCTGCTGTCCGTCTACGAGCGCGTGACGGGCATGCACGTCTACGAGCGCCAGCCCTACTCCGGCCAGCTGGTGTTTGCCGCCTTCTCCGGCGGACACCAGGACGCCATCACCAAGGGCATGAAGTGGCGTGCCGAGCACGGCGGGCGCTGGACCGTTCCCTACCTGGCCATCGACCCGGAGGACATCGGCCGCACGTACGAGAGCGACGTCATCCGCATCAACAGCCAGTCCGGCAAGGGCGGAATCGGGCACGTGCTGGAGAGCCACTTCGGCTACGACCTGCCCGCCGCGATGCGCGAAGACTTCAGTTACACCGTCAAGCGCATTTCCGACCAGGAGCACCGCGAGATGCAGGCCGACGACATCCTGGCCATCTTCATGGAGAACTACGTCAACAACTTCGATCCTCTGGACGTTGTAGAGGCCCACTTCAAGCAGGAGAACGGCATTGTGGCCACCATCACGGTCTTCAACGGCAGCCGCGAGGAGCAGGTCTTTACCGCCCAGGGCAACGGCCGCCTGGACGCCGTCTCCAACGCCCTGAAGGCAAACCTCGGCTACCGCTACTCCATCATCAAGTACCAGGAGCACGCCATCGAGCAGGGCTCCAACGCAAAGGCCATCGCCTACGTCGGAATCCAGACGCCGGACGGCCGCGTCTCCTGGGGCGCCGGCACGCACGACGACATCATGGCCGCTTCCGTCAACGCCCTGGTTTCCGCCATCAACCGGCTGGGAAAGTAGCCGCCTTTCTCCGGCGCGCTGCCGCTGTGCAGCGCGCCTTTTTTTCGCCTGCGCGCCCCGGCGAATTTCCAAAAAATAACGTGAACAAAACATAATCAAAAATTTATTTGTGTTCCAGGACTGGCTTTTGTATAATAGCGTTGATATACATCACTTTTCGAGGGGCGTCAACATGAAAGGACATCTTCACAGACTTCGAAACGATATTTCCGGGTTTCTCGCCGGAAACCGCAACCGCACACTGCTGCTCTTCGGCATAGAGGGATTGCTATTCCAGTTTGTCTACTCCCTTGCGGCGGGCAACGGCATCGCCACAAACCTCTACGCCACAAACCTTGGCGCAACGGACACACAGGTCAGCATGGTGCAGCTCCTGTCCAACCTGCTGGCGGTTGCGCTGCTTCTGCCGGCGGGCATCCTCAGCGACAGAACCAAGAACTCCAAGACCATGCCGGTCGTCATCCTGCTCTTTGTCGGCGTCATGTACTTCTTCTACGGCACGGTGCCGGTGATGGGCAATAGCCGCATGGTGTTTTTCTTCCTCTTTGTGTCGCTGACGGCGGGGCTCATGGCGATCTACAACGCGATCTGGCAGGCCTTCTTTGGCGACGCGACGCCCCTTGCGGACCGCAATCGCGTCTACGCATTCCGCAACCGCTTCGTCTTTTTGATCAGCACCATCGCCCCGATTCTGCTGGGCACAATCCTGACCGCCATGCCGGACAGCGAGCACAAGATCCTCGTCCTGCGGGTATTCTTCTACCTCTGCGGCGTCCTGAACCTGCTCAACGCCTTTGTGCTCTCGCGCATCCCGGGCGGGCGGCGCTCGCCGCAGGCGCTGGCGCAGATTCCCAAGTTCTCCTTCTCCGCCTTTACGGACGTGTTCCGGACCCTGGTGCATGACCGGCATTTCCTGTTTTATTTCGGCTCCATCATGTTCTTTTACATGGGCTGGCACCTGGACTGGACCATGTGGTACATCGGTCAGACGCAGTACGTGGGCCTGACGGAGGCGCAGCTCTCCTGGTTCTCGGCGGCCAGCGCCATCCTGCAGCTGGTGACCCTGGGCATCTTCGCCCGGTTCAACGAAAAGAAGTCCGTGCACTTCACCTTCATCTTCTGCGTGTTCTCGCTGATGCTCTGCCCGCTGACGATGATCCTCTCGGGATTGACGCCGGTTGCGGCGCGGACGACCGTGTTCCTGGTCGTGGGCACGCTCGTGTGCATTCCCCAGGGCGCGAACAACCTGTGCCTGGTGCAGATGCTGCTCGAGGTCACGCCGGAGAAGAACCGCTCCCTCATCGTCTCGCTGAACATGGCGTTTGTCACGCTCTCCAACGCGGTGATGCCCTTTGTCGGCGTGCAGATCTACAACGCCCTGGGCGCGGACTACAACGCCTTCCTCTCGTTTAACACCATCGCCTTTGTCTGGCGCGCGCTGGCGCTCAGCCTGTTCATCTACCGCTATCTCCACTTCCGCCGGCGCGCCGCTGCCGCCGCGTGATTCCGCTTCCGCAAGACCGCGGAAATTCTCCAACGTTCGCTTTGCCGCAGGGACCGACAGGGTCGGTCCCTGCGGTTTTTTGCCAGAAAAAACTCGTAAAGTTTTTTATATAATCCTATTGACAAATTATTTAGATGTGCTACAATAGATGCTGAAGTCCAAGGAAAGAAAGGAGGCGGAAGCATGAACAAGAGCGTCTATTCGCTGGTTCTCATGGATAATGTCGTGAGCGAGGTGGACAAACTGGCCTATGAGATGGGGACCTCGCGTTCCAATCTCATCAACCAGATTCTGGCGGAATACGTCCGCTACACCACGCCGGAAATGCGGATGCGCGCCGTTTTTGAGGAAATGGAGCGCCTGATGCAGGGCGTGGATAGCTTCCAGATTCAGCCGCAGCCCTCGGATGCGATGTTGACCATTCGGTCCGCCTTGCGCTACAAGTACAAGCCGACCATCCGCTACTGCGTCGAACTCTACCGGAGCAGCCACGGACGAACCGTGGGCGCGTTGAAGGTGGCCTTTCGGACGCAGAGCCAGCCCTTGATCGCGATGCTGACCTCCTTCTTCGAGCTTTGGACGCGGCTGGAGACGCATTACCGCGAGCAACTCCGGTTGCCCGCCTGCGAGAGCCGCATCGAGGAGGGAAAGTACATTCGCTCCTTTGCGCCGGCCGGGAGCGCAGAATTCACGGAGCAACAGCTGGCCGACGCCATGAGCGCCTACATTCGCATGTTTGACGGCGCGATTAAGACCTATTTTGCCGCAGGCGGAGAGCAAAGCACCGCACTGCCGCAAATGGAGACATCCTACCGAAACTATTTGCAAGCAACCCCCCTGCTGCTGTGACGGCAAAGAAACCGACGCGGCAAGCCGGAAAGGAGAGACGAGTTTATGGATATTAACAAGCTGACGCAAAAATCCCGCGAGGCTGTGCAGGACGCACAGGCCTTGACGATTGAATATGGCAACACGCAAATCGAGCAGGCGCACCTGCTCTACGCCCTGCTCGCGCAGGAGAACGGCCTCATCCCGCAGATGCTGACCAAGATGGAGGTGGACCCGGAGGCCGTTAAGGCCGACGCACAGCAGGCCATCGGCCGTCTGCCCAAGGTCAGCGGCCCCGGCCGCGAGCCGGACAAGGTCTACATCTCCCAGGATGTGGATCGTGCGCTGAACGCCGCGCAGAAGCACGCGGACCACATGACGGACGAGTACATCTCCGTCGAGCACCTGATGTTGGGCCTGATGGAGACGGCGGATTCTGCGCTGCAGAACATCTTCCAGAAGCACAACATCACCAAGGAGAAGTTCCTGGAGGCGCTCAAGACCGTGCGCGGCAACACACGCGTGACCTCCGATACGCCGGAGGACACCTATGATGCGCTGACCAAGTACGGCCAGGATCTGGTCGCCCTGGCCCGCGCGCACAAGCTGGACCCGGTCATCGGCCGCGATGAGGAGATCCGCAACGTCATCCGCATTCTTTCGCGCAAGACGAAGAACAATCCCTGCCTGATCGGTGAGCCGGGCGTCGGCAAGACCGCCATCGCGGAAGGGCTGGCCCAGCGCATTGTGCGCGGGGACGTGCCCTCTTCCCTGAAGGACCGCCGCCTGTTCTCGCTGGACATGGGCGCGCTGATCGCGGGCGCAAAGTTCCGCGGCGAGTTTGAGGAGCGCCTGAAGGCCGTCCTCAACGAGGTCAAGAAGTCCAACGGCGAGATCATCCTGTTCATCGATGAGCTGCACACCATTGTCGGTGCGGGCAAGACCGAGGGCAGCATGGACGCGGGCAACCTGCTCAAGCCCATGCTGGCGCGCGGCGAGCTGCACTGCATCGGCGCGACGACCCTGAACGAGTACGCCAAGTACATCGAAAAGGACCCGGCTCTGGAGCGCCGCTTCCAGCCGGTCATGGTCAACGAGCCCTCTGTGGAGGACACGATTTCCATCCTGCGCGGTCTGAAGGAGCGCTATGAGGTCTTCCACGGCGTCAAGATCCAGGACCAGGCGCTCATCGCCGCGGCCACGCTCTCCAACCGCTACATCACGGACCGGTTCCTGCCGGACAAGGCCATCGACCTGGTCGATGAGGCTTGCGCCATGATCCGCAGCGAGATGGACTCCATGCCCGCGGAGATGGATGAGCTGAACCGCAAGATCATGCGCCACGAGATTGAGGAGGCCGCCCTGAAGAAGGAGACGGACACCCTCTCCCAGGAGCATCTGGCGGACATCCAGAAGGAACTGGCCGACATGCGCGCCCAGTTCAGCGAGATGAAGGCCAAGTGGGAGAACGAAAAGAGCGCCATCGGCAAGGTGCAGAAGCTCCGCGAGGAGATTGAGCAGCTCAATGGCGAAATGGAGAAGGCGGAGCGCGAGTACGACCTGAACCGCGCGGCGGAGATCAAGTACGGCCGCCTGCCCCAGCTCAAGAAGGAGCTGGAGGAGGAGGAGCGCACCGCGGAAGAGGGCAAGCGCACGCTGCTGCGCGACCGCGTCACCGAAGAGGAGATCGCGCGCATCGTGGCCCGCTGGACCGGCATCCCGGTCTCCAAGCTCATGGAGAGCGAGCGCGAGAAGCTCCTGCACCTGGAGGAGATCCTGCACCAGCGCGTCATCGGCCAGGATGAAGCGGTGACCAAGGTCACGGAAGCCATCCTGCGCTCCCGCGCCGGCATTCAGGACCCGAACCGGCCCATCGGCTCGTTCCTGTTCCTGGGCCCCACGGGCGTCGGCAAGACGGAGCTGGCCAAGGCCTTGGCGCAGTTCCTGTTTGACGACGAGAAGAACCTCATCCGCATCGATATGTCCGAGTACATGGAGAAGTACTCCGTCTCGCGCCTGATCGGCGCGCCTCCGGGATACGTCGGCTACGAGGAGGGCGGTCAGCTGACCGAGGCCGTGCGCAAGAAGCCGTATTCCGTCGTGCTCTTCGATGAGATCGAGAAGGCGCACCCGGACGTGTTCAACATCCTTCTGCAGGTGCTGGACGACGGCCGCATCACGGACTCGCAGGGACGCACGGTGGACTTCAAGAACACCATCATCATCCTGACCTCCAACCTCGGCTCCCAGTTCATCCTGGAGGGCATCCAGGACGGCCGCATCACGGACGAGGCCCGCGAGAAGGTCGAGGCTCTGCTCAAGACGCAGTTCCGCCCGGAGTTCCTCAACCGTATCGACGAGATCGTGTTCTACAAGCCGCTGATGAAGAGCGAGATCGACCGCATCGTCGACCTGCAGATCGCCGACCTGCGCCGCCGGCTCAAGGAGCAGCAGCTCGACATCGAGCTCACGCCCGCGGCCCGCAGCTACATCGTGGACTCTGGCTACGATCCGGTCTACGGCGCGCGTCCGCTCAAGCGCTTCATCCAGTCCAAGGTCGAGACGCTCATCGCCCGCAAGATTCTCTCCGAGGACCTGCACCACGGCAGCGTGCTCACCGTCGATTACGACGGCCGCGACCTCTTCGTCACGGGCAAGTGATCCGCAGAAAAACGAAAGGGTTTCCCCTGTATTGGGGAAACCCTTTCGTTTTTCTGCGCTCATGCGCGTTTTACGCGCACCGCGCCCAGGCCTAAGAAGAACACGCCCGAGAACAGGGCGAGCGTGTTCTCGTCGTACAGAATCCACGAGAAGAGCGCCGGCGCGTCCCAGAAATCAATGGAGAGCCGGTTCAGCACGACCGCCGCCAGATCCACCGCCAGGCAGAAACCGCCGACCGCCAGCAGCGCCGCGCCAGCCGGGCGGCTGCGCCGGGCGAGGAAGAAGAACGGCACGCCCGCCGCCAGGCGCAGAACCGGCGGCGCATAGATCCCGATGTAGCGCGCCGCCGCGGAGCGGTTCATCGTGGCGCTGCGCACGGCGTTGGCCGCGTCGCCCGGCCACTCCGAGGCTGCAACGAGGAACGCCAGCAGCGCCAGGGCCAGCGCCGCTTTCCAACGGAAGCACCAGCCACGCCGCTGCCAAATCCCCAGCGCCGCATCCACGCAGCCGATGCCGACAAGCGCCAGCAGGAGCGTGGAGAGCCGCACGCTGGTTTCCGGGTAGGGCCTGAACCAGGCGGGCGATTCGCTGTGCATCCAGAGGGGGATGCACAGCAGCAGGGTGGGCAGCCACTCCAGCGGGGCGATGTCGCGGCGCAGCGCGCCCGTCAGGTGCAGGGCGAGCCCCAGCAGCAGCCCAAAGAGCAGGGGCGAGAAGCTGTCCACGCGGACGAGGTGTCCATCCACAATGCCCGAGCGCGGCCCGGCCAGGCGCACGCCGTAGACCAGGAGCACCCCGAGCGCCGTCGTGCCCACAGCCAGCGCAAACCATCTTGCCTTCTTTCCCATTCGAACTCCTCCCCTCCAGTTTCTTGCGCGGTTATCTTACGTACCCCGGATAGGCGCTCGCCACCATGCGCATGGGGGGCATTCCTGGTACTCCTACCTGTCCGAATGCGCAGGCCCTTTTTCACCCATAAATCCGTCGTGCGAAATATCGGCCCACAATTCTGCGGGCATCGGGTCCGGCGTCTTCCGGAATGCAAAGGAATAGAACGCATTGGGATCGAGATTGTAGAAGCGAATCCTGCCTGTAGAAAGCCTCCCGTTTTCGTCCGCATACCCCTCCGTTTGGTGCGAAACCAACTCCGGATCTTCCCAAATGGAGCCGCCGTACTCGCAAAGAAGAATGGTCACGCTTCGATTTGTGCTTGCACCCTCTTCCAGATCGAGCCACCCAAAGGAAGCGCTCACATAGATTTCCCCATCCGCGTTCGGACAGAAATAGGAGTCCGTATGGACCTCTTGCGTCATGCTGCCCGCATGCGCCGTGTAAGCATCTGCCCCAAGGTTCCAGAACGCATTGGGCGGATGGGAACCCTTTGTAACGAGTTCTGTACGGCTGTCCTCCGGCGTTTCCGCAAAGGGCATTTGCGATTCCCCTACCCATTCCGCGGCGGGTTCTCCCTGCGCGCTTCGCGGCGCCTTGACCGGTTCCGCAAGGAGGTCATCTGCGTCCTGCACATCGAAGTCCAGCTGCGATTCCCCCACCCATTCCGCGGCGGGCATGGCAGTTTGCGCATATCCCGGAACGACGGCCATCGCAAGCAAAAGGGTCAGAAGAAGTAGTCTGGTGACGATGCGTTTCATCGGTGTCTCTCCTTTTCCCATATTTCCGATGGACGATTTCGCGCGCAGCTTTGTCTTTTTGATTCTTTTGTTTTTCTCTTTCTATTAACAAAATATCATATTTTATAGTTTCTGTCAAGTGTATTTGAATCGTTTTTTTGCCGATTCACTCTATAATCTCAAGTTTCGTTGTGTTAGCAAAAAAGCGCCGACCGAGATCAGCAAAACGCTGGTTTCGGTCGGCGCTTGAAAAGGATCTCACTCCGCGTAGTTGTCGAAATACCCTTGCACCAGGACGATGGGCGTGCCCTTGTCTCCGCTGCCGGAGGTGAGGTCGCACAGCGAGCCGATCAGGTCCGTCAGGCGGCGCGGCGTGGTCCCCTGGGAGACCATCTTGCCCACGAGGTTGCCGTCCTTCTTGCGGATGTAGTCGGCAATCGCGCTCTTGAGGGCCTCGCCGGAGAGGCTGGCAAAGTCGTTGTCCGCCAGGTACTTGAGCTTAACCTCGTTGGGCTGGCCCTCGAGCCCGGCGGTGTAGGCCGGGGAGACCACCGGGTCCGCCAGCTCCCAGATCTTGCCCACGGGGTCGCGGAAGGCGCCGTCGCCGTAGACCATGACCTCCACATGCTTGCCCGTGCGCGCGAGGAGCTCGGCCTGGATGCGCTCGACGATGGGCTGGCAGTCGCGGGGGAAGAGCTTGACCTTGTCCTCGGTTGCCTTGTTGGAGCCCAGCAGGCCGTACGTTTCGTTGCAGCCGCTGCCGTCCACGGGCGCGGTCAAGAGGTCGTCCAGGCCGAGGACCTTCTCGGCGCCGGCGGCCGCGAGCAGGCGCTTGGTGCGCGCGCGGCTGTGGATGTCGCAGCAGAGCACGGTCTTAGCGTAGGGCAGGATGGCGCGGCAGTCGTTGGCCAGGATCACCTCGGCCTCGCAGCCGCAGCTCTCGATCAGCTCCTTGTAGTAGGCGATGTAGTCCACGCCCGTGAAGAGGTGTTTGGTGTAGCCGAAGAGCGCGCGCCACTTCTCCTCCGTCAGCACGTCGCGGTAGGGGTCCACGCCCTTTTCGTCCAGCGCGTCCAGGTCCACCAGGGCGTTGCCGACCTCGTCGGCGGGATAGCTGAGCTGGAGCACGATCTTCTTTGCGCCCATGGCGATGCCCTTGAGGCAGATGGCGAAGCGGTTGCGGCTCAGGATGGGAAAGAGCACGCCGAGCGTCTCGCCGCCGACCTTCTGCCGCACATCCGCGGCGATCTGGCTGGTGGTGGCGTAATTGCCCTGGGCGCGAGCCACGACCGCCTCGGTCACGGCAACGACGTCCCGGTCTCGCAGGGAAAAGCCCTCGCTCTCGGCCGCGGCGAGCACGCTCTCCACGACGAGCGCGGCGATGTCATCCCCCTGGCGGATGATGGGGGCGCGAATGCCTCGGGATACGGTTCCGACCAATCGTTCCATGGTTCGTTTCCTCCGTTTTCATGCAAAGTTTATTCGGCCGTCTCTTGGGCGGGGGCCTTTCTCCTCCGCAGGAGCGTGTGCAGCGCGCCCGTAGGGCAGGCGTGCAGGCAGGCCCCGCACCGGATGCACTCCAAATGGTTGGGGGTCTTGTAGGGAGCGATGTCCAGCTTGCAGGCGCGCTGGCACTTGCCGCAGTGCACGCATTTGTGCTCCTCCACGGCGAAACGATGCAGCGCGATGGGGTTGAAGAGTCCATAGATGGCGCCCAAGGGGCAGAGGTAGCGGCAGAAGGGCCGATAGACAAAGACCGAGAGCACCAGCAATGCGGCCAACAGCGCGACTTTCCAGGCAAAGAGGCCGCCCACCGCCGCCCGGAGCGGCGGATTGGTCAACAGCAGGGGGATTCCCCCGAGCAGCGTCCCAGAGGGGCAGATGTACTCGCAGAACCAGGGCATGCCCTGCCCGGTCACGTCCACAACGATCGAGGGCAGGAGCAGCACAAATCCCGCCAGGATGGCGTACTTGAGGAACCGCAGGACGCGGTCCCCGGGGAGCTTTTTTCGCTTCCAGCCCTTGGGCAGGGGGATCTTGTGCAGCAGGTCCTGCACAAGGCCGAACGGACAGAGCCAGCCGCAGACAAACCGCCCCAGCGCCGCGCCGAACAGGAACAGGAAGCCCACCACATAAAAGGCGAACCGATAGCTGCGGCTGCCGAGCACGGCTTGCAGCGACCCAATCGGGCACGAGCCCAGCGCGCCGGGGCAGGAGTAGCAGTTGAGCCCCGGCACGCAGACGTACTTGCTCGCGCCGCGATAGATCTTTCCCTGCAAAAAGCCAGCGGCATAGCCGTTCGTCAGCGCGGCAAAGGCCACCTGCACGGCGGTGCGCAGGTGGCGGTGGAGCCATTTCCAGGCTCTACCCAAGGCCGATGCACTCCATGCAGATGGTCACGGCCTTGCGCAGCACGGCGTCCGCCTCGCCGCGCCAAATGCCCAGGGCCACAAACGCCGCCCCGGCGAGCAAGAACGCTCCCGCCCACAGGTTGCGCCGCAGCGCGCTCATGCGCCGGCCTCCCCGAGGATCTCGTCCACGATGGCGGCCCACTCCGCCTCCGACTTGGAGCCCAGGTACGTGGAGCCCACCTGCGCGCCCGTCTCATCCACAAAGAACGTCGTGGGCACGGCAAAAATCTGCTGGAGCAGGAAGAACAGGTCCTCCGAGGGCACGATGTGCACGTAGTTAGCGCCCGTCTCCTCGACGATGGACCGCGCCTCGGCCACCTGGGCCTCGCTCACGCTCCCGTCCAGGCCCAGCACGTCGCTGACCAGGCCCACGACCTGCACGCCCTGGTCCGCGTAGGCTTCGTTCAGCGCGGCAAGGTCCGGCATTTCCTGGATGCAGGGGCCGCAGGTCGTGCCCCAGACGTTGATCATGGTGAGCGTATGGCCGGCAAAGAGCGTGGCGTCCACGGCATTGCCGTCCAGGTCCGTCGCCGTGAACGCACTGAGGATGCCCGTGGGTTCCTCTGTGCCGCCCTCCGACGGGGACTCCGCGGGAGACGCAGCCGGGGACTCTGCCGGCGATGCAGCCGGCTCCTCCGCGGGCGCGCCCGTTTCCGTCTCATAGGGCCAGTCCACAATGCCGCCCATGTCCAGGACGTTGGAATAGCCCATGTTTAGGAGCTTTCGGCCGGCGTCCTTGGTGCGGTTTCCCGTGCGGCAGTAGAGCAGGATGGTGGCGTCCTTGTCGGGCAAAAGGGCAGGCGGTTCGTCGCCGATCTCCTCATTGGGCACGTTGATCGCGCCGGGGATGCGCTCCTCGGCAAACTCCTCGGGCGTGCGCACGTCCACCAGCACCGCCTCGCCGGCGTCCAGCAGCTGCTTTCCCTCTTCCGGGGAGATGGTGGGGGGATTCGTTCCCGACGCCGGTGCGCAGGCTGCGAGCGGCAGCGCGAGCAGCAGGAGCGCGAGCAGCGCGGCGAATCGTCTCGTCCATTGTCTTTTCATGGGCATACTCCTTCCTGTCATCCAGTCTCTTGCAGGGCGCGCACGGAAGCGCGCAGGGCCTCCTCGGTCTTGACCTCCACGACGGTGCGGATGCGCCTTTCGCGAGCGAACGCGAGCGCCCGCCGCCAATCCAGCTCCCCCGTTCCGAGGGGCAGGTGGTCGTGCCGGCCGCGGCAGTCGTGCAGGTGCAGGTGACGCACGCGGTCTGCATGCGCGGCGAAGAAATCCGCGTCCGCGTTTCCCGCGGCGCGCAGGTGGCCGACATCCATCGTTAAGCCGAAGGCCGGGTTCTCGAGCAGGCGCTCCAAGCCTTCCCGCGCAAAGGGCGGAAAGCCGCCCGTGTTCTCCACGCAGACCGCCGTGCCCGGCGCCGCCTCCCGCTCCGCGAGGTCCCGCAGGGCGCACAGCCCCTCCAAGAACAGCGGCTTCTCGCGCTCATAGAGAAAGACGCGCCCCTCGGGCAAGGTGAAGTACACCCCGAGGTTCAGGTGCAGGGTGACGACGGGCATTTCCGCCTCCGCCGCAAGCGCCAGCGCGCGACGAAATGTCTCCCGCCACGCCCGGCGCACGCCGGGGTTGAAATCGCAGGCGTCCAGCCGCTCGTCCAGGTGGAGGGTAAAGGCCGTGCCCGTTTCCCGCGCGATGCGCCGAAGCGCCCGCGCGTCCACGGCCGCCGGGTCCGAAAACGCCGGCAGGTTGGCATTGCACTCCACAAACCCCAGGCCCAGTTCTGCGCACAACGCGGCGCTCGCCGCGGCGTCCGGCCGCTCCAGGAGCGTGGGGATGCCCAGGCTTTCCGCCCTCACAGCGCGCGCATGTAGCGGACAAAGGCCGGGAAGGCCTCCTCCGGCTCGGCCAGAGACGGCACCCATTTCTTTTCCCACTCAAAGGAGAAGTAGCCGTCGTATCCGTCCTGCACAAGGGTGTGGAGGATCTCCGGCAGCGGGATGTCGCCCTCGCCCATCGGGCAGAGGGTGAAGTGTCCATTCTCCCCGCGGTGGTAATCCTTGACGTGGACGTGGCGGAGCAAGGGGCGCACGACCTCGTAGAAGGGGCGGAAGTCGTCCCCGCAGGTCTTGTCGCTGTGCTCGACGTCCCAGAGGATGCCAAAGCCCGGCGCGCCCGCCATCTCCTGCGCGACCTGGCGCATGACCTCGACCGTGTTGAAGTCGCCATGGACCTCGAGCAGCGTCTGCACGCCCAAGGGTTCGGCGCGCTCGCAGACGCGGCGGATGCCCTTGCAGGCCAGCGCCACGGTTTCCTCCGCGCGCGCCGCGTCCGGGATGTCGTTGCCAAAGACGCGCAGGAAGGGGATGTCCATGCGGGCGCAGACCTCTGCGGCCTCCCACCCGGCGCGGACGTTCTCCTCCTGGGTCGCCGGATCGTGGAACTTGCAGGAAGTGCCAAAGCCCACGAGCTTGCGCCCGTGTGCGGCAAGGAACGCCTTTGTCTCCTGCGCGCGCTCCGGGGAAAACCGCGCGATGCGCCCGGCCTCCATTTCGCCGTCGACGCCGCGGACCTCGATGTCCACGTCCAGTTTCTCAAACTCCTCCACCACGCGCGCAAAGCCCCAATCCGGGCAGCCCAGCGTGGAAATTGAGAGCTTCATTGCTCTCCCTCCTCTCTCGATACCCCAAAACCATTTGGCTGAATCCCTTGCCGGGCGGGATTCTGTTCTCCTTGGCGGTCTTGCGCCGCCAAATAGGCCTGCCGCAGATACCGCCGCCGCTCGTCCTTCTCCGAGGGAAGCCCCCAGTACAGGCGGCAGAGGGACAGAACGATCCGCCAGCCTTCCAGTTCTTCCTCATCTAGAGGCATCTGCACGCGCATCTCCTGCAGGTAACCAACTGCAATTTGCTTTGCCAAGTGCACAAGTCGCTCGTGCTCCGCCTCGCTCTGCCCGGGGGTGCGCGGGGCATGCTCCATTAATAGGAGCGTGTGCGCAATGTCCGAAACCGGGTTTCCCCTGTACGCACCCGACCAATCGATGATGTAGAATTTCTCTCCCTTTTGCAAGATATTGCCCGGATGAAAATCCCCGTGGCAAAGGGCATCCCCAGAGGGGAGGGCCTGCGCTCTCCGCATGGCAAACGCAAACACTTCGGGCTCTACCTGCAAGGGCTGCGTGCGCAGGTAGGCAATTTTGTCCTCCAACGAAGGGAGCAGGCCGTCATCCACCCGCAGGCTGCAAATGCGCGCATGAAGCCGCGCAAACTGCGGCAGCTGTTCCTTTACGCAAAGCGGATGCGCCAGCCAATGATCCAGGAGCGATCCGCCGGGGATTCGCTCCTGGATCTCCGCCTGCATGCCCGCAACCTCTCCTCGTTCGTAGACCTTAGGTATAGGGAGATTTTGGCTTTCCAACATCCGATACAAGGCTTGTTCCGCTGCGAGCACGGCCGGTGCACACACCTTTCGGCTGACCCGAAGAACCCGGTCTTCTCCCACCGCGTAAATGTCCGCCTCCCCGCCGCGCGCCAGCAGCGTCAGCTTCTGCAAATCCACGTTCATTTGCTTTTCTCTTTCTCCTAGGCGATCTATCCGCCCTCGAGAAGCTCCTAGGCCATGGTCTCCAGCATCTCCAGCGTGACGCGGCCATCCAGCTCGCCTCCGGCCAGGTACTTGTCCAGCTCCTCGATCATCTTGTCCGCAAAGAGGTAGACCTCCTTGGCGGCGTATCCCGCCACGTGCGGGAACAAAAACACATTGGGCAGGCTCCACAGCGGCGAATCCGCCGGCGCGGGCTCCGGCTCCGTGACGTCCAGAATCGCCGAGCGCAGGGGCTGCTCCCGGAGCGCCCGGACGAGATCCGGCTCCACGACCTGTGCGCCCCGTCCGGTGTTGAGGAAGCAGGCGGTCTCCCCCATGCGGGAAAAGAGGGAGTAGTTCAGCATTCCGCGGGTCTGCGGGTTGTTGGCGATGTGGCAGGAGATGGTCTGGCAGGAGGAAAACACCTCCTCCAGGCTGTAGAGCCGGGGCAGGCCCAGCGCCTCCTGGCGCTCCGGCGTCAGGAAGGGATCGTAGACCCGGAGCTCGACGCGCTCGCGCTGCAGGCGCCGGATCACGCGGGAGCCGATGGCCCCCGCGCCGAGAATCCCCACGGGCGTGTCGCACGTTCCGGGAAAGACGTTCTCCACCAGGCGCTTGCCCGCGGCATAGCCCTCCTCCCGGTAGGCGCGAAGGGCCAGCAGCGCGCCCTTGTTGGCCAAGGTGATGAGGGCCGTCGTGAACTGCGCCACAGGCTCGGCCATCACCTGCCAGGCGGAGAGCACGGTGACGCCGCGGCGGAGGAACGGCGCCGCAAAGTAGCGCACGGACCCCGCCGCATAGAAGATCACCCGCAGGTTGGGAAAGTATTCCGCGACCTGCTCCTCCGTCAGCTCCAGCATGTCCCAACCGCAGAAGAGGACCTCGCACTCCCGCAGGAAGGCCCGGTTTGCCTCCAGGCCTTCCTCGTCCACGACGCCGGGCAGGATCTCGACGCGCGCTTCGATCGCCTCGCGCCGTCCCCCGCCGTACAGGTAGCCGATGCGTCCGCCCTTCTTGCAGACGAAGCAGCCCTTCACGCCCGCTCGCCCCCGATCTCGGCGCGTCCATCCTTTCCAAGCACGGTCATGCCGTTGGCGCAGAGCTCCAGGGGCACGTCCTTCGGGCCTTCAACCGAGACGCGCAGCGCGCCGCCCGCCTTCTCCCAGCGGACGGTGACGGGGCCCTTGGGCGTGGGCACGGTGCCGCTGAGCCGCTCCAGGCCGATGGCGTGGGGCTCGACGCGGATGCGCGCCCAGCCCGGCGCCGCAGGCTGCACGCCCAGGAGCATGCGCGGCACTTCGTACAGCGGCAGCGCGCTCCAGGCGTGGCAATCGCTGCGGGTTTCGCCCGGGCGCTCCGGCACCGTGGTGAGGTTGCGGTCCAGCATCGCAAAGTACTGGTCCCAGATGGGCGCCGTGCGGTCATAGAGGCCGACCTTGTCCAGCGCGCGGAACAGCGTGAACTGCCAGGGGAAGGTGCACAGCAGCACGTCCTTGCCCTCCAGGGCATAGCGCATGGCGGCCTCCGCCTCTTTTCCCTGCAGCGCGCCGGTCAGGACGCCCAGCGCCTGGCAGTGCTGGGAGATCTGTTCAAAGCCCGGGCCCTCCAGCAGCACGCCGCGCGCGGCGTCAAAGCACAGGTCGTGCACGCGCGTGCAGATCGCGTCCGCGCGGCCGTCGTAGTCTGCGGCAGCGCCTTGGCGGCCGAGCAGGCGCATCATGCGCGCCGCGGTGCGCAGGCCCAGCGCATAGGTGAGGTTGTGCAGCGTCGCCGGGCCCCGCCAGGTCGCGTCCGGCACGCCGGCATGGTCGTCCCACTCGTCGACCCAATCGCCGAACTCCCAGTAGCCGAGGTTCTCCGCCAGGCCGCTGTCCCCGATGTGCCGGTCAAAGTAGTTCAAAACGCCGTCCATCGTGGGCGCATAGAAGCGGATGGGCTCCAAGTCACCGGTCTGGATGGCATACTCCTCCAGCATGTAGATCCAATGGATGGCAAAATCCGGGATGACCTGCGTGTGCGTGCAGGGGTAGCGGGACTGCAGAATGCCGTCCGGCAGGCGGGAGCAATGGTAGTCCCACAGGACGTTCTTCGCCATGCGCGTGTCCCCGGAGATGGCGTAGGTAAAGAGCATCTGCAGGCGCGTGTCGAGCGTGTACTGGAGCTGCTCGTAATAGGGGCAGTCCTCGTGCGTGTCGTGCATGCAGCGGCGGAGCGTGCGCACGGAGATGTCCCAAAGACGGCGCATGCGCTCGTCCGGGAAGTCGAACTCCGCCCGCACCTCCAGGGGATAGGCGGTCTCCAGGAAATCCGGCAGGCAGATCTCCAGGTCCGCGTC
Source organism: Candidatus Spyradocola sp. (assembly GCA_050942925.1). Lineage (GTDB taxonomy): Bacteria > Bacillota > Clostridia > Christensenellales > UBA1750 > Spyradocola. The sequence continues at coordinate 91,731 of JBMNOF010000001.1, forward strand.
TCCGGCGGTCGCCTCCAGGCGCACGAACCGGAACGTGCGGTACCAGAAGTTCTCAAACGTCCTCTCCTCCGCCGCCGTCTCAAATTCGTCGTGGAAACCCGTCAGGACACCATTTTCCCGGTCGTCCCGGCGCATGGGCCCCTTCGGCGCGCTCTCGTCCTTGGGGAAGTAGCGCTCGGCATAGGTGATGCGCACGCGGCCGCCCGCGCCCTTGGCCTTCATGCGCAGGTAGGCGGTGCGCAGAACGCCCGCGTCCAGCTCGACGGCGCGCGTCTTGCCGGCGGGGATGACGGCCCGGCCGTTCCCATCAAAGGCAAAGCCGGCCTCGCCCTCCCGATTCGGGAGCTGGCCGCAGAATGCGCCAAGCTCCTCGCGCTGGTTGGGGATTCTCCGGTCCTTCAGCAGCAGGGGCGAGAACTCGCCGTAGGGATTGACGCCGGTGGCAAAGCCCGTCTCGGCCGCGGGCAGCGCCAGGTGCGCCTGTTCGCGCCAGGGCAGGCAGCGCGCGGCAAAGAACTTCTCCGTCGCGCCGACGTAAAAGGCATTGGTCGTATCCAGGCCGTAGGACTCGTCCACACAGGCGGTCCACGCCGCCTCGCCCGTGGAGAGGGACAGCGTCCTTCCGCCCTCCTCCTCGATCTGCCCCAATGTCAGGAACACGGGCCCCACGGGGGCGACATAGACCGAGAGCGGCGCATTCTGTGCGGTCTGCGTGCTCTCAAACGCATAGGAGACGACGCGCGCGGTCAGGGAATTGTCCCCGGGGTGCAGGTGCGGCGCCAGGTCCACCGTTTCGCAGTAGCGGTTCCACTGGTCCCCCTTGCGCGGACCGCAGACGAGGGACTCGCCATTGACATAGAGCCGGTAGCGGTCCGCAGCGGACACGCGCAGCCGCGCCTGCCGCACCGGGCCTTCCACGCGGAATTCCAGGCGGAAGAGCGCCGCCTGTGCGCGGTCGCGCCGCCCGTCCCCCAGGCCCGCAACGCGCGCCCACTGCGCGCCCGCAAGCTCCCGATCGATCAGCATTTCCACAACAGATTCCCTCCTTTTTGATGCGGTCCGCCCGTGCGGCGCCCGCTCCTCTCACTTCCGCTTGGAAAGGACCTCCTGCTCGTAGCGGAGGATTTCGTCAAACCAGCTCTCGTCCGCAGGGACGTTCTGGCGGCGGCAATACTCCTCCCAGACCGCGCCGAAGGGATAGGTCTTCATCTCCTCCTGCTGCATGAGCATGCGGGTGAAGTCGCCCTTGTCCTGCAGGGCCTTGAGCTGCTCGCTCGGCTGCAGCAGGGCGTTGAGCAGCGCCTTCTGCATGTTGCGCGCGCCGATGACCCAGGCGGCGACGCGGTTGATGGAGGCGTCGAAGTAGTCTAGGCCGATGAGCACGCGGTCCAGGGCGTTGTTGCGGACGATCTCCAGGGCGATCTCGCGGATTTCGTCGTCCAGGCGCACGACGTGATCGCTATCCCAGCGCATGGGGCGCGTGACGTGCAGGGGCAGGAGGTCGAAGAAGGACAGCAGCGAGGAGATCTTGTCGCTGACCATCTCCGTGGGGTGGTAGTGGCCGTTGTCCAGCAGGTTGTAGACGCCCGGGTGCCGCGCGGCATAGGCCAGGTAGAACTCCGAGGAGCCGACCGTATAGGCCTCCACGCCGATGCCGAAGACCTTGCTCTCCACGCAGTCGATGACGCCGGGCAGGGGCTCGGCATAGATCTTGTCCAGGCTGTCCAGGAGGCGCTGGCGCGGGCCGAGGCGGTCCGCGGGGATCTCCTTATACCCATCCGGAATCCAGAGGTTGCACAGGACTTTATCCCCGAGCTTTTCGGCGATGTAGGCGGAGATGCGGCGGCTGGCGATGCCGTGCCGGACCCAGAAGGCGCGGATTTCGTCGTTGGGGTGGGAGAGCGTCAGCGTGTCCGCGGCCAAGGGATGCGAGAAGAAGGTGGGGTTGAAGTCGATGCCGAGGCCGTTCTCCTTGGCAAAGTCGATCCAGGGATCGAAGTGGCGGCCCTCCAGGGCGTCGCGGTCGACCTTCTCGCCGTTGAGGATGGCGTAGCTGGCGTGGAGGTTGATGCGCTTCTTGCCCGGGATGAGGGCGGCAGCCTGCACAAAGTCCTGCATGAGCTCCTGCGGGGTCCGAGCGCGGCCGGGGTAGTTGCCGGTGGCCTGGATGCCGCCGGAGAGGGCCTGGCCCGCGTTTTCAAACCCGCGGACGTCGTCGCCCTGCCAGCAGTGGATGGAGATGGCCTTCTGCGAGAGGCGCGCAATGGCCGCCTCCGCATCCACGCCCAGCGCCGCATAGCGCGCCTTTGCCTGATCGTATGCACACATGGTGAGACACATCCTTTCTGGAATCGGTCTTTGTCTTCGAAAAATAGGGGGACTCATTCTTCCCCATTATACCGCAGGGGTGGGAAGAACGTAAAGGGGAGAATCTCCGCTTCCGGGGGACAAAAAAATGCTCCGGCGCGCGGAAGGCGCCGGAGCGGAACGTCTTTTCGAGGATTAGGCGTGGAACACGCGGGTTGCGCGCTCCAGGATGCCCTGCATATAGGCGATGAGCAGGCCATAGTTGATGAAGGGCACGCCCTGGCGCTCGGCCTCGTGCATGCGGTAGAGGACCTCGCGCTCGTTGAGCATGCAACCGCCGCAGTGGATGACGAGCTTATAGGGCGTCAGATCCTCCGGGAAGGACGGGCCGGAGCAGGTCTCAATGCGGAAGTCCTTTCCGCTGTGGGCGCGCAGCCACTTGGGGATCTTGACGGTGCCGATGTCCTCGCACTGGCGGTGATGCGTGCAGCCCTCGGCGATGAGCACGGTATCGCCATCCTCCAGGCTCTCCACCGCGGGGATGGAGCGCAGCGCCGCGTCCAGATAGCCCTTGTAGCGGGCCATGAGGATGGAGAAGGAGGTCAGCGGCACGTCCTCGGGCGTATCCCGGGCGACCGAGGCAAAGGCCTGGCTGTCGGTGACGACCATGCGGGGCTTTTCCTTGAGCGCGGCAAGGGCGGCGGGCAGCTCCGTCTCGCGCACGGTCAGCGACAGGGCTCCGGCCTCCAGGACGTCGCGGATGGTCTGCTGCTGGGGCAGGATCAGGCGGCCCTTGGGGGCGGACTTGTCAATGGGCACGACGAGGACGACCAGGTCGCCCGGCTGGAGCAGGTCCGCAATGAGGCGCCGGCCGCTGTCGCCCGGGGTCAGGTGCGCAATGCGCTCCTTGAGCGCCTCAATGCCGCGGCCGTTGCTCGCGGAAACGCAGGCCGACGCACCGGCGAGGTCCTCCGGCGCGGAGCAGTCCTGCTCGTCGCACTTGTTGAAGACCACGAGGTAGGGAATCTCCAGGTTCCGAATGCGGTCGAGCAGGGCGCGGTCCTCGGGCGCCAGGCCCTCCTTCGCGTCCACGACGAGCAGCGCGATGTCCGTGCGGCGCAGCTCTTCCAGCGCCTTCTCCATGCGCTTTTTGCCGAGCTCGCCCTCGTCGTCCAGGCCGGGAGTGTCGACCAGGACCACCGGGCCCAGGGGCAGCAGTTCCATGGCCTTCTTGACGGGATCGGTGGTGGTGCCCTTCGTCTCGGATACGACGGCCAGGTCCTGTCCGGTCAGGGCGTTGATGAGGCTGGATTTGCCCGCGTTGCGCCGGCCAAAGATGCCGATGCGCGCGCGGTTTGCAGACGGGGTTGCATTGAGGCTCATGGGGTTTTACCCTCCTTTGTTTGCGTGGGATTCACCGGGGAAGTCGCCGCGATCCACGACGGCCTCGTAGCCTGCGGCGGCAAGGCGCGCGCGCAGGACGGCCAGGCCTTCGGCGGCCTCGTCCCCATCGGACCGCTTGTTGTCATAGAGCGCGTACTTTTTTCGGGTGTTCTTGGGCGAGAGGTTGGGCATGACGACATTGCATCCGGCATTCATGCCCTTTTCGCGGCCGTCGCCGTCCAGCGTGCCCAGGGCCGTCGTCGCCGGCAGCAGGACGCGCGGCAGCAGCAGCCGAACAATGGCCAGGCACACGAGCGTGCGCGTCTCGCTGCCGGCGGGCTCGTCGCGGAAGGGCGTATCGCGGTGCGGCAGGAACGGGCCGATGCCCACCATCTGTGGCCGCAGCTCCTGCAGGAAGCGGAAGTCCTCCACGAGGCACGCGGGGGTCTGTCCGGGGGAGCCGACCATGAAGCCCGCTCCGGTCTGGAACCCGATGTCCTTCAAGTCCCGCAGGCAGCGCATGCGGTTTGCCAGGGAGAGCTCCGGCGGGTGCAGGCGGGCATAGTGGGCAAAGTCTGCGGTCTCGTGGCGCAGCAGGTAGCGGTTCGCGCCCGCGGCAAAGAGGCGCGCATAGCTCTGCCGGCTGCGCTCGCCGATGGACAGGGTGATGGCGCAATCGGGGAACTCCGCGCGGATGGCGGCGACGATGTCCACCATTCTGTCGTCCGTGAAGTACGGGTCCTCGCCGCCCTGAAGCACGAAGGTGCGGAAGCCCAGCTCGTAGCCCGCGCGGCAGCAGGAGAGGATTTCCTCGCGGTCCAGCCGGTAGCGCTGCGCGTTCTTGTTGCTGCGCCGGATGCCGCAGTACAAGCAATCGTTTCGACAGTAGTTCGTGAACTCGATCAAGCCCCGGATGAAGACGCGGCGGCCGTAGGTGCGGTCGCGCACGTCCCGGGCGCGGGCAAAGAGGTAGTCGCGGTCCTCGGGCGTGCTGTCCTCCAGCAGGGCGAGGAATTCCGCGTCCGTCAGGTCCTGCGTCCGCTCGAGCCGGTCGACGATCTCTCTCATGCCTGCGTCTCCTCGTCCGGGCGGGAGAAGACCGTGCGGGAGCTCACGCCGGGGATGGCGCCGAGCGCGTCGGTCAGGGCGGCGATCTCCTCCGCCGGCGCGTCGATGGCCACGCTGATGAGCGAGAGGCCACGCTTGGGGTAGGGCAGGCCCATGCGGCCGATGATGCGATGCGCGTGCGCATGCAGGGCGGCATTGATCTGCTCCGAGGCTTCCTGGTCCTCCACGACCAGGCTAATCAGTGCGACGCGGCTATTCTTGGTTTCCATGTTGCAACATCCTTTCCAAAGAATTTCCGGCAGGAAAACGCAAAACGCGCGCGCCGGTGCGGCGCGCGCGGGACATGCCTTCCCCCGTGATCGCACCTTCCCCCTCTGGCCACTCCATTGGGGTCAGATCACACGGTTCCTGTCGTCAGCGCCCGCCTTGCCTGGCATGGCGCCTCTTTTACTATATCACCGGTTTGGGCCGCCGTCAAACGCAAAAGTCCCGCCGCGCGGGAAAAGCGCGCGGCGGGACAAGAATTATGCGGTCTCGATGGCCTCGGCAGCCTGCAGCGAGAGCTTCTGCACGGCGGCCTCGCGCATCTTGTACTTGAGGATCTTGCCGGCAGCGTTCATCGGGAACTCCTGGACGAATTCGACATAGCGCGGCACCTTGTGCTTGGCCATGTGCGTGCGGACGAAATCCTTGATCTCCTCCTCGGTCATGGTCTCACCCTCCTTGAGGATGACGCACGCCATGATCTCCTCTCCATAGTCCTTGGACGGCACGCCGATGACCTGCACGTCCTTGACCTTGGGATGGGTGTAGATGAAGTCCTCGATCTCCTTGGGGTAGATGTTCTCGCCGCCGCGGATGATCATGTCCTTGATGCGGCCGGTGATCTTGTAGCGGCCGTTTTCGTCGCGGCGGGCCAGGTCGCCGGAGTGGAGCCAGCCGTCCTTGTCGATGGCGGCGGCAGTGGCGGTGGGCATCTTGTAGTAGCCTTTCATGATGTTGTAGCCGCGGGCGAGGAACTCGCCGTCCTTGTTGTCGGGCAGGTCTTCGCCGGTCTCCGGATCGACGACCTTGCACTCCACGCCGAAGATCGGGCCGCCGACGGTGTTGACGCGCACCTCGAGCGGGTCGGTGATCTTGGACATGGTGGTCGCGGGCGAGGCCTCGGTCTGGCCGTAGGTGATGCAGATCTCCGTCATGTGCATCTTGTCCACGACGTCCTGCATGACCTTGATCGGGCAGGGGCTGCCGGCCATGATGCCGGTGCGCATGTGGCTGAAGTCCGTCTTTTCAAAGTCCGGGTGCTCGAGCATGGCGATGAACATGGTCGGCACGCCGTGGAAGGCGGTGATCTTCTTTTCGTTGATGCAGTGCAGGCCCTTGCGCGGCGAGAAGGCCGTGATGGGCGACATGGAGGTGCCGTGCGTCATGGAGGCGGTCATGGCCAGGACCATGCCAAAGCAGTGGAACATGGGCACCTGGATCATCAAGCGGTCCGCGGTGGACAGATCCATGCAGTCGCCGATGGCCTTGCCGTTATTGACGACGTTGTAGTGCGTGAGCATGACGCCCTTGGGGAAGCCCGTGGTGCCGGAGGTGTACTGCATGTTGCACACGTCGTGCTTGTCGATGTTCATCGCGCGCAGGTAGACCTCCTGCACGGGCACGCGCTCGGCCATGGACAGCGCCTCCTCCCAGGAGAAGCAGCCCTCCTGCTTGCTTTCGCAGGTGATGACGTTGCGCAGGAACGGCAGGCGCTTGGCGTGCAGCGGGGTGCGGGGATCGTGCCCCTCGAGCTCCGGGCAGAGCTCCTTGATGATGCCGACGTAGTCCGAGTCCTTGAACCCGTCGATCATCACCAGCGTGTGCGTGTCGGACTGGCGCAGCAGGTACTCCGCCTCGTGGATCTTGTAGGCGGTGTTGACCGTGACCAGCACCGCGCCGATCTTGGTCGTGGCCCAGAAGGTGATGTACCAGGCCGGGACGTTCGTGGCCCAGATGGCCACGTGGTCGCCGCGCTTGACACCCATGCCGATGAGCGCGCGGGCGAACTCGTCCACGTCGTCGCGGAACTGGGAGTAGGTGCGCGTATAGTCGAGCTCCGTGTAGTCAAAGCAGATCTGGTCCGGGAACTCTTCGACCATGCGGTCCAGAACCTGCGGGAAGGTTAGATCGATGAGCTGGTTGTGCGGCCAAACGTACTGGCCCAGCCCCGTGTGCGCCGTGTAGAGCTTGTGTTCCACCACGGGCTTGTCCAGGTAGGCCTCCATGTAGTGGATGAACTGGGGGAAGACCACGCCCGCGTCGTACATGTCGCGGCTCCAATAGCGCACCCACTCGAAGGAGACAAAGCCCTCGTAGTTGATGGAGCGCAGCGCCAGCATCATGTCCTCAATGGGCAGATCGCCGTCGCCCATGAGGCGGTAGACCAGCTTGCCGTCCTTGATGAGGGAGTCCTTGATGTGGACGTGCTTGATGTAGGTGCCCAGGTTCTGCAGGGTCTGCTCCGGGCTCTCGCCCATGAAGCGGTAGGGATGGTGCATGTCCCACAGCGCCGCGACGTTGTCGGAGGCAAGGTCCGTCAAAAGGTCGCGCAGGCGCTCGGTGTTGGCGTAGACGCCGTTGGTCTCCACCAGCAGCGTCACCCCGTACTTCTCCGCCTCCGGGATGAGCTCGCGCAGCTGGGACTTGACCGCCTCGTCATCCACCTCGCCGCCGGGCGCCGCGTCATAGTCGCCCATGACGCGCACATAGGGCGTGTTCAGCCGCGCGGCCATGTGGATGTAGTCCTTTAGCTCCGCAATGTTCGCCTCGCGCTTATCGGCGAACTTTAGCGCGATGCCGCTGGATAGGCAGGGAATGGATAGTCGCAAATCCGCAAGCGTCCGAACGGTTCGGTCGATTTCTCCCTCCGAGAAAGGCTGCATGTTGAAGGTCGAAATCTCCTTGCCCAGGCCGCGCACCTCGATGCCGTCAAAGCCGAGGTCCTTTGCCATGGAGTAGATTTCCGACCATTGGAAGTCCGGACAGCCAACCGTTGAGAATGCGAGTTTCATAGTGTTTTCCTCCTATTTTTCTTGCGGATTTTGCGACAGCGCCCATGCCTGCCTTTGCATGCGCTCTGTTGAAGTTATATACTACCTGAAAAGCGCAATATTGTCAAGTTTTTTCCTGTTAACTGCATAAAAATACCCGCCCATGCGGATCATGGGCGGGTTGTATGCGGCGCATATTCACTTTTTCGTCCTTGCCGGCAGCAGGACACACAGGCCGCTCATGGCCAGCATCGCAAAGATCTGGAACTGCCCGCCCGCAGCGCGCCGATCAGGGCAGGCGCACCTGGACCAGGCGCGGCCCTTCGTCTGTGCTCTCCCAGTAGTAGGCGGTCTCCGCATCCGCGCCCAGCGGAGCGCCGCAGGCCGCGGGCACGGTAACCGTGCCGACGAGTTCGCCCGAGGATTCGTATCGCCAAAGCGCGCGCTCCGCGGCGGGGAAGGCGAGGCCTTCGTCCACCAGCAGGCCGTCGCCCGCCGGGCAGAGCAGGGGCCGCGTCTCCGTCGTGCAGAGCGTGCGCACGGCCTGCCCCGATTCCTCCAGCAGCACGACCTCGTAGCCCGTTTCCCCCTGCCGCACCGCGGCAAGGCCGCCCTCCAGCGGCACGAGGCAGTGCCCGCCCGCGTTCTCGGCGTAGGTCTCACAGGCGCTGCCGTCCGGCCGTACGCGCACGAGGTCCATCTGCCCGCCCTGGTTCAGCCGCACCTCCGTCAGGTACAGCCAGCCGTCGATCTCCTGGGCGCAGCCGATGTAGCCCTGCCCGTCCTGCTCGTACAGCGCCGTCGGCGCTTCCTCCGGCTGCCCGCGCGGCACGCGGTAAAAGCCGAACCCCTCCGCGCCCTGCAGGCTGTAGACGATGCTCTCCTCCAGCATGAGGAAGCAGCGCAGGGTCCCCTCCGTGGAGAGCACGACCTCCGGCGCGCCGCCCGCCGGATCATAGCGCAGGATGCGCCCTCCGTCCCCGGCGTAGAGCGCGTCCCCGGCGGCGAGCAGGCCGCGCCCGGCCGGAGCGTAGGCGTTGCAGGGATCGGCCAGCGTGCTCTGCTCCATGTGGGCGCAATCGGCGCGGTTGCAGACGGGGCGGGGCGCCTGCCCTTGGCGCAGTTCGCAGAGATAGGTCCGCGGCCCCGCCTCGCCCGTCTTCGGCAGAAAGGCGTAGAACGCGCCCCCCACCTGCGCCACGCTCTCGTCCGCGAGGTATCCGTGGGGAATGAACGCCGGTCCGGCCTGCGCGCAGCCGGTCAGCAGCAGGGCGCACAGCGCCGCACAGAGGATTTTCCGGATACACATGTGGTTCGCCTCCTTCCGTATAGGAAAAAAGGCACGGCAAAAAGTCGTGCGGCTTTCTGTCGTGCCCAACTCTTGGAACGAAATTGAGGAAAACTGAACAGCTACCTACGGCGTAGGCGGCGTGACGGTAATATAGCACCACCACCAGATATCCTCTCCACAGGCCGTGTGGAGAACATAACAGGGGTGCCTATGACTGTAACGCCAAATTCTTTCACAATCGTAACAGTAGATTCCAGCGAAACTGTCGTACTTTCGGATTGTACAGGTCCCTCCGCTGTATTCGTGCGTGGCTTCTTCCACAACAACGCTGTCTCCAAGGCAAACCTCATAGGCATAACTCGACCCACAGTAATGACAGGAAATCAGATTGTTTTCTGCTGCGGACGCCGCTGGAACAAACACTACCGTCAGAAGAAGCGTCCAGAGAATGAACCAGTAGAATTTTCTCACGAAATCCCTCCGTTCTGTTCACGTCGGTCGATTGGGTGAGCAACTTCTCTATCTCCTTGCGTCGATCGTGCAAGCCTTTTGTTTCACGGTCTGTTCTTCTGTCTTGGCGCACCAATATACTCTTCCCGGGTGTCTTAAGTATACGCTTCTCCCTCTGTTTTGTCAATAGAAAAGTTACATTTCATTGGCGCTTCATGCGACACAGTCCTTCAGAGCAGGGGGCGCAGGGCCTCGGCCAGGAGCGCGGCGAGGATCTCGTTGCCCTCGTCGGTCGGGTGCAGGCCGTCATAGGTCAGGGCGCGGGCCTCGGGCGGATAGGGGTAGGGGTCCTTTTCCGGGTCAAAGGGCAGCCCGGCATAGTCGGGATAGGGCAGGTCGCGCACGCCGTCCGCCGTGCGCACGCGCTTGAAGCGCACGGCGTTTTCCGGGGTGATGCCGCTGCGGCCGTGCAGGTCGAGCGTCGGGACGCCCTCGGCGCGGCAGGCGCCGCAGATGCCGCGGGCGATGCCGGCCAGCGTCTGCCCGTGCTCGGGCGCGTAACTGCCCGGCGCGTTGTTGTAGGGATCAAAGAGGTAGACGAAGTCGGAGCGCTCCACGGGGTTGCAGACGAGAACGCGCGCCGCGGGCGCGAGGGCGTGGATGCGGCGGAGCAGGTTGCCGAGGTTCCCCAGGATCGTGCCGGGCTCTCCCGCGCAAAAGGCGGCGCGGTCGCCCAGGGGAATGCCCTGATGCCAATCATTCGTGCCGAGAAGGATCGTGTACACGTCCGCGGGGGTGAGCGGCGCGGTCAGCCAGTCGCGGGTGGTGGAGCCGTTGATGCCGAGGTTCACGAGGCGGAGCGGCGGGAGCTTGTCTAGCGTGCGGCTGAGGTAGCCGCGCGCGACGATGTTTCCCGTCTCGTCCAGGTGGTCGTTGAGGTATGTAAACGAATCGCCGATGGCGCACCATGTCTGCATGGAGCGCACCTCCTTCCGAAATCATGGGGCGGCGGCCAAGGCCGTCAGGTTTTTGCACTGGGCATAGATCTCCGGAAAATGCTCGACGGGCACGGGGACGCCCCACTCGCTCGCGCCGGTCTCGACGGTAAAGGCCGGGATGCCGAGGGTTTCGACGCAGTAGTCCTTGTAGCCGCCAAAGCTGGTGACCACCAGGTCGTCCTCGAGCGTCAAGCCCGCGTATCCGGTCAGCTTCAAAAAGCGCTGGGCCAGGCGCGCGTCGCGCTTGAGCGCCTCTCCCTCCTGGAAAAAATACCAATAGAGAATTTCTCCGCGGGAATGGTAGCTGAGGGTGAGAGTCGGGGCATACGCCTCCGTCAGGGCGAGCAGCGCCTGCGTCTCCGGCTCGCTTTCCGGGGCGGGGCCGGGATAGTGGGCATAGGCCGGGGCCTCCACGCCCTCGATCACGCGCTGGTCCTCCCAATGGGCGTCAAAATTGCGGTTGAGGTCCACGCCGCGGCCGTTGGCCTTCCAGAGCCGGTGAGAGCGCCCGCTCTGCACGATCAGGCGCTCGACCAGGGCGCGGTCTGCCGGGTTCTCGATCCAGGCGGCGCCCTCCTGGGCGATGCGCACGCCGTCCGGGTTGGTCATGGGCACAAAGAGGAAGCTCGCCCGCTCGAGCAGCGGGTCGTACATGTCCTCTCCCAGGTAGTCCTCGATCTGCGCCAAGAGGATCTGCACGTTGATCCACTCCCGCCCGTGCATGCCCGCCTGCACGAGCACGCGCGTGGACGCCTCGGGGTTCCCGATCTCCATGGCGTACAGGGGCTGGCCCAGGGCGGAGGAATCGTAGGTGAACAGGCGCGCCTCCTCCGGATGCCGGGCCTGGAGCGCGGAGAGCTCCGCCTCCATCCTCGCGGGGCTGTAGGTCTGCGCGTCGCGGGACACGATGGGGTCGCTGCGGTTTGCTGGTGTCTGCACGGGAATTTCCTCCTTGTCCTGCGTCGGGGCCGCAGAGGCGGCGGTCCCGGAGGCGGCCGGCGCATCGGCAGGCGCTGCCGGTGGGGCGGCCGCTGCGCACAGCGCGATGAGCGCGCCGACGAGCGCGGCGCACAGCGCCCGGCAGAGGGTCTCCCAGAGCTCCTTATGCAAGCGTCAGGTCCCCCATCACGATGTTGAGGGTGCCTGCGCTGCCGCGCGCCTCCTCCAGCACAAGGGTCAGCGACTGCGCGCCGCGCAGGTCGATTTCGATCCCTGAGAAGGACGACGTATAGTCGCCCCAACCGGTCGTATAGGCCTCTTTGTCGTCTACAAAGACCGTCAGGCGGAAGCTTCCGGACTCTGCGCCGTCGTTCCAATCCTGGTCCGCCGAAACGGTCAGGCGCAGCGCTTCATAGGCGCCGCCCAGGTCGTACTGCGCTTGGGCGCTTCCCTGCGCGCCCACCGCCTCGCCAATGGCCGAGGACGGCACAAACCAGCCAATGCCGTCGCAGGTGCGGACCTGGTCCCCGTCCAGGAGCTGGAAGTCGCCGGAGTGGGTGGGGTTCGTCCAGCGGTGCAGGTAGTAATGCGCGGGTTCCTGGGTCGGGGTGAGGTCCATGAGCGTCTGGGCCAGCGCCCCCTCGTCCGAGCCCTGCGCCTCGTCCGGGCTGGAGGTCGCCACGGGCTGAACGGGGATGCCGATTTCCTTCGCCAGGTAGGGCAGCCCCATGGCTGCCGCTGCCCCGAGCAACAGCACCAGGAGTACCACCGCGACGATTTTCGCCGGGCCGAAGCGCCGCTTGCGCCGCCTGCGCGGGGGCGGCGTCTCCTCCTCCGGTTCGGGCGCGGGCGGGGCTTCCTCCGCCGCGGACGGGCGCTCGGAAAAGAGGTCCTGGCGGTAGGGCTCCAGCAGCAGGCGGAGAATCGTCAGGTTCACATCCTCGTCCTCCGCCTCCGCCGGCAGATCGCCCATGGGGCCCTGGGCAAACGCGCGCTTTTCCTCCTCGCGGTTGAGCGCGTTAAAGGCGTCGAGGCGCTCCTTCCAGCCCGGCGCGGCGGCGCGCGCCGGGCGGTCGCTCTTCTGCCGTGAGCCGCGGGCCTCGGCCTGCGCGGCCCCGCGGAGCAGCGACCGCGCCTCCTCCCACTCCTGGGCAACGGGCAGGCGGTCGGAATCGGGAAGCTCCAGGCGGCGCAGGGCGGTTTCGGCATAGCGCTTGCGGTCCTGCGGCGCGCAGCGGTCCAAGCCCTGGCACAGCTCCAGAAGCGCGCCGCGCATCGCCTGCACGAGGGCGGCGCGGTAGCGCGCAAGCGGCTCGGCCTCGCCCGCCGCCTCTTGCGGCAGCTCCGCCCACGCCCCGGCCAGCTCGCGCAGGGCGTCCGGCGAGGCGCCGATCTCGGATAGGGCCTGGGCTTTTTCCTCCCAATCGGGCGCTTCCTCGGCCTGCGGCGGCGCGGGCTTCTCCTCCGGCAGGACGCGCTCCACGGCCGCACAGAGCGCGTCGTACTCGGCGCAGGGGGCGTTTTCGTACAGGCTCTGGGCCGGGCCGAGGAACTCCCTTGCAAAGAAGCGCGCCCTCTCGCGCAGGACCTTGGGATTGCGCTCGCTCTTGGATGACGCGGGGTCGAAATAGGGCAGGAACATCTCCCAGCGGGCGCGCAGTTCTTCCCGCAGCTCCGCGCGGAACGCGGAAAGGTCCGCCTCCTCGCCGGGGGTCTTTTCGGGGAGCTTGCGCAGCGCGTCGATGGCAAAGCGCATGGCCTTGACCGGGTCGCGGCGCAGCTTTTCCCGCTGTGCGCGCAGGGCGGCGATATCGGCGCCGCCCGCGGCCGGTGCGGCCTGCAAAAGGCGATCCGCCGCCGCGCAGACGGCCGCGTACTCGGGACAGGGCGCTGCCGCGTAGAGGTCCTGCGCCGGGAGCAGGAGCTCCTTTTTCAGCGCGGACGCCTGCTTCTGCCGGTCCTTCCGGCTCGTTCCCTCGTCCTGCAGGCGGGCAAGCTCTCTCTGCCAGCCCGCGCGCAGGGCCTCCCGCAGCTCCGCGCGGAATTGCGCGAGCTGGGGATCGTCCTGGGGCGTCTCCGGGGGGAGGCTGTGCAACGTATCCACCGCCAGGTGCAGCGCGACGGGGCTGTCGTGCTCCCTCGAGTCCCAGCGGGCGCGCAGCGCGGTCCAGCCCTCCCCCTCCGGGTTCGGGCCCTCGAGCACGCGCAGGACCTCGCCGCAGACCGCGTCAAACGCGGGCGCGCGCCGGCCCTCGTACAGGGCGGAAGCGGGCTCCAGCACCTCCCAGGCAAAGCGGCGGGCGCGGCGCACGGCCGCGGCGTCAGCCGGGTCCTCCATGGCAAAGAGCGCCGTCAGGGCCTTCCACCGCTCGTCCAGCTCCGCAAGCCCTGCCTCGCGCTCCGGCCCCGCCTCCATGCCGCGCAGCGCCTCCACGCGCGCGCGGATTTCCTGTCCGTCGGGGAGCGCATCCACCGCCACCTTGCGCCGGGTATGCGCTTCGGCGGGCTGGGTGCGGCCGGGCAGGACAAAGGGCTTCCGGGCGGCAGGCTCCGCTTGCTTGGGCGCGGTCTCCCTGCGGCCGGGCAAAACAAAGGGCTTCCGGGCGCCGGCCGTGGGCTTCTGCGCCGCCTCCGCCGGACTCTCGGGTCCCGGCTGTGCGGGCTTCGGCTGTGCGGGTTCCGGCTCTGCCGGCTCCGGCTGTGCCGGGCGCGGTTGTGCGAGTTCCGGCTCTGCCGGCTCCGGCTGTGCCGGCTGCGGCGGGGGCGCCGGCTTGGGCGGCTCGGGCACGGCGAGGAGCGCCTGCCGGAGCGCAGAGAGGGGGCGGGCTTCACCGGATCGCGCCGGGGGGAGCGTGGGCAGCAGGCTCTGCCGCAGGCTCCAGCGCTCGGCGGGGTCGGTGCAGGCGCGCAGGCGCGCCAAATCCACGGCATAGCGCCGGAACTCCTCGGGCGGGGCGGCCAGAAGCGCGCGGAGCTTGTCGGCCTCCGCGCCGCCGCCCTCGGGCAGGGAGGCGCAGAGCTCGCGGTTTTCGTAGACCGCGCTCTTGTCCGCGTCGTTCAGCTCCTGGAAGAACGCGAGCGCGCCGGCGGCGTCGCCCCGGCGGAGGGCGTCGGCCAGCACGCGGTCGGGGGGCGATCCGGCCAAGAGCGCGCGGCGATAGAGCTCCTGCCGGAGGGCGCGCGCCTCCTCCCCCTCGCGGCGGGAGGGGCCTGCAAACAGCAGCGCCCGGTCGACAAAGGCGGCCGGGTCGGGGATGTTTTCCCAATTCTCCAGGACATAGCGCAGGGCTTCGCCGTACTTCTGCGCCTCTGCGCTGGCGCGATAGGCCTCCAGGTACAGCCCATCCTGTGTGCACAGCCGGATGTAGCGCAGGCGCGCGACCTCGCTGCCGCCCTTTGCGACCGTCTGCAGCAGGCGGCGCGCAGCGTCGTGGTTGGCGGGCAAGCCCTCGGCACCGGCCTCGTAGAGCCCGGCCAACTGCAGCTCCGCGCGCGGCTCGGCCATGGCCTGCTGCTTCTCCAGGTCCATTGCGCGGCGGAGCAAGCGCTCGGCGGCGCGGCCGTCGGGCTTTGTGCCCTTGCCCTTTTCGTACATGCGCGCGAGAGTGAGGCACGCGCTGATCCCCAGCTGCTCGCCCTCGCGGTCCTTCTTGAGCAGCTCGCGGTAGAGGTTGTCCCGCATTTCCGGCTCCACGCCCAAGGTTTCCAGCCGCTCCGCGGTCTCGTAGAGCATGGCGCTGTCGCCGGAGAGGGCCGCGTACTTTGCCGCCTTTTCGATGTCCACGCCCCCGATTTCGCCGGTCAGGTAGAGGCGGGCGGCGCGGGCGGCGGCCGCCTTATCGCCGGCGTCCGCGGACTCCGTCAGCAGCTGCAGGCCCCGCGCGGCGCGGTCCTCGCTCTCCAGGTACAGGCGGGTGAGCTGCGTGCGCGCGGTGGTGCTCCCCAGGGCGAGGGCCTGCTCGTAATAGACCATGGCCTGCTTTTTGTCCTGGGGGATGTCCCCCTCGCCGTAGAGGTAGGCGCTGCCGAGCCGCTCGCAGGCCTGCAGATGGCGCTTCTTGGCGGCGTTTTTCAGGTGCTCCATCCCCTCCATCGCGCGGCCCCTCTGCCCGAGCAAACGCTGCCCCAGCAGATACTCGGCCTCCGTATCGCCCTCCAGGGCGCAGAGGCGCAGTTCCTCCAAACTCATGCGGGAATAGGACGAAGGCATAGGCGCGGCCCTCCTTACGGCATAGCGCGGGAAACGGGGTTCTTGGCAACGTTTTTAGAGGTTACAGGCGATGAGGCGGCCTTTTCTCTCCACCGTGAGCAGATGCTTGCTCTCTCTGGCCTCGTTCTGCACGGTCTCCCCGGCTTCGCGGGCGACGGCCAGGCGCTGCAGGACGAAGTGCGGCGCGGCATTTTCGGGGTCGCTGCGGCGCTCGATTTCGTACCAGTCCGCAAGGGCCGGCGCGTCCAGGCTGATGCGGTAGGGCACGACGAACTTGCCCACCTTCATCACGGACGCAATGCCCGGGTTGATGCGGCTATACGCACAGAATTCGGCGTAGTCGGCGTCCTGCAGCTTTCGCTGCGGGCGCACGTAGTGCAGCAGCTCCATGCGGCCGAGCTCCGCCTGGGGAAAGGCGCGCTGCATGGCGCGGTCCGGGCTCTCCGCGCCGTTGAGCACGCGGTTCATGGCGGCAAGGAGGTCGTCCTCCTCGGACCGGGGCGCGCCCGCTCGGGGCGCAAAGGCCGCGGCGTTACGCACGGGCGCCGCCCTCTGGGGGGAAGCGGCGTTGGGAATCGAGGGATTGACGGGAGCGGGACGGTGCGCGCTCTCGGGCGAATAGGCGGGCTGCGGCGGCACGGTGGGCACGACGGCGCTTCTCTTGGGCACCGCTCGCTCCACGGCGGCGAGCGCGGCGTCCAGCGCATCCACATCGCGCTCCAAGTCGAGGATGCGGCGCTGCATATCCGCACCGGAATCGTCCTTTTTGCGGGAGAGGGCGGCTTCGAGCTCGCGCAGGCGGCGCTGGAGCTCCGCGTTCTCGCGCGCATGCTCCTGGTCCGCGCGCCGCAGGGCGAGGAACAGCACCACGGCCGCTAGCAGCGCCAGGACCGCGATCAGCAGCGCGAGGATTCCCAGGGCGGAAGAGGTTGCGGGGGCGGTGGTTGCCGTCTCGCTCTCGCCGGTGGCCAAGGCGGCGGGCACCCACAGCATGGCGCCGAGGAAGATCCCGCCAAACAGGGTCCGTTTGGTTCTCATGCCCGTCCACCTTCTCTCCAGTACCAGATGGAGAACACGCGCTTGAAGCACTCGGAGAGCGCGGTCTCGTCCGTGACGCTTGCGTCAAAGGCGTTGAGCTTGCCGATGATGGTCATGGGATCGGTGCAGTTGCCGTTCTCATCCACAAAGGGAGTGAGCCACGGCGCGTGGGTGAGGTAGGCGTAGAGGGAAAGGAACTCGAGCACGCGCTCCTGGCGGGTGGGCACGTCCACGGCCTTTGGGGGTGCGGCGGGCGCGGCCGGGGCTTGGCCCGGGGCGGCCATGGCAAAGGGATTGCTCCGCGCGCCCATGCCGTCGCTGGCCACGCCGAAGGGATTGGCGGCAGAGCGGGCGCCGGGGGCGTTGACCGCGCCGCGCGCAAGGGAATCCTCGAGCTTGTGCACGCCCATGGCGACCTCGGTCTTGGGGTTCAGGCACATCTGCACGGCGTCCGGCGCGGTGCGCGTGCCGTAGACCGCGTCAAAGACCTGGCGCACGAGGGTCTGGTCCTCCGGGGTGAGCCACTGGAAGAGCCGGCCGCCGTTTCCGGCGAAGAACAGGCGCATGAGACCGCCGGCGTTGAGCGCGCGGCCCGTCTCCTGCGAGAAGCGGCGCGCGTTCTCCGCAATGAGGTAGATGACGGAGGCAAAGTTAAAGCGGATGGACTCGTAGACGGAGGGGCAAGCGGCGCCGCCCGCGCGGAGCTGGCTCATCATGTCCTCGGAGTGGTTCGCGCACAGCAGGTCCACAATCAGCGAGAAGGCCTCGGGCATGGCGTCTGCGGAGCCGGATTGGCGCGCGGCCATGTCCCGCAGCATGTGGACGCGGGAAAGGTCCTTCTGCGCGATGGACTTGAGGTTTTCGTCCTGGGAGGCGACGTGGATGCCGGCCGCCCGCGTCAGGAACTCCTGCTCCGGGCAGGTCTCCTCCCCGTGCTGGCAGCTGAGCAGCAAGCCCTTATAGATGGGCTCGGTGAGGATATTGCGCCCGCCGATGATGACGGAGAACTCCTTCTGGGGGCGATGGATGTCGTCCAGCCAGAGCGACACATCCGTCGATCCGCCGCCGACGTCCGCGCAGAGGAAGCCATCGGACAGCGCCGTGACGCCCGCCGCGATGAAGAATGCGCCTGCGGCCTGGCTCTCGGTGAACAGCTCCACGCTCCCCAGGTCAATGCCGGTCGTCGCGGCGACCCACTTGGCGCTGTCCGCCACGCAGGTGCGGAAGCCCTGCACGTCAAAGGACGCGGTATTGGGGAAGGTAAAGCGCCAGTTGATCTTGGTGCCCTGGTTGATGGCGGCGATCAGCGCGTACTGCAGCATGACCTGCCGCAAGAACAGGCGCAGGGCGGCCTTGTGCGTGGGGGTGAGGCCCTCGCCGTCGCCCCACTTCAGGCCCGTCACGATCGCATCCCGCTCCCCAAAGTCGCGCGTAGAGTGGCAGATGTGCCCGTCCAGGAGCACCTGCGTGCGCTCGACGTCCTCGGCGCTGAGCTGGCCAAAGGCATTGCCGTCAAAGACCTCCAGGGCTGTGGAGATGCCGCTGGTCTTGAGCTGCGCGTCGCAGACGAACTCGCGCAGCATATTCGTTTCGGTTTCGGTGTCGCGCAGGATGTGCTTATGCAGGTGCAGCGCGTCCTCGAGCTGGACCGTGCGGTAATTGCCGTCGATCTCCATGGCGCCGATGGTATTGGAGGTACCAAAGTCCAGGCCGATCTGCACGGTCTTGGGCAGGACCACGGAGGGGCCTTCAAACCGGCCGTCGTCGGCAAAGAAGCAGCCCACGCCGCACGGGCCGGCTGGCAGCTGCACGCGGAAGGCCACGATCTTGGGGAAGAAGGGCGACTGGACGATCTGCCAGGTATTTTCGCTCACGCCGCCGCTTGAGGCGACCTGCTGGCGGATGCGGAAGGCCTTGCGCGTATCGCCCTCGCCCACGGCGACCATTTCCAGGGGGTTCCGGCCGCCGGAGCCATTGCTCTGCTTGAAGTAGGTGTAGTAGCACTTCCACTTGGGCAAGCGCACGTTGGGCCAAATGACCAAATCGGAAAGGGCCACGTCCTCCGAGACGATGACGCGCGTTTCCGGCATGGACTTGCGGATGATGTAGCGCCGCGCGGCAAAGCCCGGCGCGTGGGACTCGACCGTGATGTCCACCACGATGTCCCCGTAGTCGCGCGCGGTCATGCGCAGGTCCTGAATCGTGAGCTCCCCGCGCAGCTCCAGCTGCATGAGGGCCTCGCCCACCGGCGGCACGGCATGGTCCACGACCTCACCGCCCTCGTTGTAGATGGCGGAGAAGTTGACGTTCTTCATGATGTCGCGGTTGACGTTGTCCGTGAGGTTGAAATCCGAGAGCACCGAGCGGCTGAACTTATAGATGCCCAGGGCCACCAGGTCCTCGCTGCGCGCAAAGGGCAGGGCGTTGACGGGGTTGACCACGTGCGCAAACGGCGCGGGCAGGGGGAACTCCACGGGCGGCGGGGCGTCCAAATCCACGAGCGTATCCGGCAGGGCCAGGTTGCTCACGGCGGGCATGCGCGCGCGCTCGACAAGGTTCAGGCACTCGACGTCCAGGGTGCTGACCTGGGTGAGGAAGCCAAGCATCTTGTTGATCATGTCGCAGTTATAGGAGAACTGCGGCCGCGCGGGGTCGAGCTGATAGTCGACGCTCATGTTGAGGCTCACGAGCGCGGGATCGGACACGCCGCCCAACGGGACCCAGAAGAACTCCGGGGAAAGGTAGGCAATGCTTCGTCCGTTGTAGAAGAGGTACACGCCCCCGGGGCTCTGGCGGCGGATGTTCTCCGGCAGTCCGGCCACGGCCATGGTCAGGTTCAGCAGCCGCACGCTGCGCCGCGCGCTCTCCAAGGTATTGGCGGGGTCGCCCATCTGCACGCTGATGCCGAGATCGGCATAGTACGTGCCCAGGAAATAGCCGCGCGTGACCAACAGCCAGAGGTTTCGCGCCTCCTCCGAGGCGCGCATGGCGTGCAGGGCGCTCGTCTCCTCGGCGCGCAGGTCGCGCAGGAAGTCCTCCGCCAGGCGC
Organism: Candidatus Spyradocola sp.; assembly: GCA_050942925.1. Classification (GTDB taxonomy): domain Bacteria; phylum Bacillota; class Clostridia; order Christensenellales; family UBA1750; genus Spyradocola. Next base: position 111,498 of record JBMNOF010000001.1, read on the forward strand.
GCGACGAGCTTCTGTCCAAAGACGGGCGAGTTGGGCGTCTGCGTCATGGTCAGCACGCCGGAGAGGCGGCTGACCAGCTCGTCCCGTTGCAGGACGGGGAGCCGGACGTCGCAGGGATCGCGGAAGGTGCCGGTGGGGTAGTGGAACCAGGGGATGTTCCGGGCGCCCTTGGCGTCCGCCCGCACGGCCGCGGGAAAGACCAGGAGCTTCCGGGAGAAGATCAGGCGCGGGGCGCCGTCGAAGTAGCCGACCTGCATGCCGGCCGGGGCAAAATCGCCGTGCGCGGCATCTGCCGGGAGGAAGAAGTCCTCTCCGGCCGGGGCATAGTCGTGGCCAATGGCGGAAAAGTCCGACCGGGCGCGGCCGGGGCGATCCTCTGCCGTGAGCGCGAGCGTGTTGACCTCAAAGGGGTATTCGTCCTGCAGGAGGGCCAAGGCCGTCATGCCGCGCCACTGGCGCACGGCGTCCTCCATGCCCATCTCCAGCGCGGCCTGAAAGGAGAAGTAATTGGAGTAGATCTCCGGGAAAGAGGAGGAGACCAGCTCGTCGCCCGCCTTCATGCGCTTGGCGATTTTTTCGCACAGGTTAAAGGGCGCATTTCCGTCGGAACCGACGCGCTCCCAGCCCTTGCGGCTGAGCGTCGGCAGGGCTTCGCCCGCGTTGAGCTCCACGATCATGGATTCCAGCATGTCTCTTCCCCCTTTCTCACTGCACGCTGCAGGCGTAGAGCAGGCTGGACAGGAACGTCTCAAAGCAGGTTGCCCCGCTGACGCTGTCCGAGGTCTGCGCTACGACGCTTCGGTTGATCGCTTCAAACGTATACTCGCCGGCAAGGCCGCAGACGAGGGACTTGACGTCCTCCTGGGAGGCGTCGCCGCCCAGGGGCTTCTGCGCGTCATACCGGCCGTCCGGCATTTCCATGTAATACTTGTAGAGCAGGGCCAGCAGGGCGCCGTCCACCAACTCGTTGCTGGGCACGTCGATGCGCCAGCCGCCTGCGCCGCCCACGGCATAGCCCTCCCCGGGATTGGACCGAACGTACGGCGGCGGGAGCGTGACGATCATCTCCGTCAGCCACCGCACGAACTCCGTAAAATACCGGCCCGCCGTGCGGAAGCGCAGCACGGCCTCCTCGCGCTCCTCGTCTGCGCGGACCTTGCGGAAATAGCGCCGGGTGACGGCATCCTGCGTGCGGAAGAGGCTCTGCTTGCCCGTCAGGTCCTTGACCATGGGGTAGCCGTAGGACGTGGCCAGGACGTACGCCGCGCGCAGCAGGCGCGCAAACCCGCCGCGCATGCCCATGTCCGGGAAGGAGTCCCAGGTCAGGAACGTCTTTCCCTCGGCATTGGGCGCGGTGAGGTCCAGGTTAAAGAGGTAGTGCCCGTCCTGCTCCTGGGGAACATAGCCGCCCGGATTCGTCGTCAGGAAGTGCGACACCGCCTGCGCGCCGAGCCAATCCACCAGGTGGGCGGCATTGTTCTGCTCCTGCCCGCCGGTGCAATAGTCGTAGACGACCTTGTCCTGCGAACCGACCATGTAGATGGCGTTGAAGACCTTGTTCTCCCCATAGCCCACGCCCTCGCGCGCGTAATACTCCAGCGCGGCCTTGGCCTTGGGCTCAAACTGCGAGGACTCGATCACGCCGTCGCCCTTTGTCGTGGCAAAGTAGGGCAAGAGCAGCATGGCGCCAATGATGGCGCCGCCGCCCACGGACCTGCGGGCGTCCGGGTTCGGGTTCTCGTCGGTGAGGTTGCGGATGTAGCGGGCAATGGAGGGGATGGCCGAGGCGCCCGTGCCGCCGAAGATGGAGCCGGCCAGCAGAATCCTGGGCTGTCCGCCCTTGACCAGCTCCCGCCGGATCTCCTCGATGACCTCGGAAAAACTGTGCTCTGGCGGGAGCGTGGGCAGCTCGGAGGCAAAGAAGTGCGCGCCCACGTTCGGGTGCCCGTAAAAGCCCTTCTTGTAGCTCATCTCCAGCTCATAGTCCGTGTAGAGGGCGCGGGCGATCTCCCGGTCGTTGCCCATGCCGGTCGAGCGCAGGATGCCGCCCATGGCCTGCTCCTCCACGGCGGTCAGGCGATAGAGCGCAAAGTCCGCCGAAAAGCCGATGTCCGTCTCCTCCTCGGCGTCGGCCTGCGCGGAGGAGACGCATGCGCGCATGTCCTGGTAGAGCGTCGTCAGGCTCTCGGCGCGCTTGAGGTTGCCGCCGGTCTGGTCCAGGTCCACGATCACGGCGTGGATGGCCGCGCCCGGGTGGCGCAGCACGCCGGCCGCGGCCGCGTGCAGGGTGGCCTCCAGCATCTTGGAGCCGGAGCCGCCCACGAAAAACACATAGCTGCCCAAGGGTTGCTTCCTCCTCTCACCACTTCTTAAACAGGGAACTGCGCATGCCCACCGGCGAGAAGAGCCACAGCCCCAGGATGAACGGCACATTGTACAGGAAGAGTCCGTGGTACGCCAGAATGTCGTACGCATCCAGCACCATGGAGGTGGCAAAGCCAAAGACGCCGCTGAGGATGGAAACGAGCAGCGTCATGAGCACATGCACCGCGATAAACACCGCAAAGAGGATGTTTTCCAGGCTTCTGCGGTCGGGATTGCCCGCCTTGCGGAAGATCACATACCAAATTGCCATCAGCAGCACCGAGAGGCCCGCCGTCGTGCCATAGGCGCCGGCCATGACTGAAAACCAGACCTGGCGCACAGCCTCGTCCGTCAGGTTCTCCACGCCCGCGATGCCCACGCTCTGCAAAAACTCATACGCAAAGGGCGTGCTCGCCATGTTCCACGACAGGAACGCCAGCAGGAGCCCCGTGAGCACCGCGTACATCACCACCAATATGGCGATGTGCTTGCCATTGTTGTCCATGCTTCTAGCCAACTCTTCATCCTTCCCTTCGTGTGCGGTTTATTCACTGCGGAAATACCCCTGCTCGTCCACATACAGGTCGACGTAAAAACTCACCAGGTCGTGCGTGGGCGACAGGGCGTTCGCGCCCGTGGTCTGCACGGTGTTGGAGGAGACCACGAGCTGGTTCATGATGCGCTTGAGGTACAGCGTCTTAGAGCCGTCAAAGCTCGCCGGATCGCTCAGCCAGGTCAGCTCGTCCGCCACCGAGATGTCCCACTCGTCCACCCACGGCTCCAGGTCCGTGGGGAACAGGTCGGCCGGGCACTGGGCCGAGGCCGTGAGCAGGATGCGGTAGATGCCGATGTCCTCCGGCGTCTGCAGGGTCACGCGGAAAGTGACCGGGCAGGTGAGCGCCTCGCCGTCGCGCTGGGCCTCGCCCACGGAGAGGACTTCCACGCCCTTCACCAGGGCCGCGGAGGTCTCGTCTGCGACAAAGTCACCGGCATAGCGGCTGGAGCCGACGGTCGCGGTGATGGGCAGGCCCGTTTCCTCCGCGGTCTGCGCGCCGGCGTCGCTGCCGGTGCGCCGGCCGGAGGCAACCTCCTGCAGGACCGTGCGCTCGACCTGCGCCTCCGCCGTGAAGGTAAAGGTCGAGAAGTCCACCTCCTTGTCCGTCAAAACGCGGACCGGGACGGTGAAGTCAAAGTACACGCTCTCCGGCTCCTGGGCGGGCGCCGGGGTCTGCCCGCGTGCCGTGGCCTCTGCACGCGGAATCGTGTAGCGCAGGTCCGCGACCTGGCCGCTGGCAAGCGATGTTTCGTCCTTCTGCGTCTGGCCCGTGAGCGTGCCGTCCGTGGCAAAACCGGTGATGTCCGCCGCGTCTGCGGCCTCGCCCCAGTTCCCCGTCTTCATCAGCTGCACTTCACAGGTATAGAACTCGTTGTCCGCGATCTCGGCATCGAACTTCTCCTTCAGCGCCTGCGCAAAGGCATTGACCTCGTTCTCGTCGCCGATGAGCAGCAGGTAGAAGGGGTGGGACTTGTACTCGACGAAGTTCCGGTTCTCGTCCACGCCGTAGTTGATGGTCTGGTCGCTCTCCCCGATGTCATAGATGGGGCCAGCAAACTCGCTCTGGATGCCGAGCACGGCGACGGTCTTTCCCTGGGAGAAGAAGCGGTCGGTCATGAGCCGCCCGATGCTCTCCACCATGCCCTTTTCCTCGTAGAGGTCGGTCACGATGACGTTGAGGCTGTCGGGGTTGGCCATGGTCAGCGCGGTGCGCAGGGGCGGGAGGGTCTGGCTGTCCCAGTTGACGGCCGCAATGGAGCGGACCTTGTCCGTTACGGCTTGCAGCACGTCGCCCTCGCCGGCGCTGTAGTCGGCAAAGTAGGTGGTCTTGCTGTAGAAGTCCGCCTGCTCGTAGGCGCGGACGGTATCGCCTGCGGAGATCGGCGCAAAGGCGTACAGGGAGCGCGTCAGCTCCTCCAGCGTCTGGCCCGTTTCGCCCAGGTAGGCGTCCATGCCCTCGATGTCCGCGAAATCCTCAGGCAGCAGGGAGACCTCAAAGCGATAATACGAAACGTCCGCCTGAATCCACATGTTGTAGGCGGTCTCCTCGATGCGGGGCAGCGCCTTGCGGTAGGCGGTGGCCAGGTCCCCGGCCACGAACCCCGCCATGGAGGGCGTGCCATCCATCCAAATATCGACCTGCACATCGGCGTTGGGGTCCAGTGTGACGGAGGTTCCGTCCTCCCCGCCGGTTGCGGTTGGCTGTTCATAGGCGGGAACGCCCGCATAATCCCGAATGTGCACTTGGCTGGCCGTCGTGCTCGTCCTGCCTCTGCAGCCGGTGAGCAACAAAACCAGAGCCAGCGCAGCGCACCATGCGCTTCTCTTCCTCATGTACATACATCCTCCAACGTTTCTTTCCCTTATTATACGGCACCGCTCCCCGACTCCGCAACCCAAAATGATGCGTTCGCTTTGCGGGAATGCCCATTCAAATAAACGCTTTGCACGGGGAAAACGTGCCCTCCAAAAGCGCAAAAGAACCGGTTTTTTCCGGTTCTCTTGTCGTTCTTGTTCTTATACGTAATACAGGTCCTTGTTGGGATAGGTGTCCTCGCAGGTGTACTGCAGGCCCAGGCGGGAGAGCATGACCTCGTTGCTCTGGGAGAGCATGTAGGAGGCATGGGCCTGGCAGTTGCGCAGGTCCGAGAGCTTTTTTACGGCCAATTCCGCCACGGGGTTGGTCGCCGCGCAGATGGAGAGGGAGAGCAGCACCTCGTCCAGGCTGAGCACGGGCTCGGCAATGCCCAGCACGTTCTTCTTGAGCTGCACAATGGGCTCCAGAATGATGTGGGAGAGGAGGTAGATGTCGTCGGCAATGCCGGCAAGACGCTTGACGGCGTTGAGCACGGCGCTGGCGTCGGCGTTCATGATGCCGGCACCGCGGCCGGTGACCATGGACCCATCCGGCAGTTCGATGGCAAAGGCCGGGCAGCCCGTCTGTTCGGCGCGATCCAGCGCGGGCTTTACCACGCGCCGGTCCTCGGGCGAGAGGTCCAGGCTCTTCATGACCATCTCGGTCTTCTGCACGGTTTCCTCGTCCGCGCGGCCCTTGGCATAGTCGACCTTTGCGCGGTAGTAGCGCCGGATGATCTCCTGCTTGGCGGCCTCGCGCACGACCTCGTCGTCAAAGATGCCATACCCCACCATGTTGACGCCCATGTCCGTCGGGGAGTGGTAGATGGCGTCGCTGCCCGTGATCTTCATCAAGATGCGGCGCAGCACGGGGAAGGCCTCAATATCGCGGTTGTAGTTGACGGTGGTGACCCCGTAGGCCTCCAAATGGAAGGGATCGATCATGTTGACGTCCTTCAAGTCCGCCGTCGCCGCCTCATAGGCCAGGTTCACCGGGTGCTTGAGGGGCAGGTTCCAGACGGGGAAGGTCTCAAACTTGGCATAGCCCGCCTGCACGCCGCGCTTGTACTCGTGGTAGAGCTGGGAAAGGCAGGTGGCCAGCTTTCCCGAGCAGGGGCCGGGCGCCGTGACCACGACCAGGGGCCGCGTCGTCTCCACAAAGTCGTTCTTGCCATATCCCTCGTCGGAGACGACCAGATCCACGTCCATCGGGTAGCCCTGAATCGGATAGTGCAGGTAGGCGCGCTCGCCGCGCAGCTCCAGCATCTTGCGGAAGGCGTCGGCCGCCGGCTGGCCCTTGTACTGCGTGATGACCACGGCCGAGACGTACAGGCCCATCCGGCGGAGCTGGTCCATCAGGCGCAGCAGGTCCATGTCATAGGTGATGCCCAGATCCGCGCGGTACTTGCCGTTGCCGATATCCCCGGCGTTGATGCAGAAAATGATCTCCGCCTGGTCGCGGAACTGCTGCAAAAGACCGATCTTGGCGTCGGGCTTGAAGCCCGGCAGCACGCGCGAGGCATGCAGGTCGTCAAAGAGCTTGCCGCCAAATTCCAGGTAGAGCTTATTGCCAAACCGCTCGATCCGCTCGCGGATGGCTTGGGACTGGCGTTGAATGTAGAGATCGTTGTCGAAGCCGATTTTTTGCATTTTATCCCCTCCCCGTCGGTAAAAAAGCGATGCCAACAAGCAGGGGACCACCGCGAGATGCGGCGCTCCCCTATTCCCTTCTCTTTCTGTGTGCTTTACATCTTCTCCGGTGCATCCACGCCGATGAGCGACAGCGCCGTGCGCAGGCACGAGGCGGTGGCCGCGGTGAGGTTTACGCGCGCGGCGGAGGCGGCCGCGTCCTCGGTGAGGATGCGGTTCTCGTAGTAATACCGGTTGAAGTTGGACGCCAACTCCACCGTAAAGCGCGTCACGAGCGAGGGCTCGTTGCGCTGGCAGGCCTCGCGCACGACCTCCGGGAAGCGCTCCAGAGACCGGACGACCTCCTGTGCGGTCGCATTCTCCAGCGCGGCGTAATCCGGTGCGGCGGTGAGTTCCCCGGCCTTGGAGAGCACGGAGCAGCAGCGCGCATGCGTGTACTGCACATAGGGGCCGGTTTCGCCGTCAAAGTTCAACACGCGGTCCCACCGGAAGTCGATGTCCTTGATGCGGTTGTTGAACAGGTCGAAGAACACGACCGCGCCGATGCCGACCTGGCGCGCGACCTTGTCCTTGTCCGCGAGGTTCGGGCTCTTCTCCTCGATGATCTCGCGCGCCTTTTCCACCGCGCGGGTGAGCAGCTCGTCCAGGTACACCACGTAGCCTTCGCGCGTGGACAGGGCGCGGCCCTCATAGGAGACCATGCCGAACGCCACGTGCTCCAGGTCCTTGTACCAGTCGTACCCCATCTTCTCCACGACCTTGAACCACTGGCGGAAGTGCAGGTCCTGCTGGTAGGCCACGACGTAGAGGTCCTTATAGAAATTGTAGGTCTTTTTGCGGTAGAACGCGGCCGCCAGGTCGCGCGTGGCGTAGAGCGTGGCGCCGTCCTTCTTGAGGATCAGGCAGGGCGGCATGCCGTCCTCCTCCAGATCCACGACATAGGCGCCCTGGCTCTCCTTGAGCAGGCCCTTTTCGCGCAGCTCGTCGATGACGGGCTGCATCTTATCATTATAGAAGCTCTCCCCCGCATAGGAGTCGAACTTCACGCCGAGCATGTCGTAGACGCGCTCCGCGTCCTTGAGGGTGATCTCCTTGAACTTGTTGAAGATGCGCAGGGCTTCGGGATCGCCGTCCTCGATCTTCTTGAACCACAGGCGGCCTTCGTCCTCCAGGGAGGGGTCCTTTTCCGCCTCCTTGTGGAAGCGGACGTAGAGCTCCGTCAGGGCGTTGACGCCGCCCTTGTCGATCTGCTCGCGGCTGCCCCACTTGAGGTAGGCAGCGATCATCTTGCCAAACTGCGTGCCCCAGTCACCCAGGTGGTTGATGCCCACGCACTTGTAGCCCAGGTGCTCATAGATCTTGTAGAGCGCATTGCCGATCATGGTGGTGGACAAATGCCCGATGTGGAAGCGCTTGGCGATGTTGATCGAGGAGTAGTCGATGCAGATGACGCGCCCCTGGCCCTCGTCCGACGATCCGTAGCGCTCGCCCTGTTCCAGCACGCGCTCCACGATGGACTGCGCGTACCCCGTCTTGTGCAGGAAGAAATTGAGGTATCCGCCCACGCACTCCACGCGCTCGATCACCGCATCCGGCGCAATGCGCCCGGAGAGCTCCGCCGCGATCTTCGGCGGCGCCATGCGCAGCGTCTTGGACAGCCGGAAGCAGGGGAAGGCAAAGTCCCCCATCTCGGGGTTGGGCGGCGTCTCGAGGAAGCTGGGGATTCCCTCCACGCTCGCATCGAAGGCCTCGCGCAGGGCCCCCGCAATCTTTTCGGCAAGGTACGCCTTAAATTCCATAGTCCACCTCTCCTAAAAACACATTTCAAACCTAATCATAGCATATTTCCTGCCTTTTTCCTAGGGGACGGCAGACATTTTACAATGCGCAAGAAAAAGAAAGAACCCCACCGGAAACGGGTTCCGGTAGGGTTCTTGAGCGGGCAATTAGCCTTCCGCGCTCTCCGTGGGGGCCTCGCTCGCAGCGGGCTCCGCAGAGGCAGCGGGCTCCTCGGAAGCAGCGGGCTCCTCGGAAGCAGCGGGCTCCTCAGAAGCAGCGGGCTCCTCAGAAGCAGTGGGCTCCGCAGAGGCAGCGGGCACTTCCACCGCGCCGACGGTCGCTCTCCACTCGTCGTACTGCGCCTGGACATCGGCCTTCAGCTCGTCAAGGCCAGCGGCCTTCAGGTCGGCGATGTACTGGGGCAGAGCCGTGGAGGGATCCACAGCGCCGGAGATCAGCGCGTTGTTCATGCCATCGGCGACGTTGTTCAGAGACGCCATGATGGTCTCCATCTCATCGGGCATCTTGTAGCGGAAGCCCAGGGACGGGTGCGCGACGGCATCCGCAGAGTAATCCTGCAGGAGCTGGTTCTTCTCAGGATCCTCGTCAACGGTCACGTCCTGCAGAACGGTGTTGCCGAAGGTCCAAGCGCCGCCGTGCGCGCTGTACCAAGAGGAGTCGATCAGCTCAACGCGGCCGTCATCCGCAAAGGTCCACATGGTCTCCGGCACGCCAAAGACCAGCATGTCCAGCAGGGTGGTGTCGCTGTACATCATGTTGATGAACTTCATCGCGACATCCGGATGCTCACAGGTGACAGGAATGGCGAGCATAGCGCCACCGGTGTGGTTGGTGGTGACGATCTTGGGCTGGGTGTAAACTTCCGTCAGGTTCAGGTTCGGGTTGCCGGAGGCATTCTTCATCTCCTGAGCCTTGATGTTGTTGCCCTTCAGGGGCGCGGTGTAGACCAGGAACTCGCCCGCGTTGAACTGGGTCAGCGCGTCGTACTGCGCAAGAGCGGTGTCGGGATGGACATAGCCAGCCTGCGCGTACTTGTACATGATCTGTGCGTAGTTCGCGTACTCCTCAGACTCCCAGACGGAGTAGACGGTGTTGTCCCAGGTGCCGTCCTCCTTGGGGGAGAGGTAGGTGCTCAGCAGGTTGTAGGTCAGACCCGCGACGAAGCTCTCGCTCCAGGGATCCTCACACCAACGACGGTCGGTGACGTAGGGGTACTGATCGGGATGGAGCTCCTTGTACGCAGCCAGGTAGGGCTCCAGATCCGCGATGCCGGTGATCGTGGTGGGGTCCATGCCGACCTCGTTGGCCGCATCGATGTTCACGATGTAGCCATTGGGAACGCACAGCTCCTTGTTGACAGGCACCGCGTAGTTGATACCGTCAATCTGGGTACCGGTGATGAACAGCGGGTTCAGGCTGTTGGTGATGTCCTGGCCGTAGGTCTCCAGCAGGTTGCCGTACGCGCCGTTGTCATCGTTCAGCGCCGTGAACAGGCCCTGCATAACGGAACGGGTGTACTGCTTCCAGTCCGCCGTGAAGAACAGGTCAATCGGCTCGCCGGACTGCAGAGCGGTCAGCGCGCGGGAATCCCAGTCCGCCCAGCTGACGATGCGGAACTCCACGTTCGCGCCGATCAGGGGCTCAATGTAGGCGTTGATCGCATCCTGGACGGACTCGCGGGAGCTCGTGTCCTGGTTGCCGATCTCGTAATACAGCAAGTTGACAACTTCACCGGTCTCGGTGCTGGCGGTGGGCTCGCTGCTCTCAGTCGCAGCGCCATCCGTGGTGGCCGGAGACTCGGCGGGCTCTTCCGTGCCGGTGCAAGCGGTCATCGCGAACACCATGGCCAGCGCAAGAACCAACGCAAGAATCTTCTTGGTCATGTCCTTTTTCCTCCTTAGACTTCGCTCTTACAGAGCGCTCCCGGGCGATTCCCCCCCCCGGAAACGCTCCCGTTGAACGATGGAGATTATACCACCTCTCATAACAGTTTGCAACACTTTGTTAAAAGCAATTTCCGGCATTTTTTGTGGATTGTGTCCAAATTCTGACGAAAAAACTTTTACAAATCAAATAAATTTACATGCACGAAACAGAACACAATAGAATTTTACATAGTTGCAAAAATACAACTAATTTCGTGCAAATTTTCCCCTTTCCATTCTTATGAATATTTCTTAAAATAGAATGGTTATGTAAAACGGTAATTTTTAGAATTTTGAGTGTGTCCTTCTGTTTTTTTCAAGCAATGGCTTTCTTTACCCCATCTTTTTCAAATTCCTTCTTCTTTTCCAAAAATTTGGCGGAGCGTTCCAAAGAACGTTCCGCTTTACATAACGCAGAATTAACCTTTTTGCTTTCCTCCCGGAGAAAAACAGGCCCCGAAGAGGGAATCCTCTTCGGGGCCCACAAGGGCTTTGTTCAGTCGAACTGCTTAGGCAGCCGCACCATCATCGGCAGCAGCGGCGTCGTCGGTCGCAGCAGCGGCATCATCCGTCGCAGCAGCGGTGTCGTCAGTCGTCGCGGTGGAATCCTTCGTGGCCTTCCACTCGTTGTACTGGCGCTCGATGTCCGCCTTCAGCTCGTCCAGGCCAGCGGCCTTCAGATCGGAGATGTACTGCGGCAGGGCAGTGGAGGGATCCACAGCACCGGTCAGCAGAGAGCGGTTCATAGCATCCTGCACGTTAACAACGGCAGCCAGCTGCGTCTCGAGCTCAACGGGAACGATGTAACGGAAGCCAAGGGAGGGATGCATGATGGCATCAGCAGAGTACTCCTGGAGCTTCTGGTTCTTCTCCGGGTCCTCATCGGTGGTGACATCCTGGATCGCGGTGTTACCCATGGTCCAAGCGCCGCCGTGCACGCCGTACCAAGAGGGATCGAGCAGCTCAACGCGGCCGTCCTCAGCGAACTCCCACTGCACGCCCTGAACGCCGAAGAGCATCATGTCAAGCAGCTCGGTGTCAGTGTGCATGAGGTTGATGTACTGCATGGCCTTGACCGGATCTTCACTGGTCACGGGGATGGCGAGCATGGAGCCGCCAGCGTGCGTGGTGATGCAGACCTTGCCCTGCATGTAGATCTCCTGGAGGTTGAGGTCGAGGTTACCGGAGGTGATCATCATCTCCTGGGCCTTGATGTTCTCGCCCTTCAGAGGAGCAGAGATGAACAGCCACTCGCCAGCCGCGAACGGAGCGGAGGTGTTGACGTCGAAGGAAGTCAAGGGGCTATCGGGATGGACATAACCAGCCTGGAACCACTTGTACATGGTTTCCACGTGGGCCTTGTTCTCCTCGGTCTCCCAGACGGAGTACCAGGTCTCGTCGAAGACGCCGTTCTCATCGGGGTCGTACTTCTGGGCGATCAGGTTACCGGTCAGGCCGTTGACCTGGTTCGCAACCCAGGGCTCGTCGCCCCAGCCGCCGTCGTTCAGGTAGCCGTACTGCTCGGGATGGAGCTCCTTGTAAGCCGCCAGGTAGGGCTCAAAGTCCTCCAGGCAGGTGATGACGGACAGGTCGGTCAGACCAACTTCGTTCGCGGCGTCCATGTTGACGATGAAGCCCATGGGAACGCACAGCTCCTTGTTGGTGGGAACCGCATAGTTGATGCCGTTCATCTGGGTACCGGTGATGAACGCGGGGTTCAGGCTCTCCAGGATGCCCTGGCCATACTGCTCAAGCAGGTTGCCATACTGGCCGTTATCATCGTTCAGGGGGAGAAGCAGGTTACGGGTAACCTCGTTAACGTAGCCCTGCCAGTCAGCGGTGAAGAAGATATCGATCTTCTCGCCAGCCTGCAGCGCGGTCACAGCACGAGCGTTCCAGTCACCAGCGGAGACGACGACGAAGTTGATGTTCGCGCCGATCAGGGGCTCGATGTGCTCGTTGATCGCATTCTGGACGGACTCACGCACGGCGTTGTCCTGCATGCCGTACATGTAGTAGGTCAGGGTGTAGACGTCGCCGGAAGGCTCCGCAGCGGGGGATTCTTCCGTGCCGTCGTCGGTGGCAGCGGGCTCGGTGCCGTCGGCGGCAGGAGATTCCGCAGGAGTCTCGGTCGTTGTGCAGGCGGTCATCGCAAACACGAGGACCAGCGCCATCAACAACGCCACGATCTTCTTGGTCATGCTAAATTCCTCCTTAGAGTGTTTGGTCCATCCCGACCACTGAGGGGGCAGCGGTGGGTGGGGTCCTTGTACGGTATTTATCCTAACACTTTTTCTTTACAAATGCAATATGCTTTTTAACTCTCTTTGAAATTTTTTTGTGCGACTTGTCCAAGAATTTTCCCCTTGATTTTGCGGTTATTCCCAAGTTATGGCCTCTTTGGACTTCCATCTTTCTGCAAAAAAGGTGAATTTTCAGTAAATTTAATTATACTTCTATCATATTTTTTCTTTACAATGGTTATGACTTGTAAATAAAAAATCCCCTGAACTACAGGGATAATTTCCGTCATTGCTGTCCTACGGCTTTGGCAATCGTCTTTTTTTGCGCCATCCTTTGCTGTAGACGCAAGCAACGGAAAACGGCCCCGCGTCGGAGCGCGAGACCGTTTTCCTGTACACCCTTTTGGAGGAAGAAGAATTGGATTTGTGCTTATTCCGCAGTCTGCGTGGTCTTCCACTCTGCATACTGCGCTTCGATGTCCGCCTTGATGTCCTGCAGGCCGGCGGCGTTGAGCTGCTCGACGTAGGAGGGGATCGCAGTGGCGGGATCCATTGCACCGGTCAGCAGCGCGCGGTTATTGGCTTCCTGCACGTTGTTGACAGCCGCCCACTGGCTTTCGAGTTCCGCCGGAACGACGTAACGGAAACCAAGGGTGGGATGCGGGGTCGCGTCCGCGGAGTAATCCTGGAGAAGCTGGTTCTTTTCCGGATCCTCAATGGTGGTGACATCCTGGATGACGGTGTTGCCCATGGTCCAAGCTCCGCCGTGCGCGCCGTACCACTGGGAGTCAAGAATCTCGACGCGGCCGTCCTCAGCAAAGGTCCACATGGTCTCGGGCACGCCGTAGAGCATCATGTCGATCAGCTCGGTGTCGGTGTGCATGAGGTTGATGTACTGCATGGCCTTGGTCGGATCCTGCGAGGTGACGGGGATGGCGAGCATGGAGCCGCCGGAGTGGGTGGTGACGATGTACTTGCCCTGGCCGTAGATCTCATTCACTTCGAGGTCCGCGTTGCCGGAGGCATTGACCAGCTCCTGGCCCTTGATGTTGCTGCCCTTCAGGGGCTGCGGGTACACCAGGAAGTTGCCGGTGTTGAACACGTCGGTGGTGCTGTAGGTGGTCAGAGAGGAGTCGGGATCGATGTAGCCCGCCTGCATCCACTTGTACATCAGCTCGGACTGCTCGCGGTTGTAGTCGGTCTCCCAAACGGAGTACCAGGTCTCGTCGAAGACGCCGTTCTCATCGCACTCCTGCAGCATGCTGACCAGGTCGCCGTTGAGGTTGGAGACCGCGCCGGGAACCCAGGGAGAATCGCCCCAAGAACCGTCCGTCAGGTACGGGTACTGGTTCGGATAGAGCTCCTTGTAGGCCGCCAGGTAGGGCTCAAAGTCCGCCGTGCAGGTGATGGTGGCGGGGTCCATACCGACCTCGGCCGCCGCTTTGACGTTGTAGACCCAGCCCATCGGAACGCACAGTTCCTTGTTGGTGGGAACCGCGTAATTGATGCCTTCAAACTGCGTACCGGTGATGAACGCGGGGTTCAGGCTCTCCAGAATGCCCTGGCCGTAGGTCTCCAGCAGGTTGCCGTACTTGCCATCATCGTCATTCAAGGGAGTGAACAAGCCTTGCGTAACGGAGCGAACGTAGCTCAGCCAGTCTGCGGTGAAGAAGATATCGATCGTCTCGCCGGACTGCAGGGCCGTCAGGGCCTTGTTGTTCCAGTCGCCGGTGGAGATGATCTGGAAGGATACCTTCGCGCCAATCAGCGGCTCCACATAGGCGCTGATCGCTTCCTCAACCTGGTTGCGAACGCTGGTATCCTGCATGCCGTAGATGTAGTAGATCAGCGTCAAGTCGCTGCTGCCAGACGTGGCGGCAGGTTCTTCGCTGGCGGGCGTCTCTGCGGTGTCACCGTCGGTTGCGGCCGGGGAGTCCGCAGGCGTTTCGGTGGTCGTACAGGCGGTCATCGCCAGAACCATCACCAAAACCATGAGCAATGCGATGAGCTTCTTTAGCATTCTGGTATCCTCCTTTTTTTCATGGGTTCCGTCCCATTGGTTTTTCGGTTTGGGGGTTACACAGAGAATAGCATATACTTTTCAAAAAATCAATAGTTTTTTAAGATTATTTTTTACACAAATTGCCCAATATAAATCCGTCAAAAATGCTTTATTTTCAATAAATTTTATGCTTTTATTGACACTTTTCCACTTTTTCCATTAACATTTACTTAACATAATACTCGCAAATATTGCACAGAATTTCTTTTCCGGCTTTTTCCCCAAACATTATTGTAAGTACTTACATCTTGATTGTAAAAAGTTGTTTTGGCCATATTGCTTGGATTCTCGCAACTTACCTTCATTCTATCCTTTTTTATGCTAAATCTACGCCTAATTTTACGTATTTTTGCGGCCGTTTTGCGCAAAAAAGACGTCCAAGGAATGGAAATTCCTTGGACGTCCACAGATACGAACAATTTTGGCTTTTGCGACTTGGCGTCTTAGCCCTTGACCGCGCCGATGGTCAGGCCCTTGACAAAGTACTTCTGGAAGAAGGGGTAGGCCAGGATGATGGGTCCCATGGTGACCATGGCCATGGCCATACGGAACGTCTCCGAGGGCAGGTTCGCGATCATGGACGCGAGCGCGCCAACCTGGGAAGCCATTTCTCTCAGGAAGCGGATGTTGTTCAGGGTCTGGTAGATGGTGTACTGCAGGTTGTAGTACTTAGACTCATCCACGAGCAGCATGCAGTTGAAGAAGTTGTTCCACACGCTGATGGCGGCGAACAGAGCGACCGTAGCCAGGCCAGGCACGGCCAGAGGCAGAACGATCTGCAGCAGCGTTCTCCACTCGCCAGCGCCGTCGATGCGCGCCGACTCGATGACGGCGTCCGGGACGTTGGACTTGTAGAAGGAACGCATGATCAGCACCCAGTACGCGCTGAAGGACAGCGGCAGGAACAGAGCCCAGATGGAGTTGCCGATGTGCAGGATCTGGCGGCAGGTCACGTAGAACGCAACGGTACCGGCCGTGAACAGCTGGGTAAAGAAGGAGATGAACGTGAACACCCGGCGCCAACGGAAGTCCGGACGGGAAATCGGGTAGGCGTACAGGCCAACGGAGGCAACACAGAGAACCGTGCCAACCACGGTGGCGATGATGGTGTTCTTATAGGCCGTGCCGATGATGGAACCCTTGGAGAACAGGAACTTATAGGCCTCCACCGACCACTCCTGCGGCCAGAAGCCGTATCCGTAAGTGGTCAGCGCGTGCTCCGACGTGAAGGAGGCGATGATGATGACCCAAATCGGGACAACGGTGACCAGAACGGCGATGATGAACACGATGTTCAACAGAATGTTTGCGCCGTTGGAGATCTCGTTCATGTCCTTGTTTTTCTTGACGACTTTGATCTTTTCCGTAGCATGCGTCTGCGAAGTCATGAATCTGCTCCTCCTTTCTTAGAACATGGCCATCTCGGGAGAGACCTTGCGCACGATCAGGTTCGTGGAAAGAACCATGATGAAGCCGACGATCGACTGGAAGAAAGCCGCCGCGGATGCAAGGCCGAGCTGGGCGCCCGTCTTCATGGTGTTGTAAACGTAGACGTCCAAGGTGGTGGACACGTTCTTCAGCGGGCCGGAGCCGTTCGGAACGGAGTAGAACATATCGAAGTCGCCGTTGAAGATACGGCCAACAGCCAGGATCTCCAGAAGGACGATCGTGGGCAGAAGCAGGGGCAGGGTGATGTTGGTGATCTGCTTCCACTTGCCTGCGCCATCGATGGCAGCCGCTTCATACAGCTCCTGGTCAAAGCCGGTGAGGGTGGCCAGGTAGATGATGGAGTTGTTGCCCGTGTACTTCCAGATATTACAGAAGACGAAGATGAAGGGCCAATACTGGGGAGAAGAGTAGAAGTTGATGGTGTTCTGTCCAAGAGCCTTCAGCCACTGGTTAAAGACGCCGTTGGCGCTGACGAACGCGTAGACAACGTAGGCGACGATGATCCAGGAGATGAAGTAGGGCATGAAGAGGATGGTGTGGTAGACCTTGGCCAGGATGCGGTTGCGAAGCTCGTTAACCATGATGGCCAGGGCGACCGACAACACCAGGCCCAGCGCCATGAAGACGATGTTGTAGCCTAGGGTGTTGCGCAGCACCATTGCCGCGTCAGGGGTATTGAAGATGTACTCGAAGTTGGAGAATCCAACCCACTCGTTATCCACAAACAAGCTGTAGATGAAGCGGTTCTGGATCCAGTAGTCTGCCGGAGGGGTAGCCAACTGGTAACGCTTAAATGCGAGAATCAGAGCGGGCATGGGCAGGTAGCTGAAGCAAAACAGAAAAACCAAGCCCGGCAGCAGCATCGTCAAGAACGCGAGATGCCGCTTGACCTCGCCCGAGCCCCATTTTTTGTGCTTCAGTGTCTTTGCCGTTCCGGGCGTCAGTGCGGATTTTGCAGCCATTGTTTCTCCTCCTGTTCTAAGAATATGACCTCTGCGGCACGGCAACCAGAGCCTCGCGCCGCTGCGCTTTCTCCGTCTGCCGGAACCCCTGCACGCACCCGCTGCCCGACGGGGGGGAACAACCGCGCTCCCTTTTGCGTTTATTGCCCAAGGGGATGCGGTGTTTTCGGACGGCCCGTGCGTTTCGTCTTAGTTATTATAGCATCCTCTATTTACATTTACAATCCCTTTGTTAAGAAAAAATGTCAGAATTTCTATTTATTTTGACTGTCTTTTTTACAAGGGTTTTGGCAACCTATCACAAAAAATCTGCCTTGCGCATACAGGACCCGAAAAAGTACGGCCCTCTTCTCCGCTTGCGCGCCCCGCCGGTCTACAGGAGACGGGCGCTTTTGCAACGCCGGAGAAATGCTTCTGAAACTATATCCTTTTTCCTGCGGCTCTCCCTACAATAGGGGATATGCCGCCGCCGGGGAAGGAATTCCTTTTGGGAATGGCGAATTGATTTTTTACACACAAAAATTGTATGGGAGGGCTGACCATGAACCTGAGAACCACAAAGCGCTTGAACGACGGACGCGAAATGCCGATCTTTGGCCTTGGCGTATTCCGGTCCAAGGATGGCGAGGAGACCTACAACGCAGTGCGCTACGCGTTGGACGCCGGGTACCGCCACATCGATACCGCGGCCGTTTACGGAAACGAGGCCTCTGTCGGCCGCGCCATCCACGACAGCGGCATTCCCCGCGAGGAAATCTGGATCACCACCAAGCTTTGGAACTCGGAGATCCGCGCGCACAACGAAGAAGCGGCGCTCGCGGCGAGCCTTGCGCGCCTGGGAACGGACTATGTGGACCTCTACCTCATCCACTGGCCCGTGCGCGAGGAGCAGGGCTACCTGCGCGCCTGGAAGAAGATGGAGGACTTCCGCCGCCGCGGCCTGGCCCGGTCCATCGGCGTGAGCAATTACCACATCCACCATCTGGAGGACGTCCTCCGGGAGGCTGAGGTCGTTCCGGCGGTCGACCAGGTGGAGTGTCATCCGGAGCTGACGCAGGTCGAGCTGGCGAACTTCTGCGCGGAGAAGGGCATCGCCTTTGAGCCCTGGTCGCCGCTTGGCGCCGGAAAGCTCCTGACCGACCCGACGCTCGTGTCCATTGCCGAAGCCTACGGCAAGACGCCGGCCCAGGTCATTCTCCGCTGGGGCCTGCAGCGCGGCTTCATCTGCATCCCCAAGTCGGTGCACAAGGATCGCATCGAATCGAACGCGCAGATCTTTGACTTTGCGCTGACCGACGAGGACATGAACCGCATCTATGCCCTCAACAAGAACGCCCGCGTGGGCTCCGACCCGGAGACCTTCACCTTCTGATCGGCGGCGCGGCAAAGAGGGAGCGGGGGGACGCTTTTGCGTCCCCCCGCTCCCTCTTTTTTTGGGCTTCTTGCCGTCCCGGCTATCCCAGCTGAATGGCGCGGACCGCCTCCATGAGGTCCACGACGTCCTCGCGCGCGACAAAGGAGGTCGGCACGCCGTCCACGACGGCCAAGCAGTCGGCGCTGTCGTAGCGGTAGAGCTCGATGCGCACCTGCGGGCAGCTCTCGTTTGCGAGCTCCAGCGTCAAGGAGATCTCCAGCTGGTCCGCGGGCGCCTCGGAGGTAAAGCTCTCGGCGGTCAGCGCGGCGAGCGTATCGCGCAGGTTCATGACGCTGACCTCCTCGCCGTTGCAGGTCCAAGTGGGCTCTTCGTCCTCCGTTCCGTCCTCCGCGGCAGCCGTTGCCGTGGCCTCCGCGCTCTCGCCCGTCTCGTCCTGCGCGGTTTCGGCCGTCAGGACCAGCGTCTGGCCGTCCAGGAGGATCGTGGCCTCCGTCACGTCGTCAAAGTCTCCCCAGAAGACTTGGCGGTGGCGCAGATCGTCGTAGGAGCCGGCAAACAGCGCCTCGCCGTCGGATTCGGAGAGGTTGTAGACGATTTGGGACTCGCCCACGCGCAGGTAGTAGTCGTAGGACACTTCCTCCGCCGCTTCCTCCTGCGCGTCCCCGGTTTCGCCGTCAGCGGATTCCGCGGTCTCCTCCGGGGTCTCGCTTTCCTCCGGGGCCTCGGTCTCCTCCGCGCCCTCTTCCGCCTCTTCCTCCTGCTCCACGCGGCCGACGTGTAGGACCAGGGTGCCGGATACGGTCTCCGGTTCGGCGCTCTCCTCTCCGGTTTCCCCGTCGGTCTCGGCGGCCTGCTCGTATTCCAGGGTGACGGTCAGGGCCGGGTCGGTCAGTCCGAAGGCGGCCAGCTCGATTTCGCTGGCGTTATAGGTGGCGTAGTCGGTCAGGATCAGGTCTTGGATCTCGTCCACGTAGTCCTCCACAAGCTCGGTATCCAGGGGCAGGGATTCGCCGTCGCGGTCGAAATAGTAGACGTCCTCGTCGCTATAGGAGGGGCCGCCCGACTCGACATAGGAGACGCTTGCCGCGGTCTCCCCCTCCAGGGAGAGGGCGGTCACGGTTTCCATGTCGGGGATCTCGTCGTTTTTGATGAGGTCGGAGAGTTCGACTTCATAGGCGTCCATGGGGTCCTGGATGGCGAGGTAGACGTTGCCGTCCCCGATGGAGACATAGCGCTGGTCGTCCATGGTGCTCATGTCGCCGATGTCGATGGTATAGGCGGCATCGGCGGTTTGGATTTCAATGGTACAGGTGGGTTCCTCCAGGCCGTACTGGGCGAAGTCCGTGACGTCGCGGATGATGAAGTCTGCGCTGAAGTCCGCAAAGGGCGCGAGCAGCGCATCCAGGGCCTCCTCGTCCACGGGGAAGGCCTCGTCCGCGTCGTAGAGCCAGTCACCGTCCTTGTGGAAGGCGAAGCTCTCCTCCCCGCTCGTCCAGGACAGGGCGGTCACGCTTTCCGCGTCGATGGCCAAGGCGGTCTCGCCGCTCGCCTCGATCTGCTCCTGCTTCTCCTCTATGCGGGTGGCCAGGAACCCCGCGGCGCAGACCACCGCGAGCACGCCCACCAGGATCAACAGCCGCTTAGACCGTTGCATTCTGATTCCTCCTTCTTCTCAGGACCACCAGGATGCCCACGCCCAGGCAGGCGAGCGGGCAGATGCCGATCATGACGGTCTTCAGCAGGGAGGCCGTGGATTCGCTGATGGTCAGGTAGTTGTAGTTGAGGGACTTGCTGCGGATGGAGAGGGCCTCCCTTTCGCCGATCAGGGCGGAGAGGGCGTTCATGGCCAGGTCGCCGTTGGCGCCGGAAGAATAGGCGTTGTACATATCCTCCAGGAAGCTGGAGGAAGCGAACCAGATCATCTCCCCGCCGCCGTTGACCTCCACCTGCACGGCCAGGGCAAACGGCCCGTCGATGTCGCCGTCCTCCTTTTCATAGGTGGTCAGGTCATAGCCCGCGACCTTGGAGAAGGCCTCGTCCGACGTGGTCAGCAGTTCCGTGACCGTGGCCTGCGTGGTGCCGCCGGACGAGGTCAGGCCCGCTGCCAGGGGCAGGATGGGCATGTAGTTTTCCTCGATCAAGGAAGCCGTGATGTCCGAATCGGTCATGTCCGGCAGGAGCACATAGGGGGACTGGAAGGCATAGTAGCTGCGGTTGCCCTCGATGACGACCCCCTCCGCGGCCTGGACCCCGTAGGTGGACAGCAGGCTATAGAGGGTTTCCGGCAGGCCCTCCTCCGTGGGTCCGGAGACGACCAGCAGCTTTCCGCCCTCCTCGACATAGGCGGCGAGCATGTCGGCCTCTTCCTGGGAGATGTCGCTGGCGGGCGCGTAGAGGAACAGCGCATCCGCGTCCTCCGGGATCTCGTCCACGTTCAGGAGGGAAAGCGACTCGGTTTCGATGTTCTCCTTTTCGATCTGCTCGGAAAGCGTCGCGGGCAGCTCGGCCTCCCCGTGCCCTTCCAGCAGGTAGAGCTTGGGCAGGTCCTCGCTTGTGACGTAGTCGATGGCCGAGGTGATGGCGCCTTCGCCGTCAAAGGCCGTGCTGTAGGAATAGGAGTACATGTTCGACTCCTCGACATAGATCTCGTCGTTGCTGATGTAGCGGCTGCGCTCGCCGCTCGTGACGACGAGGCTGTTGTTTTGCACGGTCTCGTCCGTGTACTGGGCGGCAAAGGTGGGGTACGCATCCGGGTTGCGCACGTAGACGTTGATGTGGTCCGAAAGCGCCGCATAGCGGGACAGGAGGTTCTCCAGCACGTCGTCCTCCTCGCCGGACTGCACGATCCAATAGATATCCACGTCCTGCTCCAGGGCGCCGACGACGGCCTTGGTATTGCTGGTGACGGAGTAGAGCTTGGAGGCGCTGATGTCATAGGTGGTCATGGACGAGGGCAGGGCGGAGACAAAGAAGTTCACCCCGATCAAAATCGCCAGGACCACCGCGGTCAGCGCCACCGAATAGGAGCCGCCGCGCAGGGCGTTGCCCCCGGGCGCGGCGTTCTTTTCCGGCTGGCCTACCCGCTCCGGTTGTTCTTCTGCCCCGGGCTTGGACCGGAGCGAATCCCGCCATTTCTTCAGAGGATTCATCCGTTATACCTCCTCTTCTCCATGGACTGCACGGACAAAAACAGAAAGAATGCGATCACGCTCAGGTAAAAGACCACGGCGCTGACGTCAAACATGCCGTTGACAAAGGGACTGAAGCGCTCAAACAGCGATAGCGACGCCATGACCGTGGGCAGCAGATTTTCAAACAGCGAGCTGTCCAGATAGGTCAGGAACACCAGCGCCACGCACAGCACCAGGCAGAACGCATACGCAGTGCTGGCGCTGCCCGTCAGCCGCCACACGAGCAGGCTCAGCAGCACCGAGAGAACAAACAGCGCGATCACCGTGCCAAAGGCCGTTGCGGACACCATCTCGGAAAGGGACACGCTGAAGTAATTGAACAGGATCACCGCAATGCCCAGGCCTGCGGCCAAGCCCTGGTTCTCCGTCAGCGACGAAAGGAAGAGCCCCACCGCGATCAGCGCCGCCCCCAGCAGGAAGAACGCCAGCAGGGACCCGTAGGCCGTGGGCAGGTAGACGTCGCCGAACTGCGCAAAAATCAGCGGGTAGAGCGCGACGATGCACAGCGGCAACAGGTACAAAATCAGCAGCGCGGCATACTTTCCCAGGATCACCTGCGCGGTGGAAAGGGGCAGCGAATAGAGGAGCTGGTCCGTCTTCTGCCGGCGCTCCTCGGCGAGCGAGCGCATGGTCAGGATCGGGATGATGACGACAAACGCCAGGCTGCCAAAGCTCAGGACGTACTCAAAATTGCTCACCGCCATCTCGATGTTGTAGAGCATGGCGCCCACGCCGACCATGGCGAGCAGAAATGCCGCGAAAACATAGGCCGTCATCGAGTGAAAGCTGCTGCGCAGCTCGTGCCGAAAGACCGCCATCATGGGTTCTTCGCCTCCTCTTTTTCCTCCGTCTTTTCCGCCTTTTCCGCCGTCTCAGGCGTTTCCGGCTCCGCGCCGGCCGAGGCGCTCTCCGTCAGCTCCAGGAAGACGTCCTCCAGGCTGGCGCGCTTGACCGTCAGCTCCACCAGGGCGCGCTTGCGCTCGGCAAAGGCGAAGAACAGGCTGCGGGAAAGGGCATAGAGGTCCTTTGCGCCGGTGCGGATGCACACAGAGGTCAGGCCGGACTCCGCAGGCGCGACCTCCACCGTTCCAAGGTCCGCAACCGCGGAGAGGATTTCGCGCGTCTCCTCCGGCGCGGCCTGCGCGGTCAAGCGGATCTCGCTCTGGCCGCGCAGGCGGGTCTCCAGGTTTTCGGGCGTGTCGAAGGCGACGAGCTTGCCCTTGGCGATGATGAGGATCTGGTCGCAGAGGTTCTGCACCTCGGAAAGGATGTGGGAGCTGAACAGAACCGTGTGGCTCTTCCCCAGGTCCTTGATGAGGGAGCGGATCTCGATGATCTGCAAGGGGTCCAGGCCCACGGTGGGTTCGTCCAGGACGATGACCTCGGGGCCGCCCAGCAGCGCCTGCGCAATGCCCACGCGCTGTTTATAGCCCTTGGACAGCGCGGCGATGCGCTTGTTGCGCACCGGGGCCACGCCCGTCTGCTCCAAAACCTCCCCGATCTGCCGCTTCAGCTCCGCGCCGCGCAGGCCCTTTGCCTCGCCCACGAACCGCAGGTACTCCACTGGGTTTTCGTTCATGTAGAGGGGCGGCTGCTCCGGAAGGTAGCCGATCCGCTTCTTCGCCTTCTTGGGCTCCTCGAAGATGTCGAAGCCGTCGATGCGCACACTGCCCTCCGTCGCCGAAAGACACCCGGTCAGGATGTTCATGGTGGTGGATTTTCCCGCCCCGTTCGGGCCGAGAAAGCCGTAGATCTGCCCGCTCTCAATGCGCAGGTTCAAATCGGATACCGCGGTGTGGGTTCCATACCGCTTTGTCAGGTGCTCGATTTCGATCAGGGGAATCCCCTCCTCCTATCTTCAGATAGGGAGATTGTAGCGCTGCGACTTAAAATGAAGTTAAAATCCCTGCCTGCGCGATATCGTTCACGTTTTGTTTTCTTTTTTTAGGTTGATTTTGAGTTTGGCCCTTATCATAATAGGTGCAGGCCGAAAGGGAGCGGATGCGTGCCTGCGCCAGGAAGGAGGTGTGGCGATGCGGTTCCGCTTGCGGTGCGCACGCGTTCTGCCTCTGTTGGTCGCGTGTCTGCTCTTTTTCGGCTGTGCCGCCCCGGCCGAACCGGAGGCCCTGGGGAAGATCTCCCTGACCGCCCGGTTCCAGGACCAAGACGGCGCCGCTCTATCCGAGGGGAAGGTTCGCGTACTCTGTAGGGGGCGGAGCGAGGACCATCCCCTGGAGGGCGGCATGCTCTCCCTTTCCTCCCTGAGCCGGGAGGAAGAACTGACGCTCATTTTATTGGATACAGAGGGAACGGAGCTCGGGCGGACGACGATCTGTTTTGCCACGGGCGCGGTGATCGACGCCTCCACGGATGCGGAGGGCGCAAGTTTCGTCACGCTCAAGCCGGAAACCGAGTCCGTCGACCTGCTCTTTTCGCTGCGCGAGGATGGCGCGCTCACCTGCGCCCTGCGCCTTTGAGCCGGCCGGAGCGATCCCGGAAAGGAGGAATCGCCTCAAAATGGAAACCTATGCCCTGGAAATCACGAATGCGGAACGGGAGTTTTATGGTGAGAATCTGATCCTCCTGGAGGGCGCGATCTCGGAATTCCTGTCCTGCCTGCACATGATCCGCCGCTACGAGGCGTTCATGGGCCGCCGGGACCCGATCTCCTCCTACCAGGCGCGGATCAAGCGCGCGGGCGCCATGCGGGACAAGCTCTCGCGCCGCGGCCTGCCCGTCACGGCGGAAAGCGCCCTGCGAAATGTGCAGGACGCGGCGGGCGTTCGCCTGATCTGCCCCTTTCAGCAGGACATCGCCCGGACAGCCGAGCTGCTTCGGGGGATACCCGGCGCGCGCGTTCTGCGGGAAAAGGACTACATCCAAGCGCCCAAGCCCAACGGATACCGCAGCTACCACATGATTTTGACCCTTCCCCTGCGCTTCCTGCCCGCGCAGCCGGCGTTTCCCGTCCCCGTGGAGGTACAGATCCGCACCCTGGCCATGGACTGCTGGGCCAGCATCGAACACCAGCTCAAGTACAAACAGGACGTACCCGATCAGCGGTTGATTGTGGCGGAACTCAAGCGCTGTGCGGACGAGATCGCCTCCACGGACCTGAGCCTGGAGACGATCCGGAACCTGATCGAAGCGCTGCGCTGAAAGGCGCCGAAAGGAGGAACCCTGCATGCGCATATTGGTTGCCGACGACGAGCCGGAGATGACGCGGGCGCTGGAGGCGCTGCTGACCCGGGAGCACTTTTCCGTGGACACCGTGCACGACGGCCGGGACGCCCTGCAATACGGCTTGGCGCAGAACTACGACTGCCTGGTGCTGGACATCATGATGCCCGGCATGGACGGCATCGAGGTGCTGCGCGCACTGCGGCAGAAAAACGTCTCCACCCCGGTGCTCCTGCTGACGGCCAAGGCCCAGGTGGAGGACCGGATCGCCGGCCTCAACAGCGGCGCGGACGACTACCTGCCCAAGCCCTTCCACACCGGCGAGTTTCTGGCGCGCGTGCGCGCGCTGACCCGGCGCGGCCAAGCCTACACGCCCAGCGTTCTGACGTGCGGAAACATCTCGCTGGACTGTTCGACGTTTTCGCTGCGCTGCGGGACCTCCTCCCTGCGCCTGGGCAGCAAGGAGTTCC
Source organism: Candidatus Spyradocola sp. (assembly GCA_050942925.1). GTDB lineage: Bacteria > Bacillota > Clostridia > Christensenellales > UBA1750 > Spyradocola. Next base: position 136,579 of record JBMNOF010000001.1, read on the forward strand.
AAATGCTGGAGCTCCTGCTCCGGCGCCAGGGCCGCTGTATCTCCACGGAGGAGTTCATGGAGCGCATCTGGGGCTATGACAGCGAGGCGGAGATCAACGTGGTGTGGGCCTACATTTCGTACCTTCGGCGCAAGCTGGAGGCCGTGGGCGCGAACGTGCGGATTCAGGCCCGGCGCGGCCAAGGCTATGCCCTGGAGGCGGACGAATGATCCGCAAGCTCCGGCGGAAGTTCATCGCCATCGCCATGCTCTCGCTCCTGGGGACGCTGGCCTTCCTCATTGCGGCCATTGCCGTGGGAAACTCGGCCGTCAACGCCCGGCGGGCGGACCACGCCATCTCCATGCTCCGCGAAAACGGCGGGGCCTTTCCCTCGCCCGACCCCGCGCCGGACCCGGCCATGGGCTTTGACTTTCAGGTCACGGCGGAGACGCCCTTTGAGACGCGCTACTTCATCGCGCGGCTCTCGGCCAACCAGGAAGTGCTGTCCGTGGACACGGAGCACATCGCCGCGCTGGACCGGCAGACCGTCGTCGAGAGCCTGAACGCGGTCCTCCGCTCCGGCGCGGAGCGCGGCTATGTGGACCATTACCGCTTCAACGTGTTTGCGGACGAGGACGGGGGCAGCACGGTGATCGTTCTGGACTGCTTTTTGCAGATTCAGGCGTCGCTCAACATGCTGCGGGTGACGCTCCTCGTCTCCCTGGCCGGAGCGCTGATCGTGTTTGTGCTGCTCCTGTTCCTCTCGCGCCTGGCCATCCGCCCGTTTGCGGAGAACCTGGAGCGCCAGCGCCGGTTCGTGACCGATGCTTCGCACGAGCTCAAGACGCCGCTGGCGATTCTCTCGGCGGATCTGGACCTGCTCTCGGATGGAGAAACCGCCGGAAACCCCTGGCTGGAAAGCGCCAACGCGCAGGTTTCGCGCCTGAGCCGCCTGATCCACAACCTGGTGGAGCTGGCCCGGACCGAGGAGGGTGGAACGCCCGCCGCCCTGGAATGGGTGGACTTGAGCGAGGTGGTGCAGGCGAACGTGGACGCCTTCGTTCCCCTGGCCGAGGCGGACGGAAAGTGCCTCGCCTCCGAGATCGCGCCGGGGATCCGCATCCGGGGCATGCAGGACAACCTCTTCCGGCTGCTGGCGATTCTTCTGGACAACGCGGTCAAGTACTGCGATGCCGGCGGGGAAATCCGCGTGGCCCTGTCTCTGCGCGCGCGGAACGCCTATCTTACGGTCTCCAACCCCTGCAAGGGGCTGAATCCCGCGGACCTGCCGCACTATTTTGACCGCTTTTACCGCGCGGACTCCTCCCGCGCGCGGGAGACGGGCGGCTACGGCATCGGCCTGTCCACGGCCAAGGCGATCGTCGCGCGCCACAGGGGGCGCCTCTCCAACAAGTACCAGGAGGGCGTCATCACCTTTTCCGTTCTTCTGCCCCTGGGGCTGCGCCGCGCGGGCGAGTGACCCCTTCCCCCTTCTCTTTCCTCCCCCTTCGCGCATAGGTTTGCGCGAGGGGGGAGGTTTTTTCTGTGGAGATTCTGCGGTTTGTCATTGCGCTGGGGATCTTTCTCTTCGGCGCGTATTTTACGGCCAAGCTGCGCGGGATTCCGCTGCGGGGCGCCTTTTCGCGGGATCGGGCGCAGGCGCCGGGCGCGCTCTCGCCCGCGGCGGCGCTGTTTTCCGCGCTGTGCGGAACGCTCGGCGTGGGCACGGTCCTTGCGGCGATTTCCGCGCTGAGCGAAGGCGGGCCGGGCGCTCTCGTTCCCCTTTGTCTGGGGACGCTGGTGAGCTGCGCGCTCAAGTATGCGGAGATCGTGGTGACCATGCGCCGGCGGCAGCCGGGCCTTGCGGGGCCCCTGGCCGCGCTGCGGGCGCGCGCGCCGGCGCTGGCCCTCCTGTACGCGCTGCTCCTTTTGCCGGTGGCGCTGCTGGGCATGGGGAACCTGGCGCAGGTGCAGATCCTTTCCGAGGCGATGGCGCACGGCCAGGGCCTTTCGCGGCTATGGGTGGGTATCGGGGTGGTGGCGGTGCTTCTGCCGCTTGTGCGGGGCGGTATCGAGCGCATCGGCCGGGGCGCGTCGCTCTTTCTGCCCGTGGCGGCGCTGCTCTATATTGGGGCGTGCGGGATCGCACTATGGCGCATGCGGGCGGCATTGCCGGGGGCCCTGCTCTCGATTTGGCAGGGCGCGGCGGCATTCCGGCCGGATCTGTTCGCGCTGGGGATCGCGCGCGGGCTCTTCCTCTGCGAGGCGGGCATGGGGACCTCGGCCTTTGCGCACGGACAATCCCGGGCCGATCCGCTGGCCCAGGGCGCGCTGGGCGCCTACGAGGTGTTGTTTTCGACCTTCCTCTGCTTGCTGACGGCGCTGCTCGTGCTGGCGACGGGCGTTCCGCTGGAGGGGAGCGCGGTGGAGGTGGCGCTGGCGGCGTTCCGCGCGGCGATGGGACCGGCCGGCGTGCCCCTACTGTGCGGGATGCTGGCGTTTTTTGCGCTGTCCACGCTTCCGGTCTGGTGGTTTTACGGGCTGCAATGCGTGCGCTATCTTCGCCCCGGCCGCGTGCCGGAGGCCCTGTATACCACGGGGTTTCTCGCGGTGGCGTTCCTGGGATGCCTGTTTCCGCTCGCGGCCGTTTGGCGGTTTGCGGATTTCTTCAACCTGCTCTTGACTATCCCGTGCCTGACCATGCTCTTTCTCTACCGGCGGGAGGTGGTTCGCCGCACGCCGGAAAAGCGCGGCAAATTTCGTGCAGTATCGCACTAGCAATTTAGCACACCAGCGTGTATAATGGTGCCGTGCCCGTTCGGGCAAGATGGTTGAGGAGGAAAACACAAATGAAGAACGGAAAGCGCATCCTTGCGCTGGCGCTGTGCCTGCTGATGGCGGCGCTGTGCGCAGCCTGCTCGTCCACCCCCGCCGCGGCGGAGAAGGACACCCTGGTTGTCGGTCTGGACGACAGTTTCCCGCCCATGGGATTCCGCGACGACGAAAACAACATCGTGGGATTTGATGTGGACCTTGCCAAGGAAGTGGCCTCTCGCCTGGGGATGGAGATCGAGCTCAAGCCCATTGACTGGACGGCCAACGTGCTGGAGCTGAACTCCGACAGCGTGGACTGCCTGTGGAACGGTCTGAGCATCACGCCTGAGCGCGAGGAGCAGATCGACTTCAGCCGCCCGTATCTGGCGAACCGCCAGGTGATCATCGTGCCGGCGGGATCGGACATTGTGGACATTCCCTCGCTGGCGGGCAAGACCGTCGGCCTGCAGGACGGCTCCTCCGCGGTCAACGCGCTGGAGAAGAACGAGATCGCTTCCCAGGTGACGCAGCAGAAGTACGCGGACAACGTCACGGCCCTGACGGACCTGAGCATTGGCCGCGTGGACGCCGTGCTCCTGGACGAGGTCGTCGCGCGCTACTACGAGACGCAGAACCCCGGCCAATACACGGTTCTGGACGACTCCTTTGCCGAGGAGGAATACGGCATCGGCTTTAAGAAGGGCAACGACGAGCTGCGCGAGGCCGTGCAGAAGGTCTTTGACGAGATGATCGAGGACGGCACCGCGGCGGAGATCTCCGAAAAGTGGTTCGGAAAGGACATCATCGTCAAGCCCTAACCCTGAACCCGATTTCCGCGCTCTGCGGGGCGAACGGCGGCGCCGCCGTTCGCCCCGTCTTCTGTGAGGACAAGGAGGAAGGACCATGGACCTTAGCTACATCGTGCGCATCATTCCGGCGCTGCTGCACGGCGCAGGGGTCACGCTGGCGCTGTTTGCGCTGGTGTTTCCGCTCTCGCTGCCGCTGGGCTTTCTCATCACGCTCTGCGCAAACTGCCGCTTTCGGCCCGTCAAGTGGGTGGCGGAGGCGTATATCTTCGTCATGCGCGGCACGCCACTGATGCTGCAGCTCTTCTTTTTCTATTACGGCCTGCCCTTCCTGCCGGGCATCGGGCAGTACCTTCGGCTGAGCAGCTTTGCGGCGGCGGCGCTTTCGTTTACGCTGAACTACGCCGCCTACTTTGCGGAGATCTTCCGCGGGGGGCTGCTCTCCATCGACAAGGGGCAATACGAGGTCTCCCACGTGTTGGGCTTGACGTCCTTCCAGACCATGACGCGCATCATCATTCCGCAGATGATCCGCGTGACCCTGCCCTCCATCGGCAACGAGGCCATCACCCTGGTCAAGGACACGGCGCTGGTCGCCTCCATCGCCCTGCCGGAGCTTCTGCACTACGCCAAGGGCATCGTCACGCGGGACTTCACCACGACGCCCTTCCTCGTTGCGGCGTTTATCTATCTGCTCATCACCTTTGTCGTGACGCTGCTGTTCAAGTTCGCCGAGCGCAGAACGAATTATGAATGAGGAGGGGTGCGCCATGTCCATGATTGAAGTTCAAAACCTGCGCAAGAGCTTTGGCTCCCTCGAAGTGCTGCGCGACGTGAGCCTGTCGGTGGAAAAGGGCGACGTTGTGGCGGTGATCGGTTCCTCCGGATCGGGCAAGAGCACGCTGCTTCGGTGCCTGATCGGCCTGGAGGAGGTCACCGGCGGCTCCATCCGTATCGACGGCCGCGATCTCTGCCGGGACGGCGCCTACGCGTCCGCGGCGGAGCGCAAGGCCATCATCCTGCGCATGGGGATGGTCTTTCAGCACTTCAACCTGTACCCGCACTTGTCCGTGGTCAAAAATCTGGAGATTGCGCCCCGTCTGGTCAAGGGCCGGAAGGGGCCGGAGCTGCGGGCCCAGGCCATGGAGCTGCTGACCAAGGTCGGCCTTGCCGACCGCGCGGACGAGATGCCCGGCCGGCTCTCCGGCGGGCAGAAGCAGCGCGTGGCCATTGCCCGCGCGCTGATGATGAACCCGGAGATCTTGCTCTTTGACGAGCCCACATCCGCGCTGGACCCGGAGCTCACGGGCGAAGTGCTCGAGGTCATGCGCGAGCTTGCGCGCGAGAAGATGACCATGATCGTCGTGACCCACGAGATGGGCTTTGCGCGGAACGTGGCCAGCCGCGTGGCCTTCATGGACGGCGGCGCGATCCTGGAAGAGGGGACGCCGGAGGAGATCTTCACCGCCCCCAAGCAGGAGCGCACGCGCGCCTTCCTCTCCCGCGCGGAGAAGTGAGGGCGGATCGCCGGGGCCGGCTTCCCCTTGCGTTTGCCCCTGCGGACGGGTATACTCAAGGGGAGAGTTTTGCAAAGGAGCGGTTGGGAACATGAGCAAGATCGTACCGGGGATTTCCCCTTCCATGATGTGCGCAGACGCGCTGAACCTGGGCGCGGACGCCGTCGCCCTGGAGCAGGCGGGCGCGCAGTTCTTCCACTACGACGTGATGGACGGCGACTTCGTGCCGAACTTCATGCTCGGGCCGGACGTGATCCGCGCCGTGCGCAAGGTGAGCGCGGTTCCGGCGGACATCCACCTGATGGTCCGCAACCCGGAGCGGCACCTGCACCTGTTCGACCTGCGGCCCGGGGACGTCGTTTCCGTGCACCAGGAGTCCACGGTGCATTTGCAGCGGACGCTTGCGGCCATCCGCGCGGCGGGCGCAAAGGCTGCGGTGGCCTTGAACCCTGCGACGCCCCTGTGCATGATCGAGGACGTCCTCCCGGACCTGGATATGGTGCTGCTGATGACGGTGAACCCCGGCTTTGCGGGGCAGAAGCTCGTCCCGGCGACGCTGCCCAAGATCTCGCGCCTGCGCGCGCTCCTGGACAATTCGGGCTATCCGCAGGTGCGCATCGAGGTGGACGGCAACGTCTCCTTTGAAAACGCGGTCAAGATGCGGGCCGCGGGCGCGGATCTCTTCGTTGCTGGCACCTCGGCGGTCTTCCGCGAGGGCGGCATCGCCGCGAACATGGAAAAGCTGCTCTCCTGCATTCGGTAGCGCAATACAAGCCAAGGGCTCCCGGTTTTTCGGGAGCCCTTGGCTTGTATTTTGGCGCCTTAGCTTCTGCTCCGGCAGACGCGCAAGACCTTGACCGCGCTGTCCACGGCGTCCAGAACCAGGGCAAACAGGATGACCCCCAGAAAAAAGACCTGGAAGTTTTCAAAGATGGTCATCACGATGCCGTTCATCCCCAGGTTCTCCAATACCTGCAGGAAGGTCGGGTTGATCAAGTCCTTGCCCAGGAAGATCCGGCAGGCCAGCAGCGCGCTGATCACCGCGCAGCCGATGTCCGCTGCCAACACGCGCAGCGTGTAGCGCCCTTCGACCAGGTGAAACACCTCCCGCGCCATGCCGAACAGGCCGAACAGCGCGATCCACAGCCACTGGGCGCGCAGCGCGTCGATGCGGAAGACCGTGACGCGCTGCATGCGCGAACCCATGTCCACCACGGCGCAGATCACCTGCGGAAAGGCGAGGAACACCAGCAGCATCAGCGCGCACACGGCCAGGCCCGCGATGCTCTCCCACCGGGGGATGAGCTCGCTGTGCTGGGGCACGGGCGGCAGGTTCTCGATGGTGTCGTCCGCGCGGTCCAGCTTGACGCCCCGCCGCTCAAAGAAGGCGAACAGCAGCGTCACCGCCGCAAACCCGCAACCCAGACCAGAGGCAAGGCCCCCCAGCAGCCCCAGCGGCAGATCGCCCAGCGCCCGCTCCCCTGTCAGGACCTCCAGGATCTGCGCCAGCACAACGCCGAACGCCAGCGCGCCGAGCACCACGGCGAGCGCCCATTTATACTGCGGGTAGTAGTCCGGGCCGATCAGCCCGCGCGCCGGGTGTGCGGCATACTTTTCCCGGATCTCCGCCGGCGTGCCCAGCTCCGTCAGCACGACGCGCAGGTCCTTTTCCGTGGGCTCGCGCCCGGCGCAGCGCTCCTCCAGAAGGTCCTCGACTAGGGTGCGCAATTCGCGCTCGATGTCGGCCCGGCTGCTCCGCGGAAGGCCGCGCGATGCGGCGTAGATATACCGCTCCAAAAGGTCATTCCCCTTGTTCATCCGTCTTCCCCTCCCACTCGTTTTTCATCGCCCGGGACACGCTCTCCACCGTCTCCTGCCAGGCCGCCTTCAAGCGCCCGCAGATCTCCCGCCCCGCGGGCGTCACCCGGTAGTACTTGCGCGGCTTGCTGCCGCTCGTCTCCCACTCGCTCGCCAGCAGGCCCTGTCCCTCCAGCCGCCGCAGCAGCGGATAGAGCGTGTTGGCCTCCACCGGAACCCCCTGCCTCGAGAGCGCCCCCACTAGACTATAGCCGTACATCGGCCACTCCAGCTGGCAAAGCACGCAGAGCACCAGCGTCCCCCGCCGCAGCTCCTGCTCCATGGAGGCAAACAATTCCTCTTGCTCCATGTCTTTCCCTCCTGACGCACTGTATTGTTGAATTCATTATAGTGTGCGTCACACAGTATGTCAAGATGTAAAAGAGAAAAAAATAGGGCTTGCCAAGCGGCGAAAGGGGGTGTATACTAACGACAAACCTTTGAGGAAGAGGTAAAACTGCGCGGACGGTTCCGCAGCGAGCGGGGGACGGTGCAAGCCTCGCGAATACGGCGCAGACAAATGGGCTTCCGAGGGTGCGGTGAAAGGGACGGAGGGCTTCTCCGGTTTTCGAGTAGCTTGCAACGCTTCATCCGCGTTATGGGATGCCAGAGGGGGTTCCCTTACTGCAAAAAGGAATCAATCAAGGTGGTACCGCAGATTTTTGGAAAGTCTGTCCTTGGCGTCGGGTTATCCGGCCATGGGCAGATTTTTTTATTTTCTCTGCAAATGCGAATGGGAGAGGAAGGAAGACAATGGCGGAAAAGTTTCTGATGGGCAACGAGGCCATCGCGCTGGGCGCGCTGGACGCGGGCGTGGGCTTTGTGTCCGGCTATCCGGGCACGCCCTCGACCGAGGTGCTGGAGACGGTGGCCAAGTACAACGACGGCTCGGTTTACGTGGAGTGGTCGGTAAACGAAAAGTCCGCCATGGAGGCGGCGGCGGGGGCGGCCTACGCGGGGGCGCGGGCGATGGTGACCATGAAGCAGGTGGGTCTGAATGTGGCCTCGGACCCGCTGATGAGCCTGGCCTACGTGGGGGTGCAGGGCGGCATGGTGGTGCTGGTGGCGGACGATCCCGGCCCCATCTCCTCGCAGACGGAGCAGGACACGCGCACGTTTGCGATGTTCTCCAAGCTTCCCGTGTTCGACCCCTCCTCGCCGGAGGAGGCCTACGAGATGGTGGGCGCGGCCTTCGCCCTGTCCGAGGCCTACCGGACGCCCGTCCTCCTGCGCTCGACGACGCGCGTCTGTCACGGCTGCGCGACGGTGCACGTGCAGGACGCGCACGCGGTTCGGCCCGCCTCCGGGTTTGTCAAGGACACGCAGCGCTGGGTGATCTTCCCCCGGACCTCGTTCCTGAACCACCAGAAGATCGAGGCGCGCAACCCCGTGCTGGGCAATGAATTGGGAAAGACGAAGTTCAACTTCGTGGCGCACGCGGGGACCGGGCGCCGGGGCATTGCGACGCACGGCATCAATTACGCCTACACCGCCGAGGCGCTGGGGCTCCTTTCCGCGGAAGCGCCCGTGCTCAAGGTGGGCACGCCCTTCCCGCTTCCGGAGGAGCGGATGGTGGACTTCCTCCGCTCGGTGGACGAGGTGCTCTGCGTGGAGGAGCTGGACCCGGTGCTCGAGCGGGCGCTGCTCTTCCTGTGCGGCAAGCACCACCTGCCCACCGTCGTCCGGGGTAAGCTCTCCGGCGACATGCCCACCGCCGGGGAAAACACGGTGGAATCCGTGGAAAAGGCGCTTTCCGCCTATCTAAACGTTCCCCTGCCGGCGGGCGCGCAGCGCGAGGCGCCGCCTCCCCTTCCGGTCCGGCCGCCGGTGCTCTGCGCGGGCTGCCCGCACCGCGGCTCCTTCTACGCGGTCAAGGTCGCGATGAAGGGACGCAAGGCGGTCTTCTCCGGGGACATCGGCTGCTACACGCTGGGCAACGCGATGCCGCTGGACATGGTGGACACCTGCCTGTGCATGGGCGCGGGCGTGACCATCGCCCAGGGCCTGCACCGCGTGGAGCCGGATGCGGTGAACTTCGCCTTCATCGGGGATTCGACCTTCTTCCACACGGGCATCCCCGGGGTCATCAACGCGGTATACAACGAGCACGACATCGTGCTCATCATCCTGGACAACTCCACCACCGCCATGACGGGGCACCAGCCGCACCCCGGGACGGGCAAGACCATGATGGGCGACGTGAGCCAGAAGGTCAGCATCGAAAAGATCCTGCGCGCGGTGGGCGTCACGTGCGTGCAAAAGGCCGACCCGCTCAACCTGAAGGAGGCGGTGGCGGCGGTTCGCGCGGCGGCGGATTTCCACGGCGTGTCGGCGGTGATCTTCGCCTCGCCGTGCATCGCGGTGACCAAGCCCCAGGCGCCGCTAACGGTGGACGCGGCGGCCTGCGTCGGCTGCAAGCGCTGCATCCGGGAGCTGGGGTGCCCGGCGCTGACCCTGGACGGCGGCAAGGCCCGGATCGAGCCGAGCCTGTGCACGGGCTGCGGCCTGTGCAGCCAGGTCTGCCCGACGGGCGCGATCCACGCGGACAATCGGTAAAGAGGAGGGCGCAGATATGAACTGCATTTTGGCGGGTGTCGGCGGTCAGGGAACGGTTCTGGCCTCCAAACTCATCGCACAGGCCGGTCTGACCGCGGGGCAGCAGGTGCGCACGGCGGAGACCATCGGCATGGCGCAGCGCGGCGGGTGCGTGGTGAGCCACGTGCGCACGGGGGACGTCGTGCTCTCGCCGCTGGTTCCCCTGGGCCAGGCGGACATCCTGATCGGCTTTGAGCCGGCCGAGGCGGTCCGCTGCCTCCCCTACCTCAAGGCAGAGGGCACGGCCGTGGTCTGCACAAAGGCCGTGCGGCCGGTGACGGCCTCCCTCACGGGCTCGACCTACGACGGCAGCGAGATGCTCGACTACCTCCGGAAAAACGTGCGGCATCTCGTGCTGGTGGACGGCGAGGCGATCTGCGAAAAGGCGGGTTCGGCGCGAGTGCTGAACGTCGCGCTGCTGGGCGCGGCGCTGCCGGCGCTGGGCATCGCACAAGCGGACATGGAAAACACCCTGCGCGCCAACGTGCGGCCGCAGTACATCGAAATGAATCTCAAAGCCTTGCGCCTGGGCGCGGAGGCGGAACGTCAGGCCAATACGAAGGGAGCGACGAACCATGACTGACCAGATGCTGGAGAAGATCCGGGCGAGCATTCGCCACGCGATGAAGGACGGTGCATTCTACGCCCAGCGCTTTGCGGGCGTCAACCCCGACGACATCCGCACCGAGGCGGACTTCCGCAAACTGCCCTTTACGGACAAGGGCGACCTGCGCCAGGCCTACCCCCTGGGCCTGCAGGCGGTTCCGGACGAACAGGTTGTGCGCATCCACTCCTCCTCCGGAACGACCGGCACGCCGGTCATCATCCCCTACACCGCGCAGGACGTGACGGATTGGGCCATCATGTTTGAGCGCTGCTACCGCGTGGCGGGCGTCACGAACCTGGACCGCGTCCAGGTCACCCCGGGCTACGGCCTGTGGACCGCAGGCATCGGCTTCCAGAACGGCGCGGAGCGCCTGGGCGCCATGGTCATCCCCATGGGCCCCGGCAACACGGACAAGCAGCTGCGCATGATGGTGGACCTCAAGTCCACGGTGCTGTGCGCGACCTCCTCCTACGCGCTGTTGCTGGCCGAGGAAATCGAGCGCCGCGGCATCAAGGACCAGATTCACCTCAAAAAGGGTGTCATCGGCTCCGAGCGCTGGGGTGAAAAGATGCGCCGCCGCATCGCAAACGAGCTGGGCGTGCAGCTCTACGACATCTATGGCCTGACGGAAATCTACGGCCCGGGCATCGCCATCTCCTGCGACTATGAGGACGGCATGCACTACTGGGACGACTACATCTACTGCGAGGTCATCGACCCCAAGACCGGCGAAAACGTGCCGGACGGCACGTTGGGCGAGCTGGTGATCACGACCCTGCGCAAGCAGGGCGCGCCCCTGATCCGCTACCGCACGCACGATTTGAGCCGCATTCTCACGGGCACCTGCCCCTGCGGCTGCCCCTATCCGCGCATCGACACCATTTTGGGCCGCACGGACGACATGGTCAAGGTCAAGGGCGTCAACATCTTCCCCGCGCAGATCGAGGAAATGCTCCGCGAGGTGGAAGGCACTTCCAGCGAATACCAGGTGATGATCGACCACCTCAACGGCCGCGACATCATGACCATCTTCTTTGAAACCACGCTCGTGGACGATGCGCGCCGCCACCTGGAAAACGCCGTACGCGACCACTGCAAGGCGCGCATCGGCATCCAGATCGTGCCCAAGGCCGTGTCCATGGGCGAGCTGCCCCGCTCCGAGAAGAAGTCCACCCGCATCTACGACAACCGCTACTAAGGCGCGCGGGCGGGTGCTGTGCCCTTCGCTCCCAGGTGCACATCGAAATTTTGGCGTGTTTTTCGCATAAAAAATCACTTCGCCGTGCAAGATAGCGGCGAGGTGATTTTTTATGACCCTGACGCAAAAGGAAACCATGCTCCTTCAGGACCTGAAGACCCAGGAACAGCTCTGCATCGAAAAGTACAATCGGTATGCCGACCGCGCGAACGATCCCAAGCTCTCCCAGATTCTGCGCACGATTGGCAGCGCAGAGCAGCAGCATCTGAACACGCTCGAACAGATGGAGAAGGGCACCGTCCCAGCCATGGGCGGCGGACAGCAGCAGCCCTTCCAGCCCCCGGCCCCTGCGTCTGCAGGCTCCGTTTCCCCGGAGGGCAAGAAGCAGGACGCCTATCTCTGCCAGGACCTGCTCGCCTCGGAAAAACACGTCTCTTCCGTCTACAACACGGGCATTTTCGAGTTCCAGGACGCGGGCATGCGCAATGCGCTCAACCACATTCAGAAGGAAGAGCAGGAGCACGGCAAAAAGCTCTACGACTACATGTCGCAGAACGGCATGTACTGATCACTTCCGCCGCAAAAAACGGAGAGGGAAAGTTTTCCCCCTCCGTTTTTTCTCACAACGAACGATTTACCGCCACTGCACGCGGCTGGGATCGTAGCGGTCATGCGGCGCAGGCTTTTCCTGCGGGTATCCGACGGCCACCAGCGCAAAGGCCTGCACGTCCTCCCCCAGGCCCAGGGTCTTTTTCACGGCCTGCATCCGATCCTCCAGGGGCGCGATGCCCATCCAAACCGCGCCCAGGCCCAGGTGCTCGGCCTCCAGCAGGAGGTTCTGCGTGCTCGCGCCCAGGTCCTGCTGCCAGTAGTCCGGGAAGCGCAGGCCCTGCGTGCGGCTGAGCACCACAATGCCTGCCGGCGCGCCCAGCAGCGGCTTGGCGTAGGGGCTTGCCTGCGCGAGCTGGTCCAGCAGCGCGCGGTCCCGCACGACCACGAACTGCCAGGGCTGCTGGTTTCCCGCGGAGGGCGCGGCCATCGCCGCGCGCAGCAGGCGCTCCAGCTTCTCCGTCTCGACCGGCTTCTCCTGGTATTTGCGCACGGTCACGCGCGAAAAAATCTCCTTCATGTTCCTCTTTCCTCCTTGACAACGTCGAAAAACTCGCGGTATTCCCGCAATCGGTACTCCGCCTCCGTGGAAACCTCCTCCGCCTGCGGCGCAAAGCGGCAGGCGCGGATGCCTGCGGCATGCGCGGCCAGGATGTCGATCTCGCGGTCGCCGATCATGAGGAACGACTCCCGGGGCTGCCCGCTTCGCTCCAGAATCCGCAAAATGCCGTCCGGCGCGGGCTTGCGGGGCAAGCGGTCCTCGTCGGTGACCACACAGGTAAACCAGCGGTCCAGGCCGCTCTCCCGCAGGTACCACCGCGCAGAGGCGCCGCGGTGCGTAAAGAGGTGGTTGTGCCCGCCCTCCTGCACGACGCGCGCGCAGACATCTTCCGCCCCTGGAAACGGAGCGACAGCGCGGGGACCGCTCTGCTCCACATAGCGCTTGTACCGCGCGATGACCGCCTCTCCGGCGGAAAAGTGCGCAAAGGCGGTGCCCAGGCTCACGGCCATCTGCCGGCGGATCTCCGCAAGGTCCGCCGGCACGCCCTCGTCGAGCAACGCCCGCTGCAGACAGCGCGCCATGAGCGGATAGGTGTCAAACAGCGTGCCGTCAAAGTCCCAAATGAGTTCCATCGCTTCCTCCCCTATCGTGCTTCGTCCCTGCGGAAGAGTCTTCCCTCCTCCAGAGAATAAACGACGTCGCACAGCGCCACGATCCGCGGATCGTGCGTCACGATCAAACAAATTCGATCCGCCTTGAGGCGCTCAACGTTTTGCCAGAACGCTTCGATGGATTCCGCATCCAGGTTTACCGTCGGCTCGTCAAACAGGAGGATGTCCCGGTCGCGGTAGAGCGCCCGCGCCAGGGAAACCCGCCGGATCTGACCGGAGGACAGGTTCTTTCCGCCCGATTCCAGGAGGAAATCCGCGCCCTTTTCCTCATAAAACGCCTCCAGATGGACCGCCCGGATGGTCTTTTGGAACCGCTCTTCGTCCCACGCATCGCCCATGCAGATGTTTTCCCGGAGCGTCCCATAGAGCACCGAGGTGTTGACGGAATCATACGCAATGGCGTTTTGCAGCCTGCCCGTCAGGACGGTCCCGTCTCCGCACACCCCCAGGACCCGGCCCGCGCTGGGCTGGTAAAAGCCCAGGATGTTGTTCAGCAGCGTGCTCTTTCCGCTTCCGCTCTCGCCGACGACCGCCGTAACCTTGCCCTTGGCAAAGAGGGCGGAAACATCGCGGAGCACGGGGGGATGCCCCTCGTAGGCGAAGGTCAGGTCCTCCACGCGCACTTCTTCGATGCGCTGTCCGTCTGCCGGAGCGGCCAGGGGCCGGTCGTCGTCCTGCTGGTCCAGGATTTCCCGAATGCGCTGGACAGCCGCCCGGGTGCTGCTGATGTCGGAGACCCACCTGGAGATGTGCAGAAAGGGGCCGTAATAGAAGCTCACCAGGTTCACCATGGCGACTAGGGACCCCATCGTCGTCTCGCCGGACAGGACCAGGAACACGCCAAAGCCCATGGCGATGAGGAACATGCCCACGCCCATGAAGTTGTTCAAAAAGCCCATGACGCCCAGCAAGACGCTCCTGCGGTAGGCAAGGGACTGCTTTGCGCCGTACTGCGCCTCCATCTTCCGGATGGCCGCCACGCAGGTGTTGTAGGCGCGGATGAGCAGGGCCTTGTCCAGGAACTCCTGCAGCAGGGTCCGGTTCTTCTCCTCCTCCTTGGAGATTCTGCCCGAGATCTCGTGAACCTTGGGCGACAGCCGGAGGATGCACAGCAGAAACAGCGGAAACACCGTGAGCAGGACCAGGGCCATCTTCCAGTTGAGGGCGAAGATCAGGAACACACTCACGAGGAACAAGAGGCATTCGTTGAAGATGCTCACGATCGAGGTATCCGTCAGGAACTTCACGACTGCTTCAACGTCCAGCGTCATGCGCGTCAGGTACACGCTAGTGGGTTGAGAATTGTAGGTCTGCAGGGGGATTCGATACAGTTTGTCCAGCAGGTGCCTCCGCAGCGTCTTCTCGACAAAGCAGGCAATCCGGTTTTGCAGAACCGACACCAGGATCTCCGTCACGCCCAGCACGGCCAGGTCCGCTATAGCCAGCGCCACAACGAACATGGGCTGCAAATTGCTCGAGTACGTGGCAATGTCGATAAACGCCTTCATCAAAAGCGACACGCAGAGCCCAGAGAGTCCGTTGACGATCGTAAAGACAATCAGCGCCAAAAACGAGGGGATTCTCCCCTTTACCTGTGCAAACGCCCAGAGAATTCCTCTCCTCATGCCGCAATCCCCTTTTAGTTTCTTGCCCTGCAAGGCAGAATTGCCCGCCAAATTCTTCGCCTGTCTGTTCTGTTCCCTGGAATAGGTTCAAAATACCACAGTTTGGCGGCCGCGTCAACCACCTGTTCCGGTCCTGCGGCCGGGACGTTTTTTTGGCAGATACAGCAAAACCCCCCGCCTCTCCGGGGGGAACCGGAAGGCGGGGGGTTTTGCCTGAGGTTTATGAGGTTATATGGAAAGGAAGGGTATGAGGGGAAACGCTTTATTCGACGTCCTGAAGCGCCGCGTAGTCCTCTTCACCGGTGCGGATCTTCACAACGCGCTCCACGCCGTAGACGAAGATCTTGCCGTCGCCGATGTGGCCCGTGTAGAGGGTCTTCTTCGCAGTGTCGATGACCTTCTGCACCGGAATCTTGCTCACGACGACTTCAACCTGCACCTTGGGCAGCAGGGTGGCGTCCATTTCGACGCCGCGGTACTTCTCGCCGGCGCCCTTCTGCAGGCCCATGCCCATGACCTGCGTCACGGTCATGCCGGTGACGCCGATGGCGTTGAGGGCCTCCTTGAGGTTCTCCAGCATGCCCAGCTTGATGATCATGACGACCTTGTGCATGCCGGTGTGGAGATCGTTGGCCGTGGTGACCTTGACCGCAGCGTCGACCTGCGCCGGCGTCGCCTTTTCAATGTCGCTCTCGCCAAGGTCGGTGTTCTCGTTCACGGAGAGGGCCGCGTAGGAAGCATCGCTGATGGCAAAGCCCGCGTACGCAGAGGCCAGGCCGTGCTCGTGGATGTCCAGACCATCAATTTCCACCTGAGCGGGAACGCGCAGGCCGATGGTCTTGTCGATGATCTTGAAGACGACGAACATGACGACCGCAACGTATACGCCAACGCTCACCAGGCCGAGCGCCTGCACGCCCAGTTTCGCAAAGCCGCCGCCGTAGAACAGGCCGCCTTCCGTCGCGAAGAGGCCGACCGCCAGGGTGCCCCAAGCGCCGTTGACGCAGTGGACGGTGACCGCGCCGACCGGGTCATCGATCTTGGCGATCTTGTCGAAGAACTCAATGCTAAACACGCAGAGGATACCACTGATGATGCCGATGATGCAGGCGCCAACCGGAGAAACCAGGTCGCAGCCCGCGGTGATGGCCACAAGGCCCGCCAGCGCCGCGTTGAAGGTGATGGAGACGTCCGGCTTCTTGTAGCGAATCCAGGTGATGATCATCGCCACAACCGTCGCCATGGCCGCCGCCAGGTTCGTGTTGAAGAAGATCAGGCCCGCGCTGTTCATCGTGTCGTCGCCAGTCATGGAGATGGTGGAGCCGCCGTTGAATCCGAACCAGCAGAACCAGAGGATGAAGACGCCCAGCGCCATGGCCGTCATGTTGTGGCCAAGGATCGCGTGCGGCTTGCCTTCCTTGTCGTACTTGCCGATGCGGGGCCCGAGCATGGCCGCGCCGACCAGTGCGGTGAGGCCGCCGACGAAGTGGACCGCCGTAGACCCAGCGAAATCATGGAAGCCCAGGCTGGACAGCCAGCCGCCGCCCCAGATCCAGTGGCCGCTGATCGGGTAAATGATCAGGCTGATGGCCGCGGAGTAGACGCAATAGGCTTTGAAGTTCGTGCGCTCCGCCATGGAGCCGGAAACGATCGTCGCGGCCGTGGCGCAGAACACGGTCTGGAAGATGGCAAATACCCAGATCGGCAACCCGTTCCCCAGGAAGGAATAGTCGCCGCGGATCAGCGGGTCAAAGCCGCCGATCAAGGGGCCGGTTCCATAGAACATGAGGCCAAAACCAATCAGCCAGAAGCACGGCGTCCCGATGCAGAAGTCCATCATGTTCTTCATCAGGATGTTGCCGGTATTCTTCGCACGCGTCAGACCGCTTTCACACAGGGCGAAGCCGGCCTGCATAAAGAACACCAGCGCTGTCGCAACGAGTGTCCATATCACGTCCGCTGAGTTGTACATAGAGATCCTCCTCCTGAATAAAATAAAAGAGAACAATGGCATTTCTTTTCTAAGAAACGCCATTGTTCTCTTTCGGTCCCTATTTTAGCATCGGCTTTTTCGTCTGTCAATAGCTTTTTCCATTTTTACCTAGTTTTTTCGCCGCGCCCGCTTTGGTAGCACCTGAGGTACACCCGCGTGCACTTCCGATAGCGCGCAAAGCAGCGCAGCGCCGCCTGCGGGTCCCCGTAGACCTTCCAGCAGCCGCAGAGGCGGTAGTTCTTGCCGCAGTTCTCGATAAAGCCCTGCACATCCTCCAGGGGATAGCCCAGAAACAGCCCGATCTCGTGCGGAAAGCAGGCGGAGCGCGCGATCCGCTTCAGGAGCCGCTCCACGTTCTCCCCCACCTCCGCGCCGGGGTCGTACCCGCGGCCGCGCAGGAACTCCGCCGCCCCCGGCTTTGCCCACTCGCGCCGCAGATGTCCTTCCCGGTAGAGGTAGAGCAGCGCGCTCCCGCTGTCCCAGCGCGCGGCGCGAACGCGCACGCCCCGCGCGCCCAGCGCCCGGGACCAGACCCGCTCCGCCTCCTCCAGCTCCGCCCGCGGCCCGGATAGGCGCACCAGGCTCGCGCACTTGAGCCCCGCCAGCGTCGGCGCGCAGTGCGTGAGCAGCACGCGCTCCATCGCCTCGCTCATGCCCCGCACCCCTGTCTCTGCAGCAGGCCCTTCAGCGCCGAGGCGCTGCTGCTGTGGCACCGCGCAACCGAGGCGTTGCACCGCTTGGCCTCCCGCAGCGCCATCTCCACCATCTTGTGCGAGACGGTGCCCGTGAACAGAATCAGCAGGTCCGGGCTGCCCATCTTGCACCGGATTCCATCCCGCATCCGGCAAAATACCTTTGCCTCATGGCCGTATTCGCTGCAGATCTGCCGGTATCTGCACGCCATGCACTCATTCCCGCCGACAATCACAATGGACATCTTCCGCCTCCTCCTCTTGGTTAGTTATAACTAACTACAGCGTCAGTATACCATAGGAAGGGAAGCGGGTCAAGGGCAAAAAAAGGCCGGCCGAAGAGAACTCTTCGGCCGGTGCGTATTATTCTTGTTTGGATTTGCAGCCCTTGCAGGCGGCGCAGTTGCCGCAGCAGCAGCTCTTCTGGCGCCGCAGAAAGCGGAAGGCGCCCCAGATGGCGGCGGCTAGCAGCAGCAGAATCAGAACATCCCAAACACCCATGGTTCACACCCCCAAAATCAGTCTGCCGATCTGGTAGACCAGGAAGGCCACGATCCAGGCCACGCAGCACTGGGCGAACATGGCCAGCGCCGCATAGCGGGTGCTGCCCAGCTCGCGCCGGACCGCGGCGACGGCCGCAAAGCAGGGCATGTACAGCAGCGTGAACGTCAGGAACGAGACGGCGGACAGCGGCGTGAACAGCGAGCCGAGCACCGTGGTCAGCTGCGCGGTATCCGGCACATTGGTCAGCACCGCGAGGGTCGAGACCACCGCTTCCTTGGCGGAGAGGCCGGTGAGCAGCGCGGTGGAGCTGATCCAGTTGCCAAAGCCCAGCGGCGCAAAGATCGGGGCGATGAACCGCCCGATGCCCGCAAGCATGCTGTCGCTCTTGTCGCTGACCATCATCAGGCGCGTGTCAAAGCTCTGCAGGACCCAAATGACGATGGACGCCATAAAGATGATGGTAAAGGCCTTGACCAGGAAGTCCTTGGCCTTCTCCCACATGTGGATGACGACGGACTTTGCGCTGGGCAGGCGGTAGGCCGGCAGCTCCATGACGAAGGGAACGGGTTTGCCCTTGAAGATCGTGCCCTTGAGCAACAGGCCGTAGAGCACGCCCACGACCATGCCCCCGACATACAGTCCGATCATCACCAGCGGCGCGATGTTGGGGAAGAAGGCCGCGGTAAAGGTCGCATAGATGGGCAGCTTGGCCGAGCAGGACATGAAGGGCGTCAGCAGGATGGTCATGCGGCGGTCGCGGTCGCTGGCCAGCGTGCGCGAGGCCATGATCGCGGGAACGGAGCAGCCAAAGCCGATCAGCATCGGGACGAACGAGCGCCCGGAGAGCCCGATCTTGCGCAGCAGCTTATCCATGACAAACGCGACGCGCGCCATGTAACCGCTGTCCTCCAGGATGGAGAGGAAGAAGAACAGCGTCACGATCGTGGGCAGGAACGACAGGACCGAGCCCACGCCCACGCACACGCCGTCGATCAGCAGCGAGTGCACGGCCTCGTTGATCCCCAGGGTGGTCAGCCCCTGGTCCAGAAGGCCCGTCAGCGCGTCAATCCCCATGGAGAGCAGGTTGGACAACACCGCGCCGATGACGTTGAACGTCAGGAAGAACGTCAGCAGCATCACGCACAGGAAGATCGGAATGCCGAAGTACTTGTGCGTGAGCAGGCGGTCGATCTGGATCGAGCGCTGCAGTTCGCGGGAATTCCCATTCTTCTTGACCGCGTCCTTGCAGGCGTTCGCGATGAAGTCATAGCGCATGTCCGCGAGCGCGGCCTCGCGGTCCGTGCCCAGGTTCGTCTCCATCTCCTGGACGATGTTGTCGATGATCCCCTTTTCGCTCTCGGTCAAGTTCAGCTTGCTGAGCGTGATGGGATCGCCTTCGACCACCTTGGTCGCCGCGTAGCGGGAGGGGAGCCCCGCCTCCTTAACTTCCTTTTCGATGATGTGCGCGATGGAGTGCACCGCGCGGTGCACCTCGCCCTGGCACAGGTCCAATCCGCGCGGGCGGTCCTTCTGCTGCGCCGCCTGGATCGTCCTCTGCACGAGCTCCTCGCAGCCCTCGTTCTTCGCCGCGGAAATCGGCACGATGGGCAGGCCCAGGTTCTTGGAAAGGAGCGGCACATCGATGGAGTCCCCGTTTTGCCGGACCTCGTCCATCATGTTGAGCGCGACCACGACCGGCACCCCGACCTCCATCAGCTGCAGGGTCAGGTACAGGTTCCGCTCAATGTTCGTGGCGTCCACGATGTTGATGACCGCCTCCGGCTTGTCCACCAGGAGGAAGTCCCTCGTCACGACCTCCTCGGCCGTGTAGGGAGAAAGAGAATAGATGCCGGGCAGGTCCACCAGCGTCATGTTCTTCTGTCCGAGGATGGCTCCCTCTTTCTTTTCGACCGTCACGCCCGGAAAGTTGCCCACGTGCTGATTCGAACCCGTGAGCTGATTAAACAACGTGGTCTTTCCCGAGTTGGGGTTGCCAAGCAATGCAATAATCATGCTTTTTCCTCCACAATCTCGATTTTCTGGGCGTCTTCCAGGCGAATCGTGAGCTCATATCCGCGCAGGAACAGCTCAATCGGGTCCCCCATGGGCGCCACCTTCCGCACCATCACGCGGGTGCGCGGCGTCAGTCCCATGTCCAGCAGGCGGCGGCGCAGGGCGCCCTCTCCTCCAACGGTCTGTATTACACCATATGCGCCGACTTTCAATTTATCCAGGGTCATGCTCCTCTTCTCCCCTCAAATGTTAGCGCTTGCTAACTTATTCTGCAAAAGAAATCGGCCAAAAGTTAGCCTCTGCTTACAATATACGCATCCACCTGCGATTTGTCAATCCCCTCCCCTGTTAAGTTCTATTTTTTGCTCCACAAAAGAAGAACCCGCCTGTTTCACGTGAAACAGGCGGGGAAAAAAGCGCTCAATCTTCCTGAATGCGGAGGAACTCGTAGATCCTCTCGAGGTCCTCGGCCGAACTGTAGTGCAGGACGACCTTTCCGTGCTTGGCGTTTCCGGTGACGGTCACCTTCGTTCCAAAGCGGCGGCGCGCCGCCTCCTCCACGAGCGCCAGCTCTGCGCAGCGCGGGCGCTCCGGCTTGGGCGCAGCCGATTCGCGCATGTACTTGACGAGGGATTCCGTCTGGCGAACGTTGAGCCCGCGCTGCACGACCTGGCGAGAGAGGTTGATGATATCCCTCTCGTTCTCCGCGCCGAGCAGGGCGCGCGCATGTCCTTCGGTGAGGTCTCCAGAGGCAACGTAGTCTGCGACCTCGGACGGGAGGCTGAGCAAGCGTAGGAGGTTGGCGACGGCCGACCGGCTTTTGCCGAGACGCTGCGCCACCTGTTCCTGCGTGAGTCCGCACTGCTGCATGAGGGCGTGAATGGCCTGCGCCTCTTCCATGGGATTGAGGTCCGTCCTCTGGATGTTCTCGATCAAGGACATCTCCATGCGGCGGATCTCCTCCACGTCGCGGACGATGGCGGGAACTTCGGTCAGCTCTGCCAAGCGGGCCGCGCGCCAGCGACGCTCGCCAGCGACGATGGTGTACCGCTTGCCGTTCGGGGCAAGGATAATGGGCTGAATGATGCCGACCGAGCGGATTGACGCCGCGAGCTGATCCAGCGCTTCGGGCGCAAACTGTTTTCTCGGCTGGTTCTTGGTGGGATCAATGCTCCCAATGGGGATCATCTGCACGTTGTTTTCCTGGTTTTCCTCCTCGACTTCGGGGATGTCGCTGAAGAGCGCATTGATGCCCTTGCCCAGGCCGCCGCTCGCTTTCGCCATGTCACTTTCCTCCATTCCACTTCAAAAAGTCCTCCGCCAGACTCTCATAGGCGAGGGCGCCGGCAGATCGGGGATCATAAAGGTTGATGGGCTGCCCAAAGCTGGGGGCTTCGCCCAAGCGCACGTTTCGCGGAATAATGGTGGCGTACACCTTTTGCGAGAAGAACTTCTTCACTTCATCCACCACCTGCAAACCCAGCTTTGTGCGCGCGTCCAACATGGTCAAGACGACGCCCTCAATCTCCAAATTCGGATTGAGGCGCTTCTTGACCAGGCGCACCGTGTTCATCAACTGGGTCAATCCCTCCAAGGCATAGTACTCGCATTGAATGGGAACGAGGACGGTATCCGAAGCCGTGAGCGCGTTCAGCGTCAACAAACCAAGCGAAGGCGGACAATCGATAAACACATAGTCGTATAAGGGCTTGACGACGTCCAGCTGGTGAGACAGAATGTGCTCTCGCGCCATGGCGGAAACCAACTCGATCTCCGCACCCGCCAACTGAATGTTGGAAGGGAGGACGTAGAGATTCTTGATGCAGGTATTTTGAACCGCCTCCTGCACCGAGGTATCATTCATCAAGACGTCGTACACCGACGACTCCACGCGGTCATGATTCACGCCCACGCCGCTCGTCGCGTTGCCCTGCGGGTCCAAATCGACCAACAGCACGCGATGTCCCTTTTCCGCAATGCAAGCGGACAAATTGACCGCTGTCGTCGTCTTTCCCACGCCGCCTTTTTGGTTTGCAATACAGACCACTTTAGACAAAAAAGACCCGCCTTCCTTCCGTTACACAAGCTCGTCCACAGAGGGCTGAACTTATTATACCGGATTTCGACGGGAAAGAGAAGGGGGATGGCTCAATTCCGGATGAGGATTTTCAAAATCCTGCTCAAATCTGCCGGATCAGAAGAAGATGACAAAAGGTCGTGTGGGGAGGACGATGTCCTATTATAGCATACCAGGTCAGAAAATGGAAGGATTTATTTTGCGGGCAGATGCGGAATCCAGACGCGGATCTCCAATCCGCCATCGTTTTCGCTGGAATCGAATTTGGGCGCGAGACCGGCATCGGACATCTGCCGGACGATCGTCTTGATGGAATTGACGAACAACCGGGTATCTCGCACAAAACCGCTGATTTTGTTGGTTTTTGTCGGTTCTTCTTCCTCAATTCCATACATGCGGGAGATCGTGCGCTCGACAAGGTCCTCCGTCGCCTTAACGTTCAAATTCTGTTGTACAATCAAATTTACGATCTTGATCTGCATCTCCTCGTCGTGCAGGCGAAGCAGGGCGCGCGCATGCCGCTCGGTCAAATTGTACTGCAGGAGCATGCGCTTCACCGTCAGCGGCAGCTTGAGAATGCGCATCTTGTTTGCGATGGTGGACTGGTTCTTGCCGAGCCGCCTGGCCAGCTCGTCCTGCGAGAGACCGTGGTCCCGTATGAGGTTCTGATAGCCCTCCGCTTCCTCCATGTAGTGCAGGTTTTCGCGCTGCAGGTTCTCCATCATGGCGATGACGGCGCTGTCCTGCTCGTACGCGGAGAACACAATCGCGTCGATCCACTTCAGCCCGGCCATCCGGCAGGCCCGCAGCCGCCTCTCCCCCGCGATGAGCTCATAGGTCTCATTCCCGGTCTTGCGCACGCTGATGGGCTGCAAGAGGCCATACTGCTTGATGGAAGCGCAAAGCTCCTCCAAGGCCTCCTGCGCAAAGACGCGGCGCGGCTGGTAGGGATTGGGACGAATCGCATCGATGGGGATTCGCGCAACCTCTCTTTCGCGCATTCGGAGGTTCCGTCGATTCATTGTGCTCTGTGCCTGCATACATTTCACTCCATTTCCTGCTGTTTCACGTGAAACAAGGCTCTCCGCATCTGTTTTCTGCCTTCATTATACAGAAAAATCCCCCGATGTAAATCGAAATCGTATGCGAGGAATCGACAACCTGAAAAGACTCTTTGTCGTATTTCAGGGTCAATTTCCTCGCATGATGCGATTTTCATCGGAGGATTGACACAGTTTGTCGGGAAATATGATGCGAAAGTTTCGGAAATTCCTCTTTTACAGCGGATCGCGCGTGGGGGTGCCCGCCTTGCGCGGGTAGGCCTTTGGCGTCGGCCGCTCCTTGTCCACGAGGAAGAGGTTGTGCCTCCAGTCCCGGTTAGGGATGTCGTAGGGAATGGGTTCGCGGGCCTTTCCCCCCAAGAGGAAGAGCGCACGGCGCGCGGCATGGGCTTCCTCCTCCACGCCCGGGCCCTTCCAACAGATGGCCACCCCGCCCCGGCGGACGCAGGGCAGCAAATACTCCATCAGCGGCGAGAGCGAGGCGAGGGCGCGCGCCATGGCCACATCGTATTGCTCGCGATGGGCGGCCTGGTGCGAGAACTCCTCCGCGCGCATGTGGACGATCTCCGCGGAAAGCCCCAATCGGTCCAGGACCTCGCGCAGGAACAGCAGGCGCTTGTTGAGCGAGTCCACAAGCGTCAGCTTCAGGTCCGGCCGGGCGATGAGCAGCGGGATGCCGGGAAAGCCCGCGCCCGTCCCGACGTCCACGGCGCGCGCCCCCTGCGGGAGCAGGCCCAGGGCCGCGGGGGCCAGGCTGTCGAGGAAGTGCCGGTCCACGGCCTCCTCGGGTTCGAGTACGGTGGTCAGGTTCATGCGCGCATTCCCCTCCACGAGGAGCGCATGATAGAGCTGGAAGCGCTCAGCGGCCTCCGGTGAAAGCGCAAGACCCATCTGCTGGGCGCCCTGCCGCACGCGGTCTGCGATCACGACTTTCTCTCCCTTCTCCTCTGTTCCAGTTTAATCATCAGAACGGCAATATCCCCTGGCGAGACGCCGGAGATCCTCTGCGCGGCGCCAAGCGTTTCCGGGCGAATGCGCTCCAGCTTTTGCTGCGCCTCGATGCGCAGGCCCTTGATGTCGGCATAGCACAGATCTTGGGGAATCTTGACGTTTTCTGTCCTTTGGAATGCCTCGACCTGGCGGCGCTGGCGCTCCAGATACCCCTCGTACCGGAGATGAATCTCCGCCTGCTCCGCGACGTTGTCCGGAACGTCCGGGATCGCCGGGTCCATCTGCCGGAGATCGGCGTAGCGCACGCCCGCGCGCCGGAGCAGATCCGCCGCGGAAATCCCGCTGGAAACGGTCCCCTCCCCCAGGACGCGATTGACCTCCTCTGCGCGCAGATGCGTCTTTGGCAAGAGTTTTAGGAGATCATATGTTCCCCTTTTCTTTTCCTCCATGCGGGCCAGGCGCTCGTCGGAGGCGAGTCCGGCCTTCCAGCCGATCTCCGTCAGGCGGAGGTCGGCGTTGTCCTGGCGCAGGAGCAGGCGGTACTCGGCGCGGCTGGTCATCATGCGGTAGGGCTCGTTGGTGCCCTTGCCGGTGAGGTCGTCGACGAGCACGCCGATGTAGGCGTCCGCGCGGGAGAGCCGGAGCGGCGGCCGGCCGCTGAGCTTGAGCGCGGCGTTCATGCCGGCGTACAGCCCCTGCGCCGCGGCCTCCTCATAGCCGGAGGAACCGTTGATCTGCCCGGCAAAGAAGAGGTTCTCCACGCCCTTTGCCTCGAGGGTCGGGCGAAGGAGGGTGGGGTCGATGCAGTCGTATTCAATCGCATAGGCCAGGCGCGTGAGCTGCACGTGCTCCAAGCCGGGGATGGAGCGGTAGACGGCCCACTGCACGTCCTCGGGCAGCGAGGAGGACATGCCCTGCACGTACCACTCGAGCGTGTCCAGCCCCTCGGGCTCCAGGAAGAGGGGGTGGCGCTCCCGGTCGGCAAAGCGGACGACCTTGTCCTCGATGGAGGGGCAGTACCGCGGCCCGACGCCATGGATGTCGCCGGAGAACAGAGGCGCCCGGTGGAGGTTTTCGCGGATGATGCGGTGGGTTTCCGGGGTGGTGTAGCCGAGGTAGCAGGAAATCTGCTCCTTTTCCAGGCGATCGTTCAGGAAGGAAAAGGGGACAATGTGCTCGTCGCCGGGCTGCTCCTCGAACTTGGAAAAGTCGACGGTGCGGCAGTCGATGCGCGCGGGGGTTCCGGTCTTAAAGCGGCGGAGCGGGAAGTCGAGCCGCTCCAGCGCGCCGGAGAGGGCCTTTGCATTGCCCAACCCGGAGGGGCCGGAGTCGGCGTGCGTCTCGCCCACGATGACGCGGCTCTTGAGGTAGACGCCGGTGGCGACGATGGCCGCCGCGCAAGGGTAGAGCGCGCCGGTGGTCGTGCGCACGCCGCTGACGCGGCCGCCGGTGGTTTCGATGGCCTCGACCTCGCCCTGGCGGAGGGTCAAGCGGTCCTGGTGCTGCAGGGCATGCAGCATGCGCCGCTGGTACTGCTTTTTATCGGCCTGGGCGCGCAGGGAGTGCACGGCCGGGCCTTTGCCCGTGTTGAGCATGCGGGACTGAAGAAACGTGTCGTCGATGGCGCGGCCCATCTCCCCGCCCAGGGCGTCGATCTCGCGGACGAGGTGGCCCTTTGCCGTGCCCCCGATGGAGGGATTGCAGGGCATGAGCGCGACGCCGTCCATGTTGAGGGTGAGCAGGAGGGTCTTGTGCCCCATGCGGGCGCAGGCGAGCGCGGCCTCGCAGCCGGCGTGCCCTGCGCCCACCACGACGACCTCATAGCTTTCCAAGGTAAACGACATAGGGTCCTCACTTTCCAAGGCAGAACTTTTCAAAGATGCGGTCGATCACGTCTTCTGTGGCGGATTCGCCGGTGATCGCGCCCAGGGCCTCCCAGGCGGCGCGCAGGTCGAGCGCCGCGCAGTCCAGCGTCCGGTCCTGCAGGGCGGCAAGCGCGCTCTCCAGGGCGCGCAGGGCCTCCTTGGCGGCCTGCACGTGTCTTTCGTTGGTCAAATAGGCCTCCTCGGGAGAAGCGCCGCGCAGGGCAGCCTCGTAGAGGGCATGGCGGAGTTCCTCGATGCCCTCGCCCGTCCGGGCGGAGGTGAGCTGGATGGCAAAGGCCTGCGTGCCCTGCAGGGCGGCGCGCACGTCCTCGACGCCCGTGCGCATGTTGAGGTCGGTCTTGTTGAGCGCGACGACCAAGGGGATCTGCGTCTCGCGAAGGAGGGCGCGCTCCTCCGGCAGGAGCTCGCGGGCGCTGTCCAGCACGAGCAGGGCGACGTCCGCGCGGCGGAGTTCCTCGCGGGCGCGGTCGATGCCGGCGCGCTCGACGGCGTCCTCCGCGCTGCGCAGGCCAGCGGTATCGGAGATCTGCACGGGCAGGCCAAAGAGGTCGAGGTCCTCGCGCAGGACGTCGCGGGTGGTGCCGGCGATGTCGGTGACGATGGCGCGCTGCTCGCGCAGAAGGCAGTTGAGCAGAGAGGACTTGCCCGTGTTCGGGCTGCCGGCCAGGACGATGCGCACACCGGCGCTGAGCATCTTCCCGGCCCGCGCGTTGCGGACGGCCTCCTCCAGCTCCCTGCGGACGGCTTCGGCCTCCTGCGAGGCGCGCTGCGCGGTCAGCGGCTCGATGTCCTCATCCGGGTAGTCGAGCGTTGCCTCGATGTAGGCGATGGTATCCAGCAGCTGGTTCTGCAATTCATGGATGCGGCGGGAGAGGTATCCGCCCATCTGCTGGAGGCTGGCATGCGCCGCGCGGAAGGTGCGGGCGGAGATGAGGTCCATGACGCTTTCGGCCTGCGCAAGATCGATGCGCCCGCCCAGGAATGCGCGCTTAGTGAACTCGCCCGGCTCGGCCAGGCGCGCCCCCGCGCGGAGCACGGCGTCCAGGACCTCCTGCGCGGTGACGGCGCCGCCATGGCACTGGAGCTCCGCGACGTCCTCCGTTGTATAGGTGTGCGGCCCCTTCATGTAGACGGCCATGCACTCGTCCACGCGCCGCTCCCCGTCATAGACGTCTCCATAGGTCAAGCGATGCGAGGGCATCGCACAATTTGTTCGATGTGGGCGAAAGACGCGCGACAAAACGTCCTTTGCCTTGGGCCCCGACACGCGGATGATGGCGATTCCGCCCAAGCCCACGGCTGTAGCGATGGAAGCGATGGTATCCTCCATTTTGTCCTTTCCTCTTTTCCTGCCGTTTCAAAAAAAGCGGCGCCGAAGTGCATCGGCCGCCGCTGCAAACTATGCGGTTTTCCCCTCTGCCGCCCTTATGCGCGCTTGGGCGCGATGACCACGCGGCGGTTGGGTTCCTCTCCTTCAGAGTGGGTGGTGACGTAGGGATTGTCCTGGAGCGTGGAGTGCAGGATTCTCCGCTCATAGGGGTTCATGGGCTCCAGCACCATGCGGCGCCCGCTGCGCTGCACCTTGGCGGCCATGCGGTTGGCCAGGTTGATGAGCGTCTGCTCGCGCTTGGCGCGGTAACCCTCGGTGTCGAGCGTGACGCGGCGGTAGTCCTTTCCGCCCTTGTTGACGAGGAGGGAGGTCAGGTACTGCAAGGCGTCGAGCGTCTCGCCGCGGTGTCCGATGAGGATGCCCTGGTTATCGCCCTGCATCTCGATGCGCAGAGCTTCCTCCTGGTCCTGGACGCTGAGAACGACGTCCAGCCCCATGAGCTCGGTCACGTTCTGAAGGAATTCCTCCGCGCGCAGGGCAGGCGTGTCCTTTTTCGTCAAGCGAAGGCGATAGGGCTTTGCGCCGATGCCGAGGAAGCCCTTGGATCCCTCCTCCAGCACTTCGACGTCGACCTTGTCGGACGGGAGGCCCATCTGGGCAAGGCCCGCCATCAACGCCTCTTCATAGGTCTTTCCGGTTGCCTCAAGTGTTTTCATGGGGAAAAAGACCTCCTGTCTTGCAAAGCGAAGGGGAACGGGTTAATTTTCCTGCAGCTGCGCCTTTTTCTTGGCCTTGTAATCGGCGTAGAAGTTGAAGCCGACGTAGGTGATGATCATGTAGATGTTGCTCGTCACCCAGTACAGGGCGAACGCGCCGTTGTACTGCCAGCAGAAGAAGACGGAGATCAGCGGGAAGATGTAGTTCATCATCTTCTGGTTCTGCGCCTGGGGGTTATTGCGCTGCGCGGCCGTCTGCTTGCCGTTCATGAGCCAAGTGGTGAAGTACTGGGAGGCGCCGGCCAGGATGGGCAGGATGGCCCAGCCGTTGGAGACGCCGGTGTTGTACATTTCCATGACGGGCTTCATGACAATCTCATAGTTTGCGCGGACGACGTTGAGCACGTCGGTGTTGAGCAAATCGTTTCCGCTCACGGCGCTGAGGTTGACGGAGATCTCGCTCAAAGTGGGGATGACGTTGGCCATGATGTTATCCGGCTGCCAGATGTTGCGAATCCACAGGAAGCTCTCCGGCTGAAAGGGGATTCCCTGGGTAACCTGCTGGACCATGAGGACAGCCTGCTCGCCGGCGATATGCCGCATGACGGCGAACATCGCGTACAGGATGGGGAGCTGAATCAGCATGGGGAGGCAGCCGCCCATGGGGTTGACCTTTTCCTTCTTGTAGAGCTCCATGGTCTTTGCGGAGCGCTTTTCGGGGTCTTTTTCGTACTTGCGGTTAATCTCCTCGATCTTGGGCTGGATATCCTGCATCTTGCGCATGGAATGGCGCTGCTTGATGTCCAACGGCAGCAGGACGAGCTTTACGGCGAGCGTAAAGAGGATGATGGCGACGCCGTAGGAGCCGACCCAGCTGTAGAGTAGGTCCACGACCCAGCGCAGCGGCGTGATGATAAAACTCACTTTTTTGTACTCCTCCCATGCGAAACTATGCGAAAAAGGCTCCCCTCCTCTTCCCTAGGGAACAGGATCATAGCCCCCGTCGTGGAACGGGTGGCATTTGAGTATGCGCCGGAGCGCGAGCCATCCGCCCTTGCACGCGCCATACTTTCCGATGGCCTCCAGGGCATACGCCGAGCAGGTGGGATAGAACCTGCAGCAGGGCGGAAACAACGGAGAGATAAAGCGCCTGTAAAATCGAATTAGAAAAAGAAGAACCGTCTTCATGCTTTCCCTTTTTCGCCCGTCCCCTGCGTCTTGTAGAGGTGCTGGCGCGTCAAAAGGTTATCCACGCTTCGCTCCATGCGGTGAAAGTCCGCCTCCACCGCGCCGGAGCGCGCGATCCATACATAATAGCCGCACTTGAGGTGCGGAATCTTCGGGCGGATGCTCTCGCGCAGCAAGCGCTTGATGTGGTTGCGCTGCACCGCGCCGCCCAACTTTTTGCTCACGGAAAAGCCGATGCGCAGCTTGCCCTGCCGCACAAACAGCAAAACCAGCTCGCGGTTTGCCTGGGATTTTCCACGGCGATAGACGAACTGGAACGCGCTGTTTTCCTTGAGCGAGTACACTCGTTTCACGAAACGTCTCTGCACCGGGGGCCGACCCACCGATGCAAAAGCCTTTGCCGCCGGGGCAAAAGGCGCGGCAGCACGCTGTCCGCGCCGGATACAACTTCCCCCGAGCGCTCCGCTCTCTTTAGGCGGAGAGAACCTTGCGGCCCTTGGCGCGGCGGCGGGCAAGCACCTTGCGACCGTTCTTGGTCTTCATGCGGGCACGGAAGCCGTGCACCTTGGCGCGCTGACGCTTCTTGGGCTGGAACGTCATCCACATCTGTCTTCACACCCCTTATCCATAAAATGAAAACACTGCTCTACCTACAAAACAGCGATTGTATTATAAGGCTTCTCTCTCTTTTCTGTCAAGCAAAGTCTGAACTTTTTACATCCTTTCGGGCAGTCTCCGGGCGGAATTCGTCAAATTGAATGAATTCCAAAGGCAATTCCGTGAAAAAGAATCAAAGTGTCGGATAAACCAAAAACTGTGGATAACTTTGTGAAAAAGCATTGCATCCAGGGGATTTTTTTGTTATGATGACTTGTGTGTCCCCATGGAGAGGATGCGATCACAGTTTCGTTATCCACAAACTGTGGATAACCTTGTGGATATTCTTTCAAAATACTGTGCATATCGACCTGGGATTTCCACATCCAACGGGTCGAGCGGAACGGTGTTTCCGTTTTGTGCCGCTTTTTAGGAGGAGAACCTGTGGACAACCCAAGCGCAAAGGAGATCTGGGACAAAGCCTCCCAGCTCATCAAGTCCGAGATCAACGGCATTTCGTATGACTCTTGGTTCAAGGACATCGTGCCTGTTTCCTTTGACGGCCAGGTCCTGACGTTGCTTGTGAACATCGAATTCATCCGCAACATGCTGCGCAACAATTACGACCAGCTCATCCAGGCGGCGCTGATGCAGGCGGCCGGGGAGCCGATTCGCTACGTTGTGCGCATTCCCTCGGAGATGAACGCGCCCAGGGGGGAGGCGCCCGCGCGCCCGAACGCCGTGGCCTCCATGCTCAATCCCAAGTACACCTTCTCCACCTACGTCATCGGCAAGTCCAACAACTTTGCGCATGCGGCCGCCTATGCCGTCTCGCAAAGCCCGGGCGATACGTATAACCCCCTCTTCCTCTATTCCGGAGTGGGGCTTGGAAAGACGCACCTCATGCACGCCATCGGCCACGCTATATTGGAAAAGAATCCGCAGGCGCGCATTCTCTACATCACTTCCGAAACGTTTACCAACGATTTGATCAACGCCATCTCCTCCAACACCAACAGCGAGTTCCGCAACCGCTACCGCAACGTGGACGTGCTGATGGTGGACGATATCCAGTTCATCGCCGGCAAGGAACAGACGCAGGAAGAGTTCTTCCACACCTTCAACGCCCTCTACGAGGCGCGCAAGCAGATCGTCATTTCCTCCGATAAGCCGCCCAAGGACATTCCCACACTCGAGGAGCGCCTTCGCTCCCGGTTTGAGTGGGGCTTGATCGCGGACATCTCCAAGCCGGATTTGGAAACGCGCATCGCCATTTTGCGCAAAAAGGCGGAGCTGGAAAACCTGGACGTGCCGGACGAGGTCAACGCCTACATCGCCTCCAAGGTCGAGAGCAACATCCGAGAGCTCGAAGGATGCCTGACGCGCGTGCTGGCCTATGCCAAGGCCAACGGCGGCGGCGCGCCCGTGACCGAGGCCCTGGCCGCGGAAGCCCTGCGGGACATGCTGCCCGTCAAGGACCCCCGGCGCATCACCACCGACCTCATCATGGCCATCGTCGCGGAATACTACTCGGTCTCTGTCGAGGACCTCAAGTCCAAGCGCCGGAACCGGGAGATCACCGTCCCCCGCCAGATCGCCATGTACCTCACCCGCGAGCTCAACGGCGCGTCGCTTCCGCGCATCGGCCTGGAGTTTGGCGGCCGGGACCACACCACCGTCATCCACGCCTGCGACAAGGTCGCCGAGGACATCAAGCGCGACGCGGCGCTCAAGGGCACGATCGAAACGCTCAAGAAGCGCATTCAGGGCGCGTAACGCGGAAAGAGAGAAAAGCGCCTGTTTCCTGAAACGGAGGGTTGGAAAAAATGAAATTCATTTGTCAGAAAGAGGACCTGATGCAGGGCCTTTCCGTGGCCTCCAAGGCCAGCGCCACGCGTTCGCCGCAGGCCGTGCTGGAGTGCGTGTCCATCGCGGCGGATCTTTCCGGCGTGCGGCTGCAGTGCACGGACCTGCAAATGGGCATTGAAACGACGCTCCCGGCCATGGTCGCCGAGGAAGGGCGCGTGCTGCTCAACGCGCGCCTGCTCAACGAAATCGTGCGCAAGCTCCCCGACGGCGAGGTCACCCTCTCCGTCAGCGGCTCCAACCGCGCCACGATCAGCGCCGCAGGCTCCAAGACGACGCTGCAGGGCATGTCCGCGCAGGACTTCCCGCAGCTGCCCGCCGTGCCGGAGGACGACCCCATCGAACTTCCCCAGGTCCTTCTGCGCGACATGATCCGCGAGACGGGCTTTGCCGTGGCCGCGGACGACGCGCGCCCGATCCTGATGGGCATCTACCTGGAGGTAGAGGACGACGTTTTGACGCTCGTCGCGCTGGATGGCTTCCGACTTGCCCGCAGAAAGGGCAAGCTCCTCTCCCCCGCGGGCAAGGTTTCGGCCGTGGTCTCGGGGCATTACCTGATTGAGGCGGGCAAGATTTTGGGCGACGACGACGCGCCGGTGACGCTGGCGCTGTCCAAGACGCACCTGCTCCTTCGCACATCGGGCTTTACGGTCATCATCCGCCTGCTGGAGGGCGAGTACATTAAGTACCGCCAGCTCTTGCCGCCGAGCTACGCCATCTCCACCCGCGTCTCCCGCGGGGAGCTTGCGGATTGCATCGACCGCGCGTCCCTCATGGCGCGCGAGGGCAAGAACAACCTCCTTCGCTTCTCGATCCGCCAGGACAAGCTCTCTATCACCTCGAATTCCGAGATGGGCGACGTCTACGAGGAAATGGAGGTCCAGACCACGGGCAACGACATCGACATCGCCTTCAACGTCCGCTACATCACGGACGCGGTCAAGTCCATCGACGAGGAGCAGTTCCTCATCAAGCTCAACTCGAACATCTCGCCCTGCGTCCTGGTTCCCACCGAGGGCGAGGATTTCCTCTACCTGGTGCTGCCGGTCCGCACGGCGGGCTAGCGACAGGGAATTCCGGGGGAAAGGCAGCCGGGCCGAAAGAAAGGCGGGCGAGCCTTTCCCCCTTTTGCTTTGCCGGGAGGAAAGACATGCGCATCACAAAGCTGACGCTGACGAATTTTCGGAATTACGCGTATTGCGAGTTTGCGCCGGAGGACGGGATCAACCTGATCGTGGGCGAGAACGCGCAGGGAAAGACCAACCTTTTGGAGGCCGTGTTCTTCTGCTGCTTTGGGCGCTCGCACCGGACGAGCCGGGAAAAGGACCTCATCGCCTACGACGAGGAGATCGCGCGCATTCGCCTGGAAAGCGTGCGCACCGAGACCGCGCACGACTTGCGCGTGCGCCTCTCCCGCCAGGAGGGCCGGAAAATCCACGTCGACGGTGCGCCCCTTTCCCGCATCGGGGAATTGATGGGCCTGCTCAACTGCGTGCTGTTCGCGCCGGAACACCTTTCCATCGTCAAGGACGGACCCGCTGAGCGGCGCCGGTTCCTGGACATGGAGCTCTCCCAAACCTATCCCGCCTACTTCTTCCTCCTGCAGCAGTACATGCGCGCCCTCCGGCAGCGCAATACCCTGCTGCGCTCCCTCCGGGAGCAGCCCGAGCTCCGCGCGACGCTCCCGGTTTGGGACCAGCAGCTCGCCTCGCTCGGCAGCAAGATCACCCGCTATCGAGAGAGCTTCTGCGCGCGCCTTTCCGGCCTTGCGTCCGAAAACCACCGGGACATCAGCGGCGGCCGCGAATCCCTGGTTGTATCCTACCGCCCGGACTGTGAGGCGAACGACGAAACGTCTCTCCTGCGCGCCCTGGAAGCCGCACGCGCGGAGGACCTGCGCCGCTGCACCACAACGCGCGGCATCCACCGCGACGAAATGGCCTTGACGCTCGACGGCCGCGAGATCCGCGCCTTTGGCTCGCAGGGCCAGCAGCGCACCGCCGCCCTCGCCCTCAAGCTCTCCGAGCTGGACCTCATTCGCCAGGAGACCGGCGAGTGGCCCATCCTCATGCTCGACGACGTGATGAGCGAATTGGACGACCGCCGCCAGCGCTACCTTTTGGAGCGCATCCTCCCCGTCCAAACCCTGGTCACCGCGACCGCACAGGACGTCTCCTGGCCCAGCGCCCGACGTTTCGTCGTGCGGCAGGGCCAAATTGTGGAATAGGAAAAGAAAACACCCCGCCGGAATCCCGGCGGGGTGATGCTTTCTACAGGTGAAGAAGTTCACCTGCCCAAAATAAGAGAGATATGCGAACTGCCGCAGACGCAGAACCTTGACTCTAAGGAGGAGAAAATGAGACGTTGGGTTTTTACGAGCGCACAACCCGCTGATGAAGTGCGCCCGGCGCTGCGTGACAAGGAAAGATGTCATCATCCGTGAAAGGCTTTTCTTTGCTTTTCACTCCTTTATCTTACACAATGAGACCCATTTTGACAATAGAGAAACCATCAAGAGACGGTTAAAGAAAATCAAACAATCTATGAAGCGTTTTTGACGGACGGCGACGCCCCTTCCGGACGCCGTTTTGTGCGCGGCGAAACGGTAGGAAAGAAACAGCAGTTGTAGGGTATAGAGAGTAGACGTAGTCGTAGTAGAGCGGTGGATTTTGTGGAAAACCTCGTTTTGTCCGATGTTCTCCGGTTTTTTGGGCTCGCGTTCGCTGTGGAAGTCCGGCTCGCCGATCCACATTTTGGCGCGTTTCTCCACAACCGGCCCTCCCCTGGGACCTCGGACGGCCACGCTTCTGTGGAGAAATTTTTTGCCGATGGGAAAACTTCCCATCTGGAAACGCAAATATTTACGGTTTTGTATAATTATGCAGCGTATGCACGACCATGCAGCAAAATTTTCCACAGAATGCAAGGGGTGTGGAAGAATTTCAACAGAAGTTATCCACAGGCGGAGGGAGGACCAAAAAGCTTCCGGTTCTGCCGTTGTTTTCCGGGCGGCGGCAAAAAAGATTGCACTTCTGTATGACTTATCCCCAAACTGTGCAGAGATTGTGGATAACTCGTTTTGTGCGGAGAGACGGCGCGGCGCGCGCGCCTATGCAGGGAAGGTGCGGCGAACGTTGTTCTGAATTGACGTGCCGGGACCGGGAGCGGGCTCTGGCGAGTGGAATGGCGGGGAAGCGAAAAAAGAAAGGGGTCCCTCCCTCTTTTCCAAACGGGGAAAGTGGTGTATAATGGCCTTGAGCAACGAACTTCCCCTTCTGCGCGGTTTTTTGCGCGCAGAACCGGCATTTCGGAGAGAAGGCCGCGGGAACCTTGCCGGCACATTGTGTCCGGTTGATGATAAAGGAGGAAGAGACCATGACAAAGATCCTGACCGGCGGACCCTTGCCCAACATCCCCTGGGAGGAAAAGCCCGCCTCCGTCGTCAACGCTCCCGTCTGGCGCTTCAGCGGCAACCCCGTCATCGACCGCAATCCCGTAAAGGGCGTGGCGCGCATCTTCAACAGCGCGGTGGCGCCCTTTGGCGATGGATTTGTCGCGGTGCTGCGTGGAGAGCAGGTCAATGGCATCCCGCACATCTACATGGGCCGTTCGGACGACGGCATCCATTGGCAGATCGATGCGGAAAAGATCCCCTTTGTGGATGAGGAAGGCAAGCCCTTCCTGCCGGGCTATGCCTACGACCCGCGCCTTGTCAAGGTGGAGGACACCTACTACATCCTGTGGTGCACGGACTTCTACGGCGCGGCCATCGGCCTGGCGCGCACGAAGGACTTCAAGACCTTTGTGCGCATGGAAAACCCCTTCATTCCCTTTAACCGCAACGCGGTGCTCTTCCCGCGCAAGGTCAACGGAAAGTACCTACTGCTCTCGCGGCCGTCGGACAGCGGGCACACGCCCTTTGGCGACATCTTCCTCTCCGAATCGCCGGACATGATCTACTGGGGCCGGCACCGCCACGTCATGAGCCGCGGCTCGGAGTGGTGGCAGTCGCTGAAAGTGGGCGGCGGCGCGGCGCCGATCGAGACGGACGAGGGGTGGCTGCTGTTCTACCACGGCGTGTCCAGCACGTGCAACGGCTACGTCTACTCCGTGGGCGGGGCGATTCTGGACATCGACCGGCCCTCCATCGTCAAGTACCGCTGCGAGAATTTCCTGCTCACGCCCGAGGCGCCCTATGAGGAGCGCGGGTTCGTGCCCAACGTCTGTTTCCCCTGCGCCACGCTGCAGGACACCGAAACCGGGCGCATCGCCATCTACTATGGCGCGGCGGACTCGGTGGTGGGCCTGGCGTTTACGCAGGTGGACGAGATCGTCTCCTACATCAAGGAGCACAGCAAACTCACGGAGACCGATACGGAAATCGGCATCCGTTAAGGTTTGATCCAATCATTTGGAGGGAAAAGAGAAATGCTGCATCCCAACTATTACGTGGAAAAGGCGAAGGTGGACAAGCTGATCGCCCGCAAGAACGTCGTGTCCGACATCTACAACGGCATTTACGATCGCTACGAGTATCCCGTGCTCACGCGCGAATTTGCGCCCGTGCACTGGAGATACGACCTCAACCCGGAGACCAACCCCTTCTTCATGGAGCGCCTGGGGATCAATGCCGTGCTCAACAGCGGCGCGATCTACCTCAACGGCAAGTTCTACCTCGTCGTGCGCGTCGAGGGCGCGGACCGCAAGTCCTTCTTCGCCGTGGCCGAGTCCGACACCGGCATCGACGGCTTCCACTTCTGGGACTACCCGATTCAGCTGCCCGATACCTGCCCGGAGGAGACCAACGTCTACGACATGCGCCTGACCCAGCACGAGGACGGCTGGATCTACGGCGTGTTCTGCTCGGAGAGCAAGGACCCGAACGACCCCGACCTCTCGGCGGCGGTCGCGGCGGCGGGCATCGTGCGCACCAAGGACCTCAAGAACTGGGAGCGCCTGCCCAACCTCAAGACCTTGCGCTCGCCCCAGCAGCGCAACGTTGTCCTGCATCCGGAGTTTGTGGACGGCAAGTACGCCTTCTACACGCGCCCCATGGATGGCTTCATTGAGACGGGCTCCGGCTCCGGCATCGGCTTCGGCCTGTGCGAGGACATCACCCATCCCGTCATCGACGAGGAGAAGATGACCTCCATCCGCCGCTACCACACCATCACCGAGGCCAAGAACGGCGCGGGCTGCGTGCCGATCAAGACCGACCGCGGCTGGATTCACATCGCCCACGGCGTGCGCAACTGCGCCTCCGGCCTGCGCTATGTGCTCTACGTTTTTGCCACGGATCTGAAGGACCCGAGCAAGGTCATCGCAGAGCCCTCCGGCGTGTTCCTCGTTCCCCGCAGGGAGGAGCGTGTGGGCGACGTCAGCAACGTGGTGTTTGCCTGCGGCGCGTGCGTCAAGGACGACGTGGTCTACATCTACTACGCCTCCTCGGATACGCGCATGCACGTGGCCACCACCACCATTGACCGCCTGGTGGACTACACCTTCAATACTCCGTCCGATCCCCTGCGCAGCCCGGATTGCGTCAAGCAGCGCTGCGCCCTCATCGACAAGAACCTGGAGTTCCTCAAGACCCAGGCGTAAAAAATTTTCCTACTCCATTTGAAAAAAACAGAAAAACCTGATATAATACTTCTTGTACAACGTGCAGTTTGCTTAGCGGAACGTAAGTCCTGTTGCAGCAAACTGCACGTTTTCTTTTCCAAACAAAAAAGTCATGACAAAAGGTTCATACCAAACTTTGCCCGAAAGAAAGGAGAGGGAGATGGAAGTCCACGAAATTGTCCGGTATGGAACACAAGGAATTTGCCGCATTCAAGAGATTTCAGAAAAGTCGTTTGGAGCCTCGCGCCGGCTTTATTATGTCTTAAAGCCGGTCTACCATGAAGAAGCAACGATTTTTGTCCCTGTTGATAATCCGGAACTCACCGGGAGAATGCACCGCCTGCTCAGCGCGCAGGAGGTATTGGAGCTTCTAAGCGGCGTATCTGAAGATGACGGACTCTGGATTGCAGAAGAAGCAAAGCGCCGAGAGACCTATGAAAAAATTCTTCGCAGTGGGGACCGCGTGGGCATGACGCGCCTCATTCGCGCGTTGTCCCTGTATCAGTCCAGGCTGCAAACACAGCATAAGAAGCTACATGTCGCGGATGAGGCGCTTCTCAAGGAGGCAGAACGCGAACTCAACGAAGAAATCGCTTATGTGCTTGGGCTTGCACTGGAGGAAACGCCCACAGTTGTCCGAAAGCTCATTGAAAAGGAGAAAGAGGGGGAAATAAAAAATGAAGAGGATCTTGTCCGCGTGCCTAGAGCAGACGCAGCGGTTTGAGGACCATGAGGCTTTTGCCGCGTATTGCAGAATGCTCGATCGCAAACACATCCGGTATCAGGTACTGGAGAAAACAACAGACGCGAGCAGCCTTATTGTACACATGCGCCGGGCATATCTGCTCTATCCTACGGGTGAGTATCTGGAAGAAAAAGAGGAGGAAAAGAAAAAATGAAGAGAATCGTATCCGCATGTCTACACCAAACCATCCTGTTCTCTAGCAAAGAAGATCTGCCCAGAGAGTGGGCAGTCCGAGCGGTTCAGGAGGAATACGCAGCCTATAGGCGTCAGTTAGACGAAAGAAAGATTCCCTATCGAATTGTGGAAGAAACCGCGAGGGAGGATGGGTCCATCCTCGTGCGCGTTAAGCGGCAGAACAACCAGTATGACGTTGGAACCTATTTGGACGATTAAAAAAGCGCTTCCCTCCTGCCGGAGGGAAACGCTTTTTTTGTAAGGCGCGTTTGATTTATGCCTTGCACAGCTCGTAGATGACCTGGGCGTACATCTCGATGGTGAGAAGCAGATGCTCCTTCATCGCGAACTCGTCCGGACCGTGCATGTTGTTGTTGACGCCGGGGAACGCCGCGCCGAAGGACACGCCGCCCTCCAGGCTGTGCACATAGGTGCCGCCGCCGATCGCGATGCAGTGTCCCTTCTCCCCGGTGTAGCGCTCGTAGACCGACAGCAGCGTCTGCACCAGCGGGGAATCCTCCGGCACGTAGTGCGGCGCAAACATCCGGTTGTCCGCCATGGTAAAGCCGATCTGCGCGTACTTGCGCCGCAGAACCTCGGTCAGGTTTTCGTCGTTTGCGCACAGGGCCGCGCGGCAGTCCGCCTGCAGCGCCGCGCTCGTCTCGTCCATCTTGAGCACGTCCAGGGAGATGGTGAGCTTGCCGGAGACCTCGTCCTCCTGCGCAACGCCCGCGGCCACGCCATAGTAGTCGCCGTGCGGGTAGAGATGCGTCAGGCCGCGAACCAGCTCCGCGCCCTTGCCCTTGAGCGGAAGAGCCGCCAGCAGCGTGCACAGCGCGGTCAAGGCGTTGATGCCCTCGTAGGGCGTGGAGGCATGCGCATTGACGCCCTGGCTGGTGATGACCACGCCGCCTTCTTCCTGCGCGCAGGAGAACTTCGCGCCGGTCTTTTCCTCAGCGCTGAGCAGGTACCGCTGCACGTCCTCTGCCGTCATGCCCTTGATCAAGGCCTTGGAGGTCGCGGGAACGACGTTGAACTTGATGCCCGCGTCGATCCAGCCGATGCGCGGCAGCACGTCCTCCGCCGCCCAGTGGGCCTCCGCATCCGCGTGCAGGCCGCCCTTTTCGATGTTGATGACCGGGTAGTCCGCATCCGGCGAGAGGGTCTTGGGCGGAACCGGGTTGCTGGCAAAGTAGTGGCGGATGTCGCTGGAGCCGCACTCCTCATCCGCGCCCAGGATCAGCTTGCAGTTGCGCGCAAGGGGCAGATCCAGGTCGCGCACCGCGCGCATGGCGTAAAATGCCGCAAGGGCCGGGCCCTTGTCGTCCGCCGTGCCGCGCCCGTAGACCTTGTGCTCGTCTTGCCGCATCTCCAGCGGCGGGAAAGACCAGCCGTCCCCCGTGGGAACGATGTCCAGATGCGCCAGAATGCCGAGCTCCGTGTCCTTGTCATTGAGGTCCGTCGTCAAAACATAGTTGTCGTGGTTGACCGCGGAAAAGCCCGCCTTGCGCAGAATGCCCTCGGCCGTCTCCAAGACCTGCGCGCAGCCCTTGCCGTACGGCATCCCGGGCAGCGCCTCGCCCTTGGCCGAGTCGACCGCAACCAGCGCCGCAAGGTCTGCAAAGAATTCCTCCTCGTGCGCCTTGGCCCAGGAAATAATGCTCTGCTGTATGTCCATTTTCGTTTTCCTTCCTTCCGTGACGTGAACGTCCGATCCGCAAGCGCAGCCTGCGGAAAAACAGTGCATTCCAAGGATTACTATACCCATCGCGGCGGCGCGCTGTCAAGAGGAAGACGCGCCGAGCCGCCGCTTTTTTGCGGGCGACGTGCGCACAAGAAAAGACGGCGGGAAGTCCGCTCTTTTTCGTGCAATGGAGGAAGAAGCGTGTTATAATCGTAGAGGGATCGCCCGAAAATCGGGAAGGCCCCAGCGCCAGGCGGGAAAAACAGACGGAGGAGGCCAAAACATGATCGAGCTTGCATTGGGCGATTTGATTCAGACGCGCAAGAAGCACCCCTGCGGCAGCGACCGCTGGGTCGTCATCCGCGTGGGGGCGGACATCAAGATCAAGTGCAAGGGCTGCGGCCGGATCGTCATGTTGGAAAGGCCGGAGTTTGAAAAGCGGATGAAAAAGCACCTGGGGAAAGATGCGCCGGAGGAGGGCTGATGCCCTCCCGCATGGAGCGGCGTCAGGAGCGAGCCCGTCGCCGCAGAAGGGAAGCGTGCGCCTGGACCGTCGAGATCTTGGTGGTCTTTGTGCTGGCGGTGTTGGTGCGCACGTTTGTGTTTTCCATGACCACCATCCAAGGGCCATCTATGCGGGAAACGCTGCATTCCGGCCAGATCGTGGCCGTGGATAAGCTCTACTTTGTCCTCCATGAATTTTCCCGCGGGCAGATCGTCATCTGCCGCTACCCCAACTCGGAAGAGTTCTACGTCAAGCGGATCGTGGGCCTTCCCGGCGAGACGATTGAGATCCGCCAGGGACAGACCTATATCGACGGCGAGCCTCTGGACGAGGCGTATGTCCGCTATCCCCCGGAGGAGGACTTCGGCCCCGTGCAAATCGGCGAAGACGAGGTCTTTGTCATGGGGGATAACCGCGCAAATTCCTACGACTCCCGCCAGGAGGGAACGCTCTCGCGGGAGATGATCGTCGGGCGCGTGATGGCCGTGTGCTATCCCATGGACGAGGCGCGCTGGATCGAGGCGGAAACGGCTTGACGCAAACAAAATGGAAAGGAACCGCACTCATGGCAAAAAACAACATCGCAAAGGAAATCCTGGAGTGGGCGCTGACCATCATCATTCCGGTGGTGGCGGCGCTGCTCATTCACCAGTACCTCTTTACGTTTGCCCGCGTGGACGGAACCAGCATGCTCGACACGCTCCATGAAAACAACATCATGGGCGTTTCCCGCCTGCACTACCGCCTGAACGAGCCGCAGCGCGGCGAAATCATTACCTGCAACTACCCGGGCGAGGGGAACAAGCTCTTTGTCAAGCGCATCATCGGTTTGCCGGGCGAGACGATCGAGATCCGCGAGGGCACGGTCTACATCGACGGCGAGCCCATCGCGGAGGACTATCTGACCCGCCGCGACGACCAGAGCATGGACCCCGTGACGCTCGAGGACGACGAGATCTTCGTCATGGGCGACAACCGGCCCGTCTCGCGGGACAGCCGGGCCGTCGGTCCGCTGACGCTGGACGAAATCTACGGCCGCGTGCTGTTTGTCGCCTTCCCCTTTAACGAGATCCGCAGCACCATGGCCCTGCCGGAATACTGAGCCCAAGGAGAGAAAGAGGATGTTTCTTTACGATACGACGCTGCGCGACGGCGCACAGGGGCAGTCTGTGACCTTTTCCCTGCAGGACAAGGAGCAGATCCTCCAGCGCCTGGACGAGGTCGGCATGCACTTTATCGAGGCGGGAAACCCGGCCAGCAATCCCCGGGACGCCGAGCTCTATGAGCGCCTGCGCACGTGGAAGCCCAAGCACGCGCGCCTTGTGGCCTTCGGCTCGACCCATCGGGTCGGCGTGCGCGCCCACGAGGACGCGGGGCTCAACGTGCTGGCGGGGGTCGGCTGCGAATGCACGGCGATCTTTGGAAAGTCTTGGGACTTCCACGTCACGGACGTCCTGCGCACGACGCTCCAGGACAACCTCAACATGATTTACGACTCCGTGCAGTTCCTCGTGCGCGCGGGCAAGACCGTTTTCTTTGACGCGGAACACTTCTTCGACGGCTATGCGGCCAATCCCCGCTACGCCATGGATACGCTCGAGGCCGCGCGCTCGGCCGGCGCGGAGTTCCTCGTGCTGTGCGATACCAACGGCGGCACGCTCCCCGAGGACATCCGCAATACCGTCGCCGCGGTCTGCGAGCGCTATGCCGGACACGTGGGCATTCACTGCCACAACGACAGCGGCGTTGCCGTGGCCGGGTCGCTTACGGCGGTGCGCATGGGCGCCACCATGGTGCAGGGCACGATCAACGGCTTGGGGGAGCGGTGCGGCAACGCGGATCTGTGCTCGGTCATCCCGAACCTCGTCTTGAAGATGAAGGTGGACTGCTTCCCCGCCCTGCACGAGATCACGGGGCTCTCGCACTTTGTAAGCTCCGTGGCCAACCTCTCCCACGACGGGCGGATGCCCTACGTCGGCCAGTCGGCGTTCACCCATAAGGGCGGCATGCACATCGACGGCGTGCTCAAGAATCCCCGCACCTTTGAGCACATCCGCCCGGAGGACGTGGGCAACTCCCGCTCCT
This sequence comes from Candidatus Spyradocola sp., assembly GCA_050942925.1. Lineage (GTDB taxonomy): Bacteria > Bacillota > Clostridia > Christensenellales > UBA1750 > Spyradocola. The sequence continues at coordinate 179,048 of JBMNOF010000001.1, forward strand.
TTGTCATCTCGGACCTGGCGGGAAGAAACAGCCTCATCAACCGCATCCACGAGGTGGACCCCACCGTGGAAAAGGATTCGCCCATCGTCCAGCACATCTTCCACAAGCTAAAGCAGATGGAGTTCGAGGGCTATCACTTTGAAGACGCGGACGACTCCTTCCTGCTCATGGTGCGCAAGCAGCTCGGCCTCTATAAGCGGTTCTACGAGGTCCTGGACTTCCAGGTCTTCTGCCAGCGGCCGGAGGACGTGACCTATACCATCGCCACCATCAAGGTGCGCGTGGACAACCAGATCGAGGTCACCGCCGCCGAGGGCGACGGCCCGGTCAACGCGCTGGACTGCGCCCTGCGCAAGGTCCTGACCATCTTCTACCCCCAGCTGGAAAGGCTGCGCCTTACGGACTTCAAGGTCCGCGTCGTCTCCGACGGGGGCACGGCCTCCCGCGTGCGCGTCTTCATCCGCTCCACCGATGGGGAGCACAACTTCGGCACCGTCGGCGTCTCGACCTCCATTTTGCAGGCGGCCTGGACCGCGCTCGTGGACTCCATCGACGCCATGCTGCTGTGCTGCCCGCCCGAGCGCACCGAGAATTTGCAAAGCCCGGAAGAGAGAGAACAGAAAAAATAGAAAAAGAACGTTGGAGGGTTTCACATGAACAAGAGAGTCTGCGTGGTGGGCTGCGACCTGGGTCCCGGCCCCATGGCCTACCTGCGGGAGCAGTTCCCGGAGTTTGAATTTCTCGCCTATCCCCGGGGCGCCAAGGTGCCGGACGAGGTCCTCGAGCGCGCCGAGGTGCTCATGAACTACGGCGACAAGTCGCAGATCGCCCCGGCCAAGAACGTGCGCTATATCCACACCATCTCCGCCGGCATCGACGGCTACATCGACGAGGTGGACCGCTGCCACGGCAGCGCCCTGCCCGTGACCAACGGCGCCGGCGTCTACAGCGACGCGGTCGGCGAGCACGTCATCGCCCTTTTGATGGCCGTCCTGCACGGCATTGTCCCCGCCGTGCGGAACATGGAGGAGAAACAGTGGCCCTCCATCCCCATGCTCGGCAACGTCAACGGCAAGACCGTCGCGGTCCTGGGCACGGGCGACATCGGCAACAACGCCGGGCGCATCTGCGCGGCCATGGGCGCGCGCGTGCTGGGATTTAAGCTCCACGCCTGCGAGCCCTTCCCGCCCTATTCGGAGATCTATACCGGCGACGACGGCTTGGACGAAATCCTGCAAAAGGCCGACATCGTGCTCGTCTGCCTGCCCGGCTCGCCCTTTACCAAGGACATGCTGGACACCCGGCGCATCCGCCTCATGAAGGCGGGCAGCGTGCTGGTCAACATCGGCAGAGGCTCCATCGTCAATACCGAGGCCCTGATGGAGGCCCTGCGCTCCGGCCACATCGCCGCCGCCGGCCTGGACGTCACCGATCCCGAGCCCTTGCCGCCGGACCATCCCCTGTGGACCTGTCCGAACGTCCTCATCACCCCGCACATCTCCGGTTTGGGCGCGTCCAAGCAGAAGCACGCCGAGTGGTTCGCCGAAAACCTTCGCGCCTACTTGGAGGGGCGCCCCCAGCCAGGCGCGGTCAACCGCGAGATGAAATACTAAAAAAACATGGCAGATTTGCAGAATCTGCCATGTTTTTTTCTCTTGTCGGGTTTTCCGGACAAGATGTAGGGCCAACCCGGTAGACGAAAGGAACCGCTTTGCCGTATACTCCTTGCAGAAAGAATGCTAAAGCGAGGAAACAGCCATGACATTTTCCGAAAACCTCATAAGAGAGCGCAAGGCGCGCAACCTCTCCCAGGAGAGACTCGCAGAGCTGGTGGGCGTCTCCCGGCAGACCGTCTCCCAGTGGGAGAATGGATACACCGAGCCGGATCTGACGCGGCTGCGCCGCCTTGCGGAGCTGTTTGACCTGTCCCTGGATGAACTGGTCGAAGGGCCGCGCCCGAAAGCGGAGCCCGCGCAGGAGGAGCCGGCCGCCGCCTGGAGGGTGACGCGCCGCGGCAGCGTGTACACAATCCAGTGGGAGTACAAAAGCCGGCACACGCTCTTTGGCCTGCCGCTGGTGCACATCCGCTTCGGACGCGGCGTCGCCACCGGCATCCTCGCCATCGGCAACGTCGCCCGCGGCGTGGTGGCCATCGGGGCCATCTCGGCCGGGCTTCTGTCCTTTGGCGGCGTCTCGGTCGGGCTCCTCCTCTCCCTGGGCGGCCTTTCCGTGGGCAGCGTGGCCGTGGGCGGCCTCTCGGTGGGCGGACTTGCGCTGGGGGGATTAGCCGTCGGGATCTACGCATTGGGCGGTTTTGCGGTGGGCGCGCGCGTCGCCGCCGGAGGAGCGGCCATGGGCGCCATCGCCATCGGCGACCAGCCCATGGGCGAAACGGTCTTTGACATCAAGAACGCCTACCCGGAGGGCGCCGTGCGCGCAGCCATCCTTTCCCGCTTCCCCGGAACGCCCGACTTCCTGGTCCGCCTCTTTGAGGCGCTGCTCTGATCTGGAAGGATTGCAAAAGCGGCCTGCACCGTGTATCATGGAGAAAAAGAAAAAATAGGGGGATTGGCAAATGGGAGTCTACGTTGGGCTCGACATCGGCGGAACCAAGTGCGCCGCCGTGATCGGCGCGCTGGAGGGAGAGGACATTCACATCCTTGCGCGGGAGGCGTTCGCAACGCCCCGCGCACAGGAGGAGGCCATGGAGCGCCTCTGCGGATTGGCCGGAAAGCTATCCGCGGGGCAGGAGATCTTGGGCGTGGGCATCAGCTCCGGCGGCCCGATGGACGCGGAAACCGGGGTTCTGTGCAACCCACCGAACCTGCCCGGGTGGAGCGGGCTGTCGCTCACGGACTTTGTCTCCGCGCGCCTGCACGCGCCGGCTGTCCTGGAAAACGACGCCAATGCCTGCGCCCTTGCCGAGTGGCGCTTTGGCGCGGGCAAGGGGAGCCGCCTCCTGCTGTTTTTGACGTTCGGCACGGGCCTTGGCGCGGGAATCGTGCACGAGGGCCGGATTCTGCGCGGGGCGAACGGCAACGCCGGGGAGCTCGGGCACTGGCGCATGGCGGACTGCGGCCCGGCCGGGTACGGCAAGCTCGGCTCGTTTGAAGGGTTTTGCTCCGGCGGCGGCATCGCCCAGCTCGCCCGCGCATACGGCGCGGCCTGCGCCCAGCGCGGAACCCCCGTCCCCTGGATGGAGGGCGAGATCACGGCAAAGTCCGTTGCCGCCGCCGCCCACGCCGGGGATGCGGCCGCACGCGAGGTCTTTCGCGAGAGCGCGCGCGTCCTGGGACAGGGGCTGGCGCTGGCCGTGGACCTGCTCAATCCCGACTGCATCGTCATCGGCTCCGTATATGCCCGGAGCGAGGACCTCTTTGCGCAGGAGATGCGCCGCGTCCTGGAGCGCGAAGCCCTGCCGCAATCCCTCGCGGTCTGCCGCATCTCTCCCGCGCAGCTCGGGGACCGCATCGGCGACTATGCGGCGCTCTCCCTTGCGGTGGAGGCCGGCACGCAGAAATAAAAATGGCGTGCGGATGTTCTCCGCACGCCATCCTAAGAAACCACGGCAGTGGTCCCTTGCCGATTAGGCCGCAGCTTCCTCAGAAGCGGTGGGCGCCTCAGAAGCAGCGGGTGCCTCAGAAGCCGTGGGCTCCTCGGAAGCAGCAGGCTCCTCAGAAGCAGCAGGCTCCTCAGAAGCAGCAGGCTCCTCGGAAACCGTGGGCTCCTCGGACGCCGTGGGCTCCTCGGAAACCGTGGGTTCCTCAGACGCCGTGGGCTCGACAGTGGCCTCTACCGTGGGAGAAGGCTCTTCCGTAGCCTCCGGTTCCTCTGCGGTGCAGCCCGCAAAGATCCCAAGCATGGCGACACACAGCAGCAAAGAAAGAATCTTTTTCATATACGTTCGCCTCCTATAGGATGGTGAAAATCCATTCCCCCCTTTGGGGAAATGTTCATATCACAGACGCGATTCCCCCAGGGGAAGTTGCAGAGAATCTGTAAACAAAATTTATCTTTTTTGTGTACAAAAACGATGTTAAGGTTGTGTGAACAACTTAATACAACGAAATAGAGGTGAAAGATATGAATTTATTGTACTTGCACACGCACGACATGGGTCGCTACAACTCCATCTATGGGTTCGGAATTCCCACGCCAAATCTGCTCCGGGCGGCGCAGAGCTGCGCGGTTTTCCGCAACGCGCATTGCGCCGGACCGACCTGTTCGCCCAGCCGGGCGGCGATGCTCACCGGGCAGCTTCCGCACAACAACGGCATGCTGGGCCTGGCGCACAGGGGCTTTGGGCTGTGGCACCCGGAGCAGCACCTGGCGCAGTTCCTGGGCCGCAACGGGATGGAAACGGCGCTGTGCGGCGTGCAGCACGAGGCGGCGGAGGTTTCCACGCTGGGCTATCAAAAGGTCCTCGCCCAGGGCGTGCACAGCGACGAGGAGCGCGCGGACGAGGCGGTGCGCTTCCTCTCCAGCCGCACGGCGGACAGCGCTCCCTTCTTCCTTTCCGTGGGATTTTCGGAGTCCCATCGGCCCTATGCGCAGCACACGGACATCAACCCGGACTTTGTCCAGGTGCCGGCGTGCCTGCCGGATACCGCGCAGACGCGCGCGGACATGGCCGATTACATGACAAGTGTGCGCGAGGTGGACCGCTGCATGGGCCGTGTCTTGGATGCGCTGAAAGACGCCGGGCTTTGGGACGACACCATCCTGCTGCTGACGACGGACCACGGAATCGCCTTCCCGCACATGAAGTGCAACCTCTATGACACGGGCACGGGCGTGACGCTCTGCATCAAGCCCGCGGGAGACTGGTGCACGCCGCGCGCGCTGGATTCCCTCGTCTCCCAGTTGGACGTCTACCCCACGATCTGCGATCTTCTGCACCTGGAAAAGCCGGAGTGGCTGCAGGGAACCTCCCTCCTTCCCCTTCTGCTGGGAGAAAAGGAAGAGGTCCGCGGCGAGCTGGTGACGGAGGTCACCTACCACGCGGCCTACGAGCCCCTGCGCGCGCTGCGCACCAAGCGCTATAAGTACATCCGCCGCTTTGACGTGGAGTTCTGCCGTCCGGTCCTGCCGAACGTGGACGCCAGCCCCTCCAAGGACGTGGTCGTTGCGGCGGGCTTTGGCGAGAAGAACCGCCCGGCCGAGGAGCTGTACGACCTGCTGCTCGACCCGGCCGAGCGCGATAACCTCGTCGGCCGCGCCGAGGCCGAGCCCATCCGCCGGGAGATGGCCGAAAGGCTGCGCGTGGCCATGGAGGCCTCGCAGGACCCCCTGTGCACCGCGCCGCGCGGCCGCGTCGCCGTGCCCGGCGCCCGCAGCAACCTGCGCAGCGACCTGGAGCCGAACGAGACGGTCTTTGAGTGAGGCGCTTCCCCCGCGCGGGGCCTTTACAAGTGGGCGCAGGCGGGTGTATACTCAGTTCGTATGCGCGCGTTTGGGGGAGGAAAAGAGACGATGCACAATTTCATCTGGTTCCTGCAGAAGCGGAGAATCTTTTTTGGCTGGGTCATGGTGGCCTGCGGCATTTTGGTCATGTCCGTCACGCACGGCGTGGTGCAGAACTGCTTTAGCCTCTACATTAAACCCGTAACCGAGGCCTTGGGCTTCACGCGGCAGGGCTTCAGCGTCTGCCAGACGCTGACCAACGTCCTGTACATGATTATCGCCCTGTTTTCCGGAAAGATCTTTGAGCGGTTTAAGGTGCTGGGCCTGATGCGCATCGCCTGCATTGTGCTGCCGGCCGCCTATTTCTGCTATTCCTTCTGCACGCAGCTGTGGATGTTTTACGCGGTGTCGGTCGTTGTGGGCATTGCGACCTCGTTTTTGACCTTCCTGCCATTTACGCTTATCATCTCCAACTGGTTTGAGGACCGCCGCGGCTTGGCCATCGGCATCTGCTTTATGGGCAGTGGCCTGGGCGGCATGCTCTTCAATGCCCTGGCCGGCGGCTGGATCGCGGCCTTCGGTTGGACCTCGGTGTTCCGCATCCTCGCCGTCATCCAGGCGGTCGTCATGATCCCCATCCTCTATTTCGTCCTTCGCACTTCGCCGCAGGAGGTGGGGCTCCAGCCCCTGGGCAGCGGCCCGGTCGCGGCCAGCAGCCAGGGTGGCAGCGCCCCGGCCTACGGCCTTACCCTGGGCCAGGCCGTGCGCTCCTTCCGCTTCTGGGCGCTGATCCTCACGGCGCTCATCGTGGGGTTGACCTCCACCATGCTCTCCAACACCATCGTGCCCCACCTGAGCGACATCGGCTACGCCGCCACCTATGCCTCCGGCGTCATGTCCTGCTACATGGGTCTGCTCGCCGTTTGCAAAATCCTCCTGGGCGGCATGTACGACCGCCTCGGCATGCGCAAGAGCACGTTCATCTCCGTGGCCGCCATCCTGGTCGGCCTCCTGGGCCTGTACTTCGGCGGCTTCCAGCCCATGCACATCTTGGTCGTCGCGGGCGCTGCGCTGGGCTGCGCGGTGGGCACCGTGGCCTACCCCATCCTCACCCAGTCGGCCTTTGGCACTCGAGCCTATGCCACCATCTACGGCATCATTACCGCGGCCAACTCCCTCGCCTGCTCGGTCTGTCCCATCTTTACCAACTCGGTCTACGACGGGACGGGCTCCTATAAAATGGCGCTCTTGACCAGCATCGTCTTGACGGCCGCCGTGCTCGGCCTGCTCTTCACCATCCGGCCCCTGCGCCCGGAAGAGATGAATTGTAAACCCAATATGGACAATGTGGCCTGATTGTCAACCACACTTCTTAACCCGCTCTTCACAGAGCGGGTTTTTTGCAAGTCCGAACGCGGAAAAAATGCAAAATTCGCCTTCTGAAGCGACAAATATATCAAAAACCGCATAATTCCTGCTTTTTTTTCTTGACTTTGCGGTGATAAAGTTATAAACTAATCAATAATAAATTATTACCGCTGATAATAATTTATTAACTGCTTTCTCAAGAAAAGGAGACGCGCATGAACCCAAGGCTGCAGGGGTATGTCCCACTGGTGAATTTTATTGCGGAGGTGGTCGGCCCAAGTTGTGAAGTGGTGCTGCACGACCTGAGCGATCTGGAGCATTCCGTCGTGGCCATCAGCGACAACCGGCTGACGGACCGGCAGATCGGCAGCAGCATCACGGACTTTGCCCTGCGGGTTTTGCAAAATGGGTGCGACCGGGAACAGGATTACGTCACCAACTACGCGGGAAAGCCGCAGGATCGGGATCGCACCTTCCGGTCCTCGACGCTGTTTGTCAAGGACGACGAGGGAAACACCATCGGCATGCTGTGCGTGAACGTGGACATCACGGACCTGCGCGCGGCGCGCGAGGCGATGGATAAGTTCCTGCTTCTGGACAAGATGTTCGCCCTGGACGAGCGGCAGAAAGCGCACGAAACCTACGCCGAGAGCGTGGGCGATCTCTTGGAGAATTTGATCCGCGAAACGCGCGCGCAGTTTTCCGCCTCGCCGGAGAGCTTGGGCGTCGCGGAGAAGCGCCGGTTCATCGCCGTCCTCTCGCAGAAGGGCGGGTTCCTGCTCAAGGGCGCGGTCAACCGCGCGGCCTCGGTCCTCGGGGTATCGGAGCAGACGGTGTACCGGTACCTAAAGGACATTTCGTGCGCCTGACACCATGCCAATCACAGTTTTTTCAATTTATATGGAAAGAGGGAAAATCACAATGAAACAGCGCATCCACACGGATAAGGCCCCCGCGGCCATCGGCCCCTACTCCCAGGCGGTTCTGGCTGGGAACTTCCTCTATGTCTCCGGTCAGCTTCCGCTGGACCCGGTCTCCGGCGCGATGGTCGGCGAAACGGCCGCTGAGCAGGCGGAGCAGTCCCTGAAAACCTGTCCGCCATCCTGGCGGGCGCCGGCATGACGATGGACAACGTCGTCAAGACCACGGTGCTCCTGCACGACATCGCGGACTTTGGCTCCGTCAACGAGGTCTATGCCAAGTATTTCACCGGCGACGTGCTCCCGGCCCGCGCGGCGTTCGCGGTGCGCGACCTGCCCAAGGGCGCCAAGGTAGAAATTGAACTGGTCGCCTACAAGGATTGAGCGGGAGGGACAAGAGCATGATGACGGTAAAAGAGCAGTACAAGCTGCACGATGAAATCCTTAAGGAACGCCTGGAAACCCTCATGCCCAAGCTCCTGAAGGAGTGCGGGGTGGAGATGTGGGTGGTCCTCTCCAAGGAATACAACGAGGACCCGGTCTTTAAGACCCTGGTTCCGGCGCTGGTCAAGAACGCCAGTCGCGTGACCTGCCTGGTCTTCTGCCTGAATAAGGACGGCTCCTACGAGGCGCTCAACGTCTCCCGCCCGAACCCGCGCTTTGACGGCTACTACAAGCAGGCCATGAACCGCAAGGACGACGTCTTTGAGGCGCTGAACCATCTGATCGCCAAGAAGAAGCCCTCCAAGGTGCACGTGGACATCTCCAACGAGTGCGCCATCGCCGACGGCCTGAGCAAGAACGTCTACGACCGCCTGCAGACCGCGCTCTGCGGCAGCGTGCCGCTGGTCAGCGCCGAGGAGATCGTCATCCGCTGGATCGAGACCCGTACGCCGCGCGAGATGGAGCTCTACCCCATGATCTATAAGCTCTCCATGGACGTCGTGGACGAGGTGTTCTCCGAGGACTTCATCAAGCCCGGCGTCACCACCACCACGGACGTGGAATGGGGCATCATGCAGCGCATCAACGACTACGGCCTGCCCTTCTGGTTTGCGCCGGACATCGACCTGCAGCGCAAGGGCAGCGACGACTTCCGCATGAGCGGCGTGGTCATCGAGGAGGGCGATATCGTCCACTGCGACATGGGCCTGGAGTGCCTCGGCCTGCACACGGATACCCAGCGCAATGTCTACATCGGCAAGAAGGGCGAAACGGAGATCCCCGCGGGAATTCTGGCGGCCTTTAAGACCGGCAACCGCTTCCAGGACATCGTCCGCAACTCCTTTGCCGTTGGCAAGACCGGCAACGAGATCTTCTTTGAGGCCATTGAAAAGGCGAAGGCCGAGGGCATTCAGGCCATGAGCTACTGCCATCCCATCGGAACCTTCGGCCACAGCGCCGGCCCCTCGGTGGGCATGTACGACAACCAGGGCTTTGTTCCCGGCCACGGCGAGCTCATCATGCACGACAACACCTGCTACGCGCTGGAGCTCAACATCACGCAGAACGTGCCCGAGTGGGACAATCAGCCCGTGTGCATGATGCTGGAGGAGACGATCGGCTTCTCCGGCGGCAAGACCTTCTTCCTGGACGACAAGCGCGAGATCATCCGCTTTGTCCGCAGCTGAGCGAGGAAGGCGTATATGGACATACGTGAAAAGATGCGCGAGGGCTTCCGGGACCTGGAAGGCGGCCTGTTCAGCAAGGTGGAAAAGGCGGATGTCGGCGACGCGGCGGAAAAGGTCGCGCGCGCCGGCGGCGATATGCTCGGCTGGGCCGACCCCTTCATGCCGGACGACTGCATGCCGGAAGAGATCAAGGCTTTGGCGATCCAACGCATCCAGGAGGGCTTGAGCGCGCACTACACCCACCCCGTGGGAGATCCCGAGCTCAAGCGGGCCATCGCCCGCAAGCTCCAGCGCCAAAATTGCCTGACCGTCGACCCGGAGCGCAATATCCTGGTCACGCCGGGCTCCGACTCCGGCCTGCTGTTTGCGATGATCCCCTTCATCGGACCGGGAGACGAGGTGCTCGTTCCGGACCCCAGCTACCCCAGCAATTTTCTCAACCCCAAGCTCCTGGGCGGCAAGGCCGTGTCCGTGCCGCTGGACGAGGAAAACGGCTTCCGCCTCACGCGCGAGGCGCTGGAGCGCGCCCTCTCCCCCCGCTCGAAGATGGTGCTGCTGACCAACCCCAACAACCCCACCTCCACGGTCTTTTCCCGCGAGGAGCTGACGATGCTCGCGGAGTTCATCTGCGAGCACGACCTGGTGGCGGTGGTGGATCAGGCGTTTGAGGACTTTGTCTTTGACGGGCGCGAGATGATCACCCTCGCCTCCCTGCCCGGCATGTGGGAAAGAACCATCACGGTTTGCTCCGTGTCCAAGGGCATGGCCATGAGCGGCGTGCGCGTGGGCTACCTCACGGCGGACGACTACATCATGGACGTCCTCTACGGCTGCGCGGTCAACATCATCGGCGCGACGAACTCGACCTTCCAGACGGCCGTGGCCTATGCGCTGGACCATCCCGAGCTCATGATGGGCGGCTACTACGAGGTCTTTGAGGAGCGGCGCCGGAAGGTGCACGAGCTGCTCACCGGCATCCCGGGCGTTCGGACCCAGCTCCCGCAGAGCGCGTTCCTTACGTGGGTGGACGTGTCCGACCTGGGCACGGCGGAGGAGGTCTCCTCCTACCTCATGCGGGAAGCGAAGGTCTGCGTCAACGCCGGAACCGCCTACGGAAAGCAGGGCGCCGGGCACATCCGCATCGTGCATGGATGCTTCCAGGACTCGCAGCGCATCTACCGCGCCGTTGGGCGCGTGCGCGAAGCCCTTTTGAAATTGGGAAGAGAAAAAGGACTTGCATAAAGGAGGTTTGCAGAAGTATGGACGCAAGAGTGCAGAAACTGGCACACAACCTCATCACCTATTCGCTGAAGTTGCAGCCGGGCGAGAAGGTCCTCATCGAGACGAGAGGCCTGAACGTGCCGCTGGTGCAGGCGCTGGTTCAGGAAGCCTACGCCGCGGGCGGCCTGCCCTTCGTCAACATCAAGAACCCGCGCGTGGACCGCGCCCTCATCGAGGGCTGCTCCGAGGAACAGCTCAAGATGATGTACAAGTGGGAAGAAGAGCGGATGCTCGCCATGGACTGCTATGTCGGCATCCGCCTGCCGGAGAACGCCTACGAGGAAACGGGCGTGAACTTCGAGAAGATGGAGCTGTACAACGCCCTCTATGACCGCAAGCTGCTCATGGAGGTGCGCTGCCCCACGACCCGCTGGGTCGTGCTCCGCTATCCCACCCCGGCCATGGCCCAGGCCGCGCAGATGGGCACGGACGAGTTTGAGGACTTCTACTTCAACGTCTGCTGCCTGGACTACGCCAAGATGTCCCGCGCGATGGACCCGCTCAAGGCCCTCATGGACCGGACGGACGAGGTGCGCATCACCGGCAAGGACACGGACCTGCGCTTCTCCATCAAGGGCATCGGCGGAGTCAAGTGCGACGGCGACTGCAACATCCCGGACGGCGAGGTCTACTCCGCGCCGGTGCGGAATTCGGTCAACGGCTACATCACCTACAACACGCCCTCCATGGTGGACGGCTTCCTCTTCCAGAACATCCGCCTGGAGTTTGAAAACGGCAAGATCGTCAAGGCCACGGCCAACGACACCGAGCGCCTCAACGCGATCCTGGATACGGACGAGGGCGCGCGCTACGTCGGCGAGTTTGCCATCGGCGTCAACCCGTACGTCACTCGCGTGATGAACGAGACGCTCTTTGACGAGAAGATCATGGGCAGCTTCCACTTCACGCCCGGCAACTGCGTCATGGGCTGCAACAACGGCAACGTCTCGCAGGTGCACTGGGACCTGGTCATGATCCAGCGGCCGGAATACGGCGGGGGCGAGATCCTCTTTGACGGCGAGGTCATCCGCAAGGACGGGCTCTTCGTTCGGGAGGACCTGAAAGGACTGAATCCCGAGAATTTGAAATAAGGAGCTTACACGCAAAGGGGAGAGAAGATTACCGTGGTCAAATACGTCATCAAGCGTCTGCTGATCGCCATACTGACGCTGTGGATCATCCTGACGGCAACGTTCATCCTGATGAAGTCCATACCGGGCGATCCGTTTGCCAACGAAAAGATGATTCTGCCGGAGATCCGCGCAAACATGGAGGCCAAGTACGGCCTGGACAAGCCGGAGATCGAGCAGTACTTCATCTACATGAACAACCTGCTGCACGGGGACTTCGGCGTCTCCTTCAAGTACAAGAACCGCTCGGTCAACGAGGTCATTGCGACGGGCTTCCCGGTCTCGTGCACGCTGGGCCTTACGGCCTGCGCCATCGGTCTTTTGCTGGGCGTCACGTTCGGCATACTGGCCGGCGTAAAGCGCGGCAAGTGGCCGGACTACTTGGTGATCTTTATCTCCATCCTCGGCGTGTCGGTGCCTGCATTCGTGTTCGCAAGCTTGTTCCAATACTTCTTTGCGGCCAAACTCATGTGGTTCCCCGTCACCGGCTGGGGAACGCTGGCCACGATGGTCCTGCCGTCGCTGGCGCTGGGCTTCCGCATGGTCGCCTATATCGCGCGCATGATGCGCACCTCCATGCTGGACGTGCTCTCGCAGGACTACATCAAGACCGCTAAGGCCAAGGGCCTGTCCCAGACCGAGATCATCTGGAAGCACGGCGTGCGCAACGCCATCATGCCCGTCGTCACGGTCTCCGGCTCCATGATCGCCTCGACCATGGTCGGCTCCTTCATCGTGGAGAACATCTTCAACATCCCGGGCATGGGCAAATACCTGGTCGATGCCGTCAAGAACAGCGACTACACCATGATCATGGGCATGACCGCGTTCTACGCAATCGTCATGATCCTGATGATGTTCCTCGTGGACATCCTCTACATGATCATCGACCCCAGAGTGAAAATGGACTAAAGGAGGTGCGCCCGAAATGCATGCGAATCCCTTGACCCGAGACCAGTTTGAGCGCACCCTGCAGTCGGCTGCCGCGCTCAACGAGATCAAGCGCCCCGCAACCACCTATTGGAAGGACGCCTGGCGCCGTCTGCGGTCCAACCCGGTGGCCATGGTTTCCATGGGCATCCTGATCCTGATCGTGCTCCTGGCCATCCTGATCCCCTTCTTCTCCCCCTACAACTACGACCAGCAGGACTACACGTCCATCAACCAGGGACCGAGCGCCCAGCACTGGTTCGGCACGGACTCCCTCGGACGTGACATCTTCGTCCGCTGCTGGGCCGGCGCGCGCGTGTCGCTGCTGATCGCCCTGGTCGCCACCTGCATCAACGTCATCATCGGCGTGCTCTACGGCGGCATCTCCGGGTACTTCGGCGGCCGCGTGGACATGATCATGATGCGCGGCGTCGAGATCATCTACACCATCCCTGACCTGCTGTGGGTCATCATGCTCATGGTCGTCATGGGCTCGGGCCTGAACACGATCATCATCGCCATCGCCATCACCGGCTGGGGCTCCATGGCGCGCCTGGTTCGCGGCCAGGTGCTGCAGCTCAAGCAGAGCGAGTACGTCATGGCCTCCAAGACCTTGGGCGCGGGCTTTGGCCGGATCATCTTTAAGCACCTGATTCCCAACTGCATGGGCCCCATCATCATCGACCTGACCTTCTCCATCCCGAGCGCGATCTTCACCGAGGCGTCCCTTTCCTACCTGGGCATGGGCATCCCGGTGCCGCTGGCGAGCTGGGGCACCTTGGCCAACGACGGCGCGAACATGCTGCTGCTCTATCCCTACCAGCTGTTCTTCCCGGCGCTGCTCATCTCGTTGACGATGCTCGGCTTTAACCTCCTGGGCGACGGCCTGCGCGATGCGCTTGACCCGCGCCTGCGCAGATAAGAGAGGAAAGGAGAAACGCACATGAGCGAAAGCAAAGAAAAGCAGCCTCTGCTGAAGATTGAAGACCTGCATGTCTCCTTTCAGACCTATGCCGGAAAGGTGCAGGCTGTGCGCGGCGTGAGCCTTTCCATGGAGGAGGGCGAGATCCTCGCCATCGTCGGCGAGTCCGGCTGCGGCAAGTCCGTCACAGCCCAGACCATCCTGCAGCTCAACCCCGCCCCGCCCGCCGTGATCGAGGGCGGCACCATCGAGTTGGAGGGCCAGGATCTGCTCAAGTTCGACGACGCGCAGATGCGCAAGATCCGCGGCCGCGAGATCAGCATGATCTTCCAGGACCCGATGACCAGCCTCAACCCCACCATGCGCATCGGCAAGCAGATCATCGAGGCCATCCGCAAGCACCAGAACGTCTCGAACAAGGAGGCCTATGACCGCGCGGTGGAGATGCTCCACTTGGTCGGCCTGTCCAACCCCGAGCACCGCATGAAGCAGTACCCCTTTGAGTTCTCCGGCGGCATGCGCCAGCGCGCCATGATCGCCATGGCGCTGGTCTGCCGGCCCAAGATCCTGATCGCGGACGAGCCCACCACGGCCTTGGACGTCACCATCCAGAGCCAGATCGTGGACCTGATGCTGGAGCTGCGGCAGAAGCTCAAGACCGCCATCCTCATCATCACCCACGACATGGGCGTCGTGGCCGACATCGCGGACCGCGTGGCCGTGATGTACGCCGGCATCATCGTGGAAAAGGGAAGCGTCCAGGAGATCTTCTTCCACCCCAAGCACCCCTACACCTGGGGCCTGCTGGACTCCATTCCCCGGCCGGATACCCATGGCGAGCGCCTGGTCCCCATCGAGGGCGCGCCCCCGGACCTCATCGCGCCGCCCAAGGGCTGCCCGTTTGCCGCGCGCTGCCAATACGCCATGAAGATCTGCCACGAGCAGATTCCCGAAATCACCAAGGAGGGCGAGCACGAGGTGCGCTGCTGGCTCTGCCACGAGTATGCACCCAAGGTCGTCAACCGCTATACCGAGGGAAAGGAGGACTGAAGCCATGCTGCTGGAGATCAAAAACCTGAAGAAATACTTCACCGTGGGCCACAAGAAGACGCTCCGCGCCGTGGACGACGTCACCCTCTCCATTGAAAAGGGCGAGACGCTCGGCCTGGTTGGCGAGTCCGGCTGCGGCAAGTCCACGCTGGGCCGCACGATCATCGGCCTGTACGAGCCCACGGACGGCCAGATCCTCTTCGAGGGCAAGGACGTCACCCACCTCAAGGGCAAGGAGCGCAAGGAGTTCTCCAAGAACATGCAGATGATCTTCCAGGACCCCTATGCTTCCCTCAACCCCCGCATGACCGTCTCCGACATCATCGGGGAGGGCCTGGACATCCATAAGATCTACAAGGGCGAGGCGCGCCAGAAGCGCATCTTTGAGCTGCTGCACCTGGTCGGCCTCTCCCAGGAGCACGCCAGCCGCTTCCCGCACGAGTTCTCCGGCGGCCAGCGCCAGCGCATCGGCATCGCCCGCGCCCTGGCCATCGAGCCCAAGCTCATCATCTGCGACGAGCCCATCTCGGCCCTGGACGTCTCGATTCAGGCGCAGGTGGTCAACCTCCTGGAGGACCTGCAGAAGGAGCTGGGCCTGACCTACCTCTTCATCGCGCACGACCTGGCCATGGTCGAGCACATCTCCGACCGCATCGCGGTGATGTACCTCGGGGCGCTGGTGGAGATGGCGCCGGCCGAGGAGCTCATGCGCAATCCCCTGCACCCCTATACGCAGGCACTGCTCTCCGCCGTGCCCTTTGCGGACCCCGTCGCTTCCCGCGCGCGGCACCGCATCAAACTCGAGGGCGAGGTTCCCAGCCCCATCTCCATCCAGGGGGGCTGCAAGTTCCAGACCCGCTGTACCCACTGCACCGAGGCCTGCAAGACCCAGAGCCCGGTCCTCAAGGAGGTCCGGCCCGGACACTTTGTCGCATGCCTGAACGACGAGGCCATCGGCGTTAGGTAAACGAAAAAGGAGCATCAACATGGACGCAAAGGTTTTTGTCGCGCATCGCGCCGCGCTGGAGGAACAGCTTCCGGACAATTCGCTGCTCTTCCTCTTTGCCGGCGAGCCCAAGCAGAAGACGCTGGACATGGACTACCCCTTCCGCGTGGACAACAACTATTACTACATGACCGGCTTTGACCGCGCAAATTGGTTCCTGATGCTGACAAAGCTCCAGGGCCAGGTCAAGGAGTGGCTCTTCATCGAGCGGCCGGACCCGTATCTGGAGCGCTACTTCGGCAAGATGCCGGACCTCTCGGACGCTTCGGAGCAGAGCGGCGTCCAGAACGTCTATTACCTCGACCGCTTCGATTGGGAGATCGGCCGGCTGCTTTCCCGCAATACGTTTGAGACCCTGCTGTTTGACTTCCACAAGCGCGAGCTCAACTCCGTCTCCTACCCGGAGAACGAGATGTGCCACCGCATCAAGGACGCGCATCCCTACCTGACGGTGCGCAACATCGGCCCGGTCATCAACAACCTGCGCCGCGTCAAGGCGCCGCAGGAGATCGAGTGCATCCGCACCGCCATCGACATCACCGAAAAGGGCATCCGCGCGATCCTGGACCACCTGCGCCCCGGCGTCAACGAGGCGGAGCTCCAGGCGCACTTCGACTTTGCGCTGACCATGAACGGCGCAAAGGACAACGCCTTCGATCCCATCATCGCCGGCGGAAAGAACTCCAACGTCCTCCACTATTCCAAGAACGACCAGGACGTGCACGAGGGTGATGTGCTGCTCGTGGACCTGGGCGCGGAATACGGATACTACTCCGCGGACATCAGCCGTACCTTCCCGGTTTCGGGCAAGTTCACCGAGGAGCAGAAGATCTACTACAACGCCGTGCTCTACGGCCAGCAGAAGGTGCTGGAGTACCTTGCCCCCGGCAAGCCCGTGGAGGACACGCTGCGCATCGCGCGCGAGGCCATCGGCGAAAAGCTGCTGGAGGCCGGAAAGATCCGCGATCTGAGCGAAATGACCCGCCTGCTGCCCCACGGCGTGAGCCACTACGTCGGCCTGGATTGCCACGACGTCGGCGACCGCGAACTGCTGCAGCCCGGCATGATCGTGACCATGGAGCCCGGCGCCTACATGCCGGAGCTGGGATTTGGCATCCGCATTGAGGACGACGCCCTCATCACCGAGGACGGCGCGGTGCTCCTCTCCCCCAACATCCCCAAGACCGTGGAGGAAATCGAGTCCTACATGGCAAACCGCAAGTCCTGATGGCATCCGCGCCCGCTGCGCGGTTGACCATAGATTCCCATTCCAAAGAAAGGAAGAGACCCAATGAAAAGACTGACTGCATTGGTGTTGGCGCTGCTGATGATGGCGTTTGCGCTGACCGCTTGCACCAGCGAGCAGGCCCCCGAGGCCACGGAAGCCCCCGCCGAGACCGCGGGTGAGCAGCCCACCGCCAGCGATGACGCCGCCGCGACCGGCGACGAGTCCGCTGCTGGCGAGACCATCAACGGCGAGACCCTTGCCGACGACCAGACGCTGCGCGTCTCCATCGGCGTGGATCTGACGGACCTGAGCCCCCTGACCGAGTCCACCACCGAGGGCCATGAGATGCTCCTGACCGTCATGGATACGCTTGTCCGTCAGGGCGAGAACGGCACCATCGAGCAGGGCAGCGGCCTGGCCGAGAGCTGGGACGTCAGCGAGGACGGCAAGACCTACACCTTCCACCTGCGCGACGCGGTCTTCAGCAACGGCGACCCCATCCGTGCGCAGGACTTTGAGTACACCTGGAAGAAGGTCCTGGCTCCCGAGACCGCTTCCGAGTACGCCTACATGCTCTACACCATCGAGGGCGCTGAGGCGTACAACACCGGTTCCGGCTCTGTCGACGACGTGGCCATCCACGCCCTGGACGACAAGACCCTGGAAGTGACCCTGGTCAACCCCATTGACTACTTTGTCAGCACCCTGGTCATCTCGCAGTTCTCCGCTGTTCCGGAGGGCTATGTCGAGGAGTGCGGCGACAAGTTCTTCACGGACGTGGAGCACATGGTCTTCTCCGGCCCCTTTGTCATGACCGAGTGGACCCCCACCCAGCGCATCGTTGTGGAGAAGAACCCCAACTACTGGGATGCGGAAAACGTCAAGCTCGACAAGATCGTCTTTGAGATGGCCACCGAGACCAACACGATCGTCAACATGTACAACACCGACCAGATTGACGTCATGAAGGTCCAGGCCGACTTCCTGGATACCTACCGCAATGAGCCTGGCTTCATCTCCGTGACCGAGCCTGTCACCGAGTACGTCAAGTTCAACTGCAAGAACGAGTTCTTCGCCAACGCGAACATCCGCAAGGCCTTCTCCATGGCGCTGGACCGCGTGACCTACATGAACGACGTCATGCGCACTGGCTCTACCCCGGCCTACGGCTTCGTTCCCCCGTCCATCAAGGGCACGAACGGCAAGGACTTCCGTGAGAACAACGGCGACCTGTACACCGACCTTGGCAACGGCGCGACCGTCGAAGAGGCGAATGCGCTGCTCGATCAGGGCCTGGCCGAGATCGGCAAGACCCGTGAGGACCTGAACCAGGGCCTGTCCCTTGTCATTGGCGAGGGCGACGACAACCTCAAGACCGCGCAGGTCTTCCAGCAGTACTGGAAGAACAACCTGGGCGTGGACGTGGAGATCAAGTCCCTGGCTTACGCGCTGCGTCAGGCCGAGTACCAGAGCGAGATGTACACCATCGGTAAGGAAGGCTGGGGCGCCGACTACAACGACGCCATGAGCTTCCTGGAGCTCTTCATCACCGACAGCCCCTACAACGACGTGTACTACAGCAACCCCGAGTATGACGCGCTGCTGGAGGAGGCCAACACCCTCAGCGGCGACGAGCGCCTGGCCAAGATGGAAGAGGCCGAGAAGATCCTGGTTCAGCAGGATGGCGTCATCGCGCCGACCTTCTTCCAGACCCGTTCTTGGGTGGCGAAGTCTGACGTTCGCGGCATCCTCCGCAACGGCTGCGGCCTGCGCGTGGATTACAAGAACGCCTACATCGTCGTGGAGTAATCCCCATCCATAAAAAAACCGTCCCCTCTGCCGAGGGGGCGGTTTTTTTGCGCTCAAGCGCGCGGATCGCAGCGGGAGGTCATCTTCGTCAGAAGCCGCCCCAGTTGGATTGGAAACCCGTAGCAAATCTGCGTCTGCACCCGCTGTAGGGCGCTGTGGCATTGCACAAAGCCGCGGGCGCTCAGCCGTTTCGCCAGCCCGCGCCCCACAACCTCCGGGTCCGCCATGTACGCGGGCGGCACCGGCAGAAACGCCGAGGACCGCGTCCGCGTCAGCGGCGGGTGAAGAAGATGAAAGGTGACGCCCGTTTCCGCGCATTCCAGGTTGCAGCACTTGGCCAGCGCCTCCAGCGCCGCCTTGGACGAGGCGTACGCCGCAAGCCCCGCAAATCCCGTGATCCCCACCCCCGAGCAGGTGAAGTAGATCCGCCCGCTGCCCCGCCGACGCATGTGCGGTAGCACGCTTTGCGTCAGATGCAGCGCACCAAAGTAGTTCACCTCAAAGACCGCGCGGTGGGAGGCCGTATCCCGCGCCTCCTGGTGTTCCGGACATAGGCACGCGTTGTGGATGGCGACGTCAATGTGCCCAAACTGCGCCGCGGTCGCCTCTACCGCCCGCTGCACCGCCGCGCTGTCCCGCACATCCGCGCAGTGGCAGAGAAGCCGGCCCGGATGCGCCTGCGCCAACCCCGAAAGCCGGTTGGTCTCCACATCCAGCACGGAAACCGAGCTCCCATCCTCCAATGCCTGCGCGACGAGAAAGTAGCCAATGCCCTGGTTCGCTCCCGTTATGACAAGGTTCATCCCCGCTGCCCCCCGATCTCTTCAAAGAATTGCCGAATGTGCTCCCGTGCCTCTGCGCGGAAGCGCTCCCGGTTTTCCGGCGTGAGCGCACCGCCGAACAGCCACCTCTGCGCGAGCAAAAGGAGGGGCGCGTAAAACCGCAGCGCTAGGCGCGCGCCGTCCGCGCCGGAAACCGCCTGCAGCGCCAGCAGCTGCGCAAAGACCCGCTCCTGAAACGCCAGCGGCGCCTGAAACATCCAGCGGTCGTAAAGCTCGCGCGCCCTCGCGCTCCGGAATCGCTCGATCGATAGAAACCGCAGCACACGGTTGCAGAAGCCGTCCAGAAAATAGGATTCCAAAAGCGCGTCGCATGCGGCGCAGGGAAACCCTTCGCCGGGCGCGCGGTCCAGTTCCCCCAGCGCAGCCTCCAACGGCGCCATCAATTCCTCGGCCCGCTGCGCAAATTCGCGGAACAGCTCCTCTGCAATGGCTTGTTTGTTGGAAAAGTGGTAGTAGATGGTTCCCTCGCGAACCTGTACCCTTGCACAGATGTCCCGAATGGAGACCGCCGCATACCCGCTCTGCGAAAAGAGATCCAGCGCGGCGTCCAGAATCCGCTGGCGCGTGTCCTGCATAAGAAGAATCCTCCGTTCTAACAATCGTTAGATTTAGTATATCGAACGATCGTTCCATTTGCAAGGGAAAAAAGAACAGCCCTGCCGTTGCAGGGCTGTCCGGGGGAGTCAGAGCGTCTGGCGGAACCCCTTGCCGATGATCTCGCTCGTGTTGGTGATGACGACGAAGGCCTGCGGGTCCACCTCGTGCAGGAAGGTGCGCAGGCGCACGGCCTGGCCGCGCTTGAGCACCGTCAGGAGCACCTTGCGCCCCTCCTGCGTGTAGGCGCCCTCGCCCGTGAGCACCGTGGCCGAGCGGTTCAGCTCCTCGTTGATGAAGCGCGTGATGATCTCCGGCTTTGTGGTCACGATGGTGAAATACTTGGACAGGTGGATGTTCTCGATGACCGAGTCCACAACCAGCGCCTTGGCCAGCAGGCCGAGCAGGGAGAACAGCCCCGTCTCAATCCCGAAGACCACGCCCGCGAGCGTGGCGATCACAAAGTCCGTGCAGAACAGCGCCTTGCCGATGTCCAGGTCCGTGTACTTGCGGAAGATCATCGCGACGATGTCCGTTCCCCCCGTGCTGCCCTTGAGGTTGAACAGGATCGCGCTGCCCACAGCCGGCAGCAGAACGGAGAACACGAGCTCCAGCATGGGCTGCGTCGTCAGCGGCGCCTCCATGGGGTAAACGCGCTCCAGCGCATAGATGCTCAGGGACATCAGCATCGAGCAGTACACCGTCTTGACCCCAAAGGACCGCCCAAAGACCGCAAACCCCACCAGGAGCAGCGCAACGTTGATGATGAGCACGAGCGTGCCGGTGGAGATGTTCGGCAAGAGCGCGCCCAGAATCACCGAGATGCCGCTCACGCCGCCCGTGGAGAAATTGTTGGGGAATTTGAAGAAGTACACGCCCGCAGAAACCAGCAAAGTTCCCGCCGTCAGGAGAAGAAATTCTGTAATCCGTTTTTTCATTGCGAAAACCGCCCTTGTCAATGTGCCGTTTGGCCAAGAAAAGTATAGCATGCGGCGGCCCAAAAGTCGAATGCCTAGGGGTAGAGCACGTAGTCGAGCATGACGCGGGCAAAGCCCGCGCGCTCCAGAGCCTGCGCCGCCTCCGTCGGATAGGTGCGGATGCAAAGCCGGTCCAAACCGGGGAAGATGCGGTGCGACGCAAAGTCGCGCGCCAAAGCGGCCAGCGCCTTGTCCGCGGCCTCCGGCTCCGGCAGGCGCAGAACCTCGCCCTGGCGCTCCAAAATGGCGGCCACGCGCCCCTCCAGCAGGCAGACCGCCGTGCCGGGCACGCGCGCAAACTCCCGCCCCGGCGCGTGCGCGAGCGCGCGCCCGTAGGCTTGGCCCGGGTCCGCGGCGGGAACCCAAAGCGCCGCCGGGGAAGGATGGTCCAAGGCCCGTCGCACGCGGGCATAGTCCTGCGCGCGGACGAACTGCATGCCCGAAAGCCCCTGCACAAAGTACCCCCGGCGTGCTTGGCCCGTGTACTCCCACTGGCGAAGCGGTTCCGCCGCCTCCGCCCAGGAAAGACCGCTCAGCGTCTCCCGGCAGAGCACCGGGCACGCGGAAAAGGCGCGGTCCAGCCGCTCCTCCACGGAGAGCGCCCGCTCCGGTCGCGCCAGCTCCCAGCGCCCGGCGGAGAGGGCGTCCGCGCGCACCCGCGCCAGGCGCTTCCCCGCAAGCCGCCCCGCCTGCGTTGCCGGCAGCGCGCGCACCGGCGCAAAGCTGTCCGCGCGCACGAGCCCCGCCTGAAGGAGGCGCAGCAGGGGCTCCCATGCGGATTGACCGCCAAGAACCGCCGAGAGCGCGCTGGAGAAGCTCGCCCCGCGACGGCGCAGCGCGTCCAGCAGCCGCGCCTCCGCCTCTGAGGGAACAAAGCCCTCCTCCGCCTCTGGCTCGGCATCCCAGTCCACGTCCTGCGCCCGGAAAAAGGCCAGGGAGTCCCCGCGCATCGTCCAGCTGAATTCCCCGGCGCCCAGCAGCGCATCCAGCAGCGCCGGCCGGTAGTTCGGCACGCGCGCGGGCAGAAGCATCCCCTCCCAGGCGGACGCGGGGTGGAACTGGCCCAGCAACTCCTCCAGCGCCGCACGAAGCTGCGCCGGCTGGGCGCCGGCCGGGCGGAGAGACGCGGCGAGCAGGGCCGCAAAGCGCTCCGGCGGGACGGTCGACACGGCCTCCCGGCGCGCGCGCAGCGTCTCCTTCTGCGCGCGGGTGAACACGTCCCGGTGCACGAATTCTCCCCCGTGCGCAACGGCCACGCCCTGTGCCGCCAGCGCCTCCAGCGCGCGCTGCGCCGCGGCCTCGGAAACGCCGTAGCGCTGGGCGAGCCGCGCCGCGTCCTGCCCGCCCCGGTAGCGCAGACTGCGCCGCGCCGCAAGGCGGAGCGGCCCTTCGTCTCCGCCCCGAAGGGCCGCGTAGAGCGCCTCGGACTCCGCCGCAATCCAGAGCCCCGGCTCGATGTACCGCGCGCGCCCCTGATCGGACAGGCGGTAAAACCACGCCTGCGGCACCTCCAGTTCTCCCGGCGCGAGGTCGCCCTCGATCAGGAGCCGCTCGTGGAGCTGGTCCGGGTTTTCCGGCGGGCGCAGCGCGTATTGGGCAGCAAGGGCCGCCTCCTCCGGCTCGATGCCCGCCTGCGCATCGAGCGCCTGCGCCGCCTGTTCCGCGGCGCGCACGGCGGACGAGGGCACGTTGTCCGTTTCGTACAGGAGCTTGTTCTCCGCCGCACGGCGCATGGGCAGCGCCATGGGAGAGGGCGCGGACAGGTGCATCTCCCGCACCTCGATCTCCCCGCAGGCCACGCCCGCCAGCACCTCCTGCAGAGCGGCAAGGTCCAGATTGTCCTGCTCGCACGCCCGCAGCGCCTCGCGGATCAGGGGATGCTCCGCCTCTTGCACAAGGGCGGAGAGCTGTTCCTCCCCGCGCAGGCGCTGTACCCACAGCGGCTGCCGGTGCCCGCCCCGCACGCCCATCATCAGCGCGCAGGCGCAGGCGTAGCGGAAGTTCAGGGAAAGCAGCGGGCTGCCCGGCAGAAGCGCGCGCACGCGCTGGCCAGACGTTTCCGGGTCCAACCCCTGCAATAGCCCCTCCGGCAGCTCGGTGCCGCCCAGGGCGTACAGAAGGAACCCGTCGTCGTCCTCAAAGGCCAGAACGTCCTGACCGGTCTGCTGTTCCGCCGCCCGGCGGCAGAGCAGGGAGAGCGCGTAGTTTACGCGGCGGCCAAAGATCGAGTGCACCATGAGCTGGTGCTTGTTCGTCTCGTCCAGGAAGTGCTCGCAGACGATGCGGCGGTGCGTCGGCAGACAGCCCGTGGCGTCCAGCTGCGCGCGCACGTGGCGGGCGGCGTTGGCGGCCGCATCCCCGTCCATGCAGAGCGCGGCAAGGGCCGGACCGATCTCCCCCGATTGCGCCGCGCGCTCGACCCTCTCCAGACAGGCGCCAAAGCGTTGGGCCACCGGATAGGCGCGGCCCGTGCCGTCGCCCCGCCAGAATGGGGGCTGCGCGCCCTCGGGGGAGGTCTTGGTCACCACCACGCGGTCCCGGCCGATCTCGGCGATCTTCCAGGCAAACGCCCCGAGCAGGAACTTGTCCCCGATGCGCGCCTCGTAAACGAATTCCTCGTCCAGTTCGCCCAGGCGCGTGCCGTCCGGCAGAACCGCCGCGTACCAGCCCCGGTCCGGGATCGTCCCCGAGGCGCTGTAGGCCAGCATTTTCGTGTATTCGTCGCCGCGAACGCACCCGTGGATGCGGTCGTACAGAACGCGCGCCCGCACCGGGCGGTCCTGCGCATGCTCGTGGTCGCCGGCGAGCATGGATAGGCAGGCGCAGACGTCCTCCCGCGTCGTGTTGCGGAAGGTCCAGCACCCGTGGACGATGCGCAGGGCGTCGTCCACGCTGTATTCGTCCTCCACGGCCATGGAAACCAGGTGCTGCGCGAGCACGTCCAAGCAGTTTTCCGGCGGCTCCGCCGGCTCGATCTCCCCCTCCTGCGCGGCGCGCGCGGTCAGCCCGCAGGCCAGGGCGTCGGCCGCCGTCTTGGCAAAGACGCGCATCACGCTCACCGCGCCGGGACGGTGACCCGCCCGGCCCATGCGCTGCAGGGCGCCCGAGACCGTGCGCGGACAGCCGATCTGCACGACCAGGTCCACCTGCCCCACGTCGATCCCCAGCTCCATGGACGAGGTCGCGCAAAGCAGGCGCAGCTTTCCCTCGCGCAGCTGCTGTTCCGCCTCCAGGCGCTGTTCCCGGGAGACGCAGCCGTGGTGCGTGCGCGCAAATCCCGGCCCGGCCAGCTGGTTGACGCCGTGGGCCAGGCGCTCGGCCTGCTGCCGGCCCTCCACAAAGGCGAGCACCGTGCGCGCCCCTTGGCAAAGCTCGTATACGCGCTGGCACAGGTCCGGCCAAACCGTGCCCTGCACCAGCCGCAGGTCCGGCAGCGGGGAGGTCACCCGGATGTCCGTGTCCTTGGTAAGCGCGGGCGCGACGATGGCGCACGGCGACGGATGCGCCAGGTACCGCGCCGCGCGCTCCAGCGGCCGGATCGTGGCCGACAGCCCGATGCGCTGCACGCGCCGGCCGCAGAGCTCGTCCAGCCGCGCCAGCGAGAGCAGCAGGTGCGCCCCGCGCTTGGAGCCGATCAGCGCGTGCAGTTCGTCCACGATCACGGCCTGAACCGTGCGCAGCATGGCCCGGCTGCGCGGCGCGGTCAGCAGCAGGTAGAGCGACTCCGGCGTGGTCAGAAGGATGTGCGGGGGCTTGCGCAGCATTTTGGCGCGGTCCGCGGGCGTCGTGTCGCCCGTGCGCAGGCCCGTGCGCAGCACCGGCCCGGGGATGCCCTCGTTGGGCCGCTGCAGGTTCTCGCGGATGTCCCCGGCCAGGGACTTGAGCGGCGAGACGTAGAGCACGCGCACCTCGTCCGCGAGCTTCCCCTGCGCCGCCTCCGCCTTGAGCCGGTCCAGAAAGAGCAGGAAGGCCGTCAGCGTCTTGCCCGTGCCCGTCGGCGCGCTGATGAGCACGTTCTCCCCCGCCGCGATGTGCGGCCAGCCCTCCCGCTGCACGGCCGTCGGCTCCCCGACGCGCGCGCGGAACCAATCCCGTGCCGATGCGGAAAACAGCTCCGTCATCCCCTCGCCCCCTTTTTTTCGATAGACTGTTATTTCGACGAAGGAAACGCGCGCCCCTGCACCGGTCGGGCGCAGGGGCGCGCAAATTGCGGGCGGCCGGGCGGCGCTCAGCCGCCGTACAGGGCCTCACCCGTTTCTTGGAACTCGTTCAATATGCCCTGGAGCTCGTCCCGTAGGTCGCTGGGGATCTCCATCAGTGTGTTCTCCAGGCCGAAGAAGCCGCTCTCCAACAGCCCGTGCAACACGCGCCCATCCTTGAGCAGGATGCGGCATTCCCCGAGGATGCTCACCTTCTCCAGGCCGGGCTCCACGAGCCCCGCCTCACAGATGCGCAGCACCAGGTCCGCCTGTTCCTCGCGCAGCACGATGGGCTCGCTCTCCAGGTACCAATGGTTTACATACTCGATGCGCTCCACCTCCTCGCGCGCAAAGGCGGGCAGGTCCGACCGCTCCGTCAGCCGCGCCACCAGGGCGCGCAGCTCCTCGCTCTCCAGAAAGTAGACCGAGGAGCCGGAGCTTGTCTGCAGCTCGCTCTGCGAGCGGACCTCGCAGCGCACGCCCTCGCGACCGTCCATTTCGTCCAGCGCCAGGTCGAGGAGGAGCACATCCCCCTTTTCAGACACCCAGCACAGGTTCAGGCTCGGGTAGACCGCCGTGAGGCCGCAGGGCGTCGCCGGCGCGCGCTCCAGCGCCGCGACGACCGCCGCCTGATCCTCCGCCGCGACGTCGATCAGGTATGGGTAGCAGCCCTCGCCCTCCCAGGCCGTGGAGTAGAGCCGCCCCTGCGGCAGGCGCAGGCCGGAAAATTGCAGCAGCCGCTCGTCCCGCCCCGCCGTCTCTGCCGACGCGAAATCGGCGTTTTCCCCCTGCTGCAGGAGCACCACTTCCTCCGCATAGCCTCTGCGGTGCTCGCCCGGGTAGGGCGTGGCCGGCGGCGCCGGCTCGGGGGTGGGCTCCGGAGTTGCGGCGGGCGTCGGCTCCGGGGTCGCTGTCGCTGGGGCCGGGCTCTCCAGAACGGCCGCCGGGACATCCGGCGCGGACGTACAGCTGGGCAGGAGCAGCAGGGCCAGCAGGAGCAAGGCGGCGCGCAAGGCGTTTTTCATGCGGAAACACTCCTTTTTCAGTATGAAAGAAACTCCCCGGGCGAGCCGGGGAGGGAAGAATCCTTAGATTTCCAAAAGTGGGATATCGTAGTGCGCGCCGTCCTCCATGCAGAAACGGGCGACGGGGATGTAAAGATCGGAATCTTCATCCAGGACGTAGAGCACTTCAAAGTGTTCCAACGTTTGCGCTTCCGCCGTGATGTCTGTCATCGGTTCGTTGCTGCTCTGCGCCGCATACATTTTTTGCTTGACAAGTTCCATGCGGAACTTTTTCAGGACTTCGTCCACGTCGACAGCAGTCGTGACACTTTCGCCCTGCGCAGGCTGCACGTTCACCCACTTGCCCATGCTGAAGGGGATTCCTTCATCGTCCACGGCGACGGAGAAGACACTACCTTCGATTGGAATGCCATTATAGGCGTTCTGCATACGGACGATATAGGCGACGGTCTCCTCCACTTCACTGGCGGCAGAACCGGTCAGGTTGACCTCCGCCTTGACGATGGGAGCAACCTCTACGACTGCATTTGCCAGGTCCGCCTGGGTAAGTCCGCTGTAGTCGCTCAGGATGTGCGTCAGCGCTGTCTGCTGCGCGCTACTTTCCGTCAATGTGACGGGCGAATCCTTGATCTCATCGTTGACGATGGAGACAACGCCATCCTTCTGCACGAGCGAGTCATACTCCACCGCCGTAAGCGATATAGTTTCCGCCTGCAGCGGGATGACCTCATCGGGGAGAGCTGCACCAAACGCCGCGAGCTGTTCCGCCGTCGTGGTGCCCTGCAGGTTCATGTTGCGCAGCTCCTGGTCGTTGCCGTCCTGGTAGGCGCGGGAAAAGCGGACGATGGTGGAAGAAGAGGTCGGGCGCGCGTAGGTGTTGCCCGGGAAGCCGGGGAAGCGGGAATATTGACTGTTGTTATCATGCGTCAGCACAATATAGTTCCGGCAGTTCCAAACATCGTACTCGTCTCCGAGATTGTTGTATACATATTCATTGGCGAGCATCCAGGAGGACTTGACGGATTCACCAGTCTCAGCATAATCCATGAAGGCGTCCACAACCGCCTCATCGGCAGCGGAAGGAGCGCTTTCGTGATAGCCGCAGATGGCGCGGATGGCGCCGGGGCCGATCATGGCGTTGGCCAGCAGCCGCCGCGGATTGGAACCATCGCCATTAATCAGGTTGCAGGCCGCAAGGAAGACGAACTCCAGGTCGCTAGAGGAATCCCCACCCCAGATGTCTTCTAGGTCCAAGTCAAAGAGATTAAAGCTAACGGAACTGTTACCCGTTCCCCATACTTCGCCAGACGCATTTCCCTCGCTGGACCAATACTTGATGTTGTGTGTGTTGGCCTCGAAGTGGTATTGCGTTACATCGTCTGGGTCACGGGAAACAGCGCCGGAATAGTTTGAGGATTGTTCCTTCAAACGATCAATGAACGTATCGCAGTCTGATGAATCCGAATTTAGGCTATACGCATAGGCCGCGTAACCGGCGGCAGAAGCGGGAGAAAGCGCTGCAACGAGAAGAAGCGTGAAAACCAGGGAGAAAGATACGAGAGCTCTTCGTTTCATTGTGATGCCTCCGTTTTCTTTGTCGACCGGAAAAGAAAGAATACGGGGAAACTTTTATTATTTCATAATTATTCCTCCTTTTGCAATTTTTCTGAATAAAATAATATCAGGAATGAAGATAAAATGTCAATATAAAAAATGGAATTTTGGAAATAGATTTCTGCGTTTTTCAATGGGCTTGCCAAGGAAGGCCGGCCTGCGGTATAATGGGGCCGGAGTAAGCGCTTACATGACGGAAAAAAGGGGGCGGAAGGGCTGAACATCTACGACATCTCGAAGCTGGCGGGCGTGTCGATCGCCACGGTCTCCCGCGTGATCAACGGCAGCGACCGCGTCAGCCCGCGCACGCGGCAGAAGGTGCTGCGCGTCATCGAGGAAAACGGCTATACGCCCAACGCCTTTGCGCGGGGCCTGGGGCTGAACACCATGCACACCATCGGCCTGCTCTGCGCGGACGCCGCGGACCCCTACCTCGCCCAGGCCGTCAACGACCTGGAGCGCCGCCTGCGCCAGAGCGGCTACGACAGCCTCCTGTGCTGCACGGGCTATGCGCAGGAGGCGAAGGAAAAGTACCTTTCGCTCCTCTTGTCCAAGCGCGTGGACGGCCTGGTGCTCGTGGGCTCCCACTTTGTGGAGCGCGAGGAGGACGGAAACGCCTATATCCGCCGCGCGGGGCAGGAGGTCCCGGTGATGCTCCTGGGCGGCATGCTGGAGGGGGAAAACCTCTTTGCCGTGCGCTGCGACGAGCGCGCGGCCATGCGCAGCGCTGTCCGGCGCCTGCTGGAAAGCGGCCGGAACGACGTGCTCTACCTCTACAATTCGATGTCCTTTTCCGGCCAGAACAAGCTGGCCGGCTATCGGGAAGGCTATGCGGACCTGGGCCGGCGCGCGCCGGAGAACCTGGCGCTCATGCTGGACGCCTATCGGTTCGACGTGCAGCAGGTGCGCGAGCTGCTCGCCAAGCGGTGGGACGAGGGCGCCCGCTTTGACGCGGTGCTCGCCGCCGACGACCGCCTGGCCGTGGGCGCGGTGAAGTTCGCCAAGGCGCGCGGGCTGCGCATTCCGCAGGACCTTTCCATCATCGGCTGCAACAACAGCCCCATCGCCCGCTACTGCGACCCGGAGCTCACCAGCATCGACAACCGGCTCGGCGCGCTGTGCGCGCTGTGCGTGGACGAACTCATGGCGGTGCTGGAGGAAAAGCCTTGCCCTGCGTGCACGGTGCTTCCGGCCGCGCTCGTGGAGCGGGAATCTACCGACCTGACAAAGGAGGAATAAACGATGGCCTTTTTGGACGAGGACTTCTTGCTCAAAACCCCTGCGGCGCGCATTCTCTATCACGATTACGCCGCGGATATGCCCATTTTGGACTACCATTGCCACTTGAGCCCCCAGGAGATCTACGAGAACCGCAGCTTCTCCAACATCGCGCAGGTTTGGCTGGGCGGCGACCACTACAAGTGGCGCCTCCTGCGCGCGGGCGGCGTGGAGGAAGCCTACATCACCGGCAACGCCTCGGACCGCGAGAAATTCCAGAAGTATGCGGAGGTGCTCTCGCGCTCCATCGGCAACCCGCTCTACCACTGGAGCCACCTGGAGCTCAAGCGCTACTTCGGCTTTGACGGGGTGCTCGGGCCGGACACCGCGCAGGAGGTCTGGGACCTGTGCGAGGAAAAGCTCCAGGGCGAGGACATGCGCGCCCGCGCCCTGATCGAGAAATCCAACGTCAAGCTCGTCTGCACCACGGACGACCCGGCGGACGACCTGAAGTTCCACCGCCTGCTCGCGGACGACGCGAGCTTCTCCGTGCGCGTGCTGCCCGCTTGGCGTCCGGACAAGGCCGTCGCCATCGAAAAGCCCGACTTCGCCGCCTATATCGCGCGCCTGGGCCAGGCCGCGGGCCGCGAAATCTCTTCCTTTGCGGACCTTATGGATGCGCTGCGGGCGCGAATGGACTTCTTCCACGAAAACGGCTGCCGCCTCTCGGACCACGGCCTGCTGCGCATGGTCTACCATCCCTTGCCGGAAGCGGAGGTCGAGGCCGCCTTTGCCGCGCGTCTGCGCGGCGAAACGCTCTCCCCCACGCAGGAGGACGGCTATAAGACCGCGCTGCTCCTCTTCCTTGGGCGCGAGTACGCCCGCCGCGATTGGGCCATGCAGCTCCACTACGGCGTCAAGCGCGACAACAACCGTGCCATGTACGAGGCCATTGGCCCGGATACGGGCTTTGACGCCATCGAGAATGTCACGCCCTCGGCGGCGCTGGCGGACTTCCTGGACGCCCTGGAGCGCACGGATGAGCTGCCCCGCACCCTCGTCTACAGCCTCAACCCCAGCGACGACGACGCCATCGACGCGATCCTCGGGTGCTTCCAGAAGGGACCGACCGTCTCCAAGATGCAGCACGGCTCCGCCTGGTGGTTCAACGACCAGAAGCAGGGCATGGAAAAGCAGCTGACATCCCTGGCGAACAAGGGATACCTCGCCGGGTTTGTGGGCATGCTCACCGACAGCCGCTCCTTCCTCTCCTACCCCCGGCACGAGTACTTCCGCCGCGTGCTGTGCAACCTCCTCGGCTCCTGGATCGAGGAGGGCGAGTACCCCGCGGACTTGGCGCTCTGGGGCAGCGTCGTGCAGGACATCTCCTACAACAACGCCGCCGCCTACTTCCACTTCCCCGCGTAAGGCGCGCGCCCGCGCTTCCCTTCGCTTCGCGCGGAAGGAAGCGCGGTTTTTAACCAATCCTTCATATGTTTTGGGCGTAGATCGGGTATAATAGAGGCGAATGATACCACCTGGAGGAGGGGCATGTCATGTATTGCGTCAAAAATATCAAAGACGATATTTTTTGGGTAGGCGGCAACGACCGCCGGCTCGCGCTGTTTGAGAGCGTTTTTCCCATTCCGCGCGGCGTTTCCTACAACTCGTACGTCGTTCTGGACGAGAAGACCGTGCTGCTGGATACGGTGGACAAGGCCGTAAGCGGCGTGTTCTTTGAGAACCTGGACCACGTTCTTGCCGGCCGCAAGCTGGACTATGTGATCGTCAACCACATGGAGCCGGACCACGCCGCAACGCTGGGCGAGCTGGTTCTGCGCCATCCCGAGGTGCAGGTGGTCTGCAACGCCAAGATCCAGGTGATGATCCGTCAGTTCTTTGACTTTGACATCGACGCCCGCGCGGTCGTCGTCAAGGAAGGGGATACGCTCTCCACGGGGCGGCACACCTTCACCTTTGTCATGGCTCCCATGGTCCATTGGCCGGAGGTCATGGTCACCTACGACGTGACGGACAAAATCCTCTTCTCCGCGGACGCCTTCGGCACCTTCGGCGCGCTCTCGGGCGGGATCTTTGCCGACGAGTACGACTTTGAGAACGAGTGGCTGCCCGACGCCCGCCGCTATTACACCAACATCGTGGGCAAGTACGGCACGCAGGTGCAGGCCCTGCTCAAAAAGGCCTCCGGCATCGACATCGAGATGATCTGCCCCCTGCACGGCCCCGTCTGGCGCAAGAACATCAACTGGTTCCTCGACAAGTACATCCACTGGGCGAACTACATGCCCGAGGACAAGGCCGTCCTGATCGCCTACGCCTCGGTCTATGGCAACACGGAGAACGCCGCCGAGATCCTCGCCGCCCGCCTGAGCGACAGGGGCGTCAAGAACATCGCGCTCTACGACGTCTCCGTCACGCACCCTTCCGTCATCGTCGCGGAGGCCTTCCGGTGCAGCCACCTGGTCTTTGCCTCCACCACCTATAACGCCGGCATCTTCATCAACATGGAGACCGCCCTGCAGGACATCGTCGCCCACAACCTGCAGAACCGCACCGTCGCCCTGATCGAGAACGGCTCCTGGGCGCCGACCGCCGGCGGGCTCATGCGCGACCTGCTGGGCAAGCTCAAGAACATCACCTTCCTGGACGGCGACGTCACCGTCCGCTCTTCCGTCAAGGAGGCGCAGCGCGAGGCGCTGGACAAGCTCGCGGACGAGATCGCCTGCTCGGTCCTGCCCGAGGGCGCCTGCCCCAAGGCGGAGGTCGTCGAGCACAAGGTCGACCCCACGGCCCTGTTCAAGCTCTCCTACGGCCTGTTTGTGCTGACCGCCAAGGACGGTGGCCGCGACAACGGCTGCATCATCAACACCGTGATGCAGATCACCGATACCCCCAAGCGCATCTCCATCGCGGTCAACAAGGCCAATCTCACCCACGACATGATCAAGAAGACCGGCGTGTTCAACATCTCGGTCCTTTCGCAGGACGCGCCGTTTAAGGTCTTCCAGCACTACGGCTTCCAGAGCGGCAAGAACGTGGACAAGTTCGAGGGCCACGCCGACTCCATGCCCCGCACGCAGAACGGCCTGATCTACCTTCCGGCCAGCTGCAACGCCGTGCTCTCCGGCAAGGTCGTGGCGACCCAGGAGTATGAGACGCACACCGTCTTCTTTGCGGACGTGACCGAGGCGGCCGTGCTCTCCGACGTCCCGTCCATGACCTACGACTACTACTTCAGCCACGTCAAGCCCAAGCCGCAGCCCACTGCCGAAAAGAAGAAGGGCTGGGTCTGCAAGATCTGCGGCTACGTCTACGAGGGCGAGGTCCTGCCCCCCGACTTCATTTGCCCGCTGTGCAAACACGGCGCAGAGGACTTTGAGCCCCTGAGCTGATCCACAGCCGTTCCCCCGCGGGGAGGGCGCGATTTTCGCGCCTTCCCCGCTTTTTTTGAAAGGAGGAGAAAACATGGAACCCTTTGCCCTGCGCGTCGGGAACTTTTCCTGGATCAACGGCGAGGCCGACGACCCCGAGGACGGCTGCCTGCACGGCCACGCCGCCGCGCGCATTGCCGGCGAAACCGTGGAGTACGACTGCACGGTCAGCGCGGCCGCGCTCTACTTGCTCAAGTCCCTGACCGAGGACCACGTTCTGGGCGAGGGCGAACAGTTCTTTCCCTGCTGCGGCTTCTTCCTCGTGGCGGATGCGGCGGGGGAAAACGTGTCCATCATCGGCTGCGACAACGGCGCGGACTGGACGGTTCGCCACGAGGGGGAGCGCGTCCGCCTGATCCTTCCGGACGGAAAGGAACAGATCGTGCCCCTGGAGGCCTACCGCGCCGAGGTCTTCGCCTTTGCGGACGCGGTCGAGGCCCAGTATCGGGCCTGCGCGCCCAAGATCCTGCCGGAGGACGAGTTCGACCGCCGCGGCTATGAGACGTTTTGGAAGGAGTGGCGCCGCCGCCGCGGAAAATGAGCGCGGACGCGCAGAAGGAGTGCGCGCGGACAAGGTCGAATTGAAAGAGAAAGAGGAGCGGCAGGGGCTTGGGCCCCGCAGAAAAAGTCCGCCGCTCGGACAAGGAGAGAAACGCTATGGCCCTGTTCCGCAATGACAACGGCGTGCTCAAGTGCCGCTTCCTCGGGGAGAACCTCTGGCTCTTGCCCTGGGGACAGAATGCGCTGCGCGTCGTCTCCCGCCCCATGTGCGAGCCCGAGCTGCCGCTTTGGGCTCTGCTCGAGCCGAAGAACGGCCCCGTCTCCATCCGCATCGCGGAGCGCGAGGCGGCCATCACCGTCGGCTCCCTCACCGCAACCGTGCGCCGCATGGATTGGCCCGACCGCCTGGAGATCACCTACACCAACGCCCGCGGCGAGGTGCTGCTGGCCGAGCGCCCCGGAACCGGCGCCCTCAACATCCAGCCCCGGTTCTTCAAGCCCATCGTCGCCGGGGACTTTAAGCTCACCGTGGGCTTTGCTGCGGACGACGACGAAAAGCTCTACGGCATGGGCCAGTACCAGCAGGACGTGCTCAACGTCAAGTATTCGACGTTCGAGCTCGCCCACCGCAACTCCCAGGCGAGCGTGCCCTTCGTGCTCTCCAGCAAGGGCTACGGCTTCCTCTGGCACAACCCCGCCATTGGCCGGGCGAGCTTCGGCCGCAACCTCATGGAGTGGTCCGCTGACAGCACCAAGCAGATGGACTACTGGATCTGCGCGGGCGATACCCCCCGCGACATCGAGCGCCAGTACGCCGATGCCGTCGGCCACGCGCCCGAAATGCCCGAGTATGGCCTGGGCTTCTGGCAGTGCAAGCTCCGCTATTGGAACCAGGAGCAGCTGCTCAACGTCGCCCGGGAGTACCATCGCCGCGGCATCCCCGTGGATGTGATCGTCGTGGATTTCTTCCATTGGCCGCACATGGGCGACTTCCGCTTTGATGAGGAGTTCTGGCCCGATCCCAAGGCCATGGTTGCGGAGCTCAAGAGCATGGGCATGGAGCTGATGGTCTCCGTTTGGCCGCAGATCTCCCTCAAGAGCGAGAACTTCCGCGAGATGGACGAGGAGGGGTTCATCGCCCGCTGCGACAAGGGCATGAACTGCCAGATGCGCTTTGTGGACGAGGACGTCATGTTCTTTGACGCCACCAACCCCGACGCCCGCGCCTACCTCTGGGGCAAGATCAAGAAGAACTACTACGACAACGGCGTGCGCGTCTTTTGGCTGGATGAGGCCGAGCCGGAATACGGCACCTATGACTTTGACAACTACCGCTATTACTCCGGCACCGTCGCCCAGACCGGCAACCTCTACCCCCAGCTCTATGCCCGCACCTTCTACGACGGCATGAAGGGCGAGGGCCAGGAGAAGGTCGTCAACCTCCTGCGCTGCGCCTGGGCCGGCAGCGCCCGCTATGGCGCGCTGGTCTGGTCCGGAGACATCCACTCCGACTTTGCCACCCTGCGCAAGCAGGTCTGCGCCGGCCTCAACATGGGCATCGCCGGCATTCCCTGGTGGACCACGGACATCGGCGGCTTCGCCGGCGGCGACCCCAAGGACGAGGGCTTCCGCGAGCTGATCGTGCGCTGGTTCCAGTGGGGCGCGTTCTGCCCGGTCATGCGCCTGCACGGCAACCGCGTGCCCGATGAGCACATCTTCCGCAAGACCGGCGAGGAAGTGCTCCCCAGCGGCGCGGACAACGAGATCTGGTCCTTTGGCGACAAGGCCTACGGCATCCTCAAGAACCTCATCGACTTCCGCGAGGTCATGCGCCCCTACGTGCGCACCCTCATGCAGGCCGCGCACGAGGACGGCGCCCCCGTCATGCGCACCATGTTCTATGAGTTCCCCGAGGATGAGGCGACCTGGGAGCTGCGCGACCAGTACATGTTCGGGCCGGACGTGCTCGTGGCGCCCGTTCTCGACGCAGGCGCGGTGCAGCGCAAGGTCTACCTGCCCGCAGGCGCGCAGTGGACCGACCTGCACACCGGCAGCACCTATGCAGGCGGTGCGGAGATCCTGTGCGACGCGCCCCTGGAGCGCATCCCCGTCTTCCTCCGCGACGGCGCCCACAAGGACTGGATCGGCAAGATCTAATCCTCCCCTTTTCGCAAAGCAAGAGCCCGCAGAAGCGCAGTCTTCTGCGGGCTCTTGTTTTGCCTGGCCTGCCACTCAGGAGGCCAGCACCTTGTCCCGGTACTCCAAGGGCGTCATGCCCGTGTGCTTTTTGAACGTGGAGGAAAAGTACATGGGGTTCTGATAGCCCACCTTCAACGCGATCTCGCTCACGCGCAGCGTCGTGTTCCGCAGAAGATCCTTCGCCCGCTCGATGCGCAGCTTCGTCTGATAGGCCAAGGGCGAGTACCCCACCTGCGCCTTGAACGTGCGGATGAAGTGCGAGGCGCTCATCTGCAGGCTTCGCGCCATCGCCTCCACGTCCAAGGAGGTCGTCAGATCGCTCTGGATGGCGTGCACCGCATAGGCGAGCGCCGCGGCCCCGCGTTCCGGCCGGTCGGAGGCCGCCTCGTCCGGCTCCGTGCTCGCGGGGCGAATTTCCCGCCAAGCGGCCGGCGCAAGGCGCGGCACAGACGCGGCCAGGAGCTGCATGAACAGCCCCAGGCTGTTGAGCGAGCGGTGCATGGCGTCCAGTTGCGAGGGCAGAGATTGGCGCAGGATGCCATCGAACAGGTGCAGCAGGTCCGCGCCCTCCCGGATTTGCAGGCAGAGCTGCCCCGAAAGCCCCATGTTCTCCAGCAGACGGTCGCACCCGTATCCCCCAAAGGAGATCCAATAGGCGGTGCTCTGTCCGCCTTGCACAAAGTGCAGGTGGTATTCCTCCTCCGGCGGCAGGAGCAGGAGGCTTTCCCCCACGTACATGGCCTCGACCCGGTTGCGCACCAGGTACAGGCTGCCCTCCCGAATGTAGAGGAGCCGGTACTCCGCCTGCGCGGTCAGGGTCTGCGCATAGGCTTCCTCCCGAAGCTGAAGGAAGGAGATGTTGCTCAGGCGCAGATAGTCCCCCCAAGCGCCAGACGTGTCGGCCAGGCGGTGTTGAACGAGCAGTTTCACGCTGGATTCACCTCCCCAGTTGTGTCCCTTACCTGTGTATATGTCCCCGAAACGGAAAATAGCACGCGAAAGATCAATTTTGTTAAGGGGGTTGGAGGGATGGTCCATACACAGAACGTCGAAAGAGCGTCTTTATCACTTCATGGATTATACACAATGTTATCACAGAATATTTACATTTTCAAGGGATTTGCGGTTGATAAATTTACATAAATTCCCAATGTTAAGAAATGCGCACGCTTTGGCCGGGAAAGAAATGGCGGAACCGGAGGAAAAATGCAGAGAAAAGGATAGATGGTTTTGGGAGAGAATTTGCAGAAAAAGTGAGGAAACATTGCATTATATAGAAAAAGATATTTGAATTATTTGCATCAATTTCCTTGATAAAATCATCATTTTGCGCATTGCGCTCTTTTTTTATCCATATTATCATAAATATCAGGAAGACCGTAGGCGCGAGGACAAAGGGGGAGGAATGTCCCGCGCTGCGGCAAGAACAATGCGGAGAGAAAAGGAGATGTGCGTATGAAGAAGACCAAGTTGGCAGCTTTGTTCCTGGCCCTGGCGATGCTCATCGCCGCGCTGGCAGGCTGTACCTCGAGCCCTGCTCCGGCAGAGACCGGCGATGCTCCGGAATCGGC
The DNA here is from genome assembly GCA_050942925.1 of Candidatus Spyradocola sp. Lineage (GTDB taxonomy): Bacteria > Bacillota > Clostridia > Christensenellales > UBA1750 > Spyradocola. Next base: position 215,918 of record JBMNOF010000001.1, read on the forward strand.
TGCTCCGGCAGAAGAACCGTCTGCGGAAGAGCCGTCCGCAGAAGAGCCTGCGGCCGAGGGAGAAGCCGTGCAGCTCAAGCTCTACATGCTTCCGCAGGATGACGACTCGGACATCGTCAAGCAGCGCTTCGAGTTCATCCGCGAAAAGGTCGAGACCGCCTTCCCCAACTATGAGATCGAGTGGACGCGCATGGCGCCCGGCACCGACTACCGCCAGCAGTACGACAAGCTCCTGATGTCCGGCGATGGTCCCACGCTGTGGAACTCCCTGCCGTTCGTCGACATCCAGACCCGCATGCGCAACGGCACCATCGCCGAAATCACGGACTACGTGGTGAACTGGGACCTGCGCAATGAGGGCAAGGTCAACCCCTCCATCGAGGACGCGCTCCACGATGAGGAAGGCCGCTGGTACGCGGTTCCCTACGCGCCCTACATCATGGGCATGCTCTACAACAAGACCGCCATCGAGGCGGGCGGCGGCACCACCGAGACCGTTCCCCAGACCTGGGACGAGTTCGCGCAGGTGGCGCAGGCCCTGACGGACAAGGACGTTCCGCGCTTTGGCTACACGCTGCTGGGCTCTGACTTCTGCGCGTGGCCGCTGACGCCGTGGGTCTGGTCCGCGGGCGGCGAAATGGTCATCCCCAACGGCGACGGCACCTACTCCATCGGCTTCAACCAGGAAGCGGGCGTGGACGCCATCATGTACATGCACGACCTGGTGCACAAGTACGGCGTGACCCAGACCGACCTTCTGGAGAGCTATGACGACTACATGTCCAACATGACGGTTGGCTACGCCTGCTACGGCTGGGGCCTGCCCACCTCGCTGGACAAGGAAAAGCTGGCCGCGTACGACGAAGTGCAGGAGAACTTCGGCGTCATCCCGATTCCCGGCAAGGAAGAAGGACAGGCCGTGGGCTTCGCCGGCGGCGAAACCTGGACCATGCACCCCCAGGCCACCAAGGAGCAGATGGACGCCTCTTGGGAGATCCTGAACCTGATCTCCTATGACGAGGAGTTCCTGCGCGAGCTCTGGCAGCTGGAGAATGAGCTGGGCCTTCTGGACCCCAAGCCCTCCACCCGTCAGGACCTGGTTGAGGTCAAGTACTCCTACGCCACCAACTGGCCCGAGCATTGGAAGGAAGAGTTCGCGGCGCTGAACGCCATCGCGCGGCCGGAGCCCTTCTGCAATGAGTGGAACTCCCTGAAGGACTACATCGTGCAGCCCTTCCAGGCGATCATGGCGGACCCGGACATCACCCGCGAGGAAGCGCAGGCGCTGCTCGACGAGTGTGCCGAGAGGCTCTACACCGACTTCCCGGATGCCTACAAGAAGCCCGCGTAACGGAGCAAAAACAGAAAGACAGGAAAGGGGGGCGGGCAGGATCACTGCCCGCCCCTTCTCCAAAGCAGAAAAACAAAGAGGAATGGAAAGGGGGAAATCGACGTGATTCGCATTCGGTTCAGTAGGGACATATTCAAGCGCGATGTGTTGCCATGGTTCTTCCTGGTTCCCGCGATTGTGAGCTTTGCGCTCTTCAAGTATTACCCAATCCTCCTGGGGTTCTTTGTCTCGTTCTTCGAGGTCAACATCGTGGACCTGCCGGGAACCTTTATCGGCTTTGACAACTACATCCGCGCCTTCCAGGACAAGGATTTCCTCAACGCCATCGTCAACACCTTCCAGTTCCTGGCCATTTCCCTGCTCATCAACTTCTGGGTGCCGATCCTTCTGGCCACCCTCATCAACGAGGTGCGCAGGGGCAAGACCTTCGTGCGCACGATGTACTTCATCCCCGCCGTCGCACCCGGCATCGCCATGAGTGTCCTGTGGAAGTACATCTGGCAGCCCGACTACGGCCTGGCCAACTACCTGATGAAGGTGCTGGAACTGCCGACGCAGAAGTGGCTCAACGACCCCCTGCTCGTCAAGTGGTGCATGCAGTTCCCGGGACTGATCATCGGCGGCGGACTTACGATGGTCATCTACCTTGCCGCGCTGCAGGATGTTCCCGAAGAGCAGCACGAGTCGGCGCTGCTGGACGGGGCGGGATTCCTGCGCCGCATCTTCTGCATCTCCCTGCCGCAGATCAAGCCCATCGTGCTGACCATGCTGGTGCTGGCGGTCATCGACGTGTTCAACATGTTCGACAACGTCCAGATCATGACGGGCGGCGGCCCCTCGGGCGCGACGGAGACCATGGTGCTCTACGCCTACGACCAAGCCTATACGTTCCTGAACTACGGCTACGCCATCACGCTGAGCTGCTTGACCTTCCTGTGCGTGTTCGTGCTGACCGCCATCCAGATGTCCATTGGCGGCGACAGCCTCATCTCCAGCAAGGGCAAGAAGTCGAGCCGGCGCCGGCTGCGCGCATCCCAACTCAAGGCAAAGGAGGAATGATCTATGCCCGCTCTACAGAGAGTTGAACTCAAGTCCAAAAAGGGAAAGCTGACCTACGGGCTGATCTGGGCCATCCTCGGTCTTGGGATCCCGGTGCAGATCTTCCCCTATGTCTGGATTCTCCTTTCCATGTTCAAGGCGAACAAGGAGGTCCGCGCCATTCCGCCGACCTTCTTCCCCGAAGTGTGGCACTGGGAAAACATTCCGGAGACGTTCTCCAAGTACCACCTGGAGCAGAACCTGCTCAACTCCTTCCTGCTGTGCGTGGGCGTCATCCTTCTGCAGGTGACCATCTCCACCCTGGCCGCCTTTGCGCTCTCCAAGCTCCGGCCCAAGGGCAGCAAGTGGGTCATGACGTTCTTCCTGGGGACCATGATGATCAACTCCCAGGCCCTGGCCTGGCCGACGTACATCATGTTCACAAATTTTTTCGGGCTCCGTCTGATCGACAACCTTTGGTCCCTGATCCTCTCTTTTTCCGCGTGGGCCTGGGCAATCTTCATTCTGAAGAGCTTTTTTGACGGGCTTCCGCATGATTTGTTGGAATCTGCACGCATAGATGGAGCGAGTAACTCAAGAATCTTGTTCTCCATCGTAATGCCGCTTTCTAAGCCAGTCTACGCAGTGGTTATTCTCAATACGTTCATGGCGTGCTATAATCAGTTTATCTACCCGCTGATCCTTTTACCAGATTCAAAGAACTGGACCATCATGGTGCGCATATTCGCCATTCAAGGCTCCAGCTCCGCCACTTGGAACCAGATCATGGTGCTGCTCGGCTGCGCCACGCTTCCGGTTCTGCTCTGCTACATCTTCGCGCAGAAATACATCGTTCAGGGCATCAGCATGTCCGGCCTGAAGGGGTGAGAGAATGATCTTCTACATGTACGCACTGCGAAGGTTCGGCCGCCAACTCTGGCGCGAGCCGCACACGGTCATGAGCGCATCGCTGCTGATGGTGCTGCTCTCCCTGCCGGTTGTGACCGTGGGCCTTGCGATTTGCGCGGGCGTGCAGTACATGCACGACAAGGAGCAGGGAATCGGCATCACCTGGCGCGAGGCTGTGCGCAGCGTGCGCCCTTGCATGGGCAAGGCCATCGCCATGGGGATTGTGGACCTTTGCTGCCTTGTCGCGTGCGTGAGCGCGGTCGCCTGGCTCATTGCGGGCAGGGATTTTGCGCTGACGCTGTTGAGCACGGTGTTTCTCTACCTGGCGCTGTTTTACCTGGCCACGGCGCTCTACCGCTACCCGATCCTGGTGCTGAACCCCTCGCTGCCCCTTGCGCAGGTCGCGCTTTGCGCGATGGGGATCGCCCTGAAGAACTTTGGGTACGTGTTTCTCTACTGGTGCGTGCTGCTGTTGGCGCTGATGATCTGCGCGGTCACGGGCGTAGGGCTTCTGCTCCTGTTGCCGGGGGCGAGCGCCCTGCTCATGGCTACGGCCTGGAGCGAATCGCTCAAGCGGGATGAATACAAGCGGACAAACGCCGCCTGACGGCGTAAATCCGATAGACAAAATAGACAGAAAGAGAGGGTAAAACAATGAGGACGGAAATCGTAAACACGCTGCTCACGGCGCGCATCACCGCGATTGTCCGGGGCATCGCAGAAGAGAAGCTCCGCCGCACGGCCGACGCGCTCTACGAGGGCGGCGTCAGGACCATCGAGGTCACGTTCGACACGCCCGGCGCAGCGGAGATGATCCGCCTGCTCAAGAAGGAGTACGCGGACAAGATGCTCGTCGGCGCCGGAACGGTCCTGGACACCGAGACCTGCCGCACCGCAATCCTGGCGGGCGCAGACTTTGTTCTGGCCCCCACGCTCAACACCGATGTCATCCGGATGTGCAACCGCTACGGCCGGGCCGCAGTCCCCGGGGTGCTCACGCCCACGGAGATCCTGACGGCGCTGGAGGCGGGCGCGGACATCGTCAAGGTGTTCCCCGCCGGCACGCTCGGCCCTGCCTACATCAAGGACATCAAGGGCCCGCTCAAGCAGGCCACCATCATGGTCGTGGGCGGCGTGAGCTTGGAAAACTGCGCGGACTTTTTCCGCGCGGGCGCGGCGTGCGCCGGCATCGGCTCCAATCTTGTCAGCAAGGCGCTCATCGAAGCGGATGACTATGCGGCCATTGCCGAGCGCGCAAGGGCCTTCGTCCGCGCGGCAAGCGTATAGATAAAAAAGAGCAATCGAAACGGGGGTAAACGACATGAGCCGGAAAATCGCACTGGTGACGGGCGCGGGTCGCGGCATCGGCAAGGGCATCGCCCTGCAGCTGGCCAAGGCTGGGTATGACCTGGGCATCCACTACTCCACCACCGCCGAGGGCGCGCTGGACGCCGCGGAAAAGGCCCGCGCGCTGGGCGCCAAGGCCGAGGTCTTCCATGCCGACATCCGCAACTACGACGAGATCCAGGAGATGTTCAAGGCATTCTTCCAGGTGTACGACCACATCGACCTCATGGTCAACAACGCGGGCATCACCCGCTTCCAGCCCTTCCTGGAGGCCACGCCCGAACTGTTTGACACCGTCGTGGGCACGGACCTTCGCGGAACCTATTTCTGTGCGCAGGCGGCCGCCCGCAACATGGTGGAAAAGGGCGTGCGCGGCGTCATCATCAACATCTCCTCCAACCACGCCCTGGGCTGCTGGCCCAACGCCACGGTCTATGCGGCGGCAAAGGCGGGGCTGGACAAGCTGGGCAAGAACATGGCCATGGAGCTTGCGCCCCACGGCATCCGGGTTGTGACCATCGCCCCCGGCTACACGCAGCTGCCCGAGCGCAAGCGGCCCAACACGCCCGAGGCCAATGCGCGCTTTAAGGCGCTCACCGACCGCATCCCCGGCGGGCGCTTTGCGGAGCCCTGGGAGATCGGCGACGCGGTCGTGTTCCTCGCCTCCGACAGCGCAGGCTACATCACCGGCACGACCCTGTATATCGACGGCGGATCGCTTCTGCCGGTCCTTGCGGAAAACACGTTCATCAAGTGACGTTTCCGGAAAATAAAGACGATTCACAGAAAGGGGAAGACCGACCATGAAAATCACAAAGCTCGAAACCTTCCACGTCAAGCCCCGGTGGATGTTCCTGAAGATCTCCACGGACGAGGGGATCTGCGGCTGGGGTGAGCCGGTCGTCGAGGGCCGCGCCCGCACGGTCGAAATGGCCATCAACGAGCTGCGCCCCGTGCTCATCGGCGCGGACCCCATGCGCATTGAGCACCTGTGGCAGACCATGTACTGCACGACGTTCTACCGGGGCGGCCCGATCCTGACCTCCTGCATCAGCGGCATCGAGCAGGCGCTGTGGGACATCAAGGGCAAGAAGCTCGGCGCGCCGGTTTACGAGCTGCTCGGCGGCCGCGTGCGCGACAAGGTCCGCATGTACAGCCATACCGGCGGCGACACGCCGGAGCAGGCCGCAGCCAACGCCAAGAAGCGCGTGGAGCAGGGCTTTGACGCCGTCAAGATCAGCCCGGATGCGCCGGTCAAGCACATCGATCACCTCTCCTACGTCGACGCGCTGGCGGAGAAGTTCTGCGCCATCCGCGAGGCCGTGGGCAAGAGCGTGGACATCGCCATCGACTTCCATGGCCGCATCCACGCGGGCATGGCCAGCCGCCTGATCGACGCCATCGCCCCGTACTACCCCATGTTCGTCGAGGAGCCGGTCCTGCCGGAGAACGTCGAGGTCATGGCCAGCATCGCCGCCAAGACCAGCGTGCCCATCGCCACTGGCGAGCGCCTCTTCACCAAGTGGTCCTTCCGCAACGTGCTCGAGGAGCATGCCGCGGTCGTCCTGCAGCCGGATACCTGCCACTGCGGCGGCATCTTTGAGGTGCGCAAGATCGCCTCTATGGCCGAAATGTACTATGCCTCCGTCGCGCCGCACAATCCCCTGGGCCCGATCTCGCTGGCGGCCTGCATCCAGGTCGACGCCTGCACGCCCAACTTCCTCATCCAGGAGCACCCCGGCATGGCCGAGGGCTGGGACCGCGGCGTCGGCTATCTCAAGAAGCCCTTTGAAATCGTCAACTCCTACATCGACCTGCCCACCGCGCCCGGCCTTGGCATTGAGGTGGACGAGGACTTTGTCCGCGAGAATTCCTACAGCGGCGACTGGGATACCCCGCGCCTCTTCTACGAGGACGGCTCCGTCGCGCAGTGGTAAGGCCCTGTTTCCCTTCCCCCCAAGGACGATGAGGTGCACAACATGAAACGAGTCATTACCTTCGGTGAAATCATGCTCCGCCTCTCCCCGCCGGGCTTTCAGCGCTTTGCGCAGGCCCGCAGCTTCGACGTGGTGTACGGCGGCGCGGAATCGAACGCGGCGGTCTCCCTGGCCAACTATGGCCTGGATTCCGCGTTTGTCACGCTCCTGCCCGCCAACCCCATCGGCGACGCCGCGGTGAACGAGCTGCGCTCCTTTGGCGTGGACACGAGCGGCATCCGGCGCATGGGCAGCCGCATGGGCATCTACTTCTACGAGAAGGGCGTCTCCATGCGCCCCTCCAAGGTCGTCTATGACCGCAAGGGCTCTTCCATCGCGGGCATTGCCCCCGGGGACATCGACTGGGACGCCGTGTTTGCTGGAGCGGATTGGTTCCACTTCACCGGCATCACCCCCGCGCTCTCCGAGGGCGCGGCAAAGGAGACGCTCGCCGCGGTCAAGGCCGCAAAGGCCCACGGCGTCACCGTGTCCTGTGACCTCAACTACCGCAAGAACCTCTGGAGCCGCGAGGAGGCCGGCCGCGTCATGGGCGAGATCGTGCCCATGGTCGACGTCCTCATCGCCAACGAGGAGGACGCGGCGGATGTGTTTGGCATCCACGCTGCGGAAACGGATATCTCCGCCGGAAAGCTCAACGTCGAGGGCTACCGCTCCGTCGCGAGCCAGCTCGTGGAGCGCTTCGGCTGCAAGCTCATCGCCATCACCCTGCGCGAGAGCATTTCCGCCTCGGACAACAACTGGTCCGGCATGCTCTATGACGGCGCGGATGGAGAGATGTACGTCTCCAAGAAGTACGCAATCCGCCTGGTCGACCGCCTCGGCGGCGGCGATTCCTTTGGCTCCGGCTTGATCTACGCGCTCTTGAGCGGCTATGGCCGCCAGGAGGCCGTGGAGTATGCCGCAGCCGCTTCGGCCCTCAAGCAGACCATCGAGGGCGACGTCAACCGCGTCAGCGTCGCAGAGGTGCGCTCCCTCATGGGCGGCAACGCCTCCGGCCGCGTGCAGCGGTAACGCTCCCTAAGAAAAGAGCCCGGCGCAGGTTGTCCTGCGCCGGGCTCTTGTTGCCTCAGGCAATGCGCCGAAGCTGCCGGGCCAGCGCACGATAGAGCTGCGCCGGCTCGACGGGCTTTGTCAAGTGGTCGTTCATGCCCGCAGCGAGGGCCCGCTGTACGTCCGCGCCAAAGGCGTCTGCCGTCAGCGCGAGGATGGGCACCGTCCCTGCGTCTGCGCGGTCCAGCAGGCGAATGCCCTTTGCAGCGGAAAGACCGTCCATCTCCGGCATCCGAATGTCCATCAGCACCGCGTCAAAATACCCCACCGGAGAGGCGCAGAAGCGATCCAGGGCCACGCGCCCATTTTCCGCGCGTTCCACTTGCACGCCCTCGCGCTCCAGGAGCCGGGCCGTGATCATGGCGTTGACGGCGTTGTCCTCCGCCAGCAGCACGCGGCAGTCTGCAAGCGCGCCCGGTGGAATGGCGCTGGCGGGAGAGGTGGGCGCAGGCGCCTGCATCGCGGCAAAGAGCTCCAGGTGCACGAAAAACGCGCTCCCCTTCCCCAGCTCGCTCTGCACCGAAATCCGGCCGTCCATTCGGTCCACAAGCGCCTTGACAATCGCAAGGCCAAGCCCTGTGCCCTGCGCGCCCTGTTCGTATACCCGGGCGTCCCGGGAGTAGGGCTCAAAGATGTGCGCGAGGTATTCCCGGCTGATGCCGATGCCGGTGTCCCGGACGCATCCGTCCAGGGAGACGCGGCCATTCGGCAGCTTGGAGAGGCGCAGGTCGAAGCTCACCGATCCGCCCTCTGGCGTGTACTTTACCGCGTTGGACAGCAGATTGAAGAAGATCTGATGGAACCGCACGCGGTCCACAAAGAGCGTCGGCCACTCCTTGGAGTGCGTAAAGGTGAAGTGCTGGTGCTTTTCCGCGCACAGGGGCAGGGTGAGCGCGCGGACGCTCTCCTCAAATTCCGAGAGCGGATAGGGCGCTGCGTGCAACTCCAGTTCGCCCCGTTCCAGGCAGGAGATGTCCAGCACATCGCTGGCCAGGCTCAGCAAGTACCTTGCGGACGATGCGATTTGCGAAAGGTAGTCGTTCGTCTGCGCGGGGTTTCCCTCTTCCCCTTGCGCCAGCGCGGTCAGGCCGACAATGGCGTTGAGCGGGGTGCGCAGGTCGTGGCTGATGCGCGCCAAAAAGTCGGATTGCGCGGACGGCAGTCCGGGAGCGGCAGAGGGTTGCCTGTGCGAAACGCGCAGACGAAGCGCAGCCGCAACGGAAAGCGCCCCGAGCGCGCCCAGAAAAAGTGCCGCCACCGGTCGGGGCAGCGGCAGGGTCCGAGCGGACAGCACAATCCCCGCAGCCGTGAAAAGGCAGAGCGCGAGAAAGGGAAGTGCCGTGTAGAGAACGAGAGCAGAGGGTTTTTCCTTTCGGTGTGGAGGGGTGGGCATAACAACGACTCCTTGCATGGAAGTGTTTTATACACAAATAGTATAGCAATAAAGTCCTGTAAGTACAACAAAAAAGCCGAATTTCCAGGGAAAAATTAGGGGACAGAATTCGACATTTTTTTGTAGCGAAAGTGGATCGCAGGGTTGCCGCGGGAAAGGGAGGCCCTTTGGGAGTCCGGCCTTGCCTACGGGCAGGACGCATGCTAAACTAAATGGGAAGGGAGGGATGCGCATGGGAAAGGAAAATCGGTTTCCCTGCCCCGTTGTCTCGCGCTGCGGCGGCTGCCAAATGGCGCATTTGACCTATGCAGAACAGCTGCGGAGAAAGCAGGCTTGGGTGCGAGAGCTTCTCTCGCCGTTTTGTCCGGTGGATGAGATCGTGGGGATGGAGAATCCCTTTCATTATCGCAATAAGACGCATGCGGTCCTGGCGGGAGATCGCAATGGCAACGTGATTTCCGGGGTCTACCGCATGGGCACGCATCAAGTCGTGCCCGTGGAAACGTGTTGGATCGAGAACGAAAAGGCGGATGAGATCATTGCGACCATTCGCCGCCTCCTGCGCACATTCAAGATCCGCCCCTATCGGGAGGACGTCGGCGCGGGCTTGATGCGGCACGTCCTGATCCGCACCGCGCGGGCGACGGGACAGATCCTCGTGGTGTTGGTCGCGGTCAAGCCCATCTTGCCGCGAAAGAATGACTTTGTGCGCGCCCTGCTGGACGCACACCCGGAGATCACCTCCATCGTCCTCAACGTCAACGCCCGCGCGACTTCCATGGTCCTGGGCACGCGCGACATCGTGCTCTACGGTCCCGGCACCATCGAGGACGTGCTCTGCGGCAAGACGTTTCGCATCTCCCCGCAGTCCTTCTATCAGGTCAACTCCGTGCAGACCGAACGGCTCTACGGCCGCGCCCTGGAATTTGCCAACCTGCAGGGCAAGGAGACGGTCCTGGACGCCTACTGCGGCATCGGCACCATTGGCCTGTGCGCCGCGGATCGCTGCGGCAAGCTGATCGGTGTGGAGCTCAATCCAGCCGCGGTTCGGGATGCCAACTTCAACGCCGGCCGGAACCGCATCCGCAATGCGAAGTTCCTCTGCGCGGACGCGGGCCGATTCCTGCTGCGCATGGCCGCCGAACACCAGCCGCTGGACGTCCTCTTCATGGACCCGCCCCGCAGCGGCAGCGACGAGAACTTCCTGCGCGCCGTCTGCACCTTGGCACCCTCACGCGTGGTGTACATCTCCTGCAATCCTACAACGCTTGCCCGGGACCTCGCCTATTTGACCAAGCACGGCTACCGCGCCCTGCGCGCTACTCCGGTGGACATGTTTCCCTATACCGAGCATGTTGAGACGGTAGTATTGATGTCAAGAGTCGAAGGAAAATAGCCGCGAAAGCCCAGTAATACTGCGGTTTTCGGGCAATCGGGTAAATTAGGCGTCGGGCAGTACGAACGCTTCTCGGTAACT
>JBMNOF010000168.1:0-2787 GCA_050942925.1 Candidatus Spyradocola sp.
GCGCCTTTTTCAAACCGGCCTTGCCAACGCCCCACTGCTCTTGGGCCAGCAGGGCGCATTCCGTTGGCAAGCTTTTGCGCCTGCGCTTTTTCGCGGCCTCGCAAAGCACCGTCGCCTGGGGTCCGCTCGGTGCGCAAGGCGTATTCTGTCCGCAGTCCTTTACGTCCGCGTTTTTTCAATGCGGCTGCCCTTGGGCCAGCAGGACGCATTCCGTTGGCAAGCCTTTGCGCCTGCGCTTTTTCGTGGCCTAGCAAAGCACCGTCGCCGGGGGCCCGCCCGGTGCGCAAGGCGTGTTCCGTCCGCATCCCTTTGCGGCTGTTTTTTTCCAAAGCGGCCCTGTCAACGCCCCGCTGTCCTCGGGCCAGCCTGCCGCCCCCGGCGCGCGGGGCGTTTTTCGCTCGCAAGCCTGTGCGCCCTCTTTGTCGCGCGGGAAACGCAAGCGCCCGCCCTCCCGGAATTCCGGAAGGGCGGGCGCTGTTGTCCTGCGGCCTTACGTCCAGCGCGGCGGGACGTCGGGGCAGGTTAGGGCCTTTTTTACGCAGCGGACTTCCACGTAACAGCCGCACTTGGTGCAGAGCGCATTGTGCAGGTGGTCGCAGGCGCGGCAGGCCTCCAGGCGGCGGCGGTAGGTCGCCTCGTCCACCTTGCGCTCCGGGTCGAGCGATGCAATGTAGTCCGCAATCGTCGCGTAGGCCGCGCGGTTCGCCGCGTCGTCCGAGAGCAGGCACCGGCGGCAGGGCGGCCGCCGCGCAGAATCCGGCGCGGTCAACGCAGGGTCAGGCGCGCCGCGCTGCAGGGCGGGAGCGCGTAGCGCAGCACGGTGTTTCCGCCCTCCTGGGAGACGGAGACGCCCTCCAGGGGAACGATGCCGACCGGGCTTCCGGTCTCAAAGTCGTTGTGCGCGTGGATCTCGCCCGAAAGAAGCAGCGCCTCGGAGAGCGCCTTCTCCTGGCCGAAGAGCACGGTCTCCATCTCGACGGTCTCGGAGGCGGAGGGGTTGCACAGCGTGGTGGAAAGGCTCCCGTCCGCGGCGAGGGAGGCGCTCTCCTGCACGATGGGCAGGCCGCTCTTCTCGTCGCAGCCGCAGCTGACGGAGGAGGCGAGGGACGTCGCGCCCTGGTGCACCTTGTACAGGTCGAACACGTGGTAGGTGGGGGTGAGGACCATCTTCGCGCCGTCGGTCAGCACCACCGCCTGCAGGACGTTGACGGTCTGGGCGATGTTGGCCATGCGGACCCGGTCGGCGTGCTTGTTGAAGATGTTCAGCGTCAGGGCCGCGACCATGGCGTCGCGCATGGTGTTCTGCTGGTAGAGGAAGCCGGGGTTCGTGCCGGGCTCGACGTCGTACCAGGTGCCCCACTCGTCCACGACCAGCGCCACGCGCTTTTCGGGATCGTACTTGTCCATCACGGCGGCGTGGCCGCGGATCAGGTTGTCCATGAACAGCGCCTTGGACAGCGTCGTCTCGTACTCCGCAAGGGTGAAGTCCGTGGCGCTGCCCTTGTGGTTCCAATCGTCCGAGGGCGTGGTGTAGTAGTGCAGGGAAAGGCCGTCCATGTAGGCGCCGGCGTTCTTCATCAGGACCTCGGTCCAGTTGTAGTTCGGGTCATGGATGTTCGTGCCCGGGCCGCAGGCGATCTTGAAGATCTTCTTCTCGCCGTACTGCTTGACGTAGCTCTGGTAGCGGCGGAAGAGATCCGCATAGTACTCCGGCCGCATGTTGCCGCCGCAGCCCCAGTTCTCGTTGCCCACGCCAAAGTAGTCGATCGTCCAGGGCGCCGCATGGCCGTTGGCCGCGCGCATCTTGGCCATGGTCGAGTCGCCGCCGGCGGTCATGTACTCGATCCACTCGGCCATCTCCTGCACGGTGCCGGAGCCCACGTTGCCGTTGATGTAGGGCTTGCAGCCGACCTGGCGGCAGAGCTCCAGGAACTCGTGCGTGCCGAAGCTGTTGTCCTCCACGACGTAGCCCCAGTTCGTGTTGACGATGCGCTTGCGCCCCTCCTTGGGACCGATGCCTTCCTTCCAGTGGTATTCGTCCGCAAAGCAGCCGCCCGGCCAGCGGAGCACCGGCAGATGGATGTTCTGGAGCGCCTGGACCACGTCCGTCCGCATCCCGTGGACGTTCGGGATCGCGCTGTCCTCGCCCACGTACAGGCCCTCATAGATGCAGCGGCCCAGGTGTTCCGAAAAGTTGCCGTAGACCTCCGGCTGAATCTGCGCGCCCTTGCGCGCAGGATAGATCTCCTGCCGTACCATTGAATCCACTCCTTTTTGGATGAATCTACAAAAAAAGGATACCATAGCCCAATGGGGAAGTCAAGAAAGGGCAAAACGGGCCGCGCAGCAACTGCGCGGCCCGAGGTACGCGGGGGAAAAGAGCTTAGCCGATGTAGGCGGCGAAGACGTAGCCGACGCCGCCGAGGAAGTTGATCTTGTACCAGCCGTTCAGAGCCTCGAGCACGTCGATCTCCGTGCCGCGGGACAGGGTCCCGAGGATCTGGAAGTTGGTGCCGGCGCCCGCGCGCACGTTCAGCGTGCGGCAGGTGACGTGCAGGCCGGAGAGATCCCCGTCCACCTTCTGGAGGTAATCGGCGGAGCAGTAGGCAGTCTGGCCGTTGTAGGTGAACTTCACCCAGCCGTTCTCGAGCGTACCGGAGATGACAGTGCCGCGGGAGATCGTGCCGAGCTTGGAGAAGGCGGTGCTGCCGCCGGTGCGGACGTTGAGGGTGCGGCAGGTGACCATGTAGAGGTCCGCAGCCGGCTCAGTCTGCTCGGGCTCGTCCT
>JBMNOF010000037.1:0-17502 GCA_050942925.1 Candidatus Spyradocola sp.
GGCGATCCCCCGCTCTTTTTCGTACTGTATTATTATAATAACAGTGGTCGTGTTTTGCAAGATTTTTTTGCCAAGTTTCATGTAAATTTGCAAAACGACAAAAGAGGCGGCGTTTCCTCGCGTTTTTGCGCAAGGAAGCGCCGCCGGTTATGCAAGAGTATGCAGTGAAGTGAATAAAACTGCGGGCGTCAGGCGATTTCGTTCTGCTCGAGCAAGCGCACGCCCGTGTCGCGCAGGAGGTTCCCGGCGCGCTCGGGCTGGTCGACGCGGAAAATGATGATGGCGTCGTTGCCCACGCGGCGGACGAAGGAGTACAGATACTCCACGGAGATGTCGTTATCGCGCAGGAGCTTGAGGACCCCGGCAAGCCCGCCCGGGACGTCCGGAACCGCGACGGCAAGGACCTCGGTCAGGTTGGCGGTATAGCCCTTGTCGCGCACGACCTTGAGGGTCTTTTCGTTGTCGGAGACGATGGCGCGAAGGATTCCGAAGTTCGTCGTATCGGCGATGGACAGGGCGATGAGGTCCACGCCGTTCTCCCCGAGGAGCTGGGTAAAGTCCGTCAGCGACCCATGGCGGTTCTCGATAAAGACGGAAATCTGCTGGATGAACATGGTTGCGGCCTCCTTCTTTCGATGGCTTTCGTGGGGATGGAGCAAGCTCTTAGAGCAGGTTGCGCTTGTCGATGGTGTGCTGGGTCTTGCCCTGGCTGCGCTCGATGGAGTTGGGCGGCATCAGGCGCAGGTTGACGCTCAGGCCGAGAACCTGCTCGATGGCGCGCTTGACGCGCTCCTGCAGGGCCTCGATCTTGCGGACCTCGTCCGAGACGAGCTCGGGCAGGAGTTCGACCTGGACCTCGAGGGTATCCAGGTTGTGGACGCGGTCCACGATGAGCAGATAGCGCGGCGCGATGCCCGGCACGCCCGTGATGGCGCTCTCGACCTGGGAGGGGAAGACGTTGACGCCGCGGATGATGAGCATGTCGTCCGTGCGGCCGTGCAGGCGGCGGATGCGCTTATGGGTGCGGCCGCACTTGCAGGGCTCCGGGATGATGGAGGTGAGGTCGTGCGTGCGGAAGCGGACGGTGGGCATGCCCTCCTTGCCGATGGTGGTAATGGTCAACTCGCCCATCTCGCCGTCGGGCAGGGGCTCGCCGGTGACGGGATCGATGATCTCGGGGATGAAGTAGTCCTCCCACATGTGCAGGCCCTCGCGGCCCTCCAGGCACTCCATGGCCACGCCCGGGCCGGCGCTCTCGGTCAGGCCGTAGATGTCCAGGGCCTGGATGTGGAGCAGGCGCTCGATCTCGTTGCGCATGCCCTCGGTCCAGGGCTCCGCCCCGAACAGGCCGACGCGCAGCTTGAACTTGGAAAGGTCCATGTGCTGGTCGCGGATGGTTTCGCCCATCATCAGCGCATAGGAGGGGGTGCAGGCGACGGCGTTGCAGCCCAGGTCCTGCATGAGCATGAGCTGGCGCTTGGTGTTGCCGGCGGAGGTGGGAACGACGGTGGCGCCGATCTTCTCCACGCCGTAGTGGAGGCCCAGGCCGCCGGTGAACAGGCCGTAGCCATAGGAGACCTGGACGGTGTCCTCGCGGGTCACGCCCGCGCAGCCCAGGCACCGGGCGACGCACTCGGCCCACATCTCGATGTCATTGCGGGTGTAGCCGGCGACGATGGGCTTGCCGGTCGTGCCGGAAGAGGCGTGGATGCGCACGATCTCCGAGCGGGGGGCGGCGAAGGTGCCGTCCGGGTAGTTGTCGCGCAGATCGCGCTTGTCCATGAAGGGCAGGAGCCGCAGGTCC
Organism: Candidatus Spyradocola sp.; assembly: GCA_050942925.1. Lineage (GTDB taxonomy): Bacteria > Bacillota > Clostridia > Christensenellales > UBA1750 > Spyradocola. The sequence continues at coordinate 1,805 of JBMNOF010000037.1, forward strand.
GCAAGGCTGCGGATGTCCTCGGGCTTGACGCCCTTCTTCTGCATCCGCTCACGGTAGAAGGCGACGTTGGTGTACATGCGGTAGACGGTCTTTTGCAAGCGCTCGAGCTGAATGCGCTCCAGCGAGGGGCGGTCGATGGTTTCCATTGGGCGATTCCAGTACATCGGCGGTTTCCTCCCTATGCTGATCTCGATCTGTGGCCGGAATGTTTACGCGTTATAGCCGCTTTCAAAGGCGAGGAGGTTGCTCTCCAGGAAGCGCGCGGGCACGCAGGCGCGCAGCGCGTCCAACCAGAGCGCCTTGTCAAAGTGCAAGCGCTTGGCAAGGGCGCCGAGCAGCACGGTGTTGACCGCGCGGGCGTTGCCGGCCTTTTCCGCCATGGGCAGGGCGTCCAGCGCCACGACGTCGGCGCGGGATTTGAGCGTCTCCAGCGGGTGCTCGGGGTACTTGGCCGCGCCGATGATGACGGGCAGGGGCAGGATCTGCTGGGTGTTGACGATGAGGGTGCCGCCGTCCTTGAGGTAGGTCAGGTCCCGCAGGGCCTCCAGCTCCTCAAAGGCCAGGACGTAGTCCGCGCCCTTCTGCTCGATCATGGGGGAATAGACCTTCTCCCCCATGCGGAAATAGGTGATGACCGATCCGCCGCGCTGGCTCATGCCATGGACCTCGGAGACCTTGACGTCGTGGCCGAGGGAAACGGCCATGTGCCCGAGGATTCGGCTGGCAAGGAGCGTGCCCTGGCCGCCCACGCCGCAGATGACGATGTTGAGGGCGTTCTGTTTCTCGTTCATGTTACCGCTCGCCTCCTTTGATCGCGGAGAAGTTGCACATCTCCTTGCACAGGCCGCAGCCGGTGCACAGCGACGCGTCGATGGTGACCGAGCCATTCTCGGCCTTGACAAGCGCCGGGCAGCCGATGCGCAGGCACATACCGCAGCGGCGGCAGACGTCCTTGTCGATCGTGCAGGGCGCGCTCTTCTTCTTGATGAGCAGGGCGCAGGGACGGCGCGCGATGACGACGGAGGGGCCGTCCTTTTCGCACTCCTCGGCAAGGACCTGCTCAAAGAGCTTCATGTCAAAGGGATCGACCACGCGCACGGAGGGCACGCCGATGGCGTGGCAGAGCGCCACGACGTCGAGCTGCGGGGCGATCTCCCCGCGGATGTTGTGGCCGGTGGTGGGGTTGGGCTGGTGGCCGGTCATGCCGGTGGTGGAGTTGTCCACGATGATGACGGTGGAGTTGCCCTGGTTATAGACCACGTCCACAAGGCCGGTGATGCCGGAGTGGACGAAGGTGGAATCGCCAATGACGGCGACGGTGTGCTTGGCAAAGTCGCGGCCGCGCGCCTTCTCCAGGCCCAGCGCCATGCCGATGGAGGCGCCCATGCAGACGACGGAGTCCACGGCGTTCAGCGGCGGCATCGCGCCCAGCGTATAGCAGCCGATGTCCGCGGCGACGGTGAGGTTCATCTTCTTGAGGACGTAGAACACGGCGCGGTGCGGGCAGCCGGGGCAGAGCACCGGCGGGCGCTGCGGGATGTCCGGGGTTTCGGCGGGGCCGGGGTCCGGCTCGCCCGCGAACAGGCGGCCGACCTTGCGCACGAAGAGCTCGCCCTGCAGGCCGGTCTTGTCCTTGCCGGAGCAGGGAATGCCCAGGGCCTTGATGGCGTCCTCAAAGTAGGGCTCCAGCTCTTCGACGACGAGGAGCTGATCGACCTTCCCGGCAAAGTCGCGGATGAGGGCCTCCGGGAGCGGATAGACCATGCCGAGCTTGAGAACGGAGGCGTTCGGAAGCGCTTCCTTGACGTACTGGTAGGCGGAGCCGGAACAGACGACGCCGACCTTGGTATCCGCCATTTCCACGCGGTTGAGGTTCAAGCTGTCGATCTCCTGCTCCAGGCGCTTTTCGCGCGCCTCCACGGCGACATGGCGGCCCTTGGCATAGCCGGGCATCATGACGAACTTGCGCGGGTCCTTTTCATAGGGCTTGAGGGGAAGATCCTCCCGGTCCCCCTCCTCCACGAGCGAGCGCGCGTGCGCGATGCGCGTGACCAGGCGCAGGAAGACGGGCGTATCATAGGTCTCGGAGATCTCAAAGGCGCGGCGGGTGAACTCGCGGCACTCGGCGCTGTCGGCGGGCTCGAGCATGGGGATGTGGGCGCTGCGGGCATAGAAGCGGCTGTCCTGCTCGTTCTGCGAGGAGTGCATGCCGGGGTCGTCCGCGGCGACGATGACAAGGCCCCCGCGCACGCCCGTATAGGCGGCGGTAAAGAGCGGGTCCGCGGCGACGTTGACGCCCACGTGCTTCATGCAGCAAAGGGCGCGCGCCCCGCCCATGGACGCGCCGATGGCGACCTCCAGGGCGACCTTTTCGTTCGGGGCCCACTCGCAGTAGACCTCCTCCTCGGAGAACTTGGCCATGTTTTCTGTGATCTCGGTCGAGGGCGTTCCGGGGTAGGCGACCGCAACGCGCACGCCCGCCTCGTAGGCGCCTCGGGCAACGGCTTCGTTGCCCAGCATGAGTTTTTTCATATGCGTTTTTCTCCTTCTCTATCCGGGGGAAATGTTCAGCGCAGGTCCGTCACGCGCTTGGCCTTGCCCTCAAAGCGCTTGAGGGTGTTGGGCGAGACGAGCGTAACCCGGGCGTCGATCTGCAGGACGACCTTGAGCTTGTCGTGGATCTTGCGGGTGAGGGCCTCGAGCTCGCCGTAGGAGTTGAGCAGCGCGGCGTCCGTGAGCTCGACCTTGACCTCGATCTGGTCCATGTAGCCCTTCTTGGTCACGACGATCTCGTAGTGCGGGCCGATGCCCTCCATGCCGATGAGCACGCCCTCGATCTGGGACGGGAAGACGTTGACGCCGCGGATGATGAGCATGTCGTCCGTGCGGCCGGCGATCTTCTGCATGCGCATGGTGGTGCGGCCGCACTTGCAGGGGCCGGGCAGCAGGCGCGTGATGTCGTGGGTGCGGTAGCGCAAAAGCGGCAAGGCCTGCTTCTGCAGGGGCGTGACGACGAGCTCGCCCCACTCCCCGTCCGGCACGGGTTCGCCGGTGGCGGGGTCGACGACCTCGCAGTAGAAGTAGTCCTCGTTGATGTGCATGCCGCACTTCTCCGTGCAGTCGCCGGAGACGCCCGGGCCGATGAGCTCGCTCATGCCGTAGTTTTCCGTGGCGACGATGCCCCAGCGGCGCTCGAGCTCCGTGCGCATCTCCTCGGTGGAGCCCTCCGCCCCGAAGAGGCCGACGCGCAGCTTGATCTTATCCATCATGCCCATGCGCTCGGCCACCTCGGCCATGTAGAGCGCGTAAGAAGGCGTGGCCACCAGGACCGTGGAGCCAAAGTCCGCCATGAGTTGGATCTGCCGCTCCGTGTTGCCCGAGGAGATCGGGATGACCGCCGCGCCGAGCTTGGCCAGGCCAAAGTGCAGCCCCAGCGCGCCGGTGAACAGGCCGTAGCCGAAGGAGATCTGCGCGATGTCCTCGCGCGTGGCGCCGCCGGCGGCGCAAAGGCGCGCAACGCACGTGGCCCACATCTCGATGTCCTGCTCGGTATAGCCCACGACCGTGGGCTTCCCGGTTGTGCCGGAGGAAGCGTGGATGCGCACGATGTCCTTCATGGGCACGGCGAACAGGCCGTACGGATAGTTGTTGCGGAAGTCCTCCTTCGTGGTGAAGGGGAGCCTGCGCACGTCGTCCAGGGAGCGGATGTCCTCCGGGCGGACCTTGCACGCATCCAGGCGCTCGCGGTACAGGGGCACGCGCTCATAGACGTAGCGCACGGTCTGCTGCAGGCGCTCGAGCTGGAGGGCGCGCATTTCCTCGCGGCCCATCGTTTCGATCTCGGGTTGAAATATCATTGCTCTTTCCTCTTTTCTGCCTTTTCTACCGTTCTGCCGTGTTCTGCCCGCGCGGTGCAGTCGCCGCGCAGGCAGCGTAAGGAAGATGAAAAATATTATAACTCAACCCCTGCGCGTTTGAAAAGACCCGCAGGGGCATTTCCCGTCAATTTCCGCGCTTGGCGGCTGCAAGCCGCTGGCGCTGCGCCTCGTACAGGCAAATGGAGGTGGCGCAGGCCAGGTTCAGCGAGGAGGCCGCGCCAAAGATCGGGATGCGGGCGAGCACGTCGCACGCCTCCTTGCAGGCGCGGGACAGGCCGACCGTCTCGTTCCCCATCATCAGGAGCGTCTGCCGGCTCAGGTCCACCTCGTCCAGGTTCACCGTGCCGTGCGCGCTCGTGCCGACCCACTGCATGGCCGGGAACTTCTCCCGCAGGGGTAAGAGGTCCTGCACGCCCTCCAGGCGCACGACCGGGAGGGTGAAGATCGTGCCGATCGTGGCGCGGACGCAGGCGGGGTCGTAGACGTCCGCGCTGTGGCCGACCATGAGCAGGGCGTCGGCGCCCATGGCGTCCGCCGAGCGGATGATGGAGCCGAGGTTGCCCGGGTTCTGCGTGCGGTCCGTCAGAAGGAGCAGCCGACTGCTTTGCGGGAGGTCGTCCAGGGAGAAGCTGCGGATTCTGCAAAGAAGCAGGATTTCCGAGGTCTCCTCCCGGTCCGAGAGCTCGGAGAGAAGCGCCTCTGGCAGGATGTACTGGGTGAGGGTTTGCCGGCGGAGAATCTCCTGCGCCCAAAGGCTCAACTTGCGCTCCCGCGCATACACCACGCCGCAGGGTTCCCAACCGGGCGTTTGCAGCGCAAGGTTGATGCCCTTTACGCTTTCCACCACAAAAAAGCCCTGGCGAAGCCGCTTGTTGCGGTTGCGCATGGCGGCCTCCAGAAGCTGAAAGGTATCGTTGCGCGAATGGATCTCGATGCGTTCGGCCATACTGGTCTCGGTCCTTTCTTGAATCTGCAATCCAATGCTATGGGTTTCCTCTCTTTCTCAGTATAGCACAACCTTCTGCGGCGCACAACTTTTGCCGAAAACGGTCGGCAAAAAACAGGCTCTCTTTTTCGAAATCGTATTGACAAATTTTTATCAATTCTATATAATGGCTGTGGACAAAGGGAGAACGAGGTTCCCCCGCGTCCCTTCCAAAAAACCGACACAGAACGTAAGAAAGGAAGGCATTCGTATGGCACGTTTCACTCTCCCCCGCGACCTGTACTACGGCAAGGGCGCTATGGAGGAGCTTCGTCAGGCTCTCAAGGGCTACAAGAAGGGCTTCATCGTCGTTGGCGGGCACTCCATGCAGAAGAACGGCTTCCTCAAGAAGCTGGAGGACATCCTGCAGGAGACGGGTTTGGAAACCCAGGTCTTCGAGGGCGTAGAGCCCGATCCCTCGGTCGAGACGGTCATGCGCGGCGCCCAGGCCATGCGCGACTTCGAGCCGGACGTGATCCTCGCCATCGGCGGCGGTTCGCCCATGGACGCGGCAAAGGCCATGTGGGTGTTCTACGAGCATCCGGAAAAGACGTTTGACGACATCAAGGACCCCTTCAGCATTCCGCGCCTGCGCAGCAAGGCGATCTTTGTGGCGATTCCCTCCACCTCGGGCACGGCTTCGGAGGTGACGGCGTTCTCGGTCATCACGGACTACAAGACGCTGGTCAAGTATCCGCTTGCGGACTTCAACATCACGCCGGACATCGCGATCCTGGACGAGGACATCCCGCTGACCATGCCCAAGACCCTCACCGCGCACACGGGCATGGACGCCTTGACCCACGCCACGGAGGCCTATGTGGCGAGCCTGCACTCCGACTTTACGGACCCGCTGGCCATCAAGGCGATCCAGATGATCTTTGACTACCTGCCCGCCTCCTACGACGGGGACGAGGCGGCGCGCGGAAAGATGCACGTGGCGCAGTGCCTTGCGGGCATGGCGTTCTCCAACGCGCTGCTGGGCATTGCACACTCCCTGGCGCACAAGGTCGGCGCGCAGTACGAGATTCCGCACGGTTGCTGCAACGCGATCCTGCTGCCCAACGTCATCCGCTACAATGCCAAGGTTTGCCAGGCGCGCTACGCGGACATCGCGCGGGCGATCGGCCTTGTGGGCAAGGACGACGAGGAACTGGTGGAACAGTATGTTGCGGCAGTGGAAGATCTGAATAAGCGCCTGAACATCGCGCCCACCTTCCGCGAGCACGGCGTGAGCCAGGAGAAGTTCGAGAGCACGCTGGACTTTGTGTCCACGCAGGCGTTCGGCGATCCGTGCACGGGCTCCAATCCCCGCGCCACCAGCCCGGAGGATCTGAAGAAGATTCTGCGCTGTTGCTATGAGGGCACGAAGGTGGACTTCTAAGCCTCCACGCCCCACCCCAAATCCCCTCGACGCGTTTTCCGTACGGAAGGGGCGATGCCCCTCCCGCCCGGAAAACGGCCCCCAAAGGAAACGGGAGCGCCAATGGCGCTCCCGTTTCCTTTGGGGGCCGCGCGCGCTTTTGGCAGGAGCGCAAGCCGACAGGGGGTGAGCGTCGAGAGGGATCTCCCTCTCGACAGGGATTCCGGCTTCCCCGCAGGGCCGAAGGCCCGGAGGGGAAGCTCCCGCTTTGGTCGGGATTGGGGGTGCGCGAGGGGGAAGGGGCGCAGCCTCTTCCCCCTCGCCCCCCCCCGCAGCGCCACGTCAGGCTTCCTGCGCGGTCGCGCGGCGGAACGCCGAAACCACGGACGACACCGTCTCCTCCAGCGTCTGTCCCGCGCAGTCCAGGATCAGGTCCGCATTCCGCTCGTAATGGGGGATGCGCGCATCGTAGAGCGTGCGCAGGCTCTCGCCCGGGCCCATGGCGATGCCGCGGGTGGCAATGTTCCGCAGGCGGTGCTCAATCTCCTCGTAGGGCAGGCGCAGGTAAACTGCCAGGCCCTTTTCGCGCAAATGCGCGATGGCGCGGTCTTCCAGGGCGACGGAGCCCCCGGTTGCCAGAACCGTGCCCTCGCAGTCGACGCCGAGGATGATCTCCTCCTCCAGGCGGAGAAAGCCCTCTGTGCCCAGCTCGTCCACGAGCTTCTGCAAGAGCTTTCCGCTGCGCGACTGCAGCACGAGGTCCGTATCCAAGAAGGGCATGCCCAGGGCTTTAGCGCAGAGCACGCCCACGGTGCTCTTCCCACAGCCGGGCATCCCGATGAGGATCAGGTTCTTCATGTTCCGCACTCCTTCTCTTTGGCGAGATTTGTCCCGATTATACGCCCGGCGCAGAGGCGAAGATAGCGCGGCCATGTAAAATGCGGGCTTTAGGTGCGGAAGAGGACGAAATCGCACAGGGCTCGGGCGCAATCCTCCAGGGAACCGCGGGAGGTATTGATCGAGGGGTGGAGGCGCGAGACGGCGGCGTTATAGGTGCGCATGGACGCAAGGAACGACTCCTGTGCGGAATTGCGCCAAGCGGGGCGGGCGCGCAGGCGGGCGACGAGGTCCTCCTCGTCCGCATAGAGGCCGAGCACGTGCACCGCGGGGAAAAAGGCCGCCATGGGGTTTTGGAGGAAATCCTCCGGCATGCCGCCGAGGAAGAGCAGGACCGGCTTGCCGCCCTGGGAGATGTTCAGCGCGGTCTGCATCCACATGGAAAAGAACGCGCCATTGCCTTGCGAGGCAAACTCCTGCCGCCAGAGCAAGTCGCCGTCCAGGGGAAGGAAATCCGTGGCCTTGCCCTGCAAGTGCAAAGCGAGGGTGGACTTTCCCGTGCCCGAGGCGCCGAGCGCGATGAACAGGGGCAGGGCCAAGTACTCGTGTTCGCCGCCGCAGGCCGCACAGCGGACGATGCCGCGCCGTCCGAGGAAGCGGACGGCCTTCTCCGTTTGATAGAGCCCGCAATGGGGACAGACGGAAAGAAACATGGAGCACCTCCGGACTTTTTTTGCGATGTGGGACACAAGGGGGGAATTCTCCGGAAACCCGGCGATTTCCTGCCAAAAAGTGCGGGCAACCCCTTTACAGTCCATGAAAAATCCGGTATACTCTTTGCCGTAGTATGGCGCGCCCCAAAGAGGTGGGCGCGGTTTCCGCCTGCGGGCGGTGCGAAGGTTTCGCAGAAGTATGGAAGAACGGAAGGGTGGTTGTCTCATGAAGTGGGTCTTTTTGTCCCTGTACCTCGTGGCGGTTGTCGTAATCGCCGTGATCTCCTCTCGGAAAATCAAGAGTCTGGACGACTATCATTTGGGCGGCAGAAGGATGGGCCCGTGGCTGTCTGCGTTTGCATACGGCACGACCTATTTTTCTGCCGTCATTTTCGTGGGCTACGCGGGAAAGCTCGGCTGGAGCTTCGGCACGGCGGCGATCTGGATCGGCATTGGCAACGCGCTGATCGGCTCGGCGCTGGCCTGGATGGTGCTGGGCAACCGCACGCGCGAAATGACGCAGCGCCTGGGGGCGACGACCATGCCGGAGTTCTTCGAGAAGCGCTTTGAGAGCCGGCCCCTGAAGATTGCGGTGGCGCTGGTGGTGTTCGTCTTCCTGGTCCCCTACTCGGCTTCGGTCTACCAGGGGCTTGGGTACTTGTTTGAGGCGACGTTTGGTTTGCCGTTCGCGCTTTGCATGGTGATTCTTGCGGCCTTTACGCTGATTGCGGTGTTCCTGGGCGGATACCTGGGTTCGGCGCTGACGGATGTTGTGCAGGGCGTCATCATGATCGTGGGAATGATCCTGATGATGGGCTTCCTGTTTGGCAAGATGGGCGGTCTGGAGTCTGCGCTCACGCAGCTTGCGGCCGTGGACAGCCGCCTGGTTTCTCCCCTGGGGGCTTCGCCCAAGGATCTTCTTTGGATGGTCTGCCTGACGTCCTTTGGCGTTTGGGGCCTGCCGCAGATGGTGCACAAGTTCTACGCGATCAAGGATGCGCGCTCGGTGCGCATCGGCGCGGTGGTTTCGACGGCCTTTGCGCTGCTCATCGGCGGCTGCGCGTACTTCTCCGGCGCGTTTTCGCGCGTGGTGCTGAACATTCAGGACCCTGCGCAGGTGGGCGGCGTGGACATGCTGGTGCCGGAGATGCTCTTTGCCTCCATGCCCGAGTGGATGCTGGGCCTGATCCTCGTGCTGGTGCTTTCGGCCTCGATGTCGACCCTGCAGTCGCTGGTCATGGTCTCGGCCTCGGCGATCTCGATCGACCTGGTCAAGGGCGTATTCCGCCCGGAGATGAACGACCGGTCGGTGAAGAACCTGATGCGCGGGCTGTGCGCGGTGTTTGTGGTGCTGTCGCTGGTCGTGGCGCTGTCGCAGGTTGCGGAGATCGTGACGCTGATGAGTATGTCCTGGGGAACGGTTGCGGGCTGCATTCTTGGGCCCTACCTCTTCGGCGTTTTGACCAAGCGGACGAACAAGACCGGCGCGGTGTGCGGCTTCACGGCGGGGCTTGCGGTTTCGGTGCTGCTGACGGCGGTGCTGGGCACCGGACAGGCGCCCTTCATCGGCTGCATGGCGATGGCGGCGTCGATGGTGGTGACGCCGGCGGCCTCCCTTCTTGCGCCGAAGCAGGAGGAAGCGCTGCTGCAGCGGGCCTTTGCGCGCGGGAGCGCGGTGAAGTGAGCGGAGGACTGCGGAAGCTCTCCCCTGCTGGTGCAAACGAAAAACGGCGGAAAACGGCGGTTTTTCCGCCGTTTTCTTCTGGAAATCCGCTTTACAGCGCATGCAAAACCTGATATACTTAGCGTAATATGAATTTCTAAAGGGGGAATTCCTGTGCCTACAGACCCTATATGGGGGCAACTGATTCTTCAAGTCGTACTCATCGCGATCAACGCGTTCTTCGCCGCGTCGGAGTTTGCGCTGGTCAGCCTCGATGAAAACAAGCTGCGCGCGCAGGCCGAGGAAGGCGACAAGTTCGCGGTGCGGATGCTCAAGATGATCTCCTCGCCCAACGGATTCCTGTCCGCCATCCAGATCGCCATCACGCTCGCCGGCTTCCTGAACTCGGCCTTTGCCGCCGACGGCTTTTCCGAGCCGTTGATGAATTGGCTCAGCCAGTTCCGGTTCTTCGCCGCGATGAATCCGTCTGTCCTCAATACCGTCTGTGTCGTGATTATCACGCTGATCCTGTCCTACTTCTCCCTGGTCTTTGGCGAGCTGGTGCCCAAGCGCATCGCCATGCAGAAGACCGAGGCCGTCGCCCGCGCCGTCAGCGGCGTGATCTTCGGCTTTGCCACCATCACCCGGCCCATTGTTTGGCTGCTGTCGGTGTCGACCAACGGCGTGCTGCGCCTGCTGCGCATCGACCCCACCGCCCAGACCGAAGAGGTCACCGAAGAGGATATCCGCATGCGCGCGGACATCGCGGAGGAAAAGGGCGCCATCACCGAGGCCGAGGGCGAGATGATCGACAACGTCTTCGAGTTCAACAACCACACGGCCTTTGACGTCATGACGCACCGGACGGACGTTGTGGCCCTGCCCGTGGATGCGACCGACGACGAAATCCTGCGCGTGATCCGCGAATCCGGCCTTTCGCGCATCCCGGTCTATGAAAAGACCATTGACGACGTGATCGGCATCCTGCGCACGCGCGAATACCTGCTCTACCGCGCCATGGACGAATACAAGCCCCTGCGCACCATCCTGCACACGCCGAACTTTGTTCCGGAGACCGTGCGCACGGACGTGCTCTTCCGCTCCATGCAGCAGAAGAAGAACCACATCGCCATCGTCGTGGACGAATACGGCGGCGTGAGCGGCCTGGTGTCCATGGAGGACCTCCTGGAGGAAATCGTGGGCAACATCTACGACGAATACGATCCGCAGGTGGAACAGGCCGTGACCAAGGTTGGCGACAACCTCTGGCGCGTATCCGGCATTTGCGAGCTGACGGTGCTTTCCGAGGCGCTGGACACACCGCTGCCCCTGGACGAGGACTACGACACGCTGAGCGGTCTGGTCTTCTCCCAGCTCTCCTCCATCCCGCAGGACGGGTCGCATCCGGAGCTGGATGTGGCGGGCCTGCACATCTACGTAGAGGAGATCAGCGACCACCGCGTCGAATGGGCGCAGGTGAGCAAGATCTACCCCGAGGAGGAAGCCCCTTCCGACGACGATTCGGAAAAATCCGCCTCCTAAATCCCTAAGACGATTCGCGCCGCGCTTTTCCCTAGTGGAAGAGCGCGGCGCTTCTGTTTTTTGACTAATCCAATTCCTCCAGCGTCAGGCGGTAGGAGGGCAGGCACTCCTCCAGGAACGCGCGCACCTCGGGCATATCGTAGCGGTCGCGGATCTTTTGCAGGATCTGGTCGGCGACCTTTTCAAACTCGGAATTGCCGGCCTTGACCTCCTCGATGCAGTGAATGTAGGCGGCGATGGTGTCGGCGGCCTTGACGCGGCGCCACTCCGGGTCCTGCTCCGGGGAGACGAGCATGGGCTCCAGCGCCGGACGGATGTCCTCGGGGATGAGCGCGCTGAGCTTTTTGGCGGAGAGCTCCTCGATGTGGCCGAAGGAGGAGCGGATCTCGGGGCTAAAATACTTGATGGGGGTGGCGATGTCCCCGGTGATGACCTCCGGCGCCTCGTGGAAGGTGGCCAGCGCAGCGGCGCGGTCCGGGTTGGCGCCGCCGCCGAAGCGCGCGTTGCGGTACGCCGCCAGCGCGTAGGCGATCATGGACACCTGCAGGGAGTGCTGGGCCACGTCCTCCTCAAAGGAATTGCGGCGCATGTTCCAGCGGCGGATGTGCTTGAGCCGCGCCATGTAGGCAAAAAAGTGGTAGTGCATGGACTCTCCTCCTCCGGTTTTTCTCACAAAAAACGGACATCCCCATTGTGCCACGATCCCCGGAGGGCTGTCAACCGCTTTTTTTCGTGCAAACGCGCGCGCCTCCGCCCGGGGACGCCGCTTTACGCAAAAGTGGAAACTGTGGTATACTAGAACAAATAAGGGGGACGAAAACCATGACGGAATCCTACGAGCGGGCCATGAACCAGGCCATGACGTACCTTGGCAGCCGGGCGCGGTCCGCCAAGCAGATGGCGGAATACCTCGAAAAAAAGGGCCATGACGAGCGGACCATTGCCGCGGTCATGGAGCGGCTGACGGAGTACCGCTTCATCGACGACGAGGCCTATGCGCGGCGCTTTGTCGAGGCGCACGCGGGCGCGGAGGGCGCCTTCCTCCTCCGCAGAAAGATGGTCCAGCGGGGGTTGGAGAGCGCCGCCATCGACCAGGCGCTGGAAGAGGTCCCCTTTTCGGCGCAGGTCGAGGCCGCCCGCGCCCTGATCGAGAAAAAGCTGCGCGGCGACGACCGGCCGGACGCGCTGCGGCGCGCGGTTCAGGCCGCCATGCGGCGCGGCTTTCCCTACGACGCGGTGCGCGAGGCCGCCCAGGGCTTGAAGGAGGCGGAAGAGGAATGGGAAGAGTGACCGGACCCTACGTTCCGGACGAAAACGATCGGGAACTGCTGCGGATGCTGCACAGCGGGGGCGAGATCTCCGGCGAGGAGATCAGCCAGCGCCTGCACATGACGCGCGCGGCGGTCTGGAAGCGTGTTCAGCACCTGCGCTCGCTGGGGTATGCGATCGAGTCCGCGCCGCGCCGGGGCTACTGGCTCGCGGGAGACGTGCTGCGCGCGGACGACATCCTGGCGCGGCTGCACACGCGCTGGCTCGGCAAGACGCTCGTGTGCCAGGACGTGGTGGACTCCACCATCCGCCTTGCGCGGGATCTGGAGAGCGCGGGCGCGCCGGACGGCACCGTGGCCGTGGCCGGACAGCAGACGGCCGGGCGCGGGCGTCTGAACCGCGCCTGGCACTCCCCGCCGGACGCGGGCGTCTACTTCAACATCCTGCTTCGGCCCCCGCTGCCCACGGTGCAGGCCGTGCGCTTGACGCCGGCGGCGGCGCTGGGCGTGTGCGAGGGGCTGTGCGGCATGGGCTTTGCCGCGCGCATCAAGTGGCCCAACGACATCGTCATCGGCACGCGCAAGGTCAGCGGCATGCTGCTGGAGATGGGCGGGGACATGGAGCACCTGCGGTTTGTCACGGCGGGGATCGGGATCAACGTCTTTGAGCGCGCGGAGGACTTTCCGGAAGAGCTGCGGGACCGCGCGACCTCCCTATCCCTGGAGACGGACCGCCGCCTCTCGCGCACGGAGGTGCTCTGCGTGGTGTTGGAGAGCCTGGAGCGCGCCATCGACCTGTGTTATGCGGACTACGACGCGCTGCTGGAGCGGTACCGGGCCCTTTCCGCGACGCTGGGCTCGCGCGTGCGTGCCACGAGCGCGACGGGCGAGAGCAGCTTTACGGGGATCGCCACGGACATCAACGAAAACGGGGAGCTCATCGTGCAGGACGAGGCGGGCATGCCGCGCGTGCTTCGGGCGGGGGATGTCTCCATCCGCGGGGTGATGGGCTATGTATGAGGAGGACGTCAAGGTGAAAAAGGGAACGATCTGCGAGATTCGCGGGCTGCTGGTGGGGCACGCGCAGGACGAGGACGCCCGCACGGGCTGCACGGTGCTGTATGCGCCGGGCGGATTTGTGGCGGGGGTGGACGTGCGCGGCGCGGCGCCGGGCACGCGGGAGACGGATTTGCTCAAGAGCGAGGCCATGATGCCCCGGGTCAATGCCATCGTGCTCAGCGGCGGCTCGGCCTACGGCCTGGAGGCGTGCTCGGGCGTCATGCGCGCGCTGGAACGGCGCGGCGAGGGCTTTGCGACGCCGGATGCGCGGGTGCCGATCGTCTGCGGGGCGGTGCTCTACGACCTGAACGTCGGGCGGGCGGACGTTCGCCCGGACGCGGCCATGGGCGAGCGCGCGCTGCTTGCGGCGACGGCGGACCCGGTCTTTGGGCGCGTGGGCGCGGGCACGGGCGCGACGGTGGGCAAGCTCGTGCCCGGGGCGACGGCGCGGCGCAGCGGCATCGGCTCGGCGTCCGTTTCCCTGCCCGGCGGGGGCACGGTTGCGGCGATGGTGGCGGTCAACGCCTGCGGCGACCTGTACGACCCGGAGACGGGCGCCCTGGTCGCGTGCGGAGAGATCGACGGCAAGCCCGTGCGCGCGCGGGATGCGCTGCGGCTGCGGCAGGGCCTCGCGGGGCAGAACACGACCATCGGCGTCGTGGCGACGGACGTGCGCCTTTCCAAGACCGCGTGCAACCGCCTGGCCACCGTTGCGCACGACGGGTACGCGCTGGCCATCCGGCCGACGCACACCGTATCGGACGGGGACACGCTGTTTGCGGTCTCGCTGGGCGAGGCGGAGTGCACGCCCATGGAGCTGCAGGCGGGCGCGGTGGAAGCCGTTTGGCGGGCGATACTGAACGCGGTTCGGAACGGATCGGAGGGAGAAGCATGTTAAAGGGTCTGGGATGTGATGTCGTCGAGATCCGGCGCGTGGCGCGGGGCATGGAGAACCCGCGCTTTTTGGAGCGCGTCTTTACCGAGGGCGAGCGCCTGGCCATCGCGCACAAGGGCGCGTCGACCGCCGCGGGCCTCTGGGCGGCCAAGGAAGCGGTGAGCAAGGCCCTGGGCGCGGGGTTTGTGGGGTTTTCGCTGCAGGACATCGAGATTCTGACGGATGAAGAGGGCGCGCCGCACGCCTATTTGCACGGCGGCGCGCAGGCGCGGCTGGCCGCCTTGGGCGCGCTGTCGATCTGGGTGAGCATTTCACACGACGCCGGGCTGGCTATGGCGGTGGCGGCGGCGGAATAGCGGAATACTCGAGGCTAAAACGGGGCAAAGGAGTTAGAGAGATGCGTGTGCTGACGCCGAAGCGAATGCGGGAAATCGAAAGCTATGCGATCGCGACCTATGGCATTGACGGGCTGCTGCTCATGGAGCGCGCGGCCCTGGCGCTTGCGGAGGAGGTGCTCCGCGGGGCGCCCGAGGGACGGCCCCTGCGGGTGCTGCTCGTCTGCGGATCGGGCAACAACGGTGGGGACGCCTACGCCTGCGCGCGGATGCTGCACCTTCGGGGCGCGCGGGTCACCCTTCTCCCCCTTTGCGCCCTGGAAAGCCTGCCGCCGGACGCGCAGAAGAACGCGCGGATCTGCCGGGCCCTGGGCGTGCCGGAGCGGGGACTGGACGGCGCCTTTGACGTCGATGTGGACGTGATCGTGGACGGAATCTTCGGCACGGGGCTTTCCCGCGCGCCGCAGGAGGACTTTGCGCGGGCCATCGCCGGGATCAACCGCGCGGCTGCGCGCGGAACGCGCGTCCTGAGCGTGGACATCCCCTCGGGCGTCGACGGGGCGAGCGGCCGGCCGCTGGGCGAAGCGGTGCGGGCCGAGACGACCGTGACCTTCCAATGGGCCAAGCGAGGGCACTTCCTCTACCCCGGCGCGGGGTTCTGCGGGCGGCTCGTCGTCGCGGACATCGGCATCCCCGATCCGGTGGCGGGGTTCCTTCCGGAGGACGCGGAGGTGCTGGACGCGGCGGCGGTGCGCGCGCTGCTCCCGGTGCGCGCGCGGGACGCGCACAAGAACGACTTTGGGCATGCGTTGCTGGTGGCGGGAAGCCGGGGCATGGCGGGCGCGGCGGTGCTCGCGGCGACGGCGTGCATGCGCGCGGGGACGGGGCTGCTGACGGCGCTCGTGCCGGAGCGCTCGGTGCTTCCCCAGGTGCAGGCGGCGGTGCCGGTGGCGATGTGCCTGCCCCTTTCCGAGGGCGCAGACGGCCGCGTCGCGGACGACGCGGCCGCCTACGAGGCGGCGCTGGCGGGAAAGACCGCCGTGGGCGTGGGGCCGGGGCTGGGCCGCGCGCCGGGCCGGGCGGAAGCGGTGCGCGCGGCGCTGCGCAGCGGGCTGCCCGCGGTGGTGGACGCGGACGGGCTCTTCCACCTGGCGGCGGCG
>JBMNOF010000158.1:0-3112 GCA_050942925.1 Candidatus Spyradocola sp.
CGCCTTCCGCTGCTTATCCATTCGGCGCCTGCGCGATTCCTCAGTATCCACGGGCGCAAACCCGATGGAATGCCGCGCCATGATGAGCGCCGCGGCCTGTTCGTTGGTCAAGCGCTCCATCCGGGCGACAAAGGTGATGACGTCCCCGCCGCTGCCGCAGGCAAAGCAGTAGTAGCCGTCCGGGTAGACCTTGAGGGACGGGTGCCTGTCCGCGTGCAGGGGGCAGATCGCCCAGCCGCCGCGCCCGGGCGCGATGGCATAGTCCGCGAGGACCTGCTCCATCGTCACCATCTCCTTAATCCGTGCGTAGTCCATGGGCTAAAACGGCAGGTCGTCCAGCGGTGCGCCGCCATAGGTGTTTGCCGCGCCCCCGCCCTGCGCGGGTTCCTGGCAGGGCTTGTCGTCGGGCGCGGGAACGTCGGTGATCCCTTCCACGCTGCGCACGGCCACGCACTTGCAGGACCAATGCTTCTTGCCGTCGTCGCCCACGTACTCCTCGCGGCCGAACAGGCCGCCAAAGAGCTTGCCCTTGAGGGTGCTCTCATCCCACGCCCAGGTGTAGCCGGGATTGCTGTTTTCGATGGAGGTGATCAGGCCCTTGAAGAACGGCGTGCTCTTGCCGTCGAGGCCCTGGCGGTAGATGCCAGGCCATTTGGCGTCCAATGGGGTCTGCTGCTGGCGCACTTTGTAGGCGCGGTCATAGTAGCCCGCCTGCTCGTCGGGTTCGGCCAGGTCAAAGGCGATGACCAAGCGGCGGGGCTTGTCCTGTGCGGCCTCCACCCTTGCCGTCTTGATGCGGCAGACATGGCCGCCGGGGGTGATCCCCTCGAAGTCGCCGGTGCCGAAGATAGGGGCCTCGTCGTAGCCTATAGGTTTTTCGATCATGTCAATACGCCTCCAATGCTTTGATGACTTTGGTGATGTCGTTATCGATCTCGGGCGTGTCAAAGGCGCCCATGGGGGTTTTGGCGGTCGAGTTGTTGGCCTGCGTCTCGAAAATGTAGCGCCCCTTGACGCACTTGGCCAGCAGCACGGTGGTAAACTTGCTCTCCAGCACGATCTTGTCCAGCTTGCGGCCGTTGGTCTTGATGCGGGTGAACTGGTAGCCATTGTCGTCGCGCTCGGTCTGGCTGTGCGCCAGGAACACGATGGTCAAGTCGTCGCGGTAGCTGTAGGCGCTGTCCACGATGTTCCAGACAAAGGAGGCGATGTCCACCCACTTGTCGTAACCTTTTTCCTTCACGCGCCGCATCTCGTCGCCTACCATGACGCCGTTGAGCGTGTCCACGACGATGGTTCTGATCTCCGGCCGCGTGGCCGACACGCCGTCCAGCACCTTCTTGACCAAGTCCGGGTTGTCGGTGGCCACGTAGTTCTTGCGCTCGGCGTTGTACTGCTGCCGCCAGCCCTTCCAGGACAGGCCCTTCTTGTCCGCGTCGACGTAGTAGGTGGAAGCGGGGTCGAGGTTGCGGCAGCTCGTGGTTTTGCCGCTGCCGCTCTCGCCCGCGATGCAGATCACCCGGCTCATTTCGTCCCCGCCCCCTTCTTGTCCTGTAGGCGTTGGGACACCTCCTGGAGCAACGCCGCGGCCTCGGCCAGCAGCTCCTCCACCGGGCGCTCCCGCACCAGCAGCGGCACGGGCTCCTTGCCGCCCTTGGGGACGATCTCCAAGTTTTCGTCGCAGAAATCGACCATCATGGTGACCAATCGAGTCACGGGGATGCCGGTCTTGGCCCGGACGGCCATCATCCACTCCCAGGCGCTGGGGTCCACGCGGATGGTTGTGCGCTCCTTGAGGGTGGGGGCAAAGTGGGTAAAGGTGCTCTCCACGCAAAACTTGTTCTCGCTCATCTGATGCTCAGACTCCTTCCTTCGACCAGCCGGCACCAGGGCAGCACCTCGCCGGTATCCACGAGCTCGCGCTTGATCTCGGTCTTGCGCACGCTCTCCTCGGTGATGGGTTTAAGGTACTCGGGCGGCACCTTGGCAAGGTCGGTGATCTCCAAGCGGGTGCTCGTGGTAAAGAACACGGTGAACAGCTTGGTCTTGATCTTGCCCCTGCCCTGTGCGTCCAGGGCGGTTTCCAGGGCCTGCTTGAGCCTGTCTACCTGATGGAGTAGGCCCTGCTTGCGCTTGGTCAGGCGCTTTGCCTCCGCCTCCAGGCAGCCCGCGTCCGCTTTCAGGCCGGCGATGATCTTGCAGTAGCCGTCTACCTTGTTCTCAATGCCGTCCTCCACGCTCGCCAGCAGGCGCTCAAACTCGTCGTAGTCCAATTCATCGTTGTAGGCCGCGTCCTCCAGGGCGCGGTACTGGTCCGTCAGGTCGTAGATGCTGGGCATGTTCGCTCCTCCTCTTGCGTTTTTGTTGGCCTTGTGGTACAGTCTAGGTGTGTTTTTTCTCTGCTGCTCTTAATAGAGCGGCTTTTTTATTTGCATACCGGCTTTGCGTCGGGCCTCCAACACCAGCTCGCCGTGGCGCTGGTAGTCGGCCGGGGTCATGCGGCGGATGGTCACGGGGCGGGTCTCGATGGCGGGCGACTGTTCCTGTGTCCATGGGGTCAGATCGTGCCGATGCTTCACGGGGCGCTTTGCGCGGCTCATCTCTCTTTCACCGTCCTTCCATGCCGGGCAGCCACGCGCCGGAAGCTCCTGCGGCGGCGCTCCCGCGCCTCGCCAGCACGGTCCAGCAGCCAGCCGATCCCGATCTCCAGCGCCAGCCACAGCGCGCCCATGGAGCCGAAGATCGTCACAAAGGCAAGGAATAGATTCCACATCTGGCGGTACAGTTCGTTCATTTATGCGCCCTCCTTTGTTTCGCGCTGCATGTCGTAGATTTCCGCTTTGAGCCGCAGCACTTCCAGCTGCGTCGTCTCCAGCGCCTTGCAGACATCCTCCAGCTTGCGCCCGGCGTCTGCATGGGCTCCATTGAGTCGCGCAGCCTGCCGATGTTCTTCCCCCCTGTGGTGGCGTTTCCAGAAATCCAGCGCCCGATATGGACCGTCTACCCGTGCCATGGCCTCAAACACCAATTTTTCGTCGATGCCCAGCGCCCGCTCAAGCACATCCACCGCAATGCAGCGCCACCAGCCCGTGAATTTGATGAAGAGCATTCC
>JBMNOF010000160.1:0-3052 GCA_050942925.1 Candidatus Spyradocola sp.
GTCTCCGCAGGGGATGTACTGCGCCATGAGCGAGAAGAGCACGCTCCCCTTTTCAAAGTGGTCCGCCACATAGTCGATGACGTCCTTTGCGCTCTCGGTCTGGCCGGGCAGGATGAGGTGGCGGATGAGCACCCCCTTCTTGAGCAGGCCGTTTTCGTCGTACTGCACGGGCCCGACTTGCCGGAACATCTCGTCCAGCGCGACCTTCGCCACCTCAAAGTAATTCGGCGCGGCGGAATAGCGGCGCGCGGGAAGCGAGTAGGTGTACTTCAGGTCCGGCAGGTACACGTCCACGATCCCATCCATGCGGTGCAGGGCGTCCAAGCTGTCATAGCCGTGCGTGTTGTAGACGACGGGGATGCGCTTGTTGTACCGCGAAAAGGCCTTGGCGATGAAGGGCACGAAGTGCGTGGGATTGACCAGGTTCAGGTTGTGCGCGCCCTGGTCAGCCAGCTCGTCGAAGATGTCGCGCAGGCGGTCCAGGTCCACGGGCACACCCTTGCGCATGTGGCTGATCTCCCAGTTCTGGCAAAAGGCGCAGCGCAGCGAGCAGCCGGTGAAGAAGATCGCGCCGGAGCCGTTTGTGCCGCTGATGCAGGGCTCCTCCCACTTGTGGAGCATGACCTTGGAAAGATAGGCCGTCTCGCCCATGGTGCAGAAGCCCGTTTCGTTCTCCGCGCGGTCCACGCCGCAGCGGTGGCCGCAAAGGGTACAGATCATTTGGAAAACCTCCCCCGAATGGCGAAAATACACTTCTTTCATTATACCAAAGTACCGGGTTGGGCGCAAGGCGCGCATGGGCGCGTTCTCCCCGATTCCGCGCGCTGTCCGTCTCCCCGACCGCTACGCTCAATGTGTGAAGGGAGGGATTCTATGACAAACGCGGAAGTTTTGGGCAAGGTGATTCGCTATCTGCGCCTGCGCTGCGGCGCGGCGTATCGGGACAAGGACGACGACCTGCTGCTCAAGATCGTGCCGGTCCTGTGCAAGGCGGTCGAGATGCAGCAGAAGCTGTCGGGTGCAGAGGGAACGGAGTGCATGGAGATCGTCCTGCGCGGGGAGGAGGCGCCCTACGGCGATGCGACTTGAGGTCAACTATGCGCCCACGCCGCGCCAGCGCGCCTTCCACGAGAGCCAGGAGGACGAGGTGCTCTACGGCGGGGCGGCAGGCGGCGGCAAGACCACGGCCATCGTGATGGATGCGTTCCTGCGCTGTGCGCGGCACCCGGGCACCACGGCCTACCTCTTCCGGCGGACCTACCGGGAGCTGGAGGACACGCTTCTCCCCGAGGCGCTGCGGCGCATCCCCCGCGCGCTCTATCGCTACTCCGGCCAAGGTCACGAGATCCGGCTGTGCAACGGCTCTGTGCTGCGCTTCCGGCACTGCCAGAAGGATGCGGACCGCTTCCTGTACCAAGGCGCGGAGATCCACTGGCTCTACTTCGACGAGCTGACGCACTTCTCGCAGGAGGTCTACGAGTTTCTGCGCTCCCGCTTGCGCGCGCGGGTCGGGCTGGGCGTCCGCCCCCTGGTCCGCGCGACGAGCAACCCCGGCGGTCCGGGGCACGCCTGGGTGAAGGCGCGCTTCATCGACCCCGTGCCGCCGGACGCCGTGCGCGTCGAGCGCGTCGAGGCAGCGGGCGTATCGGGGACGCGCACGCTGCGCTATCTGCCTGCGCGCGTGCAGGACAATCCCTACCTGGCTCCGGGCTATGCGCTGGAGCTGGCCGCCAAGCCCCCCGCCCTGCGGGACGCGCTGCTCTATGGCCGCTGGGATGCCTTTGAGGGCCAAGTCTTTACCGAATGGCGGGACGACCCGGCGGCCTATGGATCGGGCCGGTTCACGCACGTCGTCGCGCCCTTTCCCATTCCCAAGACCTGGCGGCGGTTCCGCTCTTTCGACTTTGGGTACTCGCGCCCGTTTTCCGTCGGGTGGTGGGCGCTCGACCCACACGGGACGCTCGTGCGCTATCGGGAGTGGTACGGCTGCACGGGCGTGCCGAACGTGGGCCTGCGCCTCACCCCTGCGGCCATCGCGCGCGGGATCGCGGAGGCGGAACGCGCGCAGGAGCAGGGTCTGGCCGTGACCGGCTACGCAGACCCTTCCATCTGGGACGGCTCGCGCGGAGAGAGCATTGCCGACCAGATGCAGCGGGAGGGCGTATACTTTCTCCCCGCAGAAAACGCGCGGCTTGCCGGACTGATGCAGGTGCACCGTCGCCTGGAATTTGACAAGGAAGGGCGCTGCGGGGTGCAGGTCTTTTCCACCTGCCGCGACTCGATCCGCACGCTCCCCGCCCTCAGCTACGACGCGCAGCGCTGCGAGGACGTAGACACGCAGGGCGAGGACCACATCTACGACGAATGGCGGTATCTCTTCATGGCGCACCCGCTTCCGGAGATTCCAAAGCCCGCACGCAGGCGGGGGTACTCTCCTTTGGACGGATAAAATCCCGCCTCTGCCGCATAGGAATGGGCGGGGCGGCGGAGCCCCGAGAAAGGAGAGGCAAATGCACCACATGGGGGAACGGACGCGGCGGGCGCTTGCTGCGTCCCTGAAGGATGCGCTCGACCTGGCGGGCCGGTACGCGCTTTTCGCCCGCTTGGCGGGAGAAGCCGGGCTGGGTCCCGTGGAAGAGGAGCTTGCGGCCTGCGCGCGCCAGGTGCTCACGCATGCCGCGATCTGGCTGCGGCATCTTTGCGGCGGAGAGGCACCGCCCGCTGCAGAGATGCTGGAAGAGGCTCTTCGCGCCGAGCGGGCGCTGTGGTCGGATGCGCTCTGCGCCCGCGAGCGAGACGCGCGGAAGGAGGGGCAGGACGAAGTTGCGGACCTTCTGCAGCGAATCAAAGCCATCTCCCGTGCGAGAGAGGAGCGCTTGCAGGCGCTTTACGAGGAGGTGCGCGCGGGCGAGCTCTACGACCGCCGGGAACCCGTGGTCTGGGTTTGCCTGCGCTGCGGCTGGGAGCACCTTTCCTCCCGCGCGCCGGAGTTCTGTCCCCTTTGCGGGTGTGGCCGGGAGGGGATTCGCCAGCGGCACGGGCAGGACCGAGT
>JBMNOF010000038.1:0-16932 GCA_050942925.1 Candidatus Spyradocola sp.
ACGAGCCGGCGAAGTTCCTCGCCGTGGTGCTGTAAGGCCCTTTCCCCTTCTAACGAAACACAACCGCCCGGCGCTTCGCAAAACCTCTGCGAAGCGCCGGGCGGTTTCTTGTTTCCGGGCGGAGGCGCTTAGGCGCACGTGCCGCCGTCGACGACGTAGGTGGGGCCGCGATCGGTCACGACAAAGGCGCGCTGGCCCGCGTACCCGGGCAGACGGATCGTTCCATCCTGCGCAATGGAGCCGTATGCAAAGTCGCAATCGGCCTCCTTTTCACCGTGGACCTGCGTCACGTAGGCCGCGACCGTGCGCGGGAACCCTTCGCTTGCGGCCAGCGGAATGCGCTCGCCCTCCACCTCCAGCGCGTAGGCGTCCCCGCCAAGGGGCAGGAGCCGGGCCGAGACCCGCTCGGGCACAAAGCGCGCGCTCTTCTCCTGGGAGCGCCGCACAAAGTAGCAGACGCGGCCGTTCCACGCGGCGAGGAATTGCTCGAGCGGATAGAGGCGGCGGACGCTGGCGTTCTCCGGCGCCGCGGGATCGTGGACGATGGCAAAGCGCTGCCCCTCTGCATCCGTGGTAAAGCCGCACAGGAGCATGAGGTGGCCGTTGGTCGTGCAGGGCGAACCCGCGAGGTAGGGCAGCTTTTCATTGGCGGGGTCGTTGGTGTAGTGCACGCTCACGCCCACGGGACGGCCCGCTGCGATCTCCTCCTCGACCTCGTCCAACGTGGCATAGCGGGCGCAGGCCTCATAGCCGTAGCTCGCGGCGATGGCGGCGGAGAAGGCCCAGTTGCCGCATCCCTGATAGGCGCTGTCGTAGTTGTGCAGAGCGATCTCCTCGGGAAGGACCGACTCGCCCAGGGCATTGAGCTGCATGGCGATGGTGGTCGCCGAGCAGATGACGTGCCCGATGGAGGGCTCGCGCACCATCTGGGAGTAGCAGGGCGCCTGTGCGCAGACGTCCGCATGGGGCGCGGGAGACTCCGCCTTGGGGCGCGCGCGGTCCCGGCAGGAGAGGGTCACGCTGCGCACGCGCGGCATCTCTCCGGAGGGCGCAGGGGTGGGCAGGATGCGGAGTTGGACGGTATCGGCGCGCATGCCGTTTTTCATCCGCAGCGTATCGGTGTCCATGGACGCGAGCGCGTCCTCGCCGCTGACGCTGTGGCGATCGCAGAAGGGGCTCCACACGCCGAAGGAGAACCAGCCCGTAAATGTGCCGTCCGTGCGGCGGACGCGGGCCTGGACCTCAATGCTCGATCCGGGCGGCGTGTCCGCGCAGAAGGAGAGGAGCAGGGAGTCAAAGGGGCGGAGCGCATAGAGCTCCTGCAAGGGTTCGGGGTTTTCAATCCGCAAAAGGTCGGCGTTGGACTGCATGGGCGTTTCCTCCTGAAAAAGAACACAATCGTTGCGGGCTACTCGCCCTGCGGGATGCGGCAGACGTCGATCCACTCGCCGCCCGTTGCGCGCTGCAGCTCTTCGGGCGTCAGGCGCACGGCGGTGTTGGCGCCTCCGGCGGCGGGGAACACGATGGGGAAGCGGCGCAGGCTCTGATCCAGATAGACGGCGGCCTCGCCTGCGGCAAAGGGGCAGACGCCGCCCACGGGGTGGCCGGTGATCGCCTGCACCTGTTCGTGCGGGAGCATCCGCGCCTTTTCGTGGAAACGGGCCTTGAATTTTGCGTTGTCAATGCGCGCGTCGCCTGCGCAGACGATCAGGGCACAGCCGCCGCCCACGGAAAAGGAGAGCGTCTTGGCGATGCGGGCCGGCTCACATCCGACGGCCTGGGCCGCCAGGTCCACCGTGGCCGTGGAGACGCGGTACTCTCGGATGCGGTCCGCGAACCCACAGGCGTCCAGCGCCTCGCGCACGCGGTCGGGCACGCCGATGCGGACAAAGCCGAGCCAATCGTAGATGTGCAGAGCAGGAGCGCGGAAATCATCCGTCTCCAGGACGATATAGGCATAGCCTGCTTCCACAAGGCAGCGCACGGCGGCATAGCATGCGGCCTTGCCCAGGCCCTTGCCGCGGAAGGCGGGATCTGCCGCAACCATGTGGATATAGCCGCGCCCTTCCTCAAAGACGGCCGTAGTGGTCGCCCCGACGCGGCCGTTCTCCTCCTGCGCAAAAAAGATGCGCTCCGGCGCGACGCCGGGCTTGCCGAGCAGCTTTTCCCGCACATCCGCAAGGGACCAGCTCTCCGTTCCCAGCTCTCCGCCCGCGCAGCAGCGCAGGAAGGTCTCCTCGTCCCCGGGCGCAAAGGTGCGGATGGAAACACCTGCCGGCATCTCATAGGCGGGCAGATCCCGGCCAAAGCGGGCCATGAAAAAATGCGCCATGCTCCTTCTCCCCCTTTTCCCGCATGCGCGGGATTTTTTTGTCAGAAATCTGGGTCAGTATAGCATGAAGGGCGGGCAAATGCAAGGGCGTAGCCAAATTTGCGCCGCGCTCATACACTGCCACGGGAGGTGGAATCATGGAAACATTCCCCATGGAGACCTGTGTTTTTTGCGACCTGCCGTGGAAGAACAACCGCGTCTGCTACAGCGGTGCGCTCGCCCCTGCGCCGGAAGTGCGCGCGCTCCACCTGGGATCGACGCGCGTGACGCTTTCCGAAGCGGGGGAAATCCTGGGCGTCGGCCCGGACGGCGAGGTGCGCTTCCGCTTTGCAACGGGCATCCGCCCGGCGGACGGGACGCTGGCGTTCGACGCGCTGCACCGCCTGCTCTACTTTGCCGCGGACCGGCGGCTCGTGGCGGTCTCGCTCGAGGATGGCCGCACGGCCTTCACCTGCGCGGCAACGGGGCTGGCTGGCAGCCCCACGCTCTTTGAGTTCCAGGACAAGGACGGGACAGCGCGCCTTGCGGCGGGCTTTGGCGACGGAGCAGGCGCCTACATCGCCTGCGACCGGGTGACGGGCGAGCGGCTTTGGCAAGCGCAGACGCTCGGCACGGTCGT
The DNA here is from genome assembly GCA_050942925.1 of Candidatus Spyradocola sp. Lineage (GTDB taxonomy): Bacteria > Bacillota > Clostridia > Christensenellales > UBA1750 > Spyradocola. Next base: position 2,952 of record JBMNOF010000038.1, read on the forward strand.
GGATGTGGCGGCGCACTATGCGGGATACCTGTACATGGTGCTTCGCGGCGCGCCCTGCCAGGTTCTCTGCCTGGAAGCGCGCAGCGGCGATCTGGTCTGGTGGAACCGGGGCCGAAAGGAAGGGGTGCTGGGGCAAGTCCTCGGCGAGGCCTACTGCGTGCAGAGCGCAGACGGAACGGTGCAGCGCTTCCTTCTGGAAGACGGCGAGCGCCTATAGCCGAAGGGCAGAGCGCCACGCGCCCCGGGCCGGGTTCGCCCCCGGCCCTACATACCCCCACCTCCCCTTGTTTCACAAAAACCCCGCCCCTTCTTACAGGGGCGGGGTTCATGTTTGTCCTTAGTGGGCCATCATCAGTTCGGAGATGGCGTCCAGGATCTTGTCGTGGCAGCCGCCGCAGCCGGTGGAGCACTTGGTGATCTTCTGGACCTCCTTGAACGTATCCTCGACCTCGTCGAAGGTCTTGCAGTGATGAAGCGCATCGCTGACGTCAAAGAGCGTGACGTTCTTGCACTTGCAGATCAAGCGGTTTTCCATGCACGCATTCCTCCTAAACGGCCCATGGGCGCGTCGGGAAAGCTCCGGCGCGCCTCACGGGGTATTGGTTTTTTACGGGCCCGCGCCTCTTAGAAGTAGCGCTTCAGCAGGCCGTTGAAGGCCTTGCCATGGCGAGCCTCGTCCTTGCACATCTCGTGCACGGTGTCGTGGATGGCGTCGTAGCCCAGCTCCTTGGCGCGCTTGGCCAGGGCGAGCTTGCCGGCGGTGGCGCCGTGCTCCGCCTCGACGCGGACGGTCAGGTTCTTCTTCGTGTCGGGGTAGACGATGTCCTCGCCCAGCAGCTCGGCGAACTTGGCCGCGTGCTCCGCCTCCTCAAAGGCGATGCGCTTGTAGGCCTCGGCAACCTCGGGATAGCCCTCGCGGTCCGCCTGACGGCTCATGGCCAGGTACATGCCAACCTCGGTGCACTCACCGGTGAAGTTGGCGCGCAGGCCCTCGACGACCTCGGCATCCAGGCCATTGGCCACGCCGATGCGATGCTCGTCCGCGAACTTCAGCTCGCCCTCTTCCTGCTTGGTGAACTTCGAGGCGGGAGCCTTGCAGACCGGGCACTCCTTGGGGGGCTCAGAACCTTCATAAACGTAACCGCAAACAGAACATACCCACTTCATCGTGAATTCCTCCATTTTCTCAATGCGCCTTGCATTGTACTCTTCAGCATTGGATCGGGCGGCTCGTTTGTCCGCCTCGCCTTACGCCTTATTATATACCCTGTAAGATCGCGTGTCTAACATCTAGGCGGGATTTTTTTTGACATTTTTTTAGGAAAGCCGCGCGCGCAGGAGCGAGGCGAGATCCTCGGCCCGCGCTTGGAGCATGGTTTCGTCCGGGCCCTCGAGCATGACGCGCACGAGCGCCTCGGTTCCGGAAGGGCGAACCAGCACGCGGCCGCAGCCGGACAACTCCGCCTCGATCTCTTCGATGCGGCGGCAGACGGCCTCGTCCTGCGCAAAGGCGTGCTTCTTTTCCCCGGCGCACGGGACATTGACGAGGACCTGCGGCAGGCGCTTCATCTGCGCGGCGAGCTCCGAAAGGGGCCGGCCCGACTCCACCTGGATGGCAAGAAGGTGCAGCGCCGTCTGGATGCCGTCGCCGGTGGTGTTGTCGCCCAGGAAGATGATGTGGCCGGACTGCTCACCGCCGAGCACATAGCCGCCCTGCAGCATCCGCTCCAGGACGTAGCGGTCGCCGACGGCCGCGCGCTCGACGTGGATGCCGCTCTGGCGCAGGGCGATGTCCAGCCCCATGTTGCTCATCACCGTCGCCACGACCGTGTTTCCGGCGAGCTTTCCCTTCTCCTTGAGCGCGCGGCCGCAGATGACGAGCATCTCGTCGCCGTCGACGATGTTTCCCTTTTCGTCCACGGCGATGAGGCGGTCGGCGTCGCCGTCAAAGGCGAGGCCGACGTCGGCCTTTGCCTCCACGACGAGCTTTTGCAGGGCTTCGGGATGGGTGGAGCCGCAATCCAGGTTGATGTTCATGCCGTCGGGATCACAGGCGCGGGATACGACGCGCGCGCCCAGGCGTGCAAAGAGCGCCGGCGCAACGCGCGACGCCGCGCCGTTGGCGCAGTCCAGCGCGATGGTGAGTCCGTGCAGGTCCGCCTGGCAGCGCTCGAGCAGCGCGTCGAGGTAAGCGTCGTGCATCTCGGGCCGGGTCTCGATGCGGCCGAGCTCCGCGCCCACCGGCGAGGGAACGCCCTCGCAGCCGCCGCGCACCAGTGCCTCGATCTCGTCCTCCAGGGCGTCGGAGAGCTTATAGCCCTCGCGGCTGAAGAACTTGATGCCGTTGTACTTGGCGGGATTGTGCGAGGCGGAGATGACCACGCCCGCATCCGCGCCCATCTGGCGCGTCAGCAGCGCAATGGCGGGCGTGGGAAGCACGCCCAAATCCACCGCATGCGCGCCGACCGAGCAGATGCCCGCCATGAGCGCGCACTTGAGCATATCGCAGGAAAGGCGGGTGTCGCACCCGATGATGACCGTGGGCTTGTGGGCGCCCTGCGTCAACGCCTGTGCGCCCGCGCGGCCCAAGTCATAGGCCAGCGTTCCCGTGAGTTCCGCATTTGCAATGCCGCGCACGCCGTCCGTGCCGAACATTCTTGGCATGATGAATTCCTCCAAACCATTCAAGGGTGGGCGGGGGGCTTACGCGCCCAGATCCAGGGCTGCCTGGCTCGCCGCGACCGCGCCGTCTGCAGCAGCGCAGATAACCTGCCGAAGGGGCTTTGTGCGGATGTCCCCGGCCGCGTAGACCAGGGGCAGGCTGGTTTTTGTGTCCTCGCCGGCGAGAATATAGCCGTTCTGCAGCTCCAGCTGTCCCTCGACCAAGGCGGTCTTGGGCTCCATGCCCACGGCCACGAACAGGCCGTCTGCCGGGATGACGCGGATGCTGCCGGTCTTGACGCCGCGCAAGGCGACCTCCTCCAGCTTTTGCCCTCCACCTAGGGATTCTACTACATGGTCGTAGACGATGTCAATGTTGGGGGTTTTTTCCATGCGGACGACCAGGGCGTGCGCCGCGCGGAACGCGTCGCGCCGGTGCACGATGGTGACGCTCTGCGCGAACCGGGAGAGGTAGAGTGCATCCTCCGCGGCCGTATCCCCGCCGCCGACGACGACCACGTGCCGGTCGCGGTAGAGCGCGCCGTCGCAGGTCGCGCAATAGGAGACGCCGCGCCCGAGCAGGCGCTCCTCGTCTGCAACGCCCAGGTGCCGGGGCGTCGCGCCCATGCAAAGGATGACGCTGCGCGCCTGTACCTCCTTGCCCGCGGCAAAAATGCGCTTGACCTCCCCGGCCAGCTCCACGCGCTCAACCTCGTCATAGCGGATGTCCAAGCCCAGGTTCTGGGCCTGCTCCGCCATGTTCATGCTCAATTCCGGCCCGCCAATCCCCTTGGGGAATCCGGGGAAATTTTCAATGACGTTTGTCGTAGCCGCTTGCCCGCCGCAGAATTGCCGCTCATACAGGGCGCAGGTGAGACCTGCGCGCATTAGATAGATTCCAGCGGTCAGGCCTGCCGGGCCGCCGCCGATGATGACAGAATCCAACATTTTATTTCCTCGCTCCTTACCGGTGCAGTTGTGCACCGAGAGATTTTTCTCTCTTTATTGTACCTCTACCGCATCCAAAAGAAAACCCGCGACGGAAATTTCTTCCGCCGCGGCGTTCTTTTTGCCGGGAAATGGGCTCACTCCCACTGGGAAAAATCCGCTTGCCCCAAGGCGCGAAGCACATCGTAGGCCTTGTCGTCCCCTCTGGAATAGTAGTTGACCGTGATGGAATACGCGAGGTTCCCCTTCTGGGCGACGCTGTCCATGCCGTGCCAATAGGCCTCGTCCAGGCCCTCGATCCACACCGGCTCAAAGTCCTCCGAGCCGGAGAAGGTCGCCGTGTCCATCAGCGCGGGCAGGAGTGCGCGCGCCTCCTCCGGGCTGCGCATGCAGTAGACGTCCTGGTAGATCCAGACGGTATTGCCTTCGTCGGTTTCCACGCACTCGTGCGTGCTGTAGATGGTGGCCACGAGGGAGTGGTTGACCTCAACGCTGGCCGGGTTTACGTCCGGCAGCATCTCCGTGCGCGTGCCCTCGTATCCAAGGTCCGCGATCGTCAGGTAAGGGCCGTCCGCCTCCGCCGGCATGTCGTATTTCTGGATGCCGAGGTACTGCACCAGCGAAAGCACGGCCATCCCCGCGATGAAGGCCCCCAGCACGCCGCGCACCGCGCCGTGGAGGATGCGGCGGACGCGATGGTCGCTGCGATCAATGGGCAGTCCCTTTCGCAAGCGCCGGGTGAGCACCGCCGCGCACGCAGTGCCGTAGATGCCGTTGTAGAGGATCTCGGCGAGAACCGCCAAGTACAGCAGCAGTATGGAGGTGCCCACGACCCAGCTTAGGCGCCACTGCGCGGCAAAGTTCTGGACCGCGCGGGGAAAGCTGCCATCGTTCGTCACCCAAACCATAAAAAACAGGAATGCCACGAGCAAGAAGGCCCAAAGCCAGCCCCAGCGGTAATTCCGCCGCAGGTGGCGGAGCATCTGCACCTGGCCGCGCGGATCCGTGTAGAGTTCGGGCGGGGCGTCGCCATCCGCCTCCGCGCAAAAGACATAGGTGACGCCGCAGCGCGCGACCAGGTGCCACCCGCAGTCCTCGTAGAGCTCGCGCTGCTCCTCCGGCAGCTCCGAGCCCTCCCCCAGGAACTCCGGCTGTGCAAACTCGATGCGGTAGCGCAGGCGCTGCGGGGCTTCCCGGCGGAAGCGGCTGAGCGTGGCCCCGCGCTTTTCCAGAATCCATCCCCTTGCGGCCATGCGCTCGTAGAGCCGCTCGCAGTCGCCGATGGCATAGTCCGCGGGATGGATGCGATAGGTTCGCTTCATGTCTCTTCCTCCTTCAGGGCGGCGCCGTCGCGCACGAGGCGGGAAAGGCGCGCATATTCCTCGAGCAGGGCCTTGCGGCCGGTCTCCGTCAGGGCATAGGTCTTGCGGCGCTCCTCCTCAGCGGTCAGTTCGAGGAGCCCCTCCTTCCGCAGGCGCGTCAGCACGCCATAGAGCGTTCCCGGGCCCATCTCCACGCGCCCGCCGGAGATCTCCCGGATGCGCTTGAGGAGGCTATAGCCGTGCGCAGGCGTGCGCAGCGCCAGCAGAACGTAATACATGGCCTCTGTCATGGGCTGTGCTTCCGGCATGGCCTTCCCTCCTATTCTGCGTCGCGATATATCGTCTGACATAATAGTAGCATAAACCCTTGCGGGATACAAGGGGGGAAGGCAAAAAAAGAACGCGCACGTGCGAGGCGTACGCGTTCGTGGGAAATGCAGAACCGCGATTATTGCAGGATGCGGATCTTGCCGATGAGGGGCAGTTCCTTGGCCTGACCCTGCGCGGCGTTGATGATGCCGAGGATGAGCAGCACGAGGAAGGCGATGTAGACCAGGAAGGCGACGATCGACCAGAGCAAGGCGATCGGACCAAGGAAGGCGAAGATGACGGTAAGGATCACGTTTGCCACGCCGAAAATCACTTCTGCCAGGAAAAGAATGAGTCCTTGGTTGGCGTGGAAACGGGCGAAGGGAGAATCCTTGGCCGCAAAGATGGGCACCAGCACCAGGATGCCGATATAGGACAACACGGCCATGACCTTGTTGTTCTGGATGTCCGCGGCGGAATAGTTTGCCGTGGTATCGGGGGTGTTAAAGATGTTGCTCATGCGCATACTCCTCCCAAAATAGGAATTTTGGACCTCTCCAAATCCAGTTTAACACAGAACCTTCCCCCTTGCCAAGTTTTTTGTCGGCCAAGGGAAACGCGCTAGTTCCGTGCCAGCTCGATGCCGCGCAGGGCCATGGAGCGTCGGGCGTTCTCGAGTAAGGCGCGGTTTTCCGGCGCGTCGGGCGCGGAAAAGACCTCGTCGGCGAGGGCCTGGACCTGGGGCAAGAGCGTGGCGTCGGAAAAGAGGGCGAGCGTGCGCTCATCGGCCATGCCGCTTTGCCGGGTGCCGAGCAGCTCGCCGGGGCCACGAAGCGCGAGGTCCTTCTGGGCGATGACAAAGCCGTCGTTCGTCTCGGTCAAGGCGCGCAGACGGGCCGTGGGGCGATCGGCCATCAGGAAGCACCAGGACGGCTTCTCTCCCCGGCCCACGCGGCCGCGGAGCTGGTGGAGCTGTGCCAGGCCGAACCGCTCGGCGTCCTCGATGACCATGACGGTGGCGTTGGGCACGTTGACGCCGACCTCGATGACGGTGGTGCTGACGAGCACCTGCGTCTCCCCGGCCGCAAAGCGGTCGAGAATCTTCTCCTTTTCCTCCCCCTTCATGCGGCCGTGCAGGAGCTCAACGTGGGCCTTGGGCAAGGCCGCGGCGAGCTCCTGGGCCGTTCGCGCGGCGGAGGCGGCGTCGACGACCTCGCTCTCCTCGACCAAGGGGCAGACGACGTAGACCTGCTGGCCGGCTTCCACGGTATCGCGCAAAAAGCCGTACAGGCCTTGGCGCTTGCTCTCCGGGACGATGCGGGTGGCGACGGGCTTGCGGCCGGGCGGAAGCTCGTCGACCACGGAGACGTCCAGTTCCCCATACAGGACCAGGGCCATGGTGCGCGGGATGGGCGTTGCGGACATGACGAGCACGTGCGGCGCCTCGCCCTTGTGCTCCAGGGCAAGGCGCTGCCGCACGCCGAACCGGTGCTGTTCATCCGTCACGACAAGGCCCAGCCGGTGGTAGCGCACGCCGCCCATGATGAGGGCATGGGTGCCGACGATGAGGTCGGCCTCGCCCGCCTCGATGGCGCGCAGGGTTTCTCGCCGCTGTGCGGCGCGCAGCGATCCCGTCAGCAGCGCCACGCGCACGCCAAAGGGCGCCAGGAGCTTCTGCGCTTCCTCGGCATGTTGGTGCGCCAGGACCTCGGTTGGGGCCATGAGCGCGCCCTGGCAGCCGTTTTCAAACGCGCAGTAGAGCAGGGCAAGGGCAATTATGGTCTTGCCGCAGCCGACATCGCCCTCGACCAGGCGGGCCATGGGCGTATCGGACTCCATGTCCGAGAGCGCCTGGCGGAGCACGCGCTCCTGCGCGCCGGTGAGCGCATAGGGCAGGCTATCCAAAAAGGGCTGGACAACGGCCAGGTTTGCCTTCATGGCGCGGCCCATGCCGGGGCCAAGGCGCTGGCGGCGCACGGCCAAGGCAAAAAAGAGCAGGTCGCGGAAGGAGAACGTGCGCAGCGCCTGCGCCAGCGCCTCCCGGCTTTCGGGGAAATGGATGCTGCGCAGGGCGGCTGCCTGCGGAAGGAGCCCAAAGCGCTGCCGGATCCCGTCGGGAAGGTCGCCGTCGTTTGTGGGCGGGCAGCGGTCGAGCGCTTGGCGGACGAGGCCCGCGTAGGTCTTTGCGGGGATGTCGCGGATGGGGGCATAGACGGGCACAATGCCATGGGTGTCCGCGGGAAGGACCTGGGGGCTGACGACCTCGGCCACGCCGCGGTAGCGCGTGACCAGGCCGCAGAAGAGCTGGACCGCGCCGACCTCCAGCTGTTTTGCGCGGTAGGGCTGCTGGAACCAGACGCAGGAGACTTCCCCGGTGGCGTCAAACACCTTGGCCGCTACGCGCGTTGCGCCGCGGACGCGCGTGGTGGAGACGTTCTTGATCCGCGCGAGGAACACGCTGCGCCGTCCCGAGGTCAGGGCGGCGATCTCGTCGCGGTCGTCGTAATCCGTATAGGACTTGGGCAGGCGCCACAGGAGCTCCTCCACGCTGTCCATTCCCGCGCGCTCCAAGGCCTCCAGCCGGGCCTTTCCCACGCCCTTCAGGTCCTCCAGGCGCATAGGGCTTCTCCCTTCTTTCTCTCACAAAAAAGGCTGCTCTGCACGCGGCAAAGCAGCCGAAACTCCGAGAAATCTCACTCGACGGAGAACAGGTAGTAGTACAGCGGCTGACCGCCGGAAAGCATCTCCAGCTCGCACTGGGTGAATTCCTTCTCGATCTGGCTGCGAAGCGCAGCCGCGCTCTCCTCGGTCACATCGGCCCCGTAGAACAGGGTGATGAGCTCGCTGTCCGGGCCGACCATGGAGCGCAGAAGGTCCATGGTGACGTTGGCGACGTCCTTGCCGACAAAGGCGACTTTGCCCTCGTCCAATCCCAGGATGTCGTGCTCGTGGATCTCCTTCCCGTCAAAGGAGGAGTCGCGCACGGCGTACGTCACCGAGCCCGAGTGCACCGAGGTGGCCGCCTCTTCCATGTGGGCGCGGTTGTCCTCCACGGAGGCGTCCGGCACATAGGCGATCATCGCGGCAACGCCCTGGGGCACGGTCTTGGTCGGAACGACGACGACGGTGCGGTCCTGGAGCAGCTCGGCGGCCTGTTCCGCGGCCATGATGATGTTCTTGTTGTTGGGCAGGACAAAGGTGGTGTGCGCCTTGCAGCGCTGCACGGCCTTGACGATGTCCTCGGTGGAGGGATTCATGGTCTGTCCACCCTGCACGACCTGGTCGACGGTCAGGTCCTTGAAGAGCGCGGCCAAGCCCTCGCCCGCGGCAATGGCGACAAACCCGACGTCCTTTTCCATGGGGGGCACGGCGTCCGCATGCAGGTCCTCCGCCTCCGCAATGAGGGTGCGGTGCTGGGAGCGCATGTTTTCAACCTTGACGTTGTCCAGCTCGCCCAGGCGGATGCAGTAGCGCAGCACGCGGCCGGGGTCGTTGGAGTGGCAATGCACCTTGATGAGGTTATCGTCCAGGACGACCAGGACGCAGTCGCCGAACTCCATGAGCTTGTCGCGCAGGGCGTTGGCATCCTTTTCGTCCGTGCCCTCCTTCAAGGGGGTGATGAAGGTTTCCGTGCAGTAGCCGAACTCGATCTCGCCGCCCGCCTCCGACGCGGCGCCGGTTGCAGCGCCCGCCTCGATCTTTTCCGCGGGTTTTTCCATCAGCGCCGTCAGGCTCTTGGCGATGTTGGAGACGTTTTCGACCTCTTCGCCGTCAACGGCCATCTTGTAGCCGAGGTAGATGGACATCAGGCCCGCTCCGCCCGAATCGACCACGCCCGCCTCCTTGAGCACGGGAAGCAGGTCCGGGGTGCGCTTGAGCGTCTCGTTACCCGCGTCGATCATGCAGGGAAGCAGTGCGGAAAAATCCGTCTGCTTGACGGCAAAGCCCTGTGCGCTGTCGGCAACGGCGCGCGCGACGGTCAGGATCGTGCCCTCGCGGGGCTTCATGACCGCCTTATAGGCGCGGTCCGCGCCGAGGCTGAGCGCGCCGGCAAACGCGGCGGCATCCGCGGATTCCTTGCCCTTTAGGCCCTCGGAAAAGCCGCGGAAGAGCTGGGAGAGGATGACGCCGGAGTTTCCGCGTGCGCCCTTGAGCGCGCCGCGCGCCGCGGCCGCGGCAACGGCGGAGATGTCCGCGGTATCCACGGCCGAGAGCTCCTTGACTGCGCTCATCATGGTCAGGGACATGTTTGTGCCCGTATCGCCATCGGGCACGGGAAAAACGTTCAACGCATCGACTGCGGCCTTGTTGTGCTCCAGCATCGCGGCGCCGTCGATGATCATCTCCTTGAGGAGATGCCCGTCAATAGTTGTAAGAAAGGCCAATCTTTTCCCTCCAGACGCGGAAAACCCTACGGGTCTTCCCCCATTCTTTAGACCTTATGCCGGGTCGCTCGTTTAGTTGACGCGGATGCCTTCGACCGTGACGTTGACCTTGTCGACCTTGATGCCCACCATGGACTCGACCCGGTACTTGACGGACTCGATGACGTTCTTGGCGACGGCGGCGATGGACACGCCGTACTCGACGATGATGTATAGATTGATGGAGGCGCTCTCCTCCCCAAGGATGACGCGGACGCCGCGCTTGAGGTTCTCACGGCCGAGCAGCTCCACAAGGCCGTCGGTCGCACGCTTGGAGGCCATCGCCACGATGCCGATGCACTCCACCGCGGCATACCCCGCGACCGTGGAAATGACGTCCTCTACGACCGTGATGCTGCCCAATTCGTTTTTGATTCTGCACTCCGTTGCTGCCATGTGTTTCCCTCCTGTTCCTTCTTATGCGCAAACCGAACGGCAAATTTTCCTTCTCCTATTATACCCGATTGCGCTACGCAATGCAAGGCAAGGCGCGCGCCGGGGGAGAACTTTCGGCGTTTCTTACGCCTTTTACAACTAGGAACGGGGGCACATTGTTTCCGTTCAATCGGCAAAAGGCGTCATTTTAGGTTCCGCGGACCCGGCTTTTTGCGCGAAAAGTCGAGTCGGTTGTTCATTTCGGTTCCGTTTACCATACGCTGGATGTTGGAGCGATGTGCGAAGACCACAAGGATGGCCAGCACGATGGAATAGGCGATTTCAAACCCGTCTCCCCCGCAGAAAAACGGGTTGATGATCGCAAAGGCGACGAGGGAAACGAGGGAGAAAATCGACACCACGCGCGTGATGGCGATGCCCACCGCGGACAGCGCCAGAAGGATCAGCCCAAGGACCGGGTTCATCACCAGCGACGTTCCAAGGGACGTGGCCACGCCCTTGCCCCCGCGGAACTTGGAAAATACGGGGAACATGTGCCCGACCACCACCGCGATGCCCGCCATGGAGGCGCCCGCATTGCCAAGGAGCCAGAGCCCCAGCAGGCAGGAGAGCACGCCCTTGAGAATATCCCCGATAAAGGTCAGCAGTGAGGCTTTTGCCCCCATCACGCGAAAGACATTGGTCGTGCCCGTGGACTTGGAGCCCTGGGCGCGGATGTCGACGTGGTTGTGGCGGGAAATGGCTACGCCCGTCTGAAAGCATCCCAGCAGGTACGAAACCAGAAGCACAATCACCCACTTAAAGACCGTCATCTTTTCTCCTCCTTTTCGTTCCGCTCGCGGGCAAGGATGCGGATGGGCGTCCCCGCCAGGGGAAAGGTCTTGCGCAGATGGTTTTCCAAATACCGCTCATAGGAGAAGTGCAGAAGATCCCGATCGTTGACGAACAGGATGAAAGTGGGCGGATTCACTCCCTGCTGCGTGCCATAGTAGATGCGCAGGCGGCGGCCGTTTTCGGACGGCGGCGGGGTGACGGCCATGGCATCGTGCAGGGCGTCATTGAGCACACCCGTCGTCACGCGCGAGGAGGCATTGCGGTGCGCCTGGCGCACGGCCTTGAGCACCTGGTCCACGCGCTGGCCGGTCTTGGCCGAGATGTACAGGATGGGCGCATAGTCCAGGAACTTGAGGTCCGCGCGCACCTTCTGGGTGTACTTTTCCAGCGTGCCGGTTCCCTTTTCCAGGGCGTCCCACTTGTTGACGACGATGATGCAGGCCCGTCCCTCCTCGTGGATGTAGCCGGCGATGTGCGCATCCTGCTCGGTCACGCCGTCGTTTGCGTCGATGAGCAGGAGCGCGACGTCGCAGCGCCGGATGGCCGCAAGAGAGCGGATGACGCTGTAGCGCTCCAGCGAGGCGTCCTCGATCCGGCTGCGCTTGCGGATCCCCGCGGTATCGATGATGACGAAATCGTCGCCGTCGTCGGTAAAGGCGGTGTCGATGGCGTCGCGCGTGGTGCCGGCGATGTCGGAGACCATGACGCGCTCTTCCTTGAGGATGCGGTTGACCAAAGAGGACTTGCCCACGTTCGGCCGGCCGACGACGGCGATCTTCGTGGGGCCTCCCTCCTCCTGCTGCGCGTCCGGGTCCGGATCGGGCAGGAGCTTGCACATCTCCTCCAGCAAGTCGCCGATGCCCAAAAGGTTGACCGAGGAAATCGCATAGGGTTCGCCCATGCCCAGGGCGTAGAACTCCGCCTTGTCGTTTTCGCGCACAGGGGTGTCGATCTTGTTGACGACGAGGAGCACGGGCTTCTTCGTGCGGCGCAAAAGCTCTGCAACCTCGTAGTCCGGGCCGGTCAGGCCGTCCTTTCCGTCCACGAAAAAGAGGATGACATCGGCCGTATCCATGGCGATCTCGGCCTGCCGGCGCATCTGCTTGAGCAGCGGGTCATCGGAATAGGGATCGATGCCGCCCGTATCCACCAGCGTAAACTCGTAGTTCTGCCAAGAGGAATCCGCGTAGACGCGGTCCCGCGTGACGCCCGGCGTGTCCTCCACAATGGACACGCGCGCGCCCACCATTTTGTTGAAGAACGTGGATTTGCCAACGTTTGGCCTTCCCACCACCGCGATGATCGGTTTGACTTGTGCCATATTAGCCTCCCACTCCGTCTGTCAGCGCTTCTGCCAGCGCTGCGCCGGTATTTTCCAGGACGCAGATGGGCGCGCCGATTTCCGCGCGCACCTGGTCCAGCGTCATGTCGTCCAGGAAGAGGTCGCCCTGGGCGCGCAGCATGCTCTCGACGATGAGCACCGTGCCGAGGTTTTCCCTTCCCTTGAGATCCCGCACCAGGTCGCATCCGGCCACAAGGCCCGTGACCGTGACTGCGCCGCCAAAGAACCCGCTGCGCACCGGCACGATCGTCAGGTCCAGGTTTTTCCACTTGTGCGAGAAGATCATCTCCGAAAGCAGCGGCGCGACCGAGACGCCGCAGGCGATCGTGTAGTGCTTTTTCTCCGGGGACTCCGTCCGCTCCTCCAGCGCCTCGTTAAACTCAGCGCGCAGCGTCGCAAAGAGTCCCACCCCGTTTTCGATCTGGGGAAAGTCTTCGTAGCACTCCTCGTTGGGAATGCTGCGCCCGGCCAGGCAATAGAACTCGTCCGAGGCAAAGACAAAGCGCGTGCCCAGCTCCTTCCAGCACTTCTTCTGCCAGCGGGAGATCTGGCGGATCACCGCGTCCGCCTCATCCCGGGTAAAGGGACGAAGCGGGTAGAGCCCATCCCGGTAGCCGGTGAGGCCCACCGGCACCACCGCGGCCGATTCCGCCGCCGGGCGCAGGGCCAACAGGTCCGTCAGCGTCCGATCGAGGACCTCGCCGTCGTTTTCCCCCGGGCAGAGCACGATTTGGCAGTGGAAGTGGATGCCGGCATCGCGCAGGGTGCGCAGCTGGGAAAGGATCTTCCCCGCGTTCGGGTTGCGCATCATGCGCCGGCGAACCTCGGGGTCCGTGGCGTGGACGCTGATGTAGAGCGGGGAGGCGTGGCGGCGCACGATGCGGGAAAGCTCCGTATCATCGACGTTTGTCAGCGTCACAAAGTTCCCCATCATCAGGCTCATGCGCCAATCGTCGTCCTTTACGTAGAGGGACGGGCGGCAGTTCGGGGGCATCTGATCGATAAAGCAGAAAATGCAGTGGTTTTTGCAGACGCGGGTGGTGAGCAAGCCGTCCTCAAACTCGACGCCGAGCTCCTCCCACTCCTCCTTTTCGCAGTCCACCTCCTGGGTTTCCTCCCCGCGGCGGTAGACGAGGGCCAGCTCCTCCGAGGCCAGGAGCGCCTGATAGTCAATGACATCCACGAGGGATTCCCCGTTGATGGTAAGGATTTCGTCCCCGGGCTGAAGCCCCAGCTCCGCGCCCAGGCTTCCCTCCGGAACGCTCTTGATGATGTGTCCCATTTCGACCTCCGACACATGAAATTCCAGTTTTTATTATCCGACAATTTGGCCGTCTTGTCAATTCCCCGTGCCGAATCCCTTTGCCAGAGCGCAGAAAAGCGCGCTCCCGAAACGATTCGGGAGCGCGCGCACCGGCTCACTCCTTGGGCTTTTTTCCGAACAGCCCGCCGCTGACCTCCGAGGAAAAGCGCTTGACCCGGTCGGACAGGCCCGAGAAGCCGCCGCCCGAGACTACCGCAAACGCCAGGCCGCCCAGCACCGCGATTCCGACGATCCAGGCAAGGGCCGTCCAGACGCCGCTGCGCTCCTCCGTCTCCGTGCGGGCGCTTTGCTGCGTGCCGGGCACGGGCGTCACCGCGCCGGAGGGAGCGGGCGCCTCGGTCGTTTGGCCCGCGCCTTCCTGCGCCTGGGCCTTCTGGGAGTACCCCGGCTCCCCGCCAAAGACCGCGATGTTGATGACGTC
>JBMNOF010000161.1:0-3019 GCA_050942925.1 Candidatus Spyradocola sp.
CTCACCGCATCGCTGTCTGAGGGCGCGAAGGCGCAGCCCGTCACGCAGACGATTCGAAACGCTTCGGGCGTTGCCAAGAAGCTCCTCGTGCTTCAGTTTTCCTCCGAAGTTCCCGGCGACGCGCTCACGGTCGAGTATGCCCTGACGGGAGACGACTGGGGCAACGCCATCTTCCTGCAGGCCGCCGCGCTGTGCCTGACGGATACGCAGCCGCCCTCGGCCGTCACCAACCTGGAAGTCACCCCGTACAACAATACCAACCTGCTCGTCACCTGGGAGCCGGCGTCGGACGACCACGGCGTGGCCGGCTATCGGGTCTATCTCAACGGCGAACTTACAGAGACCGTGACCGCCCCCAACACCACCTGCTATCTTCAGGGCGTAGCGCCCAACCAGGACTGCGAGGTTGCAGTCGTCGCCTTCGACCGCGCGGGCAACCGGTCGCCGAAGACCTCCAAGACGGTCGCCATCGGCGGGTCGTCCGAAGGACCGCTTGGCCCCAATTCCCCGTACGCCGCCGTGGACGACAGCCTGCAGACGGAGGACAGCGTCACCTTCCGCTTTGGCACCTACAAGAGCGGCGCCGCGGACCATTTCGAGATTCTGGATGAGAGCGGCAGCGCCCTTCTCAAGACCCAGGATGGGACCGAGGGCAGCTGCACGGTGACCGGGCTTGCGGCGGGCGAGATTCGCACCTTGCGCATCCGCGCCTACACCGCGGCGGGCCGGTACGAGGAAATCACCCTGAAAGTCGGCTTGGCGGCCGCGCAATACACGGTGGAGCTGTATGCGGGCGGCGCGCTGTACCGCACGGAAAGCCGCACCGATCTGATTGGAAAGACCGTCAAAGAAGAGCCCATCGCAATCGACGGCTATGTTTACGACGCGGAAGCCTCCGCCGCGCAGGGCGCGGTTGCGGCGGATGGTTCCCTGGTGCTCAAGCTGTACTACAAGCCAATCTCAAAGCCCTCCGGCGGTGCGGACGGGCAGAAGTACTGGCCCGACCGCACGGAGGAGGGCGCGAAGGACAGCGTGTACAAGATGGTCGTCTGCCGCAGACTCCATGTCCGCAGCGCGGCCGCCGCCACATCATCTGCCCTGGGGATGCTCACCCGCGGCACACTGGTCAAGGGCCGCTCGCTCGGCAACGGCTGGTTCGCGTTCGAATACGACGGCAGAACTGCCTACCTGTGCGAGCAGTATCTCCAGGCGCTCCCCGGCTACAGCGCGGCGGAGAAACAGACCTATACCGTCGCCTGCCGCCTGCTCAACGTCCGCACGGGCCCCTCCACCCAGTGCGAAAAGGCGGGCGCGCTCCGGCGCGGCGAGACCCTGACCGGCTGCGACCTTGGCAACGGCTGGGTTCTGTTCCGCAGCGGGGACGACGTTCGCTATGTGAGCCGCCGCTATCTCGCGGAATAAAGTCAAGCCGGCGCTCCCGTTTCAAACGGGGGCGCCGGTTTGACTGTGCCTCCGGCGGTATCCCAGGCAGCAGCGGTGCAGGGGAGAAGAGCGGCCAAGGGAGGTTCTTCTTGTGCCATGCGCCGATTGCGGCTATAATAATGGGGAACGATGCCGCCGTCAGGCGGCGGGGAGGTTTTCATGCCGGATCAGTTTTTGCCTGTGACGCGCGAGGAGATGCTCGCGCGCGGCTGGGATCAGCCGGATTTTATCGTGGTCTCCGGGGATGCGTATGTGGACCATCCCTCCTTTGGCCACGCCATCATCTCCCGCGTGCTGGAAGACGCGGGCTATCGCGTGTGCATGCTCAATCAGCCGGATTTTCACAACGCCCTGGACTTCAAGCGGTTCGGGCGGCCGAAATATGGCTTCATGGTCGCGGCCGGGAACATCGATTCCATGGTCAATCACTATACCGCCGCCAAGCGCCCGCGCTCGGAGGACCTCTATTCGCCGGGCGGCAGGCCGGGCCTGCGCCCCGACCGCGCCACCATCGTCTACTGCAACCGCATCCACGAGGCGTATGGCAAGGTCCCCATCGTCATCGGCGGCGTGGAGGCCTCGCTGCGCCGGTTCGCCCATTACGACTATTGGGACGACGCCGTGCGCCATTCCATGCTGGCGGACTGCGGGGCGGACCTGCTCTCCTATGGCATGGCGGAAAAGCAGACCGTGGAGATCGCGGGCCGCCTGCGCGACGGCCTGCCGCTGGAGGGCATCCCCGGCACCTGCTATATGGCCGACGAGGTCCCGGAGGACGCCATCGAAATCCCCTCCTTTATGGAGTGCAAGAGCGATAAGATCGCCTACTGCAAGGCGTTCAAGGTTCAGTACGAGGAGCAGGACCCCATCCGCGGCCGGAAACTGGCCCAGCGGCACGAAAAGAAGGTGCTCGTGGCGGAAAAGCCCATGCTGCCCCTGACCCGGAGCGAGCTGGACCGCGTCTACAACCTGCCCTACCAGCGAAAGTGGCACCCCTCCTACGATAAGGAGGGCGGCGTGCCCGCGCTTCAGGAGGTGGAGTTCTCCATCACCAGCACCCGCGGGTGCTTTGGCGCGTGCGCGTTCTGCGCGCTCACCTTTCACCAGGGGCGCATCGTGCAGTCGCGCAGCCCGCAGTCCATCCTGCAGGAGGCGCGCAAGCTCACCAAGCGTCCGGGCTTTAAGGGCTATATCCACGACGTGGGCGGCCCCACCGCCAACTTCCGCTTCCCGGCCTGCAAGAACCAACTCAAGGTGGGGGCCTGTAAGTCCCGCCAGTGCCTCGCGCCCGAGCCCTGCCCCCAATTGGAGGTGGACCACAAGGAGCTCACCCAGCTTTTAAAGGACCTGCGCGGCATTGAGGGCGTCAAAAAGGTGTTCATCCGCTCGGGCCTGCGCTTTGACTACATGATGTTGGACAAGGACGATTCCTTTTTCCGCGAGCTGTGCGCCCACCACGTCAGCGGCCAGCTCAAGGTCGCGCCCGAGCACGTCGCGCCCAAGGTGCTCTCCCTGATGGGCAAGCCCGGCTGCCACGTGTTCAACGCCTTCCAGGAGAAGTATAAGCGCATCAACC
>JBMNOF010000162.1:0-3010 GCA_050942925.1 Candidatus Spyradocola sp.
TATAGCATAACACAAATATTAGAGTTGTCAATAATAAAGCTCAAAATATTCAAGAAAAGATCTTGAATATTTTGAGCTGCAATGCGGAAGAGGAGCGAGGTTACACGGTGGGGATTTCCCCGACGCCGGAGAGGACGTACTTGGGGCAGTAGGGGAAGTTGCCAAGCATCTCGCGGGAAGTGACGCCCGACAGGACCAAGACGGTATCCAGCTCCGTCTCAATGCCGGCGACGATGTCCGTGTCCATGCGGTCGCCGATGATGGCGGTATCCTCGCGCGAAGTGCCGAGCTGCTTGAGCGCGTGGCGCATCATGAGGGGATTGGGCTTGCCGATGAAGTAGGCCTGCTTGCCGGTGGCCAGCTCAATGGGGGAGATGAGGGCGCGGGTGGCCGGGACAATGCCGCCCTCGACCGGGCCGGTGAGATCGGAGTTGGTGCCGATGAGGCGCGCGCCCTTGAGCACGAGCTGAATGGCGCGCTCGAGCTTCTCAAAGTTGTAGCTGCGCGTTTCCCCCATGACGACGTAGTCGGGGTTGACTTCGTTCATGGTGATGCCGGCCGTATAGAGCGCGTTGATGAGTCCGGGTTCGCCGATGACGTAGGCGGAGCAGTTGGGGCGCTGCGTGGAGAGGAACGTGGCCGTGGCCAGGGCGGAGGTGTAGAAGTGCTCCTCCGGAACGTCCAAGCCGAGCCGCGCCAACTTCATCTGGAGCTCCCGCGGGGAGCGCTCCGAGCTGTTGGTCAGGAAGAGAAACTTCTTCCCATTGGCGTTGAGCCAGTCGATGAACTCCTTGACGCCGGGCAGGAGAAAGTTGCCGTGGTAGATCACGCCGTCCATGTCGCAGATAAAGCCCTTTTTCTCGCGTAAGTTCTGCATAGGTCCATCCTCCGTAGAGTTTGTTTTTTCCCCATCTAGGATACGACGCCGTCCCCCTGGCTGTCAAGGCAAATCCGCCTTGCAATTCCGCGGAAAGTCCGGTATCATGGTGGGAGACATGGAGTGGGAGGGAAGAGAAATGGACTGGAAAAAAGTCACGATTTATACGACGGAGGAGGGCTTGGAGCTGGTCGGCTACAAGCTTTCGGAGATCGGCATCACGCAGTACGAGCTGGTGGAGGATGCCGCCAGCACGCAGCGCATCCTGGATGAAACGGCCGCTTATTGGGACTATGTCGACGCGGAGGCGGTGCTGGCGGCGCGGCAGCCCTGCGTGCGCGTGTACTTGACGGACAACGCCGTGGGCGAGGCGCAGCTGTCCGCCCTGCGCGCGGCGGTGGAGGAGCTCAAGGGGGCGCAGGGTCTGGACCTGGGGAGCCTGGCCGTCGAGGTGGAGTCCGTGTGCGACGAGGACTGGGCCAATAACTGGAAGCGCTTCTATAAGCCCATGGAGATCGGGCAGCGCCTGCTGGTCAAGCCCTCCTGGGAGGAACTGGCGGAGCCGACGGACCGCATCGTCCTGCAGATGGACCCGGGCATGGTCTTTGGCACGGGCACGCATGAGACGACGCAGATGTGCCTAACCTTCCTGGACGCCGTGGTGCAGCCGGGCATGCGCGTGCTGGACCTGGGCTGCGGCAGCGGAATCCTCTCCATCGGGGCGCTGCTGCTGGGCGCGCAGAGCGCCGTGGGCGTGGACATCGACCCCAATGCCGTGGACGTTTGCTACAACAACGCCGATGACAACGGCATCGAGCGCAGCCGGTACAAGGTGGTGACGGGCAACGTCCTGGACGACCACGGTTTTGTGGACAGCCTGGGCACGGGGTACGACATTGTGGCCGCCAACATCGTGGCCGGGGTCATCGTGCCGCTGACGCCCATTGTGCCGCGCCTGGTGAAGGCGGGCGGGCTCTACATCGTCTCGGGCATCATCGATGAGCGCGCGGCGGAGGTGGAGGCCGTGCTCACCGAAAACGGCTTTGCCGTGGAGCGCCGTCTGGAGCGGAAGGACTGGGTTGCCTTCCTGTCCCGCAAGACCAAGTGACAAAAGAAGAAGCGAGGGGAGCGCAAAAACTGCGCTCCCCTCGCTCTGTTTTGGGAGAGACTCTTACGCCGCGCGGCGCATGAAGCGGCTGATGAGCGGGTAGGCCGCCGCCGTCAGCACGCAGACCACGCCGATGATGGAAAAGGCGGGCGTGATGTCGAACCAGTCGATGAGGCTGCCCATCACGGCAGGACCCGCCATGATGCCGATGGCGTAGACGGATTGGAAAAAGCCCATGGCCGTCGAGCGCTGTTCGGCAGGCACATCCCGGATGGCGGCGGACATGATGAGGGAGAAGACCGAGGTCCCGCCGCAGCCGCCGATGAACTGCATGACCGTCATGCCGAAGAAGGAGGGCATCTGCGGCAGCAGGAAGCAATACAGCGCAAGAAGGGAGAAGCCGAAGATGGCAAGGCGGGTTTCTCCGATCTTGGCGGCGCGCTTTGTGCCCACAAAATAGGACGAGAGCACGCCGGCAAACGTAAAGAGCGCCGAGCAAATCGAGAGCTGGAGGCTGGTCACGCCGATGTTCTGGATCACGGTATTGGAAAAGGAATTGGATGTCGCAAAGACGATGAACTGGAATAGCGTGGCCAGCAGGGAGTAGACGATCAAGCGGCGCTGGCCCACGACGCGCAGGAGCTGCTTGACGGGCAGGGGATTGGGTTTCGGCGGCTCGTCCACGATAAAGAGCGCGACGAGCGTGGCGATGGCGCCGGAGATCAAGCTCATCCAGAACATGAGCACCATGCCGAACTTTTGATAGAACAGCCCGCCCAGGATGTAGGCGGCCAGGATTCCCGCATTGTTGACGGCGTTGATGGAGCCGATGGAGCGAGAGAGCTCGTGCGGCTCATAGTAGAGGGAATTGAGAATCGTAAAGGAAATCCACATCGAGGAGGCGATGCCCGAGATGGCGTTGGCGGAAAGGAGCACAAAGGGGTTTTGCGAGAGCACGCGGATGAGGGAAGCCAGCGCGCAAAGCAGCGCACCCAGCAGGATAAAGAGCTTGTGCTTTTGCTTGT
>JBMNOF010000163.1:0-3008 GCA_050942925.1 Candidatus Spyradocola sp.
CATCGTACGCGTCCACGTCCAAGCCGTACCCGCGAAGGGCCGTGCGCACGTTTTCCACGGCGCCGGCCGCGGTGGAGCGGCGGGTCATGCGGCGCGCGCCGGATTCCAGCTGCTCCTGCTCGATGAGGCCGGTGGCGCGCCACTGCCCGCGGCCCTCCTTCGCGGGGAAGGCGACGGCCTCAATGGCCAGGACCGCGCCCACGTTTCCGCCCACGACCGCAAGGCCGTTGACGCGGCCGACGCCGCGCCCGCCGCAGACCCTGCGCTCCGGCCGCGGGGCATAGCTCCCCGTGCGCAGGACGTATTCGATGTCCGCGACGGTGATCTCCGTGCGGCCGGCGTTGCGCGCCAGGCCCAGGCCCACCTGCACGAGGTTGGCCGCGTCGCGCCCGCCCATGGCATAGCGTCCGATGAGCGCGTCGCACCCTTCCTCCAGCGTATAGCCGGCGCTTTTGGCGGCGTTTCGGGCAATCTGCGCGGTTTCCTCCGCAGTCAGGGCGCGGAAGTTGATCTCCATGCAGCGGGAACGGAGCGCAGGCGGCATCTCCTCCGGACGGCGCGTCGTGGCGGCAACCAAACGGAAATCCGCGGGCAAACCATTTTGGAAGATGTCGTGGATGTGCTTGGGGATGTTGCGGTCGCTGGGGGAATAGTAGGCGGAATCCAGCATGACCTTGCGGTCCTCAAGAACCTTGAGGAGCTTGTTCATCTGCATGGGATGCAGCTCGCCAATCTCGTCGAGAAAGAGCACGCCTCCATGCGCGCGCGTGACCGCGCCGGGCTTGGGCTGCGGGACGCCGTTGACGCCCAGAGGTCCGGCGCCCTGGTAGATCGGGTCGTGCACGGACCCGATGAGCGGGTCCGCAATGGCGCGCTCGTCAAACCGCACGCAGGTCGCATCCATCTCCACAAAGGGGGCATCCTTTTTGAAGGCGGAGTCCGGCTGCTGCTTGGCATGCTCCAGGACCAGGCGCGCCGCGCAGGTCTTGCCGATGCCCGGCGGGCCGTAGAGGATGACGTGCTGGGGATTGGGCCCGCAGAGCACGGCGCACAGCGCGGCGATTCCCTCTTCCTGGCCGATGATGTCGGCAAAGCTCTTGGGGCGCACCTGCTCGCCCAGGGGAAGGTTCAGCCGGATCTCGCGGAGTTTGCGCATTTTGTCCATTTCGCGAAGGGATTCCGGGGTGGAGGTCGCCGCCCCCTGCCGCTCCCGGCGCATGGCGCGCAAGAAGTAGAGCCCCACCACCACGCTCACCAAGAGCTGAATGAGGATAATTGCAACATACATCGTCTTTCTCCCTCCAATCTGTGGTTTATTCTGCACCCCGCGCCGGTTCCATATGCGCGCATTCAAAAGGACTTTGGTCGGTTTCTGGTTGTTTCCTTCAAAAACAGACCTCGGTTTGTTTATTATGCTTTTGGTGGAAAATAGACCATGGTTTGTTTATCTGTCGCCGCTGTGTTTCCTCTCAAAAACCGACCGGAGTTTGAAAACTTCGCCTTGCCAAACGGAGGAAAAAACGCTATACTAGCGGCATCCAAAGACAAAATCCTTCTTGAGGGGGACGACTGCATGAGAACGTTAAAGACACAGGGCCGCTATCTGTCCTGGGACGACGGAACGCCTTTCTTCTACCTGGGGGACACGGCATGGGAGCTCTTCCACCGCCTGACCCGCGAGGAAATGGACCTCTACTTTGCGGAGCGCGCGCGACAGGGCTTTACGGCCGTGCAGGCGGTGGCGCTGGCGGAGTTCGAGGGGACGACGGTCCCCAATGCGTATGGACGGCTGCCCCTACACTTTACAAACGGCCTTCCGGACCCGGAAAAGCCGGATGAGGACGCGGGCTACTCCTACTGGGAGCATGTGGATTACGCCGTTGAGGCAGCGGCGCAGCGAGGGCTCTTCCTGGTGATCCTGCCGACCTGGGGCGACAAGTTCAACCGCTGCTGGGGCAAGGGGCCGGAGATCTTCACGGTGGAAAACGCCTACGCCTATGGAAAATGGATTGCTGCGCGCTACCGCGACAAGTGGAACATCCTCTGGATGCTGGGCGGCGACCGTCCCCTGGAGGCCGCGCATCGCGCGATCGTGGACGCCATGGCGCGCGGCATTCGCGAGTCGGATGCCAACCACCTTCTCACCTTCCACCCGCCGGGATGCAAGGATTCGACCGACTTCCTGGCCGATGCGCCGTACATCGACATCCACACCTCGCAGACGGGCCACGGCATTGAGCAGTGCTACCGCAGCGACGAGGTAATGGCGAAGATGGCGGCCGCCTCCGAGAAGCCGTACCTGGATTCGGAGCCGCGCTACGAGGACCATCCGGCGTGCTTCAACGACAGGATCGGCTACTTCTGGGCGGCACCGGACGTGCGGCAGAACGCCTACTGGGACGTGCTGGCGGGCGCCTGCGGCCACACCTACGGCAACCACTGCATTTGGAGCATGACCAAGCAGACGACCTCCTATTTCCCCTATGCGTGGACGGAGGCGCTGACGCATCCGGGCGCCGAGCAGATCCACCACCTGAAGGATCTGCGTCTTTCGCGAGACTACTTCTCCCTGCGGCCGGCGCCGGAGATCCTGCAAACGCAGTACCCCGGCATGGGGCACATGGTCGCGGCGCAGGGCGAGGGCTATGCCTACCTCTACAGCCCGTTGGGCGCGCCCTTTGCGGCCCGTCTCGACCTCTTTCCGGGGGCCAAGCAGGTTCGCGCGCTTTGGTTCGATCCCCGCACGGGAGAAGAGGCCGTGTTTGCGATCCTCCCGCCGGAGGGGAGCAATCTCTTCGTCCCGCCCACACAGGGAAAGGGCTGCGACTGGGTGCTGATTCTCGAGGCCGTTTGTTAAGGGAGTTTCCCCATTGCCCGCCGCGCATGCGGCGGGCAAATTCGTTTGGGCACAAAACATTTGCCCCTTTCGCGTTTTTTCGATATAATGATGGCAATGCTGCAAGCGAGCAAGGCAGTGCCAAAAACGAACGCTTGGAGGGATGAAGTTG
>JBMNOF010000039.1:0-16746 GCA_050942925.1 Candidatus Spyradocola sp.
AAGAGCTTGTGCTTTTGCTTGTTATCCGCGGCAAGGCCGAGGGGCAGGCGGCAGAGGAGCTGTGTCGAGCCGTACATGCCCACGATGATCCCCGCAAAGGAGGCGGAGATGTTGAGTCCCAGCAGATAGGGCGTCATGTACGGATTGTAGACGTACTGCGCAAACCAGTAAAAGAATGTGACCACGTAAAGAAGCAGCCGCTTCCGCTTCAAATTCGACATAGGCGCACCTCAAAAGTCGGCAGAAAAAACCGAAGCCGGCCGGAAAACTTCGGCCGACTCCGGAAAGAATCGGATTTTTACAGACGAACCTGAGCAGAATTGGTCTCGTTGTCCTTGGCGGCTTCCTCGAGCTCCTCGTCCCAGGTCAGGTGACGGTACTCCTCCGCACGCGGATCTTCCTTCGCCCAGTTGACGAAGTCCTGCCACATGGCAAGGGTCCACTTGGTGTCGATCTGCGCGGTGGTGTAGACCTTCTCGTGCAGGCGCTGGAATCCGAAGATATCGCGGACATGGCTCTTCTCCGCGCCGATGACGACTTCTTCCGCCAGGTGAGAGGGGATGAAGATGACGCCGGAGATGGTGCCCAGGACCACGTCGCCCGGCAGGCAGGTCGCCTTGCCGATGCGGCAGGGGACGTTGAAGCCCGTCATGGTGACATCGCCGATGCCGGTGGGATCGATGCCGCGGTAGTAAACGTTGATGCCCTCAATCTTGACAACCTGCTCCAGGTCGCGGATGCCGCCCCAGATGACGGCGCCGCCGCGCTTGGTGCGGGTCTTGATGGCGGTGGACAGGTTGCCGCCGACATAGGTGCCCTGGAAGATCTTATCGAACATATCCACGACAACGACGTCGTCCTCGACCAGGGAGTCGATGATCCACTGGTTGAAGTAGCCCTTGCGGCCCTCTTCCTCATGGCCGTACTTGAGCAGGTAGTCGTTCAGGTCCGGGCGCATGGGGACCATGACGCCGGTCACCGCGCGGCCAACCAGGGTCGTGCCGGGGTGGGTCGTGCGGAACTCGCCCTCAAACTGATACTTGTAGCCCTTGTTCCACAGGGGACCCCAAGCCTCCTCCAGGGTGATCTTGCGCAGGCGGCGCAGCACATCCGCCGAAACCTTGGGACGGCCGTCTTCCATGCGCTCGCCCTTCCAAAGGGGAGTAATCTGAATAATGTCTTCCTTGCAATTGAACTTCATGTGGATAGTCTCCCTTCGCCTTCTCTTTCTCTGCGGGCTCTTCATCCCCCCGCCCAATGACGACATCATCATACCATGTTCGTTAATTTTATGCAATGGATTTTTGCGAATTCCCAGTCCGAAAATCGCCTTTGTTTCAAAAAACGGAAAAAGAGTCCACATCGTGAAACGAACGGATTTGCATTTGCATCGCTTCTGCGGTATAGTTAGAGGAGCAGATTATGACGAGGTGAGACGAAATGGAAAAGCTGTTTACGATCGAGACGCATCTGCACACCTCGCAGGGGAGTGCCTGCGCAAAGTCCACGGGCGAAGAGATGGCGCGCGCACACAAGGCGGCGGGGTATGACGCCATCATCCTGACGGATCACTTTTTTGGCGGAAACACGGCCGTGCCGCGTGACCTCCCTTGGGAAGAGCGCATTGCGCGATACTGCGCGGGCTACGAGCAGGCCAAGGCAGTGGGCGAGGAGATCGGGCTGAAGGTGTTCTTTGGCATCGAGTGGGCTTGGAACGGGACGGAATTCTTGACTTACGGAATCGAAAAGGACTACCTGCTGGCCCACCCGGAGATGGAGGAGTGGGACATCCCGACCTACCTGACGAACGTGCGGGCGGCGGGGGCGTTTGTGAGCCACGCACACCCCTTCCGGCAGGCGGACTATCTCACGCACGCGCCGCGCCTGTTCCCGGACTACGTCGACGCGGTGGAGGTCTGGAACTGCGGCAACACCAAGAAGGCCTACAACGACGAGGCGCTGGCCTATGCCGAGCGATACGGCCTTGCGCAGACCGGCGGCTCCGACGGCCATGACGCAAAGGAGATGCGCGGAGGCGGCATGCGCTTTGCCACGCCGCTCAACACCCTGGCGGACTTCATCCGCGCGGTGCGCACCCGCCAGCCCTGCGAAATTTTGCAGGGGAAAAAGAAGGATTTTTGAGGTCAATGCAGAACAATATCCCTCAGATCCCAGGAAAACAAAATACAAAGGGGGATATAGACCGTGAACGCAAAACTGCAAAAGCTCTACGACATGGCCATGCACGAGCTGACCGAGAACATCCTGCCCTGGTGGATGACCTACGCTGTGGACGAGGAAAACGGCGGCTTCTACGGCCAGGTGAACAACGACAACCAGCCCGTTCCGCACGCGGAGAAGTTCATCACGCTCAACGCGCGCCTGATCTGGACGTTCGCCTCGGCCTACCGCGTGCTGGGCGAC
Organism: Candidatus Spyradocola sp.; assembly: GCA_050942925.1. Classification (GTDB taxonomy): domain Bacteria; phylum Bacillota; class Clostridia; order Christensenellales; family UBA1750; genus Spyradocola. Next base: position 2,425 of record JBMNOF010000039.1, read on the forward strand.
GAGGCCTACCGCAAGATGGCGGACCGCGCCTACGAGTACTTCATCCAGCACTTCTGGGATGCGAAGTACGACGCCTGCAACACCTATGTGGATGAATTCGGCAACCCGACGGACAAGCACCGCTACATCTACGGAAACGCCTTTGCGGTTTACGGGCTTTCCGAATATGCGCGCGCGACCGGTTCGAAGGAAGCGCTGTCCTACGCGCAGAAGCTCGTCGCCAGCCTCGAAAAGCACGTCTACGACCCGGTCTACAAGGGCTATTTTGAGTCCTGCAAGGAGGACTGGACCGTCGATCCCTGGACGCGCGGCGTGAACCGCCTGCCCAGCGACCAAAAGACCATGAACACCCATCTGCACATGATCGAGGCCTACACGTGCCTGCTGCGCACGGACAAGAGCAAGTTCATGCAGAACAAGGTCCGCGAGCACCTCTACGTCATGCTCAACAAGATCGTGGATCACGACATCCACCATTACTATTACTTCCAGGATCGCGCCTGGAATCCCACGACGCAGGAGATCTCCTTCGGTCACGACATCGAGGGAAGCTGGCTGATGATGGAGACCGCGGAGGTCTTGGGCGAACCGGAGGCCATGCGCTATGCGCAGGACACCTGCATGAACATCGCGCGCGCCTGCTACGAGCAGGGCTTCCGCGAGGATGGCGCGATGCTGTCCGAGTACGACCCGGTCACGGGCCACGCTTCGCAGCGCCTCTCCTGGTGGGAGCAGAACGAGGCGGTCGTCGGCTTCCTCAACGCGTGGGAGGTTACGGGGGACGAGAAGTACCTGGACGCCTCGCTCCAGTGCTTTGAATTTGCGGACGCGCACTTTGTCGACCACGAAAAGGGCGGCTGGTTTGCGGTCCTGTCCCTGGACGGCACGCAGGTTGTGTCCAAGCAGAAGGCCAACGGCCCGACCTGCCCCTATCACAACGGGCGCATGTGCATGGAGATCATCGAGCGCTACCGCCGGCATGCGGCGGCCGAGTGAGGCGCGAGAGGCAAAAAAAGGGAGCGCGGACCCTTCGGGGTTCGCGCTCCCTTTGGCGTTTGCGGCGCTCACTTGCGGAACATGCCGCGGTCGTCCTTCCACTTGGCGAAGTGGACGATGTTGCCGTCCGGATCGAGGAAGAAGAAGGTGCAGTAGCCGTCCTCGCGGTAGTTCGGGCCGGAGGTGACGGTCACGCCCAGGTCCTGCATCTCCTTGACGGCCGCGTCAAAGTCCTCCGGAACCAGGGCGATGTGCTTCCAGCCGATGGCGGGTTCCTCGGCATCGATGGCGTGGTCCTTCATGGGGACCATGATCTCAATGAGGATGTGGTCCGGCGACTCGACAAAGTAATTGCCGCCGTTGCCGACCGAGTGGAGCGTAAAGCCCAGGTGCTGAATGTACCAATCCGCCATGGCCTTGGGGTCCTTGGCGCAGATGCCCACGTGGTCAAAACCGAGAATCTTCACGATTTGCGTTCCCCCTTTTCCCGCCGCTTCGGCGGTTTCTTTCCCTTTTTGTCCTTTTTGCCGGACTTGCCGTCCGCGTCCTTTGGGACGGCGGGCTTGGCCTCTTCAGTATAGCCGGATTCCCGATCCTCGTCAACGGCGAAATCCACCCGCCGGGTGGACATGTCCACGGCCGTCACCACGATGCGGATCGGGTCGCCCAGGCGATAGACCTTCTTCTTCCGCTCGCCCAGGAGCATGTAGGATTTCTCCACAAAGGTGTAGTAGTCGTCGTCCAGGTTGGAGATGTGGATGAGCCCCTCGACGGTGTTGGGAAGCTCCACAAACAGGCCGAAGGACGTCACGGAAGAGATCACGCCCTCGTACACCTCGCCAATGTGGCCGAGCATGTACTGCGCCTTCTTCAGGTCGTCCACATCGCGCTCCGCCTCCATGGCCTGGCGCTCCTTTTCGGAGCAGTGCTGGGCGTACTCCTCCGCGCGCTTGGCCATGCGCGCGGTGCTCTTCCCCGCCAGGTACAGGTGCAGCGCGCGGTGCACGAACAGGTCCGGGTAGCGGCGGATGGGGGAGGTGAAGTGACAGTAGTCCGGCGCGGCCAGGCCAAAGTGCCCCAGCGGCTGCGGGCAATAGCGCGCCTTTTGCAGGGAGCGCAGCATGAGCCGGGAGATGAGGCCCTCCTCGGGCTTTCCCTTGGCCTTGTCCAGCACGGCCTGCAGGGCCTTGGGGTGCACCTTGCCCTTGGAGGTGCGGATGCGGTAGCCCAGGTTGATGAGGAAGGCGTCAAAGGCCTGGATCTTTTCCGGGTCCGGGTCCTCGTGCACGCGGTAGAGGATGGGGATTTGGTGCAGGCGCGCAAACTCCGCCACGCACTCATTGGCCTTGAGCATGAACTCCTCGATCATGCTGTTGGCGATGCCGCGCTCCTCCCGTTCGATGGAGGTGGGCACGCCGCGCTCGTCGAGCGTGATGACGGCCTCGTCGATGTCCAGGTCGAGCGCGCCGCGGGCGCGGCGCACGGCGCTCAGCGTTTCCGCCAGCTTGCCCATGCGGCGAAGGTCGCGCGCGACTTCCGGCGCAAAGCCCGTCTCCTCGCCCGTCTCCAGCAGCCGGGTCACGTCCTCGTAGACGAGGCGCGCATGCGAGTGGATGACGGAAGGGTAGATGTCATAGGAGAGGACGCGCCCCTCCGGATCGATGTCCATGGAACAGGTGAAGGTCAGGCGGTCCACATCCGGGTTCAGGGAACACAGGCCATTGGACAGCGTCTCGGGGAGCATGGGCAGGACGCGGTCCAGCAGGTAGACGGAGGTAGCGCGCTTGAAGGCCTCGCGGTCGAGGAGGGAGCCGTCCACCACGTAGTGGCTCACGTCCGCGATGTGCACGCCCAGCCGCCAGCCGGAGGGGATGTCCTCGATGGAGACCGCGTCGTCAAAGTCCTTGGCCGTCGCGCCGTCGATGGTGAAGGTATTGAGGGCGCGCAGGTCGCGACGTCCCGCGAGGTCGCTCTCCTGCACGGAATCCGGCAGCTGCGCCGCCGCGCCCAGGACGCTCTGGGGAAAGTCCTCGTCGAGGCGGTGCTGGCGGATGAGGGACTTGATGTCGGTCCCGATGTCGTCCTTGTTGCCGAGGTTTTCGATGACGCGGCCGCGCGGGTTGCGCCCGCGGCTGGGCCACTGCGTCACGCGAACGACGACCTTGTCGTCCGGGCGCGCGGAGCCGCGGTCCGACCGGGAGACGTAGACGTCCATCGAAATCCGCTTTTCATCCGGAACGACATAGGTCGCGTCGCCGTCCCGCTCAAAGGTGCCCACGATCACGTCGTTGGCATGCGCCAGGACGCGGGCGATCTCGCCCTCGCGCCGCTCGGCATTGGTGACGCGCGCAAAGACCGTGTCCCCGTGGAGCGCGCCGCCCATCCGGTCGGGCGGGATGAAGAGGTCTTGTTCGCCGTTTTCCGGGACGACGAAGCCAAACCCCCTCGCGTTGCCGTGCAGCTGGCCGCGGATCATGCCCAGGGTTTCGGGCAGGGCATAGCGCTCCTTGCGCGTCTGCACGAGGCGGCCTTCTTCCACCATGGCGTCCAGAATCGGCAAAAGCGCGCTCTCCTGCATTTCCATCGCCTCGGCGATCTGCGCCGCGCGCTGCGGACCCTGTGCGAGCAGGGCCTCGATCTTCTCCTTACACTGGATCAATCCCTGTGTTTCCATTTTTCTTTTTCTCCATTCCTAGTTTCGCCTTCAGTATACCACACGCGGGGCGGCAAAGATACAATCCCTGTGTAAAACAAAAGAGAGCGGAGGAGAAAAATCTCCCCGCCCTCTTTGCGTTCGGTCGAAAAATCACCTGTACTCTTAGGCGAAGCGCTGCAGGATGAGCAGCACGACGGCCAGAACCATGAAGCCTGCGCCAAGGATCTTGGTGTAGAGCTCCATCTTCCCCTCGTAACTGGAAGCCTTTTTCTTGCCAAAGAAGGTTTCCGCCCCGCCGGCGATGGCGCCGGAAAGACCCGCCGTCTTGCCCTGCTGCATGAGCACCAGAACGATCAAGGCCAGACAGTCAAGCCCCAGGATGACGCTGAGAATGATTCTCACTACTTCCATCTTCGTAATACCCTCCCAAATGCTTCATGCAGTGGCTCGCAACTGTACCCTGCACAAGATGCTAAAAGACTATAGCACATTTCCAGTCGCTTTGCAAGTCCTTTTCGCCCGAGTTTTCCGCTTTTTTGCAATTCCCGGCACATTCTTTGCCGTTCATTAACCGTCCGGCGGAAGGGAAAGCGCCCCGCGCGGCAGGTCCGCACGGAGCGCAAGACGAAAGACGAAGGAACGGAGTCCGCGGCTTATGCCCACCACATGGCGCCCTTGTCCTCGTACATCAGGACTTCCTTGAGGAAGGCGATCGCCTTCTGCAGGCCCTCGTTGGGGGTCATGAGGCTGTCCTCGTGCTCGATGGAGATGGCGTCGTCGTAGCCGACCATGCGCAGGGCGCTCATCATGTCCTTCCAGACCTGGTAATCGTGGCCGTAGCCGACGGAGCGGAAAATCCAGGAGCGATGGATTTCGTCGCTGTAGTGCTTGGTGTCCAGCACGCCGTGGGTCTTGGAGTTGATCTCGTCGATCTTGGTGTCCTTGGCGTGGAAGAAGTAGATCGCCTTGCCCAGGTAGCGGATGGCATAAACCGGATCGATTCCCTGCCAGAACAGGTGAGAGGGATCGAAGTTCGCGCCGATGAGGTCCGAGCCGACCAGGTTGCGCAGCTTCATGAGCGTCTCCGGGTTGTACACGCAGAAGCCGGGGTGCATCTCAAAGGCGATCTTCTTGATGCCGTGCTCGGCGGCAAAGGCGGTCATCTTCTTCCAGTAGGGCACGAGGACCTCGTTCCACTGGTACTCGACGATCTTGGAGAAGTCGTCCGGCCAGGGGCAGGTGACCCAGTTGGGGGTCTTGTCCTCCGGGCAGCCGCCCGGGCAACCGGAGAAGGTGATCACGCGGTCAATGCCGAGCTTTTCCGCCAGGTAGACAGTGTTGACAAAGTCGTCATGGAAGACCTTGGCAACTGCCGGGTCCGGGTGCACCGCGTTGCCGTGCGTGGACAGCGCCGCGATCTCCAGGCCGTGCTTTTCGATGGTGTTCTTAAACTCGGCGATCTTCTTGTCGTCCTTGAGGAGCTCTTCGGGGTTGCAGTGCGCCTTGCCCGGGAAGCCGCCGCAGCCGATTTCCACCGCCTGCACGCCGGAATCCGCCAGGTATTTGCACGCCTCGTCCAGGCTCTTGTCGGCAAGAAGGACCGCAAAAACAGAAAGTTTCATCGGATCATTCCCTCCTTTTTTCCATTCGGCAGGATGTCCCGCCACATTTTCCTATATTATACATGCCTTTTTGCCAAAAGGCAAGATTGGCCCACGCGGGAGCGGGCGCCATGCCGCAGGGCTTTTCCGCCATTTTTCTGCACTTGCTTTGCTGTGAGACGGAAAATATGGTATACTGAAAGACGCAATACCGCAATAAGGAGGTCAGCACATGGATGTTGCGGCTTTTTTAGAGGAAGTATGCGCCCTGCCCGGGCACTCGGGCATGGAGAGCGCGGTTGCCGCGCGCGTCGCGCAGGAGTTTTCCAAGTACACGCAGGACGTGCGCATCGATAAGCTCGGCAGCGTGCGCGGGGTGATGGGCAGCCGCGGCCCGCGCGTTCTGGTCTGCGCGCACATGGACGAGGTCGGCCTGATCGCCGGGGACGTGGCGGACAATGGCTTCATCCGCCTCTGGCAGCTGGGCGGCGTCGATCCCCGCACGCTTCCCGGGCTGGAGGTCACGGTCTGGGGCAAGAAGCCCCTTTATGGCGTCATTGGCGCGCTGCCCCCGCACCTGAGCCAGGGCCCGCTCAAGGCGGCGGACACGACGGAGCTCGCAGTGGATGTCGGCCTTCCCAAGGAAGAGGTGGAGGCCTTGGTGCGCACGGGCGACCCCGTGTACTTTAAGGTACCCATGACGCGCCTGATGAACGATCGCGTCGCCTACAAAACGTTTGACGACCGCGCGTGCGTGACGTCGATGATCCTGGCCATGGAGGAGCTTCAGAACTACGATCTGCCCTGCACGGTCGAGTTCTGCGCCACCGTCCAGGAGGAGGTCGGCTCCTTTGGCGCCATGACCGCCGCCTACGACGCAAGGCCCGACATGGCCGTCGCGTTCGACGTCTGCCACGCGACCACGCCCAACACCGATCCCTGGGAGACCATGCCCATGGAGAAGGTCGGCCTGGGCATGGGCCCGACCATCCACCCGGCCATGTTCCGCCGCATGCAGGACACGGCCAAGGCGCTGAACGTCGACATCCAGATCGACCCGAGCTCCGGCCGCACCTACACGGACGCGGACAACATCTTCTGCTCGCGGGCGGGCATCCCCACCGCGCTGCTGTCGCTGCCGCTGTCCTACATGCACACAATGGTGGAGACCATCAGCCTGCGCTCCTGCCGCGAGGCCGGGCGCCTGCTGGCCGGCTTCCTCAAGGGCGTGGACGAGAAATGGGAGGATTGGCTATGCTTCTAAAGGAACTTACCCAGCTTGCCGGCGTCTCCGGCGACGAGGGAGAGGTGCGCAGCTTCGTCATCGACCAGGCCGCGCCCTATTGCGACGAGATCACGGTCGACACCATGGGCAGCGTCGTCGCCTGGAAGCGCTGCAAAAAAGAGGGCGCGCCCACCGTCATGGTCGCCGCGCACATGGATGAGGTGGGCTTCATGGTCCAGTACGTCCGCGACGACGGCCTCATCCGCTACATGACCGTTGGCGGCATCGACCCGGCGGTCTGCGTGGGCAAGCGCGTCTGCATCGGGAAAAAGCGCGTGCCCGGCGTCATCGGCTGCAAGGCTGTGCACTTGCAGGAGCGCGACGAGCGCAAAAAGGCGCTCAAGCACAGCCAGCTCTTCATCGACATCGGCGCGCGCGACCGCGACGACGCCCTAAAGCAGGTCTCCATCGGCGACTACGGCGTGTTTGATTCCGCCTACGTCGAGTTTGGCCACGGGTTTGTCAAGGCCCGCGCGCTGGACGACCGCGTGGGCTGCTCGGTCCTGCTCGAGCTCCTCAAGCACGAGTACCCCTGCAACGTGGCCTTTGCCTTCAACGTCCAGGAAGAGGTCGGCCTGCGCGGCGCCATGGCCACGGCCTTCCGCGTGCAGCCCGACTGCGCCATCGTCCTGGAGGGCACGACGGCCAACGACACCGTCGGCGCGCGCGTGCACGAGGAGATCTGCTCGGCGGGCAAGGGCCCGGCCCTGAGCTTCATGGACCGCGCCTCCATCGCGCACCCGGCTCTCTTTGCCCGCATGCGCAGCCTGGCTACGGAAAAGCAGATTCCCTGGCAGCTCAAGCGCGGGGTCACCGGCGGAAACGACGCCGGCAGCATCCAGCGCTCCCAGGGCGGCGTGGCAACGGTTGTGCTCTCCGTGCCCTGCCGCTACATCCACGGCCCGTCCTCGGTCTGCGCGCTTTCCGACGTGGAAAATCAGTATCGCCTGGTGAAGGCCTTTCTCGATGAAGGAGGTACATTCTGATGCTCAAGGATACATTGCTCCAGCTCCTGACCATTCCCGGTCCCTCGGGCTTCGAGTCCGCCTGCGCGGACTACATCGAGGCCGAAATGCGCCCCTATGTAGATGAGATTCGCCGCGACGTGATGGGCAACCTCGTCTGCGTCAAGAAGGGCGCGCCCGCGGGCAAGCGCATCCTGCTGACCGCGCACATGGACGAAATCGGATTTATCGTCACCGCCATCGAGGACAAGGGCTTCCTGCGCGTGGCCACCATCGGCGGCATCAACCCCAAGGTCACCGCGGCCAGCCACGTGGTCCTCGCCTCCGGCGCGCAGGGCGTGCTCTTTACCGAGGCCGGCACCGAGCCCGCCGCGTTCTTCATCGACGTGGGCGCTTCGACCCGCGAAGAGGCGGAAAAGAAGGCGCAGATCGGCGATTGGGCCGTTGTGCGCGGCGTGATCAGCGACATGGGCGACCGCGTGGCCGCGCCCTACATGGACGACCGCTCCGGCTGCGCGGTCCTGATGGAGACGATGCGCCGCCTGGGCAAGACGGACAACGAAGTCATCGCGGTCTTTACCACCCAGGAAGAGGTCGGCCTGCGCGGCGCGACCACGGCGGGCTATGCCGCCGACCCGGACATGGCCATCGCCCTGGACGTGACCCATGCCAACGACTTCCCCCGCACCAAGGAGGCCACGACCCACGTCGTCAGCGAGCTGGGCAAGGGCGCGGCCGTCAAGATCATGGACCGCGGCCTGATCGCCATGCCCACGGTCGTGCAGGCGTTGGAGGACGCCGCCAAGAAGGCGGGCGTGCCCACCCAGCGCGAGATCCTCCTGGGCGGCGCGACCGATGGCGCGGCCATCCACAAGGCCCGCGCCGGCGTGCCCACGGGCGTCATCTCCATCCCCTGCCGCTATGTCCACGCGCCCTGCGAGATGGTGGACATCCGCGACCTGGAGGGCGCGGTGCGCATCCTCCTGGCCCTGCTGTAAGGACTGCGCTCCATGGCAGCAAGAAGAAAAACGCGCAAGGGCGGCTGGCTTCCGGCGCTGGTGACGATGGTCCTGCTGGTGCTGGTGGCGGTCTACGCCGGTGGGGGCGACTTGGAGGCCGGCCTTGGCGAGATCCTCGGCACGGCCCTGCCGACGGAAACCGCCGCGCCCTCCGCCCCCGCCGCTTCGGAAGCCCCGGAAACCCGGGACCCCGCGCAGACGGCCGCGCCGCAGGCCGAGGGCGAGGGAATGACCCTGACGGTCCTGGAGGTTGGAAAGGCGGACTGCCTCGTCCTGCAGTGCGACGGGGAGAGCATGATCATCGACGGCGGCAACGAGGGCGATGAAGCGTATATCCTCGAGCACCTGGAGGAGATGGGGATTTCGGAGTTCCGCTACCTGGTCAACACCCATCCGCACGAGGATCACCTGGGGTCGCTGGACGCCGTGGTGCGCGCCTACCCCGTTGCGCAGGCCTACCTTTCGCCCCGCGAGCACACCACCAAGAGCTACGAGAACCTCCTGACCGCGCTGGAGGAGGAGAACGTCCCCACCGAGATCCCCGAACCGGGCGATACCTTTTCGCTGGGCGGGGCCGAAATCACGGTCCTTTCCCCCGATCCGGACGCGGACTATGACAACATCAACGACTGGTCCATCGTGCTGCTGGCGCAGTACGGCGACGTGCGGTATCTCCTCATGGGCGACGCGGAAACGCCCGTGGAGTCCGATCTGCTCGAGAGCGGAATCGACCTGAAGGCGGATGTGCTCAAGGTCGGCCACCACGGCAGCAGCACCTCGTCGAAGAAGGCGTTCCTGCAGGCGGTTTCGCCCTCCTATGCGGTCATCACCTGCGACCGGACCGAGGAAGCCGGCGAGCCCCATGCGGAGGTCTCCGAGCGCCTCGCGGAGCTGGACATCTCCGTCCTGCGCACGGACCTCTCCGGCGTTCTCACCCTCTATACCGACGGCAGCGGCGTCTCGGTCACAACCGAGCGCGAGGCGGCCTGAACGGAATCGAAGTTTTGGTTAATCCCCGTGGAACGAGTTGAAACGCTCCGCGGGGATTTGTTTTGTATCGTGGGACTGCACGGGCACTTTTGATACCAATGCGTGGAAGTCAATAGAGAAATATGGATTCTGTGTAAATTTCGTGGGCGATATTGTTAAAAATGGGTTGAAAAAGTCGGCGACATCCGGTACAATAAGTTATATAAAAATATGTATTCAATTCGGGGACGCCGGAATACACAGCCAGGGGTGCGCAGGACCGAGGGGAGCAAAACAGAAAGAAGAGGGGGACGCGTCATGCCGCGAAAGAAAACCATCAATAAGGAAGCTGTGGAAACGGTGGCGACCACGACCTTTGCGGTTCTTCCGCTGCTCAAGAAAAAGCTGCTGCGCATGGATGTGGTGCAGGCAGAGCACAACATGCCCATGTCGCACGTGCAGGTCCTGGCCATGCTCGGCGAGGCGGGGGCGATGTCCGTCACCGATATCAGCCGGCACCTGGGAATGGCCAAGCCCAACATCACGCCCCTGATCGACCGCCTCATTCGGGAGGGGTATGTCGAACGCCGCAGGGATACGACGGACCGCCGCGTGGTCAGCGTGGTCCTTCTGCCCAAGGGAGAAGAAAAACTCGCCTGCATCCGGGAGACGATCGTGCGCCAGGTCATGCGCTGGACGGGCACGATCCCGGAAAAGGAGTTCTTTGAGCTGGAGCGCGCGCTGCAAGTGATCTCCACGGTGCTCAATTCCGCGCAGATGTAAGGGCGTGCGCGGCCCGGATTCCGCGTCATGAAATGCCGCATTTCTCGCATACACCTGGGAAGAGGTGATGCGCGTGAGCGGTATTTTTTTGTGCGTTTTGCTCTTTTGCGGGGTCTTTGGGCTGGGCACCGGGCGGGGGGAAGCGCTGGGGCTGGAGGTGCTCGCGGCGGGAGAAAGCGCGGTGCAGCTCGCGCTCTCCCTGGCGGGGGCGTACATGATTTGGGGCGGGCTCCTCAAGATTTTGGAGCGCGCCGGAGCGGTCCACGCGCTCGCGCAGGGCCTGGCGCGTCCGGTCCGGTGGCTGCTGGGCGAGGAGGGGCGGCGCACGGAGGTGCGCGAGGCCGTGTGCGTCAACTTCACCGCGAACCTCTTGGGCCTGGGGAACGCGGCAACGCCGGCGGGCCTGCGCGCCATGCAGTACATGGCGGAAGGGGCGAAAAAGGACCGGCCCACGGCGGGCATGTGCATGTTCTTGCTGGTCAACGCCTCCTCGCTGCAGTTGGTGCCCACGACGGTGCTCTCCCTGCGGGCGGCGGCAGGGGCCGCCAACCCCGGGGACATCCTCCTGCCAGCGCTGATCGGCTCGGCGGCCTCCACGGTCTGCGCGGTGTGCCTGGGGAAGCTCTGCGAAAGGCTGTGGCCCGCATGATCGCCGTGCTCCTGGCCGTGGCCGTGGTGCTGGTGGGCGCGGCAAGGCGGGTGGACCTCTATTCCACCTTTGTGGAGGGCGCAAAGGAGGGCCTGCGCACCGCGGCGCAGGTCGCGCCGTATCTTTGCGCGGCGCTGTTTTTGCTGGCCTTTTTGCGGGGAAGCGGGGTGCTTGCGCTCGCGGAAAGGCTGCTCGCCCCCGTGTTCTCGGTTTTGCACCTGCCGGTGGAGCTGCTGCCCTTTTTGCTGATCCGTCCGGTGTCCGGTTCGGCCTCGCTTTCCGCGCTGCAGGATCTCATCGCGCGCTTTGGCGTAGATGCGCAGGCCGCGCGCATGGCCGCGGCCCTGATGGGCTCTTCGGAAACCGCGCTGTACGTCCTTGCGCTGTACCTGGGGAGCGTCCGCATGCGCACAAGCCGCTATTGTGTGGCCGCGTCCCTAATTTCGACGATTTTTGGGGCGTTTTTCGCATTGATTTCACTTAAAATCCTGTAAATTTTGGAAATCACCTTGCCAGGGAAACTTTTTGTGGTATAATCTGGTTAGACAATGGAAGGTGGTTGAGAATGTCGATTGAACTTTATGCTACGGCAGGATCGGTGGAAAAGGACCTGCGCAACCATGTGGTGATCGTGGTGGATGTGCTGCGCGCCACAAGCGTCATGGTCACGGCCGTCCAGCACGGTGTTCGGTTTATCATTCCCGTGTCCGAGGTGGAGGAGGCTGTCGACATGGCGCGCCAGCTCGGGAACCAGCGCGTGCTTTTGTGTGGAGAGCGGCAGGCCAAGCCCATCCCCGAGTTTCACCTCTCCAATTCTCCGCTGGAGTACACGCCGGACATGGTCGGCGGCCGCGTGATGGTCATGACCACGACGAACGGCACCCGCGCCATTTTGCGGGCGAAGGATGCGAAGATGCTGTTTCTCGGCTCCTTCCTCAACGCTACGGCCGTGGCGCGCGCTGCGCGGGAGAATGGGGAGAACATCGCCATCGTCTGCGCGGGGACGAACGGAAAGTTTTCCCTGGACGACATCCTCTGCTCGGGGGCCATCGTTTCGCGCCTGCTGGAGCTGGATGAGAACCAATACCTCGACGACCTGGCCCGCACGGCGCTGACGCTCTACGAGTCCTACAAGGACGACCTTTGGGCGCCGCTTACGGGCTGCGCGCATGTCGAGCGCCTGCGCTCCCTCGGCATGGAGGACGACATCCACTTCTGCCTGCAGGAGGACGTCATGGACGCCGTGCCCTGCTATGTGGACGGCGTGATCCGCAATTATTCCGCTTGACAAGGCAAAAAGTGGGCATTATAATCGTTGTAAAGGCTGTGAAGGGCAGAGTAGCGCGCATGCGGCGTCCAAAGAGAGCCGGGCAAGGTGAGAGCCGGCGGCTTCCGCGCGCGGGAACATGGGCCCGGAGCTGCGCACGTGAGGGGAGGAGTTCGTCCCCCTCAAGCCTGCGACGGGGAGACGCCGTTATCGGTCCGGCCTGTGTTGGCAGGCGCAGAGCTTCCGCGCGCGAGCGCGGAGGAAAGACAGGGTGGTACCGCGAGCCTTTCGCCCCTGAATGGGGCGGCGAGGCTCGCTTTTTTCGCGGCGCGTTTCCGCCACGCACGAACTTTAGGAGGGAATTTTAGCATGTGTGAGAACTGCGAAAAGGGGAGCAAGGGCACGTTTTACGTCACGACGCCCATCTATTACCCCAGCGACAACCTGCACATCGGCCACGCCTACTGCACCACGGCGACCGACACGCTGGCGCGCTTTAAGCGCCTGCAGGGCTATGACACGTTCTTTTTGACGGGCTTGGACGAGCACGGCCAGAAGATCGAGCGCAAGGCGGCGGAAAAGGGCGTTTCCCCGCAGGCCTACGTGGACGCCATCTGCGAGAACACCAAGAAGCTCTGGAAGATCATGGACATCTCCTACGACGACTTCATCCGCACCACGGAGGAGCGCCACATGAAGATCGTCCAGAAGATCTTCGAGCGCCTCTACCAGCAGGGCGACATCTACAAGAGCGAGTACGAGGGCTGGTACTGCACCCCCTGCGAGAGCTTCTGGACCGAGCACCAGCTCGTGGACGGAAAGTGCCCGGACTGCGGCCGGCCCGTGGAGAAGGCGCACGAGGAGAGCTACTTCCTGCGCCTTTCCAAGTACGCGCCGCGCCTGATCGAGCACATCAAGTCCCACCCGGAGTTCATTCAGCCCGAGAGCCGCGCAAACGAGATGCTCAACAACTTCCTGCTGCCGGGATTGGAGGATCTCTGCGTATCGCGCACGTCCTTTAACTGGGGCATTCCCGTGACGTTCGACCCCAAGCACGTCATCTACGTCTGGGTGGACGCGCTCTCCAACTACATCACGGCCCTGGGCTACCTCAGCGACGACGACAGCAAGTTCCGCAAGTACTGGCCCGCGGACGTGCACATCGTCGGCAAGGAGATCGTCCGCTTCCACACCATCATTTGGCCCATCATCCTCATGGCGCTGGGGCTTCCGCTGCCCAAGCAGGTCTTTGGCCACGGCTGGCTGGTCATCGATGGGCAGAAGATGTCCAAGTCCATCGGCAACGTCGTGGACCCGGTCGTGCTCTGCGACCGCTACGGCTCCGACGCCATCCGCTATTTCCTCCTGCGCGAGATGCCCTTTGGCGCGGACGGCAACTTCACCAACGACGCGCTGCTGGCGCGCATCAATTCGGACCTGGCCAACGACCTGGGCAACCTCGTCTCCCGCACGGTGGCGATGATCGAGAAGTACTACGACGGCGTGCTGCCGGCGATGGGGGAGACCGAGGAGGTCGACCGGAATCTGATCGCGCTGGCGGAGGCGCTGCCCGGAAAGGTGGACGATCTGCTGACCAAGATGCAGTTCTCCACGGCGCTGGCGGAGATTTGGAAGCTCATCGGCGAGTGCAACCGCTACATCGACCTGACGCAGCCCTGGGTGCTGGGCAAGAGCGAAGAGGGCAAGGCGCGCCTGAACACCGTGCTCTACGTGCTGGCGGAGTGCTGCCGCATCGTGGGCGTGCTCATCACGCCGTTCATGCCCAAGACCCCGGCCCGCATCTTTGCGCAGCTGGGCATTGACGATGCGGCGCGCATGTCCTGGGATTCCGTCGGCCACTTTGGCGGGATCGCGGCGGGGACGAAGGTGCACAAGGGAGAGGCGCTCTTCCCGCGCATCGACGTCAAGAAGGAGATGGAGGCCTTGGCGGCCCTCAATCCCAAGAAGGCGGCGCCCAAGGAAGAGAAGAAGCCCGAGGAGAAGCCCGCGGAAGCGCCCAAAGCGGCGGCGGAGGGACTCATCGGCATTGAGGACTTTGCCAAGGTGCAGCTCAAGGTCGCCAAGGTTCTGGAGGCGGAGGCGGTCAAGCGCTCGGACAAGCTGCTCAAGCT
>JBMNOF010000164.1:0-2981 GCA_050942925.1 Candidatus Spyradocola sp.
CCCCGGGGGGGCCGGGGGCCCGCGGGGCCCCCCCCCGGCCGGGCGCACGCCCGGCAAGTTTGCGGGGGGCTTTGGGCGGGCGCCCGGTCGCGCGCCTGCGCCCCAGCGCGCATGCCGGCGGGTTTGCGCGCGGTTTGGGCGGAGCCTTTGCAAAAACTTCCCCATCGGGCGCTTGAAAAGTGGGCGGAGTTTCACTATAATTAAGAGCATTGGCACGAGAGGCTCAAAAGCGGAGCAGCGCCCTGCCGCGTAAGGTGTAAAGGAAGCCGGGCAGGGGTTGGAAAGGGGTAGATACTTCAATGGGCATAGTGGTCACGAAATTCGGGGGCAGCTCCCTGGCGGACGCGGGGCAGTTCCGCAAGGTGCGGAGCATTCTGCTTGCGGACGAGAACCGCAAGTACGTCGTCCCCTCGGCGCCGGGCCGCCGCGACGCGGAGGACGCGAAGGTCACGGACCTTCTGTACGCCTGCAACAGCCTGGCGGCGGAGGGGCGCGGGCCCGAGTTTGAGGAGACGTTTTCGGCGATTGCGGACCGGTACATGGGCATCGCGGAGGAGCTGGGGCTTTCCCCGGAGAACATCGCCACGAACCTGGAGCAGGTGCGCTTTGCGATCCTGTCCGGCATGGGGGCGGACTATGCGGCGAGCCGGGGCGAGTTCCTGAACGGGCTGCTGCTGTCGGAATACCTGGGATGGGAGTTCATCGACGCGGCGGAGGTGATCTTCTTTGACGCGGCGGGGCGGTTTGACTCGGAGCGTACGCAGGAGGCGCTCTCCGCGCGGCTGACGCGCTCGGAGTACGCGGTGATTCCCGGGTTCTACGGCTCGATGCCGGGCGGGGAGATCAAGACCTTCACGCGCGGCGGCTCGGACGTGACGGGCGCCATCGTGGCGCGCGCGGCCGGCGCGGAGCTGTATGAGAACTGGACGGACGTGTCCGGCTTCCTCATGGCGGACCCGCGCATCGTCAAGCGCCCCAAGCGCATCCACGTCATCACCTATCGGGAACTGCGCGAGCTCTCCTACATGGGCGCGACGGTTCTGCACGAGGACGCGATCTTCCCCGTGCGCATGGCGGGCATCCCGATCAACATCCGCAACACGAACGAGCCGGAGAACGCCGGCACCATGATCGTGCGCGCGGACGAGAGCCACGTGCGCGGCGCCATCACCGGCATCGCGGGCAAGAAGGGCTTTACCGCCATCGCCATTGAAAAGAACATGATGAACAGCGAGCTCGGCTTTGGCCGCCGGGTGCTGTCGGCGCTGGAGGAGTGCGGCGTCTCCTTTGAGCACATGCCCTCCGGCATCGACACGATGACCGTGCTCGTCTCGGACAGCGCCATCGCCGGCCGCATCGACGAGGTGGTGGAGAAGATCCGCCGCACCTGCAAGCCGGACCACATCGAGGTCATCTCCGGCCTGTCGCTTGTGGCGACGGTCGGCCGCGGCATGGTCCGCTACCCCGGCACCGCGGCGCGCATCTTTGGCGCGCTGGCCGACAGCGGCATCAACATCCGCATGATCGACCAGGGCTCGTCGGAAATCAACATCATCGTGGGCGTGGAGAGCGCGGACTTTGAGCGCGCGGTCAACGCCATCTACAACGCCTTCCTCAAGTGAGGGCGCGCAAAAAGGGGGTCTGCCGGTGATCGCCAAGAGGGCGTTTGCGCTCCTGCTGGCGCTGCTCCTGGCCGCGGGCCTGTGCGGCTGCGGCGCGAAAGCGGGCGTGGCTGTGCTCTGCACGAGCGAGGCGGCGCCGGGAGGCCGCGCCATGGCCGAGGCCGGCAGCGGCCTCTCCTACGCCGTGGCCGAGGACGACGAGGCCGCCCTGCAGCAGCTGGAGAGCGGGCAGTGCGAGCTGGCGCTGGTGACGGCGGCGGGCGCGCAGGCCTGGAGCGACGCGGGCGGCGCGGTCTCCAGCGAGGCCACGCTCGCGGTGTTTGCCGTGCTCTCGCGCGTGGGGGACTACGGCGAGTGGGATCGGAACACGCGCGTGGTCATCGCGGGCGCGCAGGGCGGCTACGGCGACGCGCTCGCCCAGCAGGTGCTCACCTGCGCGCTCTACGGCTCGGTGCGCTATGACGACCTGGACGGCGCGCTCGAGGCGCTGCAGCGCGGCACGGCGGACGCGGTGCTGGGCATGATCGCCCCGGAGGACGCGGCGGTGGCCCGCGCGCTGGACCGGGTGCGCAACCTCGCGCTGCTCTCCATGCCGGAGAGCCTGATCGCGGTGCGCGTCCCGGACGAGGCGGTGCGTGCGCACGCGCTGGAACTGGGCGGGCAGACCGCGCAGACCTACGCGCTCTTTGGCGCGCTGTGCACGGGCCGCGCGGCGAGCGCCGAGCAAGAGGAGGCCACCTATGCGGCGGCGGAGGAAGCGGGCGTGCTGCACGTGGGCGCGCCGGGGACCATACTCGAATAGAAGGACAAGACGACGGCTGTCAAACGGGCAGCGGACGAGAAAGGGGAGGAAGGCGCGTGCAGAGCGGACGGCGAATGGTGCTGCTCCGGCGGGCGACGATCGCGGACGCGCAGGAGCTGTACCGGATTCGGTACGAGGCCTACCTTCCCCAGTACGGGGCCTACAGCAGCCCGGACTGCCCCTGCGTGCAGAGCGAGGCCGACTTTGTTGCGCAGATCCGCGCGGGCGAGGTCTACGCCGTGACGCTGGGCGACCGGCTGGTCGGGGGCCTGCGCGTGCGCGCGCAGGAGGACGTGACGGAGATCCTGGAGCTCTACGTGCAGCCGAAGTTCCGGCGCACGGGCGTGGCGCAGGTGGCCCTGCTGCACGCCGAGGCGCGCTGCCCCGCGGCGCGGTTCCGGGCGCGGGTGATCTCGGGCGAGGGCGCGGCCATCGCGCTCCTGCGCAAGATGGGCTACCGGGCCCAGCCGAGCCTGGAGCACCCGAGCGAGCGCGTGACGCTGCTGACGATGGAAAAGACCGCGGCCTCGATGGTGACGCTGGAGCTGGAGCCCCTG
>JBMNOF010000040.1:0-16615 GCA_050942925.1 Candidatus Spyradocola sp.
CGGGCGACGTCTACCACGGCGGCTACATCTTCGCCATGATGCAGGGCAAGCGCCCGGACGAGTGTGCGCGCTTTGCCAACGCCGTGGCCGCCATCAAGTGCACGGGCATCGGCGGACGCGCGGGCACGCCGAATTTGGAGATGGTCGAGCAGTTCCTGGCGACGGGAACGTGCGACCGCAGCCTGATCGAGGAAAAGACAAAGCTCTACGCGAACTTTGGGGTGTAACGACAGACAAAAGACCCAGGTCTTTGTAAAGGGGAGTGTTTCATGGAAACGTACGTCAAGATCGGCATTGTGCCCATCAAGCGCAGCTTCACAGACATGGTCAGCGCGCTGGAGCAGAAGAACCTCTTTTTGAAGAAGTGCAGCGAGATCGTGCCGGAGGCCGTGGCGCTCTGCGATTTGGAGGGCGTCCTTCCCGAGGGCATCCTCTACGATGCCAACCAGCTGGAGGCAGTCTGCGACTTTCTGCGCGCACAGAAGGTGGACGCCCTCTTCCTGCCGCATTGCGACTTCGGCTGCGAAGAGGTCGTCGGCCGCTTGGGCGCGATGATGAAGCTGCCCGTGCTCGTCTGGGGCAACCGCGACCCGCTGCCCGTTCCCGGCCAGCGCGACCGCGACACCCAGTGCGGCACGCTCGCCTCGACCAAGTGCCTGCAGCGCTATCGGGTGCCCTTCTCCTACATCCTCAACAGCGACGTGAATAGCGAGATGTTCCGCAAGGGCTTTGTGGACTTCTGCGCCGTGGCGGCCGTGGCCAAGAAGGCCCGCGGCATGCGCATCCTGCAGGTCGGTTCCCGCCCGCAGCCGTTCCTGTCGGTGATCTACAACGAGGACGAGCTCCTGCGCAAGTTCGGCATTGAGATCACGCCCTACTCCTCGGCCGTGCTGGCCAACGACGTCAAGAAGATCCTCGAGACGCGCGCCGACGAGGTCGACGAGGGCGTCCGGCTCTACGCGGAAAAGGTGGACGTCTCCAAGATGCCGATGGACAGCCAGCGCGCGCAGCAGGCGCTCAAGCTGGCCATCCTGGACAAGGTCGCCGCATCCCGGTCCGACGGCGTCGCGCTGGAGTGCTGGACCGTGCTGGGGCAGGCCATCGGCGTGGGCGGCTGCCAGGTGATCGGCATGCTCTCGGACCTGGGCGTGCCCTGCGCGTGCGAGACGGATGTGCTCGGCGCCATTTCCGCGGTGTTGCTCCAGGCGGCGACGCTGGGCCGCGAACCCATCTTCTTTGCGGATATCACCGTGCGCCACGCCAACGACGACAACACGGAGCTGCTCTGGCACTGCGGACCGTTCCCGGTGTCCTTGGCGCACCCGAACGCCAAGCCCTCGATCGCCCCGGGCGGCCAGGGCCAGTTCGAGCTGCACAATGGCGACGTGACCATCTGCCGCATGGATGCGCTCGAGGGCAAGTACACCCTCATGAGCGGCCAGGGCACGGCGGTGGACGGGCCGGCAAAGGGCGGCACCTACGTTTGGGTCAAGGTCAACGATTGGGAGAAGTGGGAGGAAAAGCTTGTCTTTGGCCCCTACATCCACCACGTGGCCGGCGCCTTTGGCTCTTACAGCCAGATCCTGAGCGAGGCCTGCAAGTACATCGGCCCGGTCGAACCCGATCCCATGGACCCCGTCAGCCGCGTCCTGGGCAAGGGAAGCAGCTGCCGGTAAACATGTTGTAACAAAAGCCCCGCGGCGCGTCTTGCGCCTGCCGCAGGGCTTTTTTTCGCGCCGCGGGTCTGGTATAATGAACGCAAAGGAGGATTGGCCGTGGAGGAAGAAAAACGATTGCTCGCGTGGTTGCGGGAGAAGGGGCGCGTCGCGCTCGCCTTTTCCGGCGGGGTGGACTCCACCTATTTGCTCTCCGTCGCGCTGGAGGCGCTGGGAAGGGAGAACGTTCTGCCCTTGCTCGTGCAGGCGCAGCTGCACTCCCGCCGGGAGGGAAACGAGGCGCGGGAATACGCGGCAAACATGGGCGCGGACCTGTGCATCCTGCCCATGGACATCGACGAAGTTCCCGGTCTGCGGGATAACCCGCCGGACCGCTGCTATATTTGCAAGCGCGCGCTCTTTGAGCGGATGGGGAAAGAGGCGCGGGCGCGCGGTTTTGAAGCGCTCTTGGACGGCACAAACGCCGACGACGTGGGCGATTACCGTCCCGGCATGCGCGCCCTGGCGGAGCTGGGGGTTTTGAGCCCCCTCAAGGAGCTGGGATTTACCAAGGCGGAGATCCGCAGGCTTTCCGCCGCGCGGGGCCTGCCCACGGCGGAAAAGCCCGCTCTGGCCTGCTTGGCCACGCGCATTCCCTTTGGGACGCCGCTGGACGAGAAGACCATGGCCCGCATCGACGAGGCCGAGACGCGCCTGATGGCGCTGGGCTTTCCCAAGGTGCGCGTGCGCGCGCACGGAAACGTCGCCCGGATCGAGGTGCCCAAGGAGCGCATCGTCGACGCGGCGGAGCGCGCGCCGGAGATCGCAGAGGCCGTCCGCGCCTGTGGGTTTGACTTTGCGGCCCTGGATCTGGATGGATACAAAATGGGTTCCTTGAACCTGCATGTGGGGGAGAAATGATGGAAATTCGAGAGATCTTGGGCAAGGTTCGCTCGGGAGAGATGAGCGTGGAGGACGCCATCATCCAGATGCGGCTGGAGCCCTTTGAGGACTTGGGCTATGCGCGCGTGGATCACCACCGCGCCCTGCGCCAGGGCGTGGCCGAGGTCATCTACTGCGCGGGCAAGACCGCCGAGCAGACGCGCGGCATCGCGCAGGCCATGCTCCGGCGCGGCGCGGAAAACATTCTGCTCACGCGCGTGCGGCCCGAGCACTTTGAGGCCGTGCGGGACTTGGACGAGTCCGTCGAGTACCACGAGGCGGCCCGCATCGTCGTGGTCCGGCGCCGGCCCGTGCAGATGCCCAAGACCCACATCTGCGTCGTCACCGCCGGCACGAGCGACCTTCCCGTCGCCGAGGAGGCGGCCATCACCGCCGAGGTGCTCGGCAACCGCGTGGACCGCGTTTACGACGCGGGCGTGGCGGGCCTGCACCGGCTGCTGGCCAGCGCCGAGACGCTCATGCGCGCCAACGCGCTGGTGGTTGTAGCGGGCATGGAGGGGGCGCTGCCCTCGGTTGTGGGAGGCCTGGTGGATCGGCCCGTCATCGCCGTGCCGACCTCCGTCGGCTACGGCGCGAACTTCGGCGGCCTGTCCGCGCTGCTGACCATGCTCAACTCCTGCGCCAGCGGCATTTCCGTGGTCAACATTGACAACGGATTTGGCGCGGGGTACATCGCCTCGCAGATCAACCACACCGGCTTTGTCCCGGGAAATGAAGACTGAATGCAATTTGCAAAGGAGATTCCCATGAAAATCCTCTATTTCGACTGCTTCTCCGGCATCAGCGGAGATATGACCATGGGCGCGCTGCTCGATGCGGGCGGCGATGCCGAGGCCCTCAAACGGGATTTGGCCAAGCTGGGCCTGGGCGACGCCTTCCACCTCCACATTCACAAGGCGCTCAAAAACGGCGTCCAGTGCACGCACGTGGACGTTGCCACGGACCATGTGCACGAGCATGACCACGAGCACGATCACGAGCATGAACACGATCATGACCATGACCACGACCACGATCATGACCATGCACATGACCATGACCATGCACATGACCACGACCATGCACATGACCACGATCACGACCATGGCCACGCGCACGTGCATCGCGGTCTGCACGACGTGCTCTCCGTCATCGACGGCAGTGCGCTGGAGGAAGAGGTCAAGGAGACGGCGCGGCGGATCTTCCGCACGCTGGCCGAGGCGGAAGCCAAGATGCACGGCACGACCGTGGACGAGGTCCACTTCCACGAGGTGGGCGCCATCGACGCGATTGTGGACGTTGTGGGCGCGTCGATCCTGATCCATCAGCTCCGGCCGGACCGCATACTCTGCTCGCGCATCAACGTGGGATCGGGGTATGTGCAGTGCGCGCACGGGCTCTTCCCCGTGCCGGCGCCGGCGGTTGCGGAGATCCTGCGCGGCAAGCCCTGGTTCATGGGTCCGGGCCGCGGGGAGCTGTGCACGCCCACGGGCGCGGCCATCGCCGCGACGCTGAGCGAGGAGTTTGGCCGGATGCCGGTGATGGAGGTCGACGCCATCGGGTATGGCGCGGGCCAGCGCGAGATGGATACGTTGAACGCTTTGCGCGTCATCGTGGGGCACGAGTCAAAAAAAGCGTGACCCCCGAGGTGACGGTGCTGACCGCGAACATCGACGACATGCCGGGAGAGGCCTTTGGCTACCTGCTGGAGCGGCTGATGGGCGCGGGCGCGCTGGATGTTTCCCTCCTGCCCATGACGATGAAGAAGAGCCGTCCGGGCGTGATGGTGCAGGTGGTCTCCCGCGTGGAGGACGAGGAGCGGATGGGCCGTCTGCTCCTTGCAGAGTCGAGCACCTTGGGGGTGCGCCTTGCGCGGATGCGGCGCATGGTGCAGGAGAGGGCGTTTGTCCGCGTGGAGACGCCCTATGGCCCCATTGACATGAAGGTTGCGCGGGATACGGGCCGCGCCTGTCCCGAGTATGAGCAGGCGGCCGCGCTTGCGCGGGAGGCGGGCGTTCCCTATCTTGCGGTGTACGAGGCGGCGATGCACGCCTATCAGGAGAGAAAGAAGGAGGTATAGCGGCATGATGCAGCGGCTGGTATTGGTGGTGAACACGGGCGGGAGCGAAGGGCTCGCCATGGTCAAAGGCATCCGCAACGCAGGCGTTTTCTGTACCATGACGGATGCGGCGCGCCTGGAGGTGCCCGAGGAGGCAAAGGGCGTGGTCGTCATCGGCGGACCGAGCGAGTACGCGCGCCCCTGCCTGCGTGCGCTGCTGGACCGGCAGCTGCCCATCCTGGCCTTTGGCGACCCGGCCGCCCGTCTTTGCGAGGAGCTGGGGGGCCAGGTGACGGGCCATGCCCTGACGAACCAACTCCGGGACGTGCACTTTGCCAACCTGGGCGTGTGCAAGGACGTCGAGGGCGGAATGCGCATGCTGCAGAGCGCGGAGTACCTGAGCCTGCCGCAGGGCTGCCGCACGCTGAGCGTTGCCGAGGGCGTCACGCTGGGCTTTGACGACGGCGAAGGCCGCTGCACGGGCTTCCAGTTCGTCCCCGAGGCGCACGACGTGGAGGCCAGCGAGATCATCGGCAACTTCCTGTGGAACGTGCTGAACTTGCAGCCGAACTACACCTTTGAGAGCTATATCGACCGCGCGGTGACGAAGATCCGCGAAACCGTGGGCGACGGACAGGCCGTGTGCGTGCTGTCGGGCGGCGTGGACAGCACGGTTGCGGCGTGCTTGGCCAAGCGCGCGGTGGGCAACCGGCTGCACTGCCTGGTGATCGAAAAGGGGCTGGGGCGCAAGGGCGAGCTGGAGTGCATCCAGCAGGTTCTGGGCGGCGAGCTGGGCCTGGAATACCGCTTGATTCAGGCCCAGGGCCGGGTGATGGAGCAGCTGCGCAACTGCGTGTCGCCCGCCCAGAAGCGCCAGGCCGTCGAGCAGTTCATCGCAGACCGCATTTCCGACGAGGTCGCTCGCCTGGGCGGGCACGTCGTGGTCGTAAAGGGCACGAACTACACCGAGACCATGGCCGGGGAGAACAGCGCCCGACTGGCCGGGGACATCCCGGTGGTGGAGCCGATGCGCCTGCTCTTCAAGGATGAAGTCCGCCAGATTGCGGCCCTCTTGGGCGTGCCGGAGGTCGTGGTCAAGCGCGAGCACTATCCCAGCGCCGGCATCGCGCTGCGCTGCATGGGCGCCGTGGACGGCGAGAAGCTCGAGGCGCTGCGCCGGGCGGACGAGATCCTTCGGGAGACCCTCGAGGAGGCAGGACAGAACAAGCCCTCCTCGCAGACGTTTGCGGTGCTGGCGGACTTCTCTTCCGCCTTCCAGGACGGCATTCCCCGCTATGTGGTGATCCTTCGCGCGGTGAATGCCTCGGGCGAGCGGCACGTCCACGTCCGCCGCCTGCCGCAGGACGTCCTGGAGCGCGCGGCGGAGCGCATCATGCAGGAGGTCGCGCACGTCTATCGCGTGGTCTACGATCTTTCGGCCATTCCCCCCGCAAAAATTGAATGGGTGTAAGCGGTACACAACAAGCCCTGCCTGGCGGAGATTTCCGCGCGGCAGGGCTTTCGTTTTTTCATGGAAGTATGCGACGGGTTGTGCTATAATGGATAGCGTGGCAAAATGCCCAAAGGAGGGAAGAAGCGTGGCCGAATTTTATGCGCACGAGCGCTTGGCCAAGGCCGCGGCCCAGGATCTGGCGATGGCTCCTGCGGTTTATGAGAATTTCTCCGCATTTCTCGTGGGTTCCAACGGGCCGGACCCCTTGTTTTTCCGCGTGATTTGGCGCTTTGAGGACGGGGGCTTTGGGGTGCGGAAGCTGGGCACGCACCTGCACGAGGAGCGGTGCGGCCGATTTGTCCGGGAGCTCGTGGACCAGGCGAACACGCCGGCGCAGCGCGCCTACGCCCTGGGCTTTCTCTGTCATTATGCCCTGGATCAGATTATCCACCCCTTTGTCCACTGGCAGTGCCGGAAGGGCGGGGATTTCTCCATGGAAGGCGGGCATGGGTACCTGGAGGAGGCGATGGACTCCGCCCTCTACCGGAAGGACCACCCCGAGGCCAACAGCCTGGAGCCGCCGGTGATGGATTTTGGCGTCTTTTTGCTGGAACCCCGCGCAGAGGAGGAGATCGACGAGCTGTTGCGCACCGCGATCCGCCGCGTCTATGGCGGCAGAAAGATCGCAAGAGGCGAGTTCTGCAAGGCCTTTGACCGGGTTCGCTGGGCAAAGCGCTACCTGATGCACCCCACGCCCAGAAAACTGCGCTTCTGGCATGGGATGGAGACGCTGCTGCACATGGAGTGCCTCATCACCTCGCATTGCAGTCCGCTGGTCCTTCCCGCGTGCGATTTTCTCAACGAGAAGCACGTGGAGTGGACCGACGACCGGACGCCGGATTTTTCCAGCCGCGAATCCGTCTGGGATCTGCTTGCGCGCGCGCAGGAGCGCGCGGTGGCGTACATGGTCTGCGCCCAGGAAATCTGGACGGGCGACCGAACCGGCGAGGACCTGCAGCGCCTGACCCGAAACCGCAGCTTCAGCTCCGATGCGCCAGGCTCCGCAGCCCCATAAAAAACAAGCGTCCATTGCTTGCGCAATGGACGCCATTTTGTCGGTTCAAGGGGCTACGGCAGGGATTACCTCTCGCCTCTTTCTCTGCGAGCCTGGTAGCACTCGCTGCAGTAGACGGGACGATCGTTCTTGGGGATGAAGGGGATCTTAGTGGGCTTGCCGCACTCCGCGCAGATCGCGTCGTACATCTCGCGGGGGCGAGAATCATCGCGGCGGGCGCCACCGTTGGCCTTGCGAGCATCGCGGCACGCCTTGCAGCGGGAAGGCTCATTCTGGAAGCCCTTTTCAGCGTAGAAAGCCTGTTCACCCGCGGTGAAGACGAATTCGGCGCCGCAGTCTCTGCAAATCAAAGTCTTGTCTTCGTACATGGTAAGGTATCCCTCCGATAGATTGTTGTGCCTGTTTTTTGGTAAGCTGACCTGGTTTTTGCCCCCACACCCGCCAACTGGAAGGTTCGCTCCTAACGGTGTCTCCGTCCCCACTACTACCTCTCTCGGATTGCTCCGGTTGGACTTACTCCTAGGACGCGCCATGTTCATCGGCATTTTGCCGACTTATGTGGATCGTTTTGCCCGCGTCTGGCATCGACTTTCAACCACAGACCTTGCCTCGGATCAAGCAACTGCCCTTATTATAAACGACTTCGTTCAAAAAAGCAACAGTATTTGTACAAAAAATTTTTGCGTTTGTTAAAAAAGTGAAAAACGAAATCCGGGGTGTTAAGGGTTGGCTGTCCAAGCAGGGGGCGGCGTGGTATAATGAATAGAAACCCGAGTTTGGAGGAAAAAACATGCGGAAAACGGTCTGGCTGCTGGATGCGGATATGACGCTGTTCGACTTTGAGAAAGCGGAGCGGTTCGCCCTGCGGGAGGCCTGCGCGCGCTTTGGCATGGAGCTTACCCAGGCCCAGAGCGACTGGTACCACGAGATCAACGAGGCGCTGTGGCGAAAGCTGGAGCGCGGAGAAACGACCCAGGAGGCCCTGCAGATCCAGCGGTTTGAGACATTTGTGCAGGGCCTGGGCGCACAGATCGACCCTCGCGCGCTGGCGAAGGCGTTTGTTCGGCAGCTGGGCGAGGGATGCTTCTTGTTTCCGCAGGCGCTTTCCCTGCTGCAGAACCTGCACGCGCGCTGCCGCGTGGCCATCGTGACCAACGGCATTACGCAGGTGCAGAAGCGGAGGCTGCAGCTCTCCGGCTTGGCGCCCTATGTCGACGCGCTGGTCGTCTCCCAGGAGGAAGGGGTCTCCAAGCCCGACCCGCGCATTGTGGAGCGGGCGCTGGAGCGCCTGGGGTGCGCAGACCGCACGGAGGCAGCGCTCGTAGGCGATTCCCTGACCTCGGACATGGCCGCGGCAAAGCGCGCGCGCGTGGATGGAATTTGGTACAATCCCAAGGGGCTGCCGCTCCCCGCAGACAACCCGTACATCGTCGCGGAAATCCGGCAGCTTCACGATCTGATGCAGTTTGTATAGCGGAGGAGAGAGCTATGGACAAGTTTAGAGCAAGCTATCACTTTCAGCCGGAAAAGAACTGGATGAACGATCCCAACGGCCCGGCGGTGCTCGGCGGGAAGCTCCACATGTTCTACCAGTACAATCCCTTTGGCGCGGCCTGGGGAAACATGACCTGGGGGCACGCCGTGGCCGAGAACCTCGTGCGCTGGACGCGCCTGGAGCCGGCGCTGCATCCGGACGCGCCCTATGACAAGGACGGGGTGTTTTCCGGCTGCTGCGTCGTCAAGGACGGAATCCCCCACCTGCTCTACACGGGCGTGCAGCCCGAGGTGCAGTGCCTGGCCATCGGCGATGCGCAGGCCGAGCACTTTGAGAAGTACGCGGGCAACCCCATCATCGAGCGCCTGCCCGGGGAGGAGCTGACGGGCTTCCGCGACCCCTTCGCCTGGCAGGAGGACGGAAAGACCTATATCGTCGTGGGCAGCGGCGTGCCGAAGAAGCGCGGCTTTGCCTTCGTCTACCGGAGCGAGGACCTCAAGCACTGGGAGCGCGTGGGTGAACTCTGCTCCAAGGACGATCCAGAGGAGGACATGTGGGAGTGCCCGAACCTCATCCACTTCCCGAACGGACAGGCCCTTTTGCTGGTCTCCCTGATGAAGGCGCAGGGCGTCTTTGCCATGGAAGGAACGTATGAAAACCACCGCCTGCACGCGGGACCCATGCGCCCCTTTGACCTGGGCGACAGCTTCTATGCGCCCAACACCGTGCGCATGCCGGATGGGCGCGCCATCCTATTCGGTTGGATGAAGGAGACGGTGCCCGGACGGGAGAAGGCCGGCTGGCAGGGGATGCTCACCCTGCCCCGCGAGATCGTGCGCTACGGCGACGGGTGCATCGGCGCGCGGCCCGCGGCGGAGGTCGAGAGCCTGCGCGGCGAAAAGCTCCTGGAGAAGCGGAACTTTACCCTGCACGCGGGGGAGAACCCGGTCAAGGGCCTGCACAGTCGCTGCTGCGAGGTCCTGATCGAATTTGAGGCCGGGAGCTCCGGCGAGATGCACCTGGAGCTGTGCAAGAGCCCGCGCGGCGAGGAAAAGGCGGAAATCCTCTACGACGGCACGGCCGACGCGCTCTACGCCGACACCGGGCGCTGCGGCGGCCGCGGCCGCACGGGCGGCTACATCCAGGGCCGCGGCAAGACCCGCCTGCGCGCCTTCCTGGACGGCTCGGCGCTGGAGCTCTATCTGAACGACCGCGAGACCCTGACAACGCGCGTGTACCCGGAGCGGGAGGACGCCGACGGCCTGCGCCTTTGGGCGGAAGGCGGCGTGCGCGTCAGCCTGCTGCAGGTCTATGCCATGAAGAGCGCATACGAGGAGGAAGCACAATGAAGGCAAGGGAATTGATGGAGGAACTCTTTGCCCGGGCGGATGCGCCCGTTCCGGACACCGTGGACACCTGCAAGGCCGGAGACCCGGAGCGCGAGCTGCACAAGGTCGCCACCTGCTTTATCGCCACGACGGAAGTCATTCGCGCGGCGGGAGAATGGGGCGCGGACCTGCTCATCACCCATGAACCGACCTACTATGAGCACCGCGACCACCGCGGCGCCATCCCGGACGATCCCGTGATGCAGGCAAAGAAGCGCCTGCTCGAGGGGACGGGGATGACGGTCTACCGCTGTCACGACCACATGCACGAAAGCACCCCCGACGGCATCATCGAGGGGGAGCTGCGCGCCCTGCCCTGGGACTGCGACCACGACGGGCACTTTGCGGTGACGCTGCACAAGCCCATGACCGCCCGGCAGGTTGCGGCGGACCTGGAAACCTATTGGGGGCTCCGGCGCGTGCGCATGGTCGGCAAGCTGGACGAGCCGATGACCGGCGTGTACCTGATGATCGGCGCCTATGGCGACGAAAACCACCTCAAGGCCCTGCGGAACCCAGCCTGCCAGATCCTGGTCGTCGGCGAGACGAGCGAGTGGCGCATTGCGGAGTACGTGCGCGACGCGGCGCAGCTCGGCCTGTCCAAGGCCCTGCTCGTCTGTGGCCATGTGGGCAGCGAGCGCGAGGGGATGCGCTTCCTCGCGCAGAGCATTGCCAAGGCGCATCCGGACCTGGAGACGCGCTATTTCGAGTGCGGCGAGGTGTACACGGACCTCGGTTGAACCGTAAAAAAAGAGGACCCCACGGGGTCCTCTTTTTTTACAGCTTTTGCGCGGAGACAAGGAGCATCAAGGGACGGCGCATCTCGTCGCGCATTCCGGGGAGATCCAGCATGGATTCCGGCGGCTTTGGTTCGACCACGCGCGCAAGGCGGAAGCCGTTGTCCAGCAGCGTGTCCAGGTAGGTCGTGAGCGTGCGGTGGTACTTGATCACCGGCTCCCCGAGAAAGACCGCGTGCCGCTCGCCCTCCTCGTAATAGTGGTCGACGGGAAAGTGGAGGATGTTCCCCTGCGCGTCGTAGACCCAGTCCTGCGGGCCCTGGGCGGTAAAAACGGGATGCTCCACGGAAAAGAGGAAGGCGCCGCCCGGCCGGAGCCAGCGCGCGATGTTCCGCACCAGGGGCGCGAAGTCCCGCACATAGTGGAAGGCCAGGGAGCTCAGGACAATGTCGGCGCTGGCATCGGGCAGGACGAGGTCCTCCATGGCGCAGCGGCGGTAGGTCACGCACGGGGCCGCGTTCTTCGACTGGGCGACGGCCAGCATGCGCTCGGAGAGGTCGATGCCCAGGACCGTTTTCGCCCCGTGCGCGGCCGCGTAGGCGCAGTGCCAGCCGTAGCCGCAGCCCAGGTCCAGCACGTCCTTGCCGGAGAAGTCCGGAAGGAGCGCCTGGAGCGCGGGCCACTCGCCCGCGCCGGCCAGGCCGTACTGCGAGCGCGCCATCTGGCTGTACTTTTCAAAAAAGCGTGCGTCGTCGTACTTGTTTTCCTTCATGGTCCTCGTTCCTCAGAATCCAATGACCGAGCCGTCGGCGCGGGGCTCCGTCGCGCCGGCCCAGCTCTCGCCCGCGCGCAGGATCATCTGCCCGCGGCCGTACTGTCCGCCGGAGAGGACGCGGATCTCGTGGCCGCGGCGGCGCAGCGCGTCCACAACCGCGTGGGAGAAGGTGGGCTCCATGTCAAAGCGCAGTCCGTCCGTCCAGCAGAAGCGCGGCGCGTCCAGGGCGGCCTGGGGGTTGTGGCCCTCGTCGAGCAGGTGGACGAGCACCTGCATGTGCGCCTGGGGCTGCATGTATCCGCCCATGATGCCAAACGGCCCCAAGGGCTTGCCGTCCCGGGTGAGGAAGCCGGGGATGATCGTGTGGTAGGGGTATTTGCGCGGCGCGACGACATTCGCGTGGCCCTCGGCAAGGGAGAAGCAGGCCCCGCGGTTTTGCAGGCAGACGCCCGTGCCCGGGACGAGCACGCCGGAGCCGAAGCCCGCGTACAGGCTCTGGATCATGGAGATGCTGTTCCCCTCGCCGTCTGCGGCGCAGAAGTACACCGTGTCGCCGCGCAGGGGCTCGCCGGGGGCAAAGACCTGCGCGCGGTCGGTGATGCAGGCGGCGCGGGCGCGCGCGTACTCCTTGGAGAGCAGGTCTTCCGGTGAAACGCGCATGTAGGCCGGGTCCGCGATGTAGTGCAGGGCATCGGCAAAGGCCAGCTTCATGGCCTCCATCATCATGTGGAGCTTTTCCACCTCGCCCGCGCCCGAAAGGGGCAGGGCATCCAGGATGTTCAGCGCCAGCAGCGCCGTCATGCCCTGGCCGTTGGGCGGCAGCTCCCAGACCTCGCAGCCGCGGAAGGACGTGTGCACGGGGTCCACCCAGCGCGGCGCATAGGCGGCCAAGTCCTCGCCGCGCAGGAGCCCGCCGCTCTCCCGGCTGTAGGCGTCGATGCGCTCGGCGAGATCGCCCTCGTAGAGGTCGCGGCAGCGGCTTTTCGCCAGGCGCTGGAGCGTCCTGCCCATGTCCTCCAGGGAGAAGATGTCCCCCGCGCGGAAGGTGCGCAGGCCGGGATTGAAGCCCTCGACCCAGCGGCGAAGGACCGGGTCCTCCGACTGCCCAAAGAGGGCGGTGCAGTCGTTCAGGATCGGGGCGTTGTCCGGGGAGAGGGCATAGCCGCGGCTGAGCTCGATGGCGGGGGCGAACAGCGCCTCCAGGGACTTGGTGGCATAGCGCTCGTGCAGCGCCGCCCAGCCCGCGGGCGCGCCGGGAACCGTGACGGGAAGCCAGCCGCGCTTGGGCATTTCCTCGGCGGCAGGGCAGGCGTCCAGCACGCGCTGCCGCGTCAGCAGCGCGGGCGAGAACCCGCTGGAGTTGAGCCCGGCGAGCGCCTCGCCATGAAAGGACACGATGGCGAAACAGTCTCCGCCCACGCCGTTGTTGGCCGGATCGACCACGGGCAGGGCGGCCGCCATGGCCAGGGCCGCGTCGATGGCGTTTCCGCCCTCGTGCAGGATCTGCAGGCCGGCCTGCGTGGCCAAGGGGTGAGAGGAGGCGACCATGCCCCGGCGCGCATAGACCAAATTCCGCCGGGAGGCAAAGGGATAGTATTGCGGGTCAAACATTCCGATTCCTCTTCCTCGCTGTTGCAGCGCATGTTTTCTCCGGTGCGTCAGGACTGCGCGGCCTCCCACTCCTCGTAGAGCGCGGCGACCTTCTTCTGCAGTTCATCGTACCGCTTGCTGAGCGACTGGGCGCGGGCGTTGTCCGCGTAGACGTCCGGGTCGCTCATCTCGATCTCGAGCTGGGTCATTTGCTCCTCCATGTCGGTGATGCGCGTCTCCAAGTTGGCCACGAGCTCGCGCTGGCGGCGGGCGGCCTCCTGCGCGGCCTTTTCGCGCTTTTTCTCCTCGCGGAGGGCGGTTTTTGTCTTGGCCGGGGCGAGCTCTTCCTCCGGGATCGCCTTTTGCGCGGCCTTTTCCAAATAGTCGTCGTAGTTGCCGATGTATTCCGTCACGCCGTCGGGTTCCATCACGATCACGCGGTCCGCGATGCGGTTGATGAAGTAGCGGTCGTGCGAGACGGTCAAGATCGTGCCCTCAAAGCCGAGCAGGGCCGTTTCCAGCATCTCGCGGCTGTCCATGTCCAGGTGGTTGGTGGGCTCGTCCAGGATGAGGAAGTTGTCCTGGCGAAGCATGAGCTTGGTCAGCAGCACGCGCCCGCGCTCGCCGCCCGAGAGCGTGGAGATGGGCGCCAAAACGTCGTCCCCCGTGAAGAGGAAGCCCGCCAGTGCGTTGCGGATCGCGGTCTGCTCCATGCGCGGGAAGTCGTCCCAGACCTCGTTGAGCACGTCCTTGTCCGGGTGCAGGCCCTGCTGCTGCTGGTCGTAGTAGCCGACCTCCACGCCCGCGCCAAAGCGCACGGAGCCCGTGTCCGGCTGCTCCTGCCCGACGAGGATCTTGAGCAGGGTCGACTTGCCCACGCCGTTCGCCCCAAGAAGCGCGATGCGGTCGCCCGCGCGCACGTGCAGGTTCAGGCCCTGGAACAGCCGGCGCGCGCCAAAGGACTTGGACAGGTTCTCGCACAGGAGCACGTCGTTGCCCGTGCCGCGCCCCGCGTGGAAGCGGAAGTAGACGTTGTGCTCTTCCACGGGCTTTTCCAGGCGCTCGATCTTGCTCAGGCGCTTTTCCCGGCTCTTGGCCTTGATGTGGGAGGCCTCGGTGTTGTAGGCGCGGTACTGGGCGATGATGGCCTCCTCTCGCGCGATTTCCTTTTGCTGGAGGGTGTATTCCTTCAGGCGGCGGACCATGACCTCCTCGCGGAGCTTGAGATAGCGGGTGTAGTTGCCGTCGTACTGCTCGATCCGGCCAAAGGAGAGCTCGGCAATGGAGTTGCAGACCGAGTCCAGAAAATAGCGGTCGTGCGAGACGACGACCACCGCGCCCTTGTAGGAGCGCAGGTAGTCCTCCAGCCATTCGATGGATGCCAGGTCCAGGTGGTTGGTAGGCTCGTCCAGCAGCAGGAGGTCCGTGCGCAGGAGCAGAAGCTTGCCCAGCTTCAGGCGCGTGCGCTCGCCGCCCGAGAGCGAAGGAACGCTCTGGTCGTACTGCGCAGGCACAAAGCCCAAGCCCGTGAGCACGCCCTGCAGGCGTGAGCGCCAGCTGTAGCCGTCCTCGTCCTCAAAGCGGTCGGTGAGCTTGGCATAGTCCTCTGCAAGGCGCGCGTATTGCTCCGGGTCGACGTCGTGCAGTTCGCCCATGCGCGCCTCCATCTGGCGGAGCTGTTCCTCCATTTGAAAGACGTGGGTAAAGCAGGTTTCCATCTCCTGCCAGACCGTGCGCTCGCTCGTCAGGTCGTCCAGCTGCGTGTGGAAGCCGATGCGCAGGCCGCGCGTCATGCTCAGCGTTCCGCCGTCGTAGGTGTCCTCCCCGGCCAGAATCTTGAGCAGCGTGGATTTGCCCGACCCGTTGGAGCCGACCAGGCCCACCCGATGGTGGTCCTGCACGGTCAGCGTAACCCCCTTGAGCACTTGGTTGACGCCGAAGGACTTTGTCAGTTGGTTGGTCTGTAAGACGATCATGGTGTTCCCCTTTCCCTGGGACAAAAAATACTCTCAACTCCTCCCATTGTAACACAGGCCGGGCGTTTCTGCACGGCTTTTTTGCCGGCGCCGGGCGCCTCGGTTGACACCGGGGACGGCGAAACGTATAATCAAGGCAGAGTGAGCGGGAACCCGGCTCGAAAGGGAGGTTTGCAGAGATGGCGGTCATTCAGATGCCCAGCCGCGGCAAAAAAGACGAAACCGGCATGATCACCAAGTGGTATAAGAAGACGGGAGATTGGGTCGCCGAAGGGGACGAGCTCTTCTCCTTTGACACGGACGACGGCTCCTATACGGTGAAATCCCAGAAGGCAGGGCGCTTGGTCGCCATCTTCGTGCCCGAGGGCGAGCTGGTGCACTGCCCGACAGACGTGGGCATGCTCTCGTCCCCGTCGCCCGACTCCGTGCTCAAGATGGGCCGGATGCAGTTCGTGGACGAGGAGAAGCCCCGCGTCGCGCCGCATGCGGACCCGGAGCCGGTCGACCCCGAGATCGAGCCCGCCGCGGCCCCTGCGCCCGATGCGGAGCCGGAAGCGGAGCCCCAGCCCGAGGCGGAAGAGGCGCCCGCCGCGGAACCGGAAGCGGAATCCCAGCCCGAGGTGGAGGGGGAGCAAGAACCCCAGCCCGAGGAAAGCCCCGCCCCGGACGAGCCGGAACAGGTCCCTGCAGACGAGCAGCCGGAGGCCGAGGCCGCTCCGGACGAGCCGATGCCCGCGCCGGCCCTGACGCTGGATGACGAGCCGGAGGAAGCGGAGGCTGCGCCGGAGGAAAGCGACATTGCTTCCGAGGAAAGCGAACCCAGCGATTCCGCCGATGCGCCCGCAGAGGGAGAAACGGAAGCGGAACCCGAGGCGCCGGAAGCGGAATCCGCCCCGGCTCCGGCGGAGGCCGCTGCGCGGCCTGCAAGCCTCACCCGGCGCGTGGACATGGCGTTTTGCCGGGACATTGCCGGGCGCACGGGCGTCTCGGTTGCGGCGATGGTGCGCTTTGCCGCCATGCACGCCGCGCCGGAGGGCTGGCTCGCGCCCGTGGAGGACGGATCGCTGCGCGGCATGAGCGGGCGGGAGCTGCCCAACGTGCTGGATCTGAGCGGATGGGGCGTGGAGCGCGTGCAGCGCGCAGGCGATGGAGAGCTGTGCTTCCTGGTCCCGGCGCTGACCGAATCCGTGCGGCGCGGCGGCGAGGGGATCGAGCTCTATCCGTCGCTGGAGCTGACGCTGTGCTTTGACGAGGCGAGGATTTCCCTGGAGGCGGCGGCGCGCTTCCTGCGCGACACCTGCAAGAACCTGGAATCGTTCTGGGATCTCCTGCTCTAAGAGATATGGGACAAAAAAAGGACGGCGAAGGCCGTCCTTTTTTTGTGGAAAGCGGGGATATAGCCGCCGTCTGCGCGGATTTTCTCGCGCAGTGCCTGCGGGTTCAGATCGCGCGGGGCGATGGGCGCGGTGC
>JBMNOF010000041.1:0-16474 GCA_050942925.1 Candidatus Spyradocola sp.
CATCAGGCGCGTCTCCTCCTCCAGCTGCCGCCGCGTCTCCGGGATGCGCGCCGCGCCCGGGCCCCGCGGCGGAAACACGCCCTCCATCGCGTCCACGAGCACGACCTCGTCGTATTCTAGGCCCTTGGCCGCGTGCACGGTGGACAGCAGGACGCGCGCGCCGCGGCTGTGCGCGGTTTGCTCGTCGATCAGGGCGGGCAGCGCCTCCGCGCGCAGGAGCAGCTGCCGCAGGTCCGCCTCCTCGCGGGCGAGGGCGCGCAGCCCGTCGTAGCGGTGGTCCGTGAGCCGGAACGTGCGGCAGAGTCCCCGCAGGACCTCGGGCGTGGGCTTTCCCCGCAGCGCCGCCAGCGCCGCGCCCGAGGCGCGCAGGCGCTCCAGCGCCTTCGCCGGCACCCCCTTTTGCCGCAGAACCGCCTGGATGCAGTCCCCGCCCGCCTGGGCCGCGCGGGCCAGGCTCTCCGCCGGTAGGCCGCCCCCCGCCAGGAGCCCGCGCACGCGCGCAAAGGCCGGCGCGTCCGAAGGGTCCAGCACCAGGCGCGCCAGGTCGCTCAGGTCCCGGCTCCCCGCGCCGAGCAGGCGCTCGCTCCCGCCCTCGCGGCTGAGCGCAAAGGGGATCTCCGCCCGCAGCAGCGCGTCGCACAGGGGGCCGGCACTGTCGTTGTTGCGGTAGAGCACGCCCAGGGTCTTTCCGGGCGCGAGCGCCCGCGCGCGACGGCACACGTAGGCCGCCTGCTCGCCCCAGTCCGCCAGCGGCGCCCGCTCCACGACCCCGCCCGCCTCGCGGAACGCGCGCATGCGCAGGTCGCGCCGCCCCGCGTTCCAGCGGATCACGCGCCCCGCCGCCGCCACGATCTCCGGCCGCGAGCGGAAATTCACCGGCAGGGCCAGCACCCGCGCCCCAGGAAAGGCCGCCTCAAACCCATTTAGAAAGGAAGGTTCCGCCCCGCGGAAGCCGTAAATGCTCTGGTCCGCGTCCCCGATGAAGAGCAGGTTCCCGCACCCGCCCGCCAGCAGCGCGGCCAGCTTCTGCTGCACGGGCGAGGTGTCCTGCGCCTCGTCCACCTGCACGTAGTCCATCCGCCCCTGCCAAAGGCGCAGCAGCGCCGCGTCCCGCGAGAGCGCGCGCAGCGCATAGACCTGCATGTCCGCAAAGTCCATCAGCCGCTTTTCGCGCTTTTCCTGGGCGTATTCCCGCGCGAGCCGCGCCAGGTCAAAGCCCTCCGCCTCCGCGCCCGATCCCGGGTCGCTCGTCTCCCGCTCCAGCGCACTGCACGCCTCCAGGAGCAGCTCCTCCCCCGGCTCGCGGATTCCCTGCCGCCGCAGCAGGCGCCGCACCGTCGGCCCCGGGTCCCCGAGCACGCCGTAGAGCTCGCGCCCCGCCCGCTCCGCCGCCTCCCGCAGGATGCGCAGGCTCATGGCGTGCAGCGTGGAAAAGCACGGCGCCCGCCTTCCCGGAAACAGCGCGCCGAAGCGCTCCCCCAGGTCCTCCCGGCTCCGCCGGCTGAACGTCAGCGTCCACACCCGCTCCGCGCCCGCGCCTTCCTCCAGCAGCCGCGCCGCGCGGCAGACCGCGACCGTCGTCTTTCCGCTGCCCGGCGCCGCCGCCAGCAGCGCGATCCCCCGGCCAAACGCCACCGCCGCGCGCTGCTCCTCGTTCAGGCGCACGCCCTTTTCCCGCTCCAGCCGCGCAAAAAACGCCTCCTGCACGCGCCTTCCCCCCTTTTCTCCCTATAGGATACAGTATACCGAAAATCGGCGCGCAGGGAAAGCCCCTGCCCCGGGGGCCGCCGCGCCCGGGCCTCCGCCACACCCAGGGGAACGGCGCGCCGGCCCTTGGCCGGCGGTGGGCCGCGGCGCAGCCGCGGCCCGCCTTCCGCCTCTGGCGGAAGCGCCGTTCCCCGGCCCCGGGCGGCGGGGGCGGGGGGCGGGCGTACCCGTTCCGGCGCGCGCCGCGTTCTGCCTTGCGGAATTTCCGCAGTTTTTCTCTGTGGAGTCCCCGGCGCTCCTTTCCTTTTTGGCAAAAATCCGCTATACTGAACCCGAACTTCCCCGGTGGATCGCGCCTGCCCGCCGCATCTCGACAACGCAATGGACAAATCGGGCGTGCGGTTGTAAAATAAAGGGGGGCGCAGGGTTTGCGCCAGAGCAAGGAGGGCTGTTATCGATGAAGTATTCCTTCCCCGATGGATTCCGGCTGGGCGCCACGGGCGCGGGCTGGCAGATGGAGGGCGAAACGGACAAGCGCCCGGATCAGAAGCACTTTCCGCACTTGATGTGGGAAAACGACCGGGACGCCTGGTTCGAGGGCGTGGGCCCGCAGGTCGCCTCGGACTTCTACAACCGCTTCCGCACGGACATTCCACTCTTCCGGCAGGCGGGCATCCGGCAGTACCGCTTCAACATTGACTGGTCGCGCTTTCTGGACGACTACGAATCCGCCACCGTCAACGAGCGCGCCGCGCGCTACTATTCCGACGTCATCGACTGCCTGCTGGAAAACGGCATCGAGCCCGTGCTGTGCCTGGAGCACTGGGAGCTTCCCGCTTCCCTCTACGAGGCGTACGACGGCTATGCCAGCCGCCACGTCTGGGATCTCTACGAGGCGTACGCGCGCCAGGCGTTCCGCCGCTACGGCGACCGCGTCCACACCTGGTTCCCCTTTAACGAGCCCATGGTCATCCCGGAACTCTGCTTCCTGAACGGGTCCTGGTGGCCGCACGAGCACAACCCGAAGCGCGCCTATGCCTGGCTGCACGGCAAGGTCGCCTGCACGGCCCGCGCCGCCCGCGCCTGCCGCGAGATGCTCCCGGACGCGCGCTTTGGCGCGATCCTCAATCCGCCCTACATCGTGCCCCGCGACGCGTCCAACCCCGACGACGTGGCCGCCGCCCGCGTCGCGGACGACTTCTTCTGGCGCCCGTTCGTGGATACGGCGGTCCTGGGCCACTACCCGGAGAACTTCCTGCGCATCCTCTCGGACGAGGGCCTGCTCTTTGACTTGCAGCCGGAGGACGAGCGCCTCATCCGGGACAACACCGTGGACGTGCTGGGCATCAACTATTACCAGCCCATGCGCGTCAAGGCCAAGGAAACCCCCTGGGATTCCTCCCGTCCCTTCCACCCGTCCAAGTTCTACGACGATTACGACATGCCCGGCAAGCGCATGAACCCCTATCGCGGCTGGGAGATCTTCCCCAAGAGCCTGTACGACATCGGCATGCGCATCAAGAACGAGTACGGAAACCTGCCCTGGATCGTGAGCGAGTCCGGCATGGGCGTGCAGAACGAGGCCCGCTTCAAGGGCGCGGACGGCGTCGTGCAGGACGACTACCGCATCGACTTCATCGCCGAGCACCTGGCCTGGCTCTCCAAGGCCGTGGCCGAGGGCAGCAACTGCGGGGCCTATTGGCTCTTTGCGTCCCTGGACAACTGCTCGCCCTACAACGCGTTTAAGAACCGCTACGGCCTTGTGGAGGTGGACCGCACGCAGAACCTCGCGCGCCGCCTCAAAAAGTCCGCCGCCTGGTACCGCGCTGCTTCCGAGAGCAACTGCTTCGACTTCAAGGAGATCTGAGCCATGCTTGTATTGGATACTGTCAACAAGACCACCATCTGGGGCGGCACGCGCCTGCAGCGCTTTGGCGCCGATCCCCTGAACACGCGCGTGGGCTCCCTCTACACCGTCGCCGGCGGCGAGGACCTGACCTGCACCGTGCTCAACGGCGAATTCATCGGCATGACCTTGCACGAGGTCTACGGCAACGACCCCGCGCGCTTCGGCTGCCCGCAGTTTCCCGTCTTTCCGCTGCTGATCGGCCTTGTCGACGCCACGCAGGACCTCTCCATCCAGGTGCATCCCGGGGACGACTACGCCCGCGCGCACCTGGGCGCGCCCTTTGGCAAGACGGAGTCCTGGGTGTTTCTCGCGCCGCCGTCCTCCGGTTCCATCGTCTGCGGCTGCTCGTGCGAGAGCCGCGAGGCGCTCGCGGAGAAGGTCTCCGAGGGCGCGGTGGAATCCGTCCTGGGCCGGCTGCCCGTGCAGGCGGGCGACTACGTCTTTGTGGAGACCGGCACGCTCCACGCGCTGACCGCCGGATGCTTGGTCTACGAAATCCAGCAGTCCACGGACGTGACCTTCCGCTTCTATGACTACAACCGCCTGGACGCCAAGGGCAATCCCCGCCCGCTCCAGGTCGAGCAGGCCCTCGCCGTCGTGGACGTGCAAAAGACCGCCCGCGCCGTCCCCTATGAGACGGACCGCGACTACGAGGAGCCCTATTACGGCACGCGCCGCACGCAGATCTCCGGCCCCTATTGCAACGAGCGGGAGGTCTTCGCCTGCGTGACGCTCCTTTCCGGGAGCCTCACGGCGGACGGCATGTTCCTCACCCCCGGCATGAGCGCCATCGTCTTCCCGGGCGAGACGGCGCACTTTGCGGGCTCGGCCGAGGTCATGGTCGCCTGGCCCCGCGGCGGGGAGGCGGCCCTGTGACAAAGCTGTATCTGGGCATCGACGTTGGCGGCACGTCCATCAAGGCAGGCGTCGTGGACGACGGCGCGCAGATCCTCTCCCGGTACCGCCTGCCCATCCCGCCCTCCTTCCCCGCGTTTCTCGACGCGCTGGAGGGGTTGATCGCACAGGCCCGGGCGGAATACCCGGCCCTGTGCGGCGTGGGCATCAGCTCCTGCGGCGGGATCGACCCGTCCTCCGGCGTGGTGTTTGCCAAGCTCGCCCCGTCGCTGCACTACCTCATCGGCCGCGACTACTACGAGCTCCGCCGCCGCACAGACCTGCCTGTCGCCCTGGAAAAGGACGGCAACTGCGCTGCCCTGGGCGAGATCTGGTGCGGCGCCGCGCAGGACCTGCAAAACTTCCTGACGCTGGTGCTGGGCTCGGGCCTGGGCGGCGCGCTGTGCATCGGGGGAAAGGTGTGGAACGGCGCGCACTTTCTCGCCGGGGACATCGGCTACGCCTATCCCGCGCCCGCGGGCGGCAGCTACGGCCAGCAGATCGCCCCGGTAGAGGTGGAAAAGCGCTACCTCGCCCGCACGGGCGAAACCCGCACCATCCCCGAGATGTACGACCGGCGCCAGAGCGACCCCGCGGCCGCGCTCTGCGTTTCGGAGTTCTTTGACGGCCTCGCCAACACGATTTTGACCATGCAGTACGTCGCGGACCCGCAGGCGTTCCTCCTGGGCGGCGGAATCACGGCCTGGCCGCGCCTCCTGCCGGAGCTGCAGGCGTCCCTGTCCCGCCTGGTCGCCGAGCGCGACGGCCCCATCCTGCCCGAGGTGCGCCTGTGCGTCCACCGCAACGACGCCAACCTCCTCGGCGCGGTCTACAACTGCAAGGAGACTTTCGGCCTGTAAGGGCCTTTGGGAGGTGTTTTCATGCCCTATCTGCACATCGCGGTCAGCCGGCCCGTCTCGCCCACCGCGCGCAAGGCGCTCTACGAGCGCTGCGCCCAGCTCATCGAGACCATTCCCGGCAAGAACCAGGAAAACCTCATGGTCCGCATCGAGCAGGACTGCGACTTCTACTTCCGCGGCAGCCCCGCGCCCTGCGCGTTTGTGGACCTGCGGCTCTATACGCCCGCGCCCGTGGAGGCCAAGCGCGCCTTTGCCGCGGCGCTGACGCGGGAACTCTGCGACCGCTTTGCGATCGAGCCCGCGTACGTCTACA
This sequence comes from Candidatus Spyradocola sp., assembly GCA_050942925.1. Taxonomy (GTDB): domain Bacteria; phylum Bacillota; class Clostridia; order Christensenellales; family UBA1750; genus Spyradocola. The sequence goes on from JBMNOF010000041.1 coordinate 5,684, forward strand.
TGAACATGATCGAACTGGACCACTGGGTTTCGGGCGGCGGCCTCGCGCTTGCGCCCGGGGAAGGGGGATCTCGATGAAGCGTTTGGAAGGCGAATCCATCGTCGTGCGCGACCTAGCGCCCCAGGATGCCGCGGGCTTTGCGGCCCTGTGCGCGGACCCCGCGCTCCAGCGGGTCCTGACGGAGTGGGAGGAGCCGGTCCCCGGCGACGCCCTGCCCACGCTGGAGGACCTGATCGCCCAGGCGCAGGCCGCTGCCGACTGGCGCGCCCCGCGCCGCCTGGCCATCGCCCGGTGGGATACGGACGAAATCATCGGCCTGTTGGGCGTGGGCGAGCACCCGGACCTCTTTGAGATCGAGCTGGTCTACGGCTTGCTGGACGCCTGCCGGGGCCGCGGCTTCACCAAGGAGGCGGTGACGCTCCTGTCCGACGCCTGCCTGCGCTGCGAGGGCGTGCCCTACCTGATCCTCACCGCCCCGGACGGCGACGGTCCCGCCTTCCGCGTCGCGGAAAAGTGTGGCTTCCACCTCTATGAGCGCCGCGCCCGCGTTGGCCGCCGCCTGACGAACATGCCCGGCGAGGCCTACGCCTACTTCCGCAAGTACTGACACGCCGCTCCCAAAAGGCGGCCCCCAAGATAGGGGGCCGCCTTTTTAGCAAACCTTAGGCTTTCTTTCCCACCCCGCGCGGCAAGGGCCCGCCCCCCCTTGCGGAATCCTGCGCCTTCTCCCGACCAAAAAGGCGGCCCCAAGGCTGGGGCCGCCTTTTTAGCAAATCTTAGGCTTTCTTTCCCAACCGCGCGGCACGGACCCGCCCCCCTTGCGGAATCCTGCGCCTTCTCCCGACCACAAAAAGGCGGCTCCAAGATGGGGCCGCCTTTTTTAGCAAACCTTAGGCTTTCTTTCCCACCCGCGCGGCAAGGGCCCGCCTCTCGCCTTGTGGAATCCTGCGCCTTCTTCCGACTAAAAAAAGCGACCCCAAGATGGGGCCGCCTTTTTAGCAAACCTTAGGCTTTCTTCTCCACCTGCGCGGCGAAAATCGCGTCCAGCTCTGGGCACGCGCGCCGCAGGCGCAGCGGAATGCCGGTCTTGGCGTCGAGGAAGGCGTGGGCCGACTCGCCGGTGGCGCGCTCCTCGCCGGTCGCGGCGTCCTCCACCCGGTAGGCGACGCAGAGCTTGACGCCGTTGTAGCTGGTCACGCGCACGCGGATGCGCGCCGTGTCCCCGTAGCGCACGGCCCGGCGATACGTGCAGGAGACGGAGAGAACGGGGCTGACGATCCCCTCCTGCTCCAGCCGCGCGTAGGGCGCGCCCGCGGCCTCCATCCACTCGGCCCGCGCCTCCTCAAACCAGCGGATGTAGTTCGAGTGGTGCACGACACCCATCTGGTCCGTCTCGTAGTACTGCACCTTGTGCAGCGTTCCCTCGTCCATCGCGCTCATGCGCCCGCCTCCTCTCCGGAAAAGAGCCTCTGCGCATAGCCGACCGAGGCCATCGCGTCCTTGCCATAGAAGTCCGCGCCGATGCGCTTGGCGTACTCCTCGTTGAGGACCGCGCCGCCCACCATCACCCGGCAGTCCGGGGCCTCCCGCCGCAGCAGGGCGATGGTCTCCTCCATGCTGCGCACGGTCGTGGTCATCAGCGCCGACAGGCCCACCAGGCGGATCTTTCCCTCCTGGACGGCCTCCAGCACGCGCTCGGGCGCCACGTCCTTGCCCAGGTCCACCACCGCAAACCCGTAGTTCTCCAGCAGCACCTTGACGATATTCTTGCCGATGTCGTGGATGTCGCCCTTGACCGTGGCCAGCACGACGCGGCCCTTTGTCTCCGGCGCGGTGCCGGACTGCGCCATGTGCTCCTGCAGCAGCGCAAAGGCCGCCTTTGCCGCCTCCGCGCTCATCAGGAGCTGCGGCAGGAACAGCGTCCCCTTCTCAAAGCCCGCGCCCACGCGGTCCAGCGCGGGCATGAGCCGCGCCTCGATGATGGAAAGCGGCGCCTCGCCCGCCTCCAGGCAGGCGCGCGCGCAGGCCACGGCCGCGTCCTTTAGGCCCCGCTCCACCGCGCGGCCCAGGTCTGTCTCCCCGGCCGGGGCGGGCGCGGCCGCGGCCGGCGTCTCCTCGCCCGATGCGGCAAAGGCGATGTAGCGGGCGCACTGCGCGTCCGCGCCCGTCAGCGCCAGAGACGCCCGGAAGGCGCGCATCATCGCGTCGCTGGCGGGGTTCAGGATCGCCGCGTCCAGGCCCGCGGCCAGCGCCATCGTCAGGAACGCCGCGTTGACGTTCTCCCGCGCCGGCAGGCCGAAGGAGATGTTCGACACGCCCAGCACCGTGCGCACGCCCAGCTCCTCCTTGCAGCGGCGCAGCGTCTCCAGCGTCACGCGCGCGTTGTCCGCGCCGGTAGAGACGGTCATGGTCAGCGCGTCCAGCACGAGGTTCCTGCGCGGAATCCCGGCCGCCTCCGCCGCCTCGACGATGCGGCGGCCGATCTCCAGCCGGCCCTGCGCCGTCTCCGGGATGCCGTCCTCGTCCAGCAGCAGGCCCACGATCACCCCGCCGTACTTCTTCGCCAGCGGAAGGACCGCTTCCAGCGACTCCCGCTTGCCGGAGACGGAGTTGAGCATCGGCACGCCGTTGCAGCGCCGGAGCGCGGCCTCCATGGCCGCGGGGCTGGACGTGTCGATCTGCAGGGGCAGGTCGCAGACCGCCTGCACCGCCTCCACCGCCTCGGGCAGCAGCACCTCCTCGTCGATGTCCGGCAGGCCCACGTTCACGTCCAGCACGTCCGCGCCGCGCTCGGCCTGCTGCACGGCCTCGCGCTGGATCAGGCCAATGTCCCGGCTGCGCAGGGCGCGCTTGAGGCGCGGCTTGCCCGTGGGGTTGATCCGCTCGCCGATGACGATGGGCGAGAGGGAGAGGTCCACCGCGCGGCTGCCGGAGGTCACGACCGGTCCGCCCGCCCGCTTCGGCAGGGGCGCGGGCGCAAGGTCCCGGCAGGCCGCCGCCAGCGCGGCGATGTGCGCCGGCGTCGTACCGCAGCAGCCGCCGACGGCCCACGCGCCCGCGCCGCAGATCTCCCGGCAGACCGCCGCAAACTCCTCCGGCCCGACGTCGTAGTGCGCCACGCCGCCCTCCTCGCGGGGCAGGCCCGCGTTCGGCTGCACGAGCAGGGGCAGTTCCGTCGCCTGCCGCAGCGCCTCCATCTGCCGGAGCATCTCCTTCGGGCCGAGGCCGCAGTTCATTCCCATCGCCTCGACCCCCAGGCCCTCCAGCAGCGCCGAAACGACCCGCGCGTCCGCGCCGCTGAGCAGGCGGCCCTGCTGGTCAAACGTGACCGTCGCCACGACCGGCAGCCCCGCCTCCTTCGCCGCGAGCACCGCGGCCTTGAGCTCATAGGCGTCGCTCATCGTCTCCACGAGCGCAAGGTCCGCCCCCGCCCGGCGCCCGGCCTCGGCCGCCTCGGCATAGAGCGCGACCGCGTCCGCAAAGTCCAGGTCGCCGTAGGGCCGCAGCAGCCGCCCCGTGGGCCCAAGGTCCAGCGCGACCAGGCCGCGGCCCGCCGCACGAACCGCCGCGCGCGCCAGCTCCACGCCCGCCTGCACGAGCGCGGAAACCTCGCTTCCGTATTTCAGGGCGTTGGCACCGAACGTGTTCGTCGTCACGACGTCCGCGCCCGCCGCAAGGTACGCCTCGTGGATCGCCTGCACGTCTGCCGGGTGCGTCCGGTTCCACGTCTCCGGCAGCTCCCCCGGCGCAAGCCCCCGCGCCTGGAGCTGCGTGCCCATCGCGCCATCCCAGATGAGGGTCCGCTTGCCCAGTTCCTTCAGCATGTTGTTTCCTCCGATTTGTCGTGTTCGTTTCTCTCCGCCCGGCGGAAGGGACAGTCCGTCCGCGGACAGGCCGCGCAGGGCGGGCCGACCCGGCCGGGCGCCGCATCGGGGTCCGCCGGCGCGCCCGGATGCAGGCCCTGCACGTAGAGCAGGGTCTTGGCCGGGGCGAGCATCCCCGCCCGCGTCCGCGCCACGCCCAGGCGCCGCCGCGCGTCGACCAGGTCCAGCAGCGCCTGCTGCCCCTCCAGCGGGAAGCCCGCATACCCGGGCGCCGTCGCCTCGCCCGTGCACGCGCCCGCCGCCGCGCCGCGCAGGGCGGAAAGCGCCGCCTCCTCCACGAGCGCGGAGGCGCAGGCGTCCAGCGCAAGGGCCAGGGCCATGTCCTGCACCTGTGCGCGGGCCAGGAGCCGGTCCGCCGCCTGGCCGAGCGTGGCGCAGGCCAGGACCGCGCGCGGAAACCCCTCCAGCGCGCGGAACAGCGCCTCGCCCTCGACGCGCCTTCCGCCGATGCGCGCGCCGCCCGCCTCCGCCCGGCAGGGCAGAACGCGGGTGCAGGACCGCGCCGGCGCCTCCTGCAGGAGCAGGTCCATCGCGCGGCGCAGCAGGGGCATCTGCGCCGGCCCGCAGGCCGCGTAGCGCGCGGCCCGGCGCAGGACCTCGTCGCCCCCCGTCATGCCCGCGGCTGGAAGATCTCCGAAAGGTTTTCCAGGATCTTCGCCGCGATCTGCGGCTGGTTCATGGTGTAGATGTGGACGTGCCCGACGCCGTTGGCGATCAAGTCGATGATCTGCTCCGTGCAGTAGGCGATGCCGGCCTGGCGCATGGCCCGGGGGTCGTCCCCAAAGCGGTCGACGATGGCCGCGAACCGCGGCGGCAGCGCGGTGCCGGACAGGCGGCAGATCCGGCGGATCTGCTTGCCGTTGGTCACGGGCATGACGCCCGCGATCACGGGCACCCGGATGCCCGCCGCCTGCGCCCGGTAGAGGAAGTTGTAGAGGATGTTGTTGTCGAAGAACATCTGCGTGGTCAGGAAGTCCACGCCGCAGTCGACCTTGCGGCGCAGGTGGTCCATGTCCTCGCGCCGGTTGGCGGACTCGGGGTGTCCCTCCGGATAACAGGCCGCGCCGATGCAGAAGTCCCCGGATGCGCGGATGTCCCGGATGAGCTCGTCCGCGTGGGCGTACTGCCCCGGCTGGGGGAATCCGCCTTCCTTGGGCAGATCCCCGCGCAGCGCCAGCACGTTCTCGATTCCCCGCTCCTTGAGCTCGCCCAGGACCGTCCGGACGCCCTCCTTCGTCGAGGAAACGCACGTCAGGTGCGCCAGCGCCGGAACGCCGCAGCGCTCCACCTCGCCCGCGACCTCGGCGGTGAAGGCGGAGGTGCCGCCCCCCGCGCCGTATGTCACGGAGATGAACGTCGGGTGCAGCGCGGCAACCTGGCGCGCGATCTCCTTGTATTCGGAAAGCAGCCTTCCCTCCTTGGGCGGAAACAGCTCGCAGGAGAGCGTAACTTCCTGCTCCTTCAGGCACTGCCGGATCTTCATTTCTCAGGTTCCATCCTTTCGCAAAGCTTTTCCCCATTATACACCGGGCAGGGCAGCGGTGCAAAGGTTTGGCCGGGTTTTTTCGGGCGCGGGCCGCCCCTGTCGAATTCCGTCGAAGGAAGACGAAATGAAAAACCTTTTTGCGAATTATGAAGAAAAATACCTCTCAAACAAAAATAAATATTGAAATTCCAAAACTTTTCGCAAATTCCCCTTTCACTTTGTCAAGTTCGGGAGTATAATGAAGCCCATAAATACTCGATATGGGAGGAATTGGGTATGGCTTTACACTTTGGAATCTTGGGGGCCGGTGGGATCTCTCGCCGCTTTGCTTCCGTCCTGACCGAGTGCGACGACGCGGACCTTACCGCCGTCGCCGCACGGGACCTCAACCGCGCGGAGGCCTTCGCGCAGGAGTTCGGCGCGGAATCCGCCTATGGCGATTACGACGCGCTTCTTGGCGACCCCAACGTGGACGCGGTCTACGTGGGGCTGACGCACAACCTGCACGTGGACCTGGCGCGGCGGGCGCTGCTGGCGGGGAAGGCCGTTCTGTGCGAAAAGCCCATGGCCGTCTGCGCGGCGGATGCGCGCGCGCTTTCCGACCTTGCGCGCGAAAAGCACCTGCTGCTCATGGAGGGCATGTGGACGCGCTGCATGCCCGCCGTGCGCCGCGCGACGCAGTGGGTGCGCAACGGCATCATCGGTCCGGTGCAGCTCCTTCGCGCCTCGTTCTGCTTCCGCGCGCCCTACGACCCGCAGTCCCGCCTGTACAATCCGGAGCTGTGCGGCGGCGCGCTGCTGGATGCGGGCGTCTACCCGATCGCCTTTGCGCTGGGCATTCTCGGCGAATACCCGGTGGAGACGGCCGGGGTGACGCGCCCTGCGGAAACGGGCGTGGACGCGATGGACCTATTCTCCCTGCGCTTCCCCTCCGGGGCGATGGCGGAGCTGAGCTGCGCCATCGATCTGGAGCTGCCCACCGACGCGGTGATCCTGGGCACGCGCGGCTCGGTCGTGGTGCGGGACTTCCTGCGCTCCACGCGCTGCGAGCTCTACGACGACCACGGCGACTGCGTGGCCACCTTCACCGAGGACGTGGAGGACGGCTTCGTCTATGAGATCGAGCACTTCTGCGACCTAATGGAGGCCGGCGAAACGGAGAGCCCCCTGATCCCGCTCGAAGACACCATCGCCTGCGCCGAGGTCTTTGACGCGCTCCTGCACCGCTGATCCCGGCCCCCGTTCCCCAACAGCCCGCCCCGGTCGTTTGCCGGGCCGGGCTGTTTTTCGCGCTCCCGCCTGGCCACCTTCACCAAGGACGTGGCGCCGCTTCATGTATGAGATCGAGCACTTCTGCGACCTAATGGAGGCCGGCGAGACGGAGAGCCCCCTGATCCCGCTTGAAGACACCATCGCCTGCGCCGAGGTCTTTGACGCGCTCCTGCACCGCTGATCCCAGCCCCCGTTCCCCAACAGCCTGCCCCGGTCGTTTGCCGGGCCGGGCTGTTTTTTTTTCGCGCTCTCGCCGCCCGCCCTCCAAAAACACGCGCCCGCGCCGGGTTTTTCTTCCCGGTGCGGGCGCAGTTTGGGTTTGGGTTAGATGCGCAGGCTGCCCAGCGCCTGGCCGATGGGCTCGCGCAGGAGCAGCGTGGCCTCCTGGTCGCGCGGGGTGGGGTCGCGGTTGATGAGCACGAGCGCGTCGCCGTGGAAGGCGTCCAGGAAGGAGGCGGCCGGGTAGACGGAGAGCGACGTCCCGCCCACCAGGAGCAGGTCCGCGCTCTCGAGCGCGTGCAGCGCGCCCCGGACGGTCGCCTCGTCCAGCGCCTCGCCGTAGAGCACGACCTCCGGCCGGACCCTGCCGCCGCACGTGCAGCGGGGAACGCCCTGCGCCGCGTCCAGGAAGGCGGCGTCGTACCGCTTTCCGCAGCGCAGGCAGAAATTGCGGTGGATGGAGCCGTGCAGCTCAAAGACCTTGCGGCTCCCGGCGGCCTGGTGCAGGCCGTCGATGTTCTGGGTCACGACGCCCGTGAGCTTGCCCGCCGCCTCCAGGCGGGCAAGGGCCACGTGCGCAGGGTTGGGCTTGGCCGCCAGCGCCGGCCGGAGGATGCTTTCGCGGTAAAAGGCGAAGAACTCCTCCGGGTGCGCCTCAAAAAACGCATGGCTGAGCAGCTCTTCCGCGGGGATGGCGCGCTTTTGCCGGTAGAGGCCGTTTGCGCTGCGGAAGTCCGGAATGCCGCTCTCCGTGGACACGCCCGCGCCGCCGAAGAAGGCGATGCGGCTGTGCGCGTCCACGAGCTGCTGCAAGGTGGGCATGGATCGTCCCTCCCCTTTACACGCACCGGAAGACGAGCCGCACGGAGTCGAAGTCGCCGTGCATCTCGGGCAGGACGTAGCCGGCGTTCATGAGCGTGGCGCCGTCGTAGGTGCGGCGGTCCTGCTCGCAGTAGTAGTGGGCCAGCGGCTCCAGCCCGCGCAGGCGCACGCGGCGCACGGCGGGGTTGGGCTCGGCGAGCTTCTGCACGTAGGTGAGCATCGCCAGGGACTTGTCGTCGCTGACCTGGAGGAAGGCGGCGTCGTTGCCCTCCAGCGGGGAGAGCAGGCGGTACAGGTCGCCCTGGGCGACCAGGTAGCGGCTGCACTTGTAGGCACCGACCTGGTTGCGGACCTGGGCGCGCTCCTCCTTGGAGAGCTTGCTCATGTCCAGCTCGTAGCCAAAGGAGCCGAGCATGGCGACCGCGCCGCGGGTCTGGAACGGGGTCACACGGCCGACCTGGTGGTTCGGCACGGCCGAGACGTGGCAGGTCATGGCGCTGGGCGGATAGACCAGGGAGCAGCCGTACTGGATGGTCAGCCGCTCGATGGCGTCGCTGTCGTCGGAGGTCCAGTTCTGCGGCATGTAGTAGAGCAGGCCCGCGTCAAAGCGTCCGCCGCCGCCCGAGCAGGACTCAAACAGCACGTTGGGGAAGGCGGAGGTGATGCGCTCCATCACGCTGTAGACGCCCAGGATGTAGCGGTGGAACACCTCGCCCTGCCGGTCCGGGGGCAGGGAGGCGGAACCGACCTCGGCCATGTTCCGGTTCATGTCCCACTTGACGTAGCGGATGTCCGCCGAGCGCAGGACCGCGGAAACCGCCTCGACCACGTAGTCCTGCACGTCCTTGCGGGTCATGTCCAGGATGAGCTGGTGGCGACCCAGGGAGGGCGCGCGCTTGCTCTGGCGCAGGGCGTATTCCGGGTGCGCGCGGTACAGGTCGCTGTCCGGGGAGATCATCTCCGGCTCAAACCACAGGCCGAAGGAGAGGCCCAGGGCCTTGATCTGCTCCACGAGATCGTGCAGGGAGCAGCCGAGCTTCTTTTCGTTGACGACCCAGTCGCCCAGGGCGCAGCGGTCGTTGTCGCGCGCGCCGAACCAGCCGTCGTCCAGCACGAACATCTCGATCCCCAGATCCGCGGCGCTCTTTGCCATCTCCAGGAGCTTATTCGCGTCAAAGTCCATGTAGACGCCCTCCCAGGAGTTGAGCAGGATGGGCCGCGGCTGGTCGCGGTACTTGCCGCGGGCCAGGTTCCGGCGGTAGAGCCGGTGATAGGTCCGGGACATCCGGGAGAGTCCTTCGCCCGAATAGACCAGGACGGCCTCCGGCGTGCAGAAGCTCTCGCCCGGCTCCAGCCGCCAGGTGAAGCCCCGGTCGTTGATGCCGCAGTTGAGGCGCAGCTCGTCAAAGGCGTCCACCTCCGTCTCGATGCGGAAGTTGCCCGAGTAGACCAGGCTCACGCCGTAGACCTCGCCCTGCGTCTCGGTCGCGTCCTTGCGCACCAGCGCCGCAAAGGGGTTGTGCAGGTGCGAGGACGCCCCGCGGAAGGAGGAAACGGCCATCTCGCCGTGGGGGATGGGGGTGCGCTCCATGTGGAACTCCCGCGCCCAGGCGCCGTGCAGGTGGATCAGGTCGTACTCCATCCCCGGGAAGGCGAGCGAGGCGCTCATCACGCGCGTCAGGGTCAGCGGCGCGCCGCCCTCGTTGCGCGCCACCGCCCAGCGGCAGATCGCATCCGAAAACGCAAAGGTCGTGTAGTAGAGGTCCACATACAGGTTCTTGACCGCGTCGCGCAGCGTGATGCGCAGGGTCTGCGCCTCGTCCTCCGGGTTGAGGTAGGTGTGCGGCAGGCCCGGAAGGTCCGGCTTGCCGTCGAGCACCTCGTAGGAGTCATACCGGAGGTCCGTCACGTTGTCGCCGTCCGCGTCCACCGTGGCGATGGCCGGCGCGCGCAGGTCCGCGCTTCCCGCGCCGGAGTACTCCAGGGGCAGGATGTCCGCGGAGAAGTCGTCCTCCGCGTCCGCCTGGATCGCCCAGAACGAGGCGCGGCTCCGCTTCGGCGCCAGCGGCTCCAGGTTTGCCTCCTCGATCGCCGCGCCGTAGTACAAGTGCACGAGCACGCCGTTGCCCATGACCCCCAGCACGTAGCTGGAGGATTCCGTGTCCAACTTAAAGATCTTCTTTTCTTGCAGAACGGTGATTGCCATACCATACCCTCCTGTTGTCGATCGGATTCCTCGTCGGGAACGCGCGGGCCCCCCACACGGTACCGCCTTTCCCCTCTCTTTTCCATTCTCCACGGGCCGGGGCGATCCCTGCCCGCGGCGTGCGGCCCGGGCTCAGACGTGCAGGCGCACGGCGCTGCCCGACTTGCCCTTGACCACCTCAATCCCCTGCAGGATGTTCTCGCGCAGGGCCTCGACGTGGGAGATGATGCCGACCTTGCCCCCCGCGCCGATGCGCGTCAGCACGTCCAGCGCGTCGCGGATGGAGGCGGGGTCCAGGCTCCCAAAGCCCTCGTCGATGAAGATGGCCTCCATCGCCACGCCCCCGGCCTGCGCGCGCACCACCGCCGACAGCCCCAGCGACAGCGCCAGCGAGACGAGGAACTTCTCCCCGCCCGAGAGCGTGCGCACGTCGCGCTCGCCGCCAAAGTCCCCGTCCAGCACCTGCAGCTCGAGCCCGTCCAGGCGGGCGCGCGAGCGCGCGTCCCGCACCTCCAGGCGGTAGCGCCCCCCGTGCACCAGGCGCAGCAGCTCGTTCGCCTGCTCCGCCACGCTTCCCAGCATCGCCGAGAGCACAAAGCTCGAGAGCGTGACCCCCTTGTTGTAGGTAAAGCACTCGACAAAGGCGCGCATCTTCTCCGCCGTGCGCCGCCGCGCGGGCAGGGCGGCCGCCTCCGGCGCGGTCTGCTCCCGGAGCGTCTGCGCCCGCGCAGCCCGCTCCTCCTGCGCGCCGGCGCGCGCGGACGCCTGGTTATAGGCCTCCAAGCTCTCCTCCCGCGCGGCCAGCGCCCCCGCCGCGTCCGGCGTCTCCAGGCCCTCCGTCGCCGCGCGGGCCGCCTCGTCCTCCTCGCGCGCGCGGGCCAGGCGGCTGCGGAATCCCTCCG
>JBMNOF010000004.1:0-71006 GCA_050942925.1 Candidatus Spyradocola sp.
GGCTCATCGCCATTGCCAACGCAACCATGGACCCCTATGCGGTGGGCGAGGGGGAAGGCCTGTTTGGCGTATTGTCGCGGCTGACAAGCGATTCCTTCTATTGGCAGCTCCTCTGGGTGGGAATTGGACTTGTCGCTGTCGTGCTCATCCTGCTGTTCGATTACCGCATATACGGAGAACTCTCCCCATACATCTTTGGCGCGGCAGTTCTCTTGCTCGTCTTGGTGCTGTTTCAAAGCGCGGGGCGCGGCAATGTGCGCGCTTGGTTCTCCTGGTTGGGAGGAAACCGCAGTTTCCAGCCCTCCGAGATCTGTAAGGTTGCCATCATCATTTCGCTTGCATGGCATGTTTCCCGCCACGATGGGCCGATCCTCAAGCTGAAGGACTTCCTGCCCGTGCTCCTGCACTTTGCGATCCCCTTTGGCCTGGTCGTCGCACAGGGAGACTACGGAACGGCGCTCGTGTTTGTCGCCATCTTTGCGGGAATCCTGTTTGTCTCGGGACTGGGGTGGAAGATCATTGCGGGAATGTGCCTGGCCGGAGGCACGGCCTGTGTTGCGATTTATCCCTTTCTGTCGGAGTTCCGCCAGGAGCGAATCCTGAGCTTTCTAGACCCCTCCCGCGACACCAGCGGAACGGGCTACCAGGTCCGCTACTCCAAGATCGCTGTGGGTTCGGGCCAGTTTACGGGAAAAGGGCTGTTTCAGGAGGGCGCCATCAGCCAGCTGGACTTCGTGCCGGAAAAGCACACGGACTTCATTTTTTCCGTCACGGCCGAATCGGTCGGCTTTGTGGGCTGCATGCTCATCATTGCCCTGTACTTTGTGCTGATTCTGCGCCTCTTTTACCTGGCGTATAAGGTCCAGGATCGGTTTGGCGCGCTGATCATCGCGGGCGTGGCTTCCATGCTCCTCTTCCACATCTTTGAAAACATCGGCATGACCATCGGAATCATGCCCGTGACGGGCATTCCCCTTCCCTTCCTGAGCTATGGCGGCAGCAGTATGTTGGCCAACATGGCGGCCATCGGCATGGTGCTAAACGTCGTCAAGCGGCAGCAACGCACGGTTCTATAGAAAAAACCACCTTCATACAGTGTACAAAGCTGTGTGGAGGTGGTTTTCATTGGGAAAAACGAGACGAAGGACGGCATCGCGCCTCTTGCGCAAGACGCGCAACTGGCTCCGCTATGGGCAGAAGGAGGTCGTCTATCCGAACCACTTTTTTGTGCAGCTCGCCGTCTGTGCGGTGCTGTTCCTGGCGATCTGCGGGCTGAAGTCCGTGAAATCGGAGCCGGTGCAGGCAGCGCTTGCGGACATTCGCCAGGCAGCGACGACGGAAATGGACCTGGGGGAGTCCATTGGCAAGCTGGAATTCGTGGGGAACTTCGTGCCCGAGAGCGTCATGGTTTTTTGGAACGCGGGGGATAGAACGCTCTCCGCGCCCCTGGCCGCGGCACAACCGCTCCTGACGGAAGACGGTTGGACGCTGTTTGAAGGGGAAGGCGCGCTGCTGGCAGGCGGGGAGGGCAAGGTGGAAAGCGTGACGGAGCTGGAATCGGGCGGATACTGCCTTAAGATCGCCTATGACAACGGTTTGGTGGGCATTGCCGAGCCGCTGGCAGGCGTGCGCGTTGCCGCAGGAGAGCGCGTGCATGAAGGGCAGAGCGTTGCCGAGACGATGGCTGTCGGGCAGGCCAGCCAGGTGCGCATCCAGGTATTGAATGGCGAGGAGCCCCTCTCTGCGGAGGAATGGCTGCAATGAGAAGGGTTCGCCTCTCCCCGTGGTTGATTGCGCTGGCGGCGGCGGGCTTGCTGCTGGGGGAGTCCGTCTATCTTTGGGCAGGACTGTGCTGCGTGCTCCTGCACGAATGGGGGCATGCGCTCTGCGCCCGCGCCCTGGGGCTGGCCGTGGAAGGGATCGAGATCGCACCCTTTGGCGGGGTGGTCTACTTGCGGGGCGTGGAGCAGCTGGGCACGGGAGCGGCGGTGGGCGTGGCGCTTGCGGGGCCCGCGACGAGCCTGTTGCTGGCGGCGCTCTGCGGTTGCGGAGCCTATGCGCTGCCACAATTCCTTCCCTTTTGGGCGCACCTCTTGGAGATCAACCTGGTTCTCGCGCTGACCAATTTGCTCCCCGCCTTTCCGATGGACGGCGGACGCGTGCTTTGCGCGCTCCTGCGCCGGCGAACGGGACTGGCCCGGGCGCAAAGGCTCGCCTCGGGGGTGGGGATCGCGGTCGGCCTGGGGCTCATGGTGCTGGCGATTCTCGCGATGCAACTCGTGGGGAAACTCAACCTGACGCTCCTGCTCTGCGGCGGATATGTGATCTTTGCCTCTGGGCGGGAGATGCGCGCCACGCCATTTTCCGTGCTGCAGGTCATGGCGGGACGCGGTGAAGAATTGCGGCGCAGGCGCGCACTGCCAGTGCGCACCATCGCTGTGCCGGAGGGCACGACGGATGCAGAGGTCTACGCGCGCCTTCTGCCCGGGGCGCTGTACCGCATTGTCTACTTGGACGAGGATTTGCGTGCGGTGCGCAGCGCGTGGGAGACGGAACTGCTCGGCGGCGTGTACAAAAAAGCGCATCCTCTGGGGACAGGGGACGCGCTGGGGGAACTCGTCAAGCGGACAGGCGGGGACGTCGACGCAAGCGCGCTAGGGCGAAGAGGCCGAGCGCGAACAGGATGCCCAGGCTGATCCACTGCGAGGTGGAGAACCAAAGGACTGCGCCGCGGATGGCATCTCCGCGCAGAAACTCCAGAAAGAAGCGCAGGACCGCGTAGATGGCCAAGTAGAGCGGCAAAAGCTTGCCGCGCAGTTTCTCACGGCGAAACAGCCAGGACAGCAGGAAAAAGAGCGCAAAGAGCAGGGCGCTCTCCAGGAGCTGGACGGGGAAACGCGGGATGTCGTTGGCTTCCGGCGTCAAGGCCCGCGTGTAGGTGATTCCGCCCTCCCAAGGGATGCCATAGCAGCAGCCGCCCAAGAAGCAGCCGATGCGGCCAAAGGCGTGGAAGAGGGGAATGGCAGGCGCCACAACGTCCGCAAAGGGGGCGAAGGGCTGCCGGCGCGCGCGCAGGTAGAGGGCGCCCACGCCAAGACCGCCCAAAAGCCCGCCGTAAAACACGGCGCCCCCAAAGAAGGGGAGAAGGCCGGCCAGGCGCTCTGGCAGGGAAAGGGACGCGCTTTCCAACCAAGCTTGCAGAAGGGAACGCAGGTTGGTCAGCGCATAGAGGAGATGGCCGCCCAGCAGGATGCCGACGGCGCTCACGAGCAGGAGGATGATGACCTCGTTATCGTCCATCTTGCGGCGACGCGCGGCCCAGCAGGCATACCACCCGGCGAGGAGAATTCCCGCGATTGCGCTGAGCGCGTAGGTGCCGATCGGCCGGCCCGCAATGGTGAGAATGGGATACATGGTCGGTTCTTTGCCTTTCAATCGGATTTTGTGAGCGGAAAAAAGGAAGAGAGATCATGTGATCACATGATCTCTCTAAATGGACAAGTCCTTTACGAAAGAGCGCCCAGCGTAGCCAGGCTGCTGCAAGCGACAACGACGCAGATGACGCCGAGCAGCGAAACCGCAAGACCGATGACGCCCAGAACCAGGCCCGCCGTGGCCAGACCGGATTTGCCATTGGCGCGCTTGCGTCCCATCACGCCGAACACGACGCCCAGAATGGACAGGACGAGCGTGAAGTACTGCACGACAGGAATGAACCCACCGACGATGCCGAGAATGCCGCACACCAGAGCGGCGATGGAAAGACCGTTGCTGTTGTTGTTCGAGCTGACTTGAGACAATGAACTCACTCCTCTTTTCTTCTTCCAGTGGAAGATTTGCAGACTCATAATAACAGCTTTTTTACATTGTGTCAATTCTTTTTTAGCAAAAAAAGGGGGACAGCCGCAAATTTTCATCAATCCATGTCGGAAAAGTAGATGCTTAAACAGAAAAATGCTTTGCAACAATAATTTGACGCAGAAGTGAGAAGCGTGTATAATATCCCTACAAGACGAAAAAAGGAGGAGCACCTCGTATGAACATGCTGGCTGTCGCGGTTGAACACTATCTCCAGAGCCAGGAGTGGCACTATAAATTCGATGAGGAAAAGAATTTCTTCTCCTTGACAATGGGATTGAAGAAAATCGATTCCGCCAAGGTCTTTATCCGCATCGGGGAGGATTACATCACGACCTATGCCATGCTGCCCACGCACGTGCGCGAGGAAAAGCGAAACGTCGTCTGCCGCTACATTGCGCGCGCCAACTACGGCCTGCGCAACGGCAATTTGGAAATCGACCTGGACGACGGCGAGGTGCGCTACAAGACCTATTTGTATGCCAAGAACCGCATTCCCAACCAGGAAGAGATCGAGCGCTATGTGGACATCTGCTTCCTGACGCTGGACCGGTATGCAGAAGGGCTCATGAAGATCCTGTACGCGGACTTGGACGACAAGGCTGCGATTCAGCTGGTCGAAGGATAATCCGCGTCCACGCGCCGCCCGCTTCCCCCGGCAAGGGGGAAGCGGGCTTTTTTGCGCAGGTCCTGTGCGGATTCTTTACCTGGCGCGCTTGCAGTTTGTTTCGGATGCGTGTAAAATCAGATGGAATGCAAGGAAAGAAGGAGGGAAATCCATGCTTTACGACGCGATTGCGCCGCTCCTTTCCGGCGTGCAGAAGCCTGCGCGCTACACGGGCGGCGAGGTCAACATGGTGAAGAAAAATCCGGAAGATGTTCGGGTTCGCTTTGCGTTCTGCTTTCCGGATACCTACGAGGTCGGCATGTCGCACCTGGGCATGAAAATCCTTTATCATATCCTGAACAAGCGGCAGGAGTTTTACTGTGAACGGGTCTTTGCGCCCTGGATGGACATGGAGAACGCCATGCGGGAGCACGGCATTCCGCTCTATTCCCTGGAGACGTTTACGCCCGTGCACGAGTTTGACATCGTGGGCTTTACGCTCCAGTACGAGATGAGCTACACCAACGTCCTCAACATGATGGACCTTGCGGGCATTCCGCTGACATGGAAAGAGCGGGATGAGGCCAACGCACCCTTTGTCGTCTGCGGCGGGCCGTGCGCGTTTAATCCGGAGCCGCTGGCGGACTTTGTGGACCTGTTCATGGTGGGCGACGGCGAGGAGCAGATCCTGGAGCTGTGCGAGCACTACGAGGCTTGGAAGGAACGGGGTGGCACGCGCGAGGAATTCCTGCTGGAAATGGCCAACATCGAGGGAAACTATGTGCCGCGCTTTTACGAGGCGACGTACGACGAGAACGGCGATTTCGCAGGCCTTGTCCGCACGCGGGACGACGTCCCGGCGCGCATCCGCAAGCGCTGCATCCCGGACCTGGACAAGGCGGAGTACCCGGACAGCATCATTGTGCCCTTTACGGAGATCGTGCACGATCGAGTCATGCTGGAGGTGGCGCGCGGCTGCACGCGCGGCTGCCGGTTCTGTCAGGCGGGCATGCTCTATCGCCCCCAGCGCGAGCGCAGCCTGGAGCATCTGACGGATTTGGCGCGCAAGCTCCTTGCCAGCACCGGGTACGAGGAGATGAGCCTCTCCTCTTTGTCCACCGGAGATTACTCGCACCTGCCGGAGCTGGCGCGTGCATTGGTGGAGGAGCACGGCTGCAAAAAAGTCGCCATCTCCCTGCCCTCGCTGCGCATCGACTCGGTCCTGGGCGACACGCTCGAGCAGACGCAGTCCGTCCGCAAGACGGGCTTGACCTTTGCGCCGGAGGCCGGCACGCAGCGCTTGCGCGACGTCATCAACAAGGGCGTCACCGAGCAGCAGCTCTATGACAGCGTGTTGGACGCCTTTTCCAAGGGGTGGAGCGGCGTCAAGCTGTACTTCATGATCGGCCTGCCCACGGAAACCTACGAGGACTTGGACGGCATTCCGCATCTGGCCCAGCGCGTGCTGGACGCCTATTTTGCCGTGCCTAAGGAGCACCGGCAGAAGGGACTCCGGGTCGGGGTCAGCGCCTCTTCCTTTGTGCCCAAGCCCTTTACGCCCTTCCAGTGGGAGCCGCAGAACTCCATTGAGGAGCTGCAGGAAAAGCAGCGTTATCTGCGGGAGAAGCTCCACATGCGCTCGGTGACGTTCAGCTGGCACGAACCGCACCTTTCCTTCCTGGAGGCGGCCTTTGCCCGCGGGGATAGGCGGCTGTGCGGGGTTTTGCGCGCGGCGCATGCGCGCGGCTGCAAATTTGACGGATGGACGGAGGCGTTCGATTTTGACGCCTGGATGCAGGCCTTCGCGGATTGCGGCCTCACCTGCGCACAGTTTGCGCAGAAGCGCTTTGCGCTGGATGCGCCTCTGCCGTGGGACCACATCGACGCGGGCGTGACTAAGGCGTTCCTCCAGCGCGAGTGGAACAAGGCGCTTCGGGGCGAGGTTTCGCCCGACTGCCGCATCCATTGCCATGGCTGCGGAATCAACCAGTTCTGCAAGGGGGTGTGCAAGTCGTGCGAATGATCGCAGAATTTGAAAAGATGGGCCGGATGAGCTGGTTTTCCCATCTGGACCTGCAGAGCACGATGCAGCGCGCGCTGCGGCGGGCGGATCTGCCCGTGCGCTTCTCCCAGGGATTCAATCCGCACGTCAACCTCTCCTTTGCAACGGCGTTGTCGGTGGGCAGCGAGAGCCAGTGCGAGCTGATGGATGTCGAGCTGGAGGGCGAGGTTTCCCCGGAGGACTTCGTTGCGCGCCTCAACGCCTGTCTGCCGGAGGGGCTGCAGGTGCACCGGGCCTGCCTGGTGGACGACCACGCGCCCGCCCTTGCGGCGCGCATGGTGGAGGCGGGCTATGTGGTGCGCGTGCCGGGAAAAGACCTTTCCGAGCCGGTGCAGGCCTTCCTCGACGCGGCGGAGGTCGTCGTGGAGAAGCGCAGCAAGAAGGGGACAAAGCCTGTGAACATCCGCCCCATGGTGCATGTGCTGGACTGTGCCTTTGACGGCGAAGGGTCTACGCTGCACATGATCCTGGAGCAGACGAATGCCAACAGCTTGAAGGCGGAGCTCCTTCTGCAGGCATTGGGGGCGGGCGAGCGCTATTCCTGCGTGCGCACGGGTCTGTATGCCCGCGGCGCGCAGGGCGAGCGCGTGGAACTCTTTGAGGCGGCACGGGAATGAAAAAGGAAATCCTCATCGATCGGGAGCCCGGGCTCACGCGCGTGGCCATACTGGAGGACGACGAGCTCTGCGAGTTCTATCTCGAGCGCGAGGGCGCGGAAAAGCTCGCCGGCAACATCTACAAGGGCCGCGTGCAGAACGTGCTCAACGGCATGCAGGCCGCCTTTGTGGACATCGGAACAGGGAAAAACGCCTTCCTCTACCTCGGGGACGAGGGCCCGGACGCGCGGGATCTCACCTTCCCCGGGCAGGAGGCCGCGCAGATCCCCTGCATGCGGCAGGAACGCGTGCACAACGGGCAGGAGCTGCTCGTGCAGGTCATCAAGGAGCCGGACGGAACCAAGGGCGCGCGGCTCTCCAGGCAGATTACGCTGCCGGGAAGGTATGTCGTCCTGGCGCCGCAGATGGACTATGTCGGCGTTTCCCGCCGCATCGCGGAGGAGGGGGAGCGCCAGCGCCTCAAGGCAGAGGCCGAGCGCGTCAAGCCCGAAGGCATGGGGTTGATCGTGCGCACGGCGGCGGAAGGCCGAAGCGGGGAGGACTTCCTGGAGGACATTCGGGAGCTCACCGCGCTGTGGGAGCAGATCGTCGGCCGCGTCCGCGTGGGGCGAGCTCCGTGCTGCGTCCATCGGGATCAAGACCTGGTCACGCGCACGCTGCGCGATCTCATTGCCAGCGATGTGAGCCGGATCGTGCTGGGGGACGCGGCAGAGGTAGAGCGCGTCCGCTCTGCGCTGCGCCTGTTTGCGCCCGCCCTTGCCGATCGCGTGGAGCGCTACGCGGGCGGTCTTCCGCTCTTTGACGCCTACCGGATCGAGAGCAGACTGGAAAAGGCGCTGCAGCGCAAGGTCTGGCTCAAAAACGGCGGGTATCTCTATATCGAGGCCACCGAAGCGCTGACGGTCATCGACGTCAACACCGGAAAGTTCGTTGGGTCCCGGGACCTGCAGGACACGGTCTTCCGCCTAAACTGCGAGGCGGCCAAGGAGATCGCCCGGCAGGTTCGGCTTCGGGACATCGGCGGCATCATCATCATTGACTTCATCGACATGCAGAGCGAGGAAAACCGGCAAAAGCTGGTGGAGGTGCTGCGAGAGGCCTTCCGCCGGGACCGCAACAAGGTCAACGTCGCCGGATTGACCTCGTTGGGGCTGGTGGAGATGACGCGCAAGCGGATGCGCACGCCGCTGGCGGCCAGTCTGCAGTGCCTCTGCCCCTGCTGCGGCGGTACGGGCCGGGTCATGCAGCCCGAACACACCGCGCGGCGCGCGCTGCGGGACGTGCGGCGCCTGCGCGCCTCCGGGACGGAGGGCGAGATCGTGCTGAGCGCCAACTCGGAGGTCCTCGAGGCGGCTCGCCAGCTCGCGCCGGAGGGCGGCCTCTATCTCCAGCTCGACGCGAACAAGGGACCGAATGATTTCCACGTCTCGACAAAGCCCAAGGACAGCTGCAAAGGGCTGGAATACCTTGGCTAAAGGGGTGAAGGCAAGATGGCGGTTTGGCTGATGTTCGTTGTGGTAAATCTGTTCCTGCCGCTTCTGATGCTCGGCGTGGGCTGGTGGTTTCAAAAATCACCGCCCAAGAAGATCAATCCCTTTGTGGGATACAGGACGCGCATGTCTATGAAAAACGAGCAGACCTGGCGCTTCGCGCACGAGACCTGCGGCAGGCTTTGGGTGCGCCTGGGGGCATGGCTCCTGCCTGCGTCCGTTGTGGCCATGCTCCCTGCGCTCGGGCAGGGCGAGGAGATCGCGGGATGGGTCGGCACGGGCATCTGCCTGGCGCAGTGCGCCGTCGCGATCGGATCGATCCCCTACACCGAGCGCGCGCTCCGGCGGGCATTCTTCCCGGACGGTTCCCCGCGCAAGAAAACTTAAACTTTGCAAATCTTCCCGTTTCCTTGACAAATGCGGAAGCGAATGCTATACTATTTGCGCCGCTTGAGTAGGGTCGGCAATCGTGCGCCGGTTTTCCGGACGCACAACCCGTTTCAGCGAGATTGGGTAGAGGAGGTGCTACCAGAAATGTTTGCGATCATCAAGACCGGCGGAAAGCAGTTCCGCGTGCAGAATGGCGACGTCATCTTCGTCGAGAAGCTCAACGCCGCCGAGGGCGAGACCGTCAAGTTTGACGTGCTCATGCTCGACAACGACGGCGAGACCAAGATCGGCACGCCCCTTGTGGAGGACGCCAACGTCACCGGCAAGGTGCTGGGCCACGGCAAGGCCGCCAAGATCCTGGTCTACAAGTACAAGTCCAAGAAGAACTCCCGTCGCAGGGCGGGTCATCGCCAGCCCTTCACCAAGGTGGAGATCACCATTGGCTAAGGCATGACGACGGTGACAATTCTCCATCGGGCTCCCTGGATCGTCGGATTTCTGGCCGAAGGGCATACCGGCTACGCCGAGGAAGGGGAGGACATCGTTTGCGCGGCGGTTTCCGCCATCACGCAGACGGCCATGATGGGACTCAAGCACTTTGCCCCCGATACCTTCTCCCAATGGCGGGAAGGGGATGCGCCTCTGTTGGAGGTGCGCGTTGCACATCCCACCAAGGAGACCCAGGTCATCCTGGAGACCATGGTCATCGGGCTAGAGGACATTCTTTCGGGCGTGCCGCAGTACGTCCGCATACTCCACACTGGATCGGAGGTGGAATCAAAATGATGAATCTTCAGCTGTTCGCTCATAAGAAGGGAATGGGCTCCACCCGCAACGGCCGTGATTCCGAGGCCAAGCGCCTGGGCGTCAAGCGTGCGGATGGCCAGTTCGTTCTGGCTGGCAACATCCTCGTTCGTCAGCGCGGAACCAAGATCCATCCCGGCCTGAACGTCGGTCTGGGCAAGGACGACACCCTGTTTGCGACCGCGAGCGGCGTGGTCCGCTTCGAGCGCAAGGGCCGCGACGACAAGCAGGTCAGCGTGTATCCTCGGGAAGAGGCTGTTGCCGCGCAGTAATGCGGAATTCCGAGTGAAGGAAAAGCCCATCTGAGAGATCAGATGGGCTTTTTTCATCGCAAGGGGACAGAGGGAAAGACCATGCTGTTTTTTGAAAATTGTGAGATCAACCTGGAAAACACCTTTCACTGCGGTCAAACCTTTCGGTGGAAACCGCTCGGGGACGGATCGTTTGCGGGCAATGTGGAAGGACGGTCCGTGCGCGCGGAGACGGCGGAAGGCGGTCTCCTCCTCCACGGCGCAGAGGAGAAGGACGCGCCATTCTGGCGCGCGTATTTTGACCTGGACAGCGACTATGCCGCGCTCCTTGCGCCGGTGATGGATGCACACTTGCGCAGCGCCTTGGACGCCTGCCAAGGCCTGCGCTTGCTGAACCAGCCCTTTTTCGAGACGCTGTGCAGCTTCATCCTCTCGGCCAACAACAACATGCGCCGCATTGCGGGCATCGTGGACCGCTTTTGCGGCATCATGCCGGTGGACAGAAACGGCCTGCATGCATTTCCCCGGCCGGCGGATGTGCTGGCCGCCGGCCGAACCTGGGTGGACGGGATCGGCGCCGGCTACCGCGCGCCCTACCTCTATGAGGCGGCGGAGCGCGTTGCCGCGGGGTTTGATGGCGCCTGTCTCCGAACGCTGCCCTATGCGGAGGCCTGTAAGCAAATCCGCACCTTCCGGGGCGTGGGGGAGAAGGTCGCGGACTGCGTCCTCCTCTTCTCCTGCGGGCAGCGGGACGCATTTCCCGTCGATACGTGGATGGAGAAGGTCTTGACGCAGTGGTACGGCTTTTCCGGAAGCCGGACGAACCTTAAGCGCTGCGCCATGGCGCACTTTGGAGCCGGAGCCGGCATTGCCCAGCAGGTGCTTTTTGCCTATGTGGTGCGGCAGAAAATGCAAGCCTAGCCGTCTGCGACAAGGACGATGCGCGGGGATTCGTCCTCCTTCAGCCACTGCACGAGCGCCGTCAGGTCCGCCTTTTGCAGCGCAATGCAGCCGGAGGTCGGCTCGTCGCCCACGTGCAGAAAGATCGCGGAGCCCTTGCCCGGCTCCGTCTCCTGCCCGTAGTTGTACTCGACAACCAGGGCAAGCGCATAAGCGGTGGGGCTGTTGGAGAGCTTCTCTGCGGAAGTCCAGTCCCGATCCGCATCGCCCTCTACCCATTGGTTGTAGTAGCGGGAGTCCGGATCGTCCACCCAATAGCTCTCGCTCGTCACCGCGCGGAAGGGGTAGTCGGGGTTGGGCGTGTCCTCGTTGCCAAAGGCAAACCCAAGGCGGAAAATTCCCGCGGGCGTGCGCTTGTCGCCCTCGCGCTTGCCGGAGGAGACGCCGTTTTCCCCGACATAGCCGGAGAACCCCAGCGCCTTTGTCCAGATGCCGTCCTCGCCCTTGTCATAGGCATAGACGCGGCAGGAAGATCCGTCGGCGAGCACCAGGACGAGCTGGCCGTAGGACAGCTGCGTGAGGTCGCGTCCCAGGCCCTCCATCACGCGGGCGAGCGTGGGAGGCTGCTCAGGGGCGGCGTGGGAGGCGGAAGGCTCGGGCTCCTGCGCGGAGGGCGCGGGCGTTGCCGTGGGCGGATCTGCCGTGGGCGAGGTGGACGCCTCTTCCATGGCCGCCGTTGGGCTCGGAAGAACGGTCGCCGGCGCAGGGGAGGCTTGCGCAGAGGGGAGCGGCGCGGCGGATGGAGTTGGGCTGGGAAATTCCGACGGGCGCAGTTCCACCACGGGCGCCGGGCCGGCGCATCCGCTCAGCAGGCAGAGCAGAAGGGCGATGGAGAGTACAATCGAAACGTGCTTCATGGTTTTCCTCCTTCTTTGCAAAAGGATAGCAGAAAGCAGGGAGACTGTCAAAGCAGGCAAACGGAAATTTGCTTGAAGGCACGCGCGTTTTTTGCTAGAATAGCTAAGGAGAGAAAAAGGAAAGGGGTGTGCGGCATGGAAAGCGAAAAGCCGATATCCCTGCGGGAGATTGCGCAGATCGCGGGCGTATCCGTGGCGACGGTTTCGCGCGTGATCCACAAAAATGGAAGGTTTTCCAAGGAAACCGAGGCGCGCGTGCGCGAGGTCATCGAGCGCTATCACTATAGTCCGGACATCACCGCCCAGTCCATGCGCACCAAGCGCATCCCGGCAGTGGGCATTCTCTATCCGGATTTGGCCAACCAGCATCTGGCGGAGATCGTCGTGGACCTGGAGGAGCGCTTCTTTGATCTGGGGTATGCGACGTTTATCTGCGGCACGCGGGGCAACGCGGCCCGGGAAGAGGCCTACATTCAGCTGCTGCGCCAACACAAGGTCAGCGGCCTGATCTTCCTGTTTGGCGCGCGCGTCGACCACCGCGAGGAGATTGGACCCCTGCCCAAGGTCTACATTGGCCGAACGCCGAGCTATCTGCAAAACCTGGACGACAGAACCGTCGTCATTGAGACGGACCATGTACAGAGCGGATACATGGCGGCAAACCACCTCCTGGAGCGGGGGTGCCGCAAAATCCTGTTTCCCACGCGCAGGCCCCTTACGACGAACCTGCTCCAGGGCCGGGAGGCGGGGTTTTCCCGCGCGCTGATCGAGCATGGCATTCCGAATCCGGAGGACTACATCGTCATCGTCGATGGGTTTAAGGAGGAAAACGGCTACCTTAGCGCCAAGGAATGGATGCAGCAGGGGCTCGACTTTGACGGCATCTGCGCCAACAACGACCGCTTTGCCATCGGCTGCATGCGCGCGCTGATCGAGGGCGGAATCTCCATCCCGGAGGAGGTCCGCGTGATTGGCCACGACGACACGCTCTTTGCGCGCTACAACCTCAAGCGCCTGTCCTCCATCCGAGATCCGCTGGAGTCCTTCTGCGATTTGGCCATCGATTCCCTGGTCAACATGATGGAGGGGCAAAAGCCCGAAAAGAACCACTACGTGCTGCAAGGGCGCGTCATTCGCCGGGAGACGACGTAAAGAACAAAAAAACAAACGGAAGAGGGAAACACCGTGATCGAAAAAAAGAATGCCCTGGCGGATCTTGGGCTGCTGCTCGTGGCCGTGATCTGGGGGGCAGGCTTTTCTGCGACGCAATACGCGATCGATGCCGGGCTCACCTCGGCGACCATTTTGCTGCTGCGCTTTTTGGTGGCAGCCCTGATCCTCGGCGCGGTCTGCTGGAAGCAGGTCGTGACCGTGACCGGACGGGAATGGGCCTATGGCGCACTGTCCGGCTTTTTTCTTTTTGTGGCGTTTTTCTTGCAGACGGAGGCGCAGAGCCGGACGACGCCTTCCAACTGCGCGTTCCTGACGACGACGAATGTCGTGATGGTGCCCTTTCTCATCTGGGTGGTGACGCGCAGGCGCCCGGAGGCGAAGAACTTGATCCTGCCGTTTCTTGCGGTGGCGGGCATCTTTGTGCTGGGGTACACGCCCGGGCAGGGGATTTCCTTTGCGGTGGGCGATCTACTGTCCCTGGCGTGCGCGTTCTTTTTCGCGTGTCACATCGCCTCGCTGGAGTTCACCGCCAAGCATGTGGAGGCGAGAAAGCTCACCTTTATCCAGATGGCGACGGCGGCGGGGCTGTCGCTGCTGTACTTCTTGATCGTGGACCGGTCGCCGGTCGACGGCGGCACGCTGCGCGCGGGCATTCTGCCCGTGCTGTACCTGGGCGCCTTTTCCACCTGCCTCTGCTTTTTCCTGCAAACCGCGGCGCAAAAGCATGCTTCCGCCTCGAAGGCCGCCATTTTTCTCTCCATGGAGGGGATGTTCGGCTCGCTGTTTTCCGTGCTGCTCGGGCTTGAGCCGCTGCGCTGGACGCTGGTCTTCGGCGGCAGCCTGCTCTTTGCCTGCGCGGTGCTGACGGAGCTTCGTTTTCCCCTGCGCCCAGCGCACAGGGAATAAGGCGCGCGCTCTTCCGCATAGAATGGGGACAAACGGACATGCGGGAGGAGCGGAAAAAGCATGAATCGAGAAGGACAGCGGACGTTTGTGCTCCTTAGGCAGCTGGGCAGCGGCCGGGAGTCGGGATACGCGCGGGCGGAGACCCGGGATGGAAGCGTGAAAATCAATCTGGTGGTGCAGGGCTTTGGCCGAAACGCCCAGCCCTATGCCTTTGCCTGGACGCAGGAGGGGCTCCTGCCCTTGGGCGAACTGAACATGGACGCGCGCGGGCAAGGAGGCATTGTCGCGTCGCTGAACCCCTCGGACTTCCGGGAGATGCAGATGCTCCTTGTGGCCCGGATGAACGGCGAAGAGGTGCAGATCCCGCTGGCGGGGACCGTGGGGCGCGGCGGCTGGATCGACTGGGCACAGGTGCGGGAGGCAATCGCCGAAATCCTTCGCCCTGCGCCCGCGGCGGAACCGGAAGCGCAGGCAGCGCCTGTGGAGGGCGCCGGGGAAGCGGAGCCTGTCCAAGAAGCGCCGGAGACCCCCGCGGCGGAGGAACCCGCGGAACCAGAGAGCGCACAGACTCCGGCGCAGGAGCAAGCGCCCGAAACAGCGCCCGAGGAAGCGCCTGTGCAGGCGGAATCCCCGGCGCAGACCACGACGGCCGAGCCGGAATCCGGCGACGAGCCCAGCCCGGAAGCAGAGGTGGATCTCTACGATCTGCCGGCGCAGATGGACCCGCTTGCCGAGGCGGAGGGCGAATTGCAGACTCCTTTGGCGGAGGAAGAGCGGCGAGAGATCCCCGCCCTCTTGCAGAACGCCTATTGGCCGCAGGCGCTCTGGCCGTTGCACGACCTATTTGAGCGGTTTGAAGAGGTGGACCCGTTCCCCGAAGAGGAGAACGTGGTGTACATCCGCGTTCCGCTCGGGAACGCCTATGAGGAGATGGATTCCTACCTGATTGGCGCCAAGGTGGAAGACGGCTGGGTCGTGGGGGTGGGATACCTCCTGCCCGGAGAGAAGCAGGAAACGCCGCCCGCGGGCATGGCCGGCTACGAGTGGAAGGACGGATACTGGCAATCCTGGCAATACGTCGACCCCAAGACGGAGCAAACGGAATAAAGACCCTTGGCAAAGGCCCCCGGCGCTGGACGCGCCGAGGGCCTTTGCTGCGCCAGAAACCAGGGGCGTTTTTTCTTGAATTGACAGCAGGAAAAAAATGCGCTATACTATTCCAGTTTGTTAAAGTTGTGAAAAACGTGAATTCACAACTTGTTCATAGCCTGTTCAAAGCGAATCGGTATACTGTTGAGGAAAGGTTAAGTCCGTGAACGGTTGCGCGGGCGAGGAGTAAGGAGGGCTAAGCATGATCGAACTCAAGCACGTAACCAAGCGTTACGGTGCCAAGTGCGCGGTCGACGACATTTCGTTTACGATCAACAGGGGAGAAGTACTGGGCTTTCTCGGCCGAAACGGCGCGGGGAAGAGCACGACGATGAACATGATCACCGGCTACATCTCCGCAAGCGAAGGACAGATCACCCTGGATGGCATGGACGTGCTGGAACAGCCGCGCGAGGTCAAGCGCCGCATTGGCTACCTGCCCGAGCAGCCGCCGCTGTACATGGATATGACGGTGGAGGAGTATCTAAAGTTCGTCTGCGACATCAAAGAAGTCCGCAAGAAGAGCCAGAAGGCGCACTTGGACGATCTGTACAACCTGGTCAAGATCACGGACGTGCGCCACCGCCTGATCAAGAACCTGTCCAAGGGATACAAGCAGCGCGTGGGCCTTGCGCAGGCGCTGGTGGGCAATCCGGACGTGGTCATCATGGACGAGCCCACGGTCGGCTTGGACCCCAAGCAGATCATCGAGATCCGCAAGCTGATCTCGGGCCTGGGGCAGAACCACACGGTCGTGCTCTCCTCGCACATCCTGCACGAGGTTGCGGATGTGTGCGACCGGGTCGTGATCATCAACAAGGGCCGGATCGTCGCGCAGGACACGCTGGCGAACCTGACGCAGGGCATCGGCGAGGCCATCCGCCTGACGGTGCGCGTGGTCGGCCCGGAGAAGCCGGTGCAGCGCCTGCTGCACGACGTGCCGGGCGTGAAATACGTCGAGACCCTGGGCAGCAAGGAAGTCGGCAGCATGGACTACATCGTCGAGAGCGACAGCAAGACGGATGTGCGCCGGCCCCTGGTCAACGCCATCCTTGCGGCAGGCTATTCGCTGCTGATGCTCAAGCCCATGGACGTCACGCTGGAGGACATCTTCCTGCAGCTGACGAGCGAAGATAAGGGAGGAATCTAACGATGCTGGCGGTATTCAAGCGCGAGCTGCAATCCTATTTCTATTCCGCAATCGGCTATGTGTTTATGGGCTGCTTCCTGGTCATTGCGGGCATTTTCTTCGCCTTTGGCAACGTGCTGAGCGCCAGCTCCTCCGTCGGCACGCTCTTTTCCAACATTTCGTTTATCTTTATCCTGATTGTGCCGATCCTGACCATGCGCCTGATGAGCGATGAAAGGCGCACAAAGTCGGATCAGCTGCTCCTGACTTCGCCGCTTTCGCTGTGGTCGATCGTCGGAGGAAAGTTCCTTGCGGCCTGCGCGGTGTTCTTTCTGACGCTGGTGTGCACGGGGCTGTATGTCATCATCCTCTCGGTGTACGGCAATGTTTCGGCCATTGAGGTGTTTGTCAACTATTTGGGATTCTTCCTCATGGGCTGCTGCCTAATCGCGGTGGGCTTGTTCATGTCCAACCTTTCGGAAAACCAGGTGGCCTCGGCCATCAGCACGTTTGTGGTGATCCTGTTCCTGTACCTGTTGGATTCCATCATCGCGTCCATGTCCAGCGTGACGATGCTCTCCTGGCTGTGCACGGCGCTGGAGTGGGTGTCCCTCTTTGCGCGGTTCACGGATTTCTCTTCGGGAATTTTGAGCTTGACGGGCGTGATCTACATGATCAGCTTTGCGGGGGTCTTCCTGCTGCTGACGGTGTACACGACGGAAAAGAGAAGATGGAGTGAGGGTTAAGACCATGAGCAACGAGCAGAAAAACGAGCAGAAGAAGCAAAAGAAGACCTCTTTGTTCAGCTCCAGAAGACTGCGTCACGGCGGTTTTGCCACGCTCCTTGTCGTGGCGGTGATTGTCATCACGATTTTGCTGAACATCGTCGTCTCTACCTTGGACAACGTATGGGGCCTGTCCTACGACCTTTCGAGCAATCGGCTCTATACCATCTCGGACCAGACAAAGCGCGTGGTGTCGGCCATTGACGAGCCGGTGCACATCTACGCCCTGATGCAGACGGGTTCGGAGTCCCAGACGGTGGAAAACCTCCTGGAGAACTATCGCCGGATTGCGCCGGACTACATCACCGTCACGGTTGTGGACCCCATCCAGAACCCCACCTTTGCCCAGCAGTTCACCAGCGAGAGCCTGTCGGTCAACTCCGTCATCGTCACCAACGACGACGGCTCGCGCTACCGCGTCATCGACCAGTATGACATGTATGAGTTTGGCTATACCAGTTCGTATCAGCTCACGCTGCGTTCCTTCATCGGCGAGCAGAAGCTGACCAACGCCATCTCCTTTGTCACGGCCGACGAGGTCAACAACGCGTACTTCCTCACCGGACATCAGGAAGCCTCTTCGAGCGACCTGAGCTACCTGGTGGATTACATTGAGGGCGAAAACCTCGTCGTGAGCGATATCTCCTTCAACGACATGGACAAGCTCAAGCAGGGCGACATCCTCATCATCGCCGCCCCGCAGACGGACCTGAGCGAGGATGAGCGCGTCGCAATCCGCGAATTCCTGGAGAACGACGGCTATATGCTCTACCTTACGGACGCCACTTGTCCGGAACTGCCCGGCTTTGAGTCGCTGCTCGACCTCTACGGCATCTCCGTGGACCACACCCTTGTCGTCGAGGGCGACGAGAGCGCCTACTACCGCAGCCCGGCCTACATCGTGCCCACGGTGGAGGACCACGCGGTCACCGCGGGCCTGACCGAGAACGAGCAGGTTGCGGTTCTGCCCTATGCGACCTCTCTGTCGCTGCCGGCGATTGCCCACAACGACATTGAAGCCGAGGCGATCCTGACCACTTCGGCCAGCTCCTATGCAAAGGTCGACCTGAACTCCACGGTCGTGGAGAAGGAGGAGGGAGACCTGAGCGGCCCGCTCAACGTCGGCATCGCGCTGCGCGAGATCGACATGGACGGCAACGACGCGGGCGCCAAGATCGTGGTCTTCGGCAGCGCCGGGTTTGTGACCTCCTCGTCCTTCTACAGCCTCTCGGGCAACACGGACCTTCTGCTGGGCGCCATCCGCTGGATGAACGGTGAAACGGATACCGTGACCATCATTGGCAAGAACTTGATGACCAACAGCCTGCGCTTTACGAGCACGGCGGAAATGTACGCCATGGCGGGCGTCGGCGTGTTCCTCATGCCCATCGTGGTGCTGGCGGCGGGCGTTGTGGTCTGGCTGAAAAGGAGGCACCTGTAAATGGCGGAGGAACCCCGCAAGAGCGATGTCGAGCAGGAGGAGCCCGCAGAGAAGATCGACCTGGGCGCCTCCCTGCGCAAGGAACATAAGACAAAAAAGCCCGTCAACCGCGTGGCGGCGCTGGCCGTGGTCGGCGTCGTCATCGTGGTGGCGGCCCTGCTGGCGATTTTCCTTCCCGGGCTTTTGAACAAGGAAGAGGAGGCACCGGAGGAGACGCAGACCGTGGCCCTGTCCGATCATGAGACGGGCGACGTGGTGTCCATCCACGTCGACGGTGAAAACACCTTCACCATCACCAAGGAGGAGACCACTGCCGAGGACGGCACTGCGGAGGAGATCTTCCACGTCGACATCATGGACGACGACAAGCTCAACCAGAGCACGTGCTCTGCCGCCTTTGTCAACGCCGCGGCCATGGAGGCCGACCAGCTCGTGGAAGCCGATGCCCAGGATCTCTCCACGTATGGATTGGACGACCCCTCCTGCACGCTGACCGTCGAGTACAGCGACGGAACGTCCCTCGTGCTGGAATTGGGCGATCTGCAGACCTTGACGGGTCAGATCTATGCGTGCGTGCAGGGCGACAATGACGTTTACATCCTGCGGCCCTACTTTGCGAACATCTTTGGCGGGTCCCTGCTGCGCTACCGCAGCCTTGAGCTTCCGGAGATCAATTCGGACATCAGCTATACCGCTTCCATCGTCATCGAGCAGGAAGGGCAGGACCGCATCACGTTTAAGCCCGCGGAAAATCCCACTACCTTTGCAACCGGGACCTGGCAGATGACCGAGCCCCGCACGCTCTGGCTGGATAGCGGTGCGATCAGCGAGCTGGTGACGAGCGTAAGCGACTGCGGCCTGTACGAGTACCTCGGCACGGTGGACAACCTGGCCGACTACGGACTGGATACCCCGTGGTTCTCCATCACGGTCACGGATGTGGATGGCGCCAGCCGCACGCTGCACCTGGGCGATTTGGTGGAGGGCGACGACACGCATTACTACTGCACCATCGACGATACCAACGACGTATTCAGTATCAGCACCTCGTATCTCGGGTTTGCGGAGGACTTCCAGGTGACGTATTACCTGGATATGTTCACCAACATCATCAGCATCACGGAGATCGACCGGGTGGACATCACCGACGGGACGACCTCCTACACGATGACCATCGAGCGCGAGGAGCAGTATGACGAGAACGGGGAACTCAAAACCCTGGCTAACGGCTCGACCGATTATCTGGAAACCTTCTTCCTCAACGGCGTCGAGGTGCAGGAGGACGCCTTTAAGACGGCATACCAGACCATCATCGGCGTTACGATCTCCGGCCTTGTGAACGAGGACCTCGTCGACGAAAGCCAGGCGCCCGTGCTCTCGGTGACCTATACCTTCAACAATGGCACCGAGCCCATCACGGTGGAGTATCTGCCCTACGACATCAACAACTACTGCGTCCGCCGCGAGGGCAGCGTGGACTTGATCTGCAAGAAGGACCCGGTAGATGCCATTCTGCCCACGCTTGCAGACCTTGCCGCGGGCAGGCTGGACGAAGAGGAGTAATCCCTGCACCGGGAAACGAACGAGGAGGGTGCGCAGGCAAGCGGCCTGCGCACCCTCCTTTTTTTGTGCGGGAGAAGAACCCAAGCGGGTTACGGGTTGCCGATCCGCTGGCGCGCCTCCAAGTGGCGCCGCACGATCGCCTCATAGAGCACGGGACGGCGGTCCGCAGGGGGCGCGGGTTCCGCCGGCGCGCTGGGCGTGTCCTGAATGGTGGTGGTCGGGTTCCGCAGCGTGCGCAGGGAAACCCAACGGTCGCCTTCCCGCGTGCGCGCGGCCTTTGCGGCGGCGCTGTTTGCATCGGCGTATGTAATCGGTCGTTCCATGGCGGTTGCTCCTTTCTTGCGGGCTCAGGCCCTGATTCATCCTATGCGCAGACCGGGCTTGTTGACACGGCGGCGCTTTGCTATAATGAACCCAAGAAAGACCCTACGCACAGAAAGACAAACACGGGGAGGCAGAACAAGATGATGAAAAAGTACATTGTGGCCCTGGACCAGGGAACGACCAGCTCCCGAGCGGTGGTCGTGGATGCAACCGGCGCGGTCGTGGCCTCGCATGGGATTGAGTTTCCGCAGATCTACCCCAAGCCCGGCTGGGTGGAACACGATCCCCAGCAAATCCTCTCATCGCAGGTGGAAGCGCTTCGCCAGGCCGTGAAGAAGGCGGGCATTGCCCCAGAGGAAATTGCCGCCATCGGCATCACCAACCAGCGCGAAACCACGATCCTCTGGGACAAGAGCACGGGGAAGCCCGTGTGCAACGCCATCGTGTGGCAGTGCCGGCGCACGGCGGAGGAGATCGAGAGGCTCAAGGCCGAGGGGCTGGAGCCCATGATCCGCGAAAAGACCGGCCTTGTGCCGGACGCTTACTTCTGCGCGACCAAGATCCAATGGATTCTGCGCAATGTTCCGGGGGCACGCATTGCAGCGCAAGCCGGAGAGCTCCTCTTTGGCACGGTGGATTCCTGGCTGATCTGGAACCTCACGCGCGAGCACATCCATGTCACGGATGTATCCAACGCCTCGCGCACCATGCTCTTTAATATCCACACCCTGCAATGGGACGACGAACTGCTCGAGTGCATGGAGATTCCGCGCGTTCTCCTGCCGGAGGTCGTGGACTCCAGCGGCATTGTCGGAATGCTGAACCCGGAAATCCTCGGGGTCGAGATCCCCATCGCGGGCATTGCCGGAGACCAGCAGGCCGCTCTGTTTGGACAAGCCTGCTTCGATCGGGGAATGGTGAAGACGACCTATGGAACGGGCGGGTTCTTGCTCATGCAGACCGGGGAAGAGGCGGTCGCTTCTCCCAACGGCCTGTTGACGACCGTGGCTTGGCGCATGGGCGGGAAGACCGAGTACGCCCTGGAAGGGTCGGTGTTCGTCGCGGGCGCCGTCGTGCAATGGCTCCGCGATGAGCTCAAGCTCATCGATTCGGCCCAGGAGTCGGAGGCGGTCGCGCTCTCCGTGCCGGATACTGCCGGCGTCTACCTCGTTCCGGCGTTTACGGGCCTTGGCGCGCCGTACTGGGACATGTACGGCCGCGGCGCCATCGTGGGGCTTACGCGCGGAGCAGGTCGCGCCCACATCGTCCGCGCGGCGCTGGAGGCCATCGCGTTCCAGACCGCCGACGTCATGGAAGCCATGGCGCGCGACAGCGCCACGCCCCTGTCCCAGATGCGCGCGGATGGCGGGGCCAGCGCAAACGGCTTCCTGATGCAGTTCCAGGCGGACATCCTCGGAATCCCCGTGGTCCGGCCGGCGGTGACGGAGACCACGGCCCTGGGCGCGGCGCTCCTTGCGGGTCTGGCCGTGGGGTTCTGGGAGAGCCGGGATCAGGTCCGCGCCATCTGGCGCGCAGAAAAGGTTTTCCAGCCGGGTTTTGTCGAAGACGAGCGCGCAGAGCGCCTGAAGCAGTGGCACCGCGCGGTGCTGCGCGCAAAGCACTGGGCGGAATGATGTCGAAGAAGCGGTGAAGCTGGCGAATGAAAGAGGGAAAGCGGGGGAATTCGACAAAAACAGAGAAATTCTGACAGAATTATTTCTTGAAACATTTCCTCGGAAAACGGAAAAATGATGAGGTGCGGTGGAAACCGGAAAGACGGATTTTCAGGTTATCAGCGATTGTTTGCGCGCTAAAACCGCAAAAAAGCGCATAAACTAGTTGACGAGCGGAAGAATTTGGTCTAAAATACTCTCATCTGAACTGGGAGCGACTTTCAAATAGGACCACGAGAAAAGTGTACTGAAAGAATCTTTTACTCGAGTAGGAAAGCGACCCAGGAAATATTGACGAGGAGGCGTCTTCTGGTGGAAAAGATCAAGGTTCTTATTGCGGATGACAGCACGGTCGTGCTGGAAGTGCTCAGCTCCTATCTTCAGGACAAGGAGGACATCGAGGTCGTGGGCACGGCGGAGGATGGACTGCAGGTCATGGATATCCTGCGGAGCAAGCCGGTGGATGTCCTGCTGCTGGACATGGTGATGCCCCGCCTGGACGGCTTTGGGGTCCTAGCACAGATCCAAAAAGAGAATCTGCCGCACCGCCCGCATGTCATCGCCGTGACGGCGCTGATGCGAGACGACTTCATCCAGCGCGCGATCAACCTGGGAAGCGACTACTACATGCTCAAGCCCTTCGAGCTCGGGGCGATCTACCAGCGCATTGTGGAGCGCAACCAGCCGGTCGAGGTCCAGGCCGACGCGCCGGTGCGCGCACCCCAGCAGGCAAACTGTTCCCTGGACGAGCGCATCGCCAACATCTTCCTCTCCATGGGGATTCCGGCGCACATCAAGGGCTATCACTTCCTGCGCGAGGCCATCAAGCTCGTGGTCAACGACCGAGAGATGATCAACGCCATCACCAAGGACCTCTATCCGACGGTCGCGTTGAACTTTAACACCACCTCCTCCAAGGTAGAGCGCGCGATTCGCCATGCCATTGACGTCGCCTGGACGCGCGGCCAGATGGAGAACATCAACATGCTCTTTGGCTCCAAGCTCTACGTCAAGCACGAAAAGCCGACCAATGGCGAGTTCATCGCATTGATCGCCGACAGACTCTCCATCGAAAAGAGCGCATAAGGAGAAGGGAAACGCCATATAGATCCATTGAGTACGGGTAAGGGCTCAACATGGGTAAGGAGGATCGATATGGCAGGCAAATTGCTCAAGGAAAACATCCCCGTGGAACGCCTGGTCGGCCAGGGGAGCGCGCAGGCAACGGCCGAGACCTCGGTCATGCTCTCGGGCGGGGACCGCAATGTCACCATCGTGAGCTGCCGCGCTCTGCCGTCCATCGGCACGGTAGAGGTGCAGACCGGGGGCGTCGCGGTGCAGGGAACGACGGAATTCTCTGCACTGTACCTGACGCAGGCGGGAGAGCTCTTTTCCCGCGATGCACAGGCCAGCTTCAGCGCCGTTTTGCAGGTGGAAGACGCCGCCCCGAAGATGCGTGCAACCGTCCGCGCGACAGTGTGCAGCGTGGAGGCGGAGGAGCGGGACGGCAGGATGGACTTCTCTGCGGCGCTTCGGCTGGAGGGCTTTGTCGCGCAGCCCGCCGTGGAGGCCTTGGCGACAAGCGTGGAAGCGCCGGTAGCCATGGCGGAAAAGACCGTGCGCCTGGAAACGCTCAACCAAGTGGCCTATGCCCAGGAGCGCGAGGCGTTTGCGGAAAACTTTCCCCTTGCGGACCCGTCCTACACGCGCGTGGTCAGCGCGGATGCAAGGGTGCAGGTGGACAATGTGAACCTGCAGGACGGCGAGGTAGAGGTCACGGGCTCGGTGACGGTGGACAGCCTTCTTTCCGGAGCGGAGGCGGGCGGTCCCGTCGGTTGGCAGAGCGAGACGCTGCCCTTTTCCGAAGAGATCGAAGGCGACGGGTTCCGGCCGGGCGTGCAGGTGTCGGTTTCCGCACACGTGCGCGGACTCAAGAGCGAGGTGGTCTTTAACCGCGAGGACGAGGTGCAGGAGGGAAACCTGCGGATTGAATTCGTGCTGGAGCTTGCGGCGGAAGCCAAGGCGGAGGCCGGGGCGGAGGTCCTGGCGGATGCCTATCCCCTGACGGAGGACCCCTTCCAGGTGATCCAGGAAGACGTGCGCTGCATTCGCTCCGACGAAGCGGTGGAGCAGACGCAGACCCTGCTGCTGGAGGTGGAAATTCCGGCGTCTGCGCCGGGGCTGGGGGAGATCCTCGGCGCGTTTGCGGCCCCGGTGGCGCTGGACATCGTCGGGGAAGAAAGCGCGCGCGCCGAAGGGCTGATGCGCGTGAGCCTTTTGTATCGAACCGGGAGCGAAGTGCCGTTGGCCGTCTACACGCGGGAGGCGCCCTTTGCCTTGGAGTTCTCGGAGATCGATGGGCAAGCGGATGTGAGCGCGGTGGAACTGGGAGAGGTTGCGGCCGAGCGCGTTTCGCAGAACCAGGCGCAGGTCCGCATTCCCTTGACGCTCCGGGCGGAGCGCGTGGGAACGGCGGACGTCGCGGTCGTGTCCGAGATCTCGGAGGAGGGGGAGCCGGCGGCCCTGCCCGTGGGCGCGGTGCTGTACTACCCCAAGCCGGAGGAGACGCTCTGGGAGGTGGCCAGGCGCTACCGGATCGCGGAGGAGGAACTCCGCAAGCGGAACCCCGAGGGGAAATCCCCCGTGTTGGTCTACAGGCGCTTGACCTCGTTTTAGAAAATGTGCTATGCTTTCCCAAGAAGATCAACGCTTGGAGGAAGGCATTGTGAAGGAGTATTGCTTGCAGGCGCGCGCCAAGGTCAACCTGACGGTGGATGTGCTGCGCCGGCGCGCGGACGGATACCACGACGTGGATTTGCTCATGCAGTCCGTGAGCCTTTGCGATACGATCCGCCTGCGCGAGGCGCAGAGCCTGGAATTGACCATTGAGGGCGCCCTGCGCGCCGAAAAAGACAACCTGATCTTGCGCGCGGCGCGCTTGCTGGCGGAGGAAGCCGGCATCGCGCCGCGCGCGGAGCTTGTTTTGGAGAAGCACGTGCCCGTTGCGGCAGGCCTGGGCGGAGGCAGCGGAGATGCGGCGGCGGCGCTGGTGGGCCTGAACGAGCTGTGGAATCTGCACTATCCCCTTGGCCGCCTGCAGGAGCTGGGCGCGCGCCTGGGCGCGGACGTTCCCTTTTGCATTGCGGGCGGATGCCAGCGCGCGACGGGGATCGGCACGGACCTTGCGCCCGTGCGCAGCCGCCTGCCGCTGTACCTGGTGATCCTCAAGCCCTGCGAGGGGCTTTTGACCAAGGAGATCTTTGAGGCCTTGGACATGACGGCGGTCACTGCGCACCCGGATACGGCCGGCGCGGCGCGGGCCATGGAGGCGGGGAGCGTCCGCGACCTCATTGCCTGCATGGGGAACGTGTTGGAGACAGTCGCCGTCGTCCGCCGGCCGGCCATCGCCCGCGCGATCGAGGAATTGCTGGCGCGGGGAGCGCTGCATGCGCGCATGTCGGGGAGCGGGTCTGCGGTGTTTGGGCTGTTCCCCGCATGGGAGCAGGCCGTGGAAACGGCCGTGGAACTCAAGCGCGTCTACCCGGAGTGCTGCGCTGCGCAAAGCGTGGATGCGGGCGTAAAATTCCTCTGATGCGCGGCAAGACAACTGTATAAAACCGGAAAAACAAGCCAATGCTACACGGTGAAAGGGGTGAGGAAACCGTGAAGCATTGGCTTTTTGCGTGTATGGTCTTTGGCCTTCTCTGCGCGGTCGTGTATGCGGTGGGGTGGGAACACCCGACGGATCTGCAGGCCGCCGTGCGCAGCGGGGACCTCGTGCGCATCCACATCCTCGCGCATGACGACACACAGGAGCAGCAGGAGATCAAACTGCATGTCCGCGATGCGATCCTGGCGGCCTTTACGCCGCTTCTGCAGGGAGCGTCCTCCGGGCAGGAGGCGGCGCAGATCGTGCAGGAGCATCTGGACCTCGCCCAACAGACCGCGGAAGGCGCGGCGGAAGAGATGGGGTTTGCGCAGGAGGTGCGCGTGGAGTTCGGCGTGTTCCCCTTCCCGGAGCGGACATACGGCACCCAGGTTGTGCCGGCCGGGGAGTATCAGGCCCTGCGCATTCTGCTTGGCGAGGCAAAGGGGCGCAACTGGTGGTGCGTGATGTATCCGCCGCTGTGCTTTTCCGGAGAGGACTACGAAGGGGAAGTTCGGTTTGAATCCAGCCTGGCAAAATGGCTGCGAGGAATCAGAGAGGAGATTGCGAATGCGTTTGAGACAACTGCGGAAGATGGCGATGCTTCTGGCGCTTCTGCTTCTGCTGACGGCCGTGGTTCCGGCAGCGGCGGCGACGACGCTCTATTGGGGAAGCAGCGGTGAACTGGTGCGGCAGGTGCAGCTTAAGCTGCAAAAGTGGGGATACCTAAAGGGCGCGGCGGACGGCGTGTTTGGCCAGGATACCTATGAGGCTGTGGTCCACTTTCAGAAGAAGAACGGCCTGACGGCGGACGGCGTCGTCGGAGAGTCGACGTTTGCGGCGCTGGGGATCAACACTTCCTCGAGCGGAAGCACCAGCACGGGCCGCAGCAAGAACTTGGACCTCTTGGCGCGGTTGGTCTATGCAGAAGCACGCGGAGAGCCCTATCTTGGGCAGGTAGCCGTGGCGGCCGTCGTGCTCAACCGCGTGGAACACGCCTCCTTCCCCAACACGATCTCCGGCGTCATCTACCAATCGGGCGCCTTTGACGTGGTGGCGGATGGGCAGATCAACATGGAACCGGATGCGCAGGCCGTGCGCGCGGCCCAAGACGCCATGAATGGCTGGGACCCCACCGGGGGGTGCATCTACTATTACAACCCTGCGCGCACCACGTCCTCGTGGATCTACTCGCGCACGGTGATGACCGTCATCGGCAAGCACTACTTTGCCATCTGACGCGCGAGGAGGATGCAAATGGACAAGAGATGGAAGAACGCGGTCATCGCAGTGTTGACCGTGGTTTTAACCGGAGCGGTCATCTGGGGAATCGTGGAAAACGTCCGCCAGCGCCGGTACCGGACGCAGCTGCAGGCCATGTATGAGCGGTCCTTCTTCCAGCTGGTGGGGGAGATGGACGATCTGGAGGTAAAACTGGGGAAGCTCATGGTCTCGGACGGGGCGAAACAGGATGTGATCCTGCTGTCGGAGGTCTACCGGCAAGCCGATGGTGCGGGGCGGGAGCTGGCCTCCCTGCCCGGTTCTCATGAGAGCATGGAGGAAGTGCTTGCCTTTGTCAACCGGCTTTCCGAGTTTTCCGGTGCGCTCGCGCAGAAGGTGGCAAAGGGGGAGAGCATCTCCAAGGAGGAAGAGGAACAGCTGGAATCGCTCCTGGAGCGCTGCCGCGCCCTGAACTACGCGGTGCAGGGCTTGAGCGCCCAAGACGTGGCCAGCGTTGCGCTCTCCAGCCAGCCGGCCGTGCCGGACGAGGAGAGCGACCCCTATGCGGAGTTCGCCAAGCCCTCCACGCCCGTGCCCTCGCTGATCTATGACGGCGCCTTCTCGCAGGCAGCTCGGACGGCGCCCAAGGCGCTGGGAACGGAACCCGTGGACGAAAATGCGGCGATGGAAATTGCAAAGGCGTATGTGGGCTTGGAGCGCGTGCAATCCGTTTCCGTAGAGCAGGGCGTGGAGGGAGAGATCCCCTGCTATGGCGTGGCGGTGGACACGACGGACGCCGGCGTGCTCCACCTGCAGGTGACAAAGACCGGCGGACACGTGCTGATGATGGTGCCGGAATTCTCCCCGGGGGAGACAAACCACAGCGTGGAGGCATGCCAGGAGAATGCGCTCGCCTTCCTGCAGAGCCGGC
Organism: Candidatus Spyradocola sp.; assembly: GCA_050942925.1. Lineage (GTDB taxonomy): Bacteria > Bacillota > Clostridia > Christensenellales > UBA1750 > Spyradocola. The sequence continues at coordinate 27,838 of JBMNOF010000004.1, forward strand.
AGTACGGCGAGGTGGAGCCCGCCTATTACCAGGTGAACTTCGGCATGGTGACGTTCAATTTCGTGCCCATGCAGGACGGCGTCCGGCTGTATCCGGATCTGATCAAAGTGCAGGTCTCCTTGGAGACGGGACTCGTTGTAGGGGTGGAGGCCAACAACTACCTGCGCAACCATGTGCAGAGGAGCTTTGACGGGGAGAGAATGGACCAGGAAGAAATCGTGGCCCTGGCGCCGTCGCTCGACGTTTCCTCCGTCCGGCTGGCCCTGATCCCCCGATTTGGGCAGGAAATTCTCTGCTATGAGCTGCGCGGTACGGCCGAAGAGCAGGAGTACCTCGTCTACCTAAACGCCCAGAATGGGTCTGCCGAAGAGATTCTGCAGGTGGTCATCGAGGAGGAAGGGGAAGCCGTAGTTTAGTGCGGCGAATCGAATAGACCGCGTTGTTTTTGCAGAGTTTGTGAACAATTGCGTTCCAAATGATGGAATTGTGTAAAGAGTTTGGGAAAGGTGTTGCATTCTTCCCTGCAATAGAGTACGCTACTCGTAGCGTTTGATGCTGAATGGGAGGAAATCATGGACGATCAGAAGGTCATCTTGCAGATGACATCTACGCAAGTGCAGGAGGATGGCCAGGAAGCCGTGATGGAACTGACCACAGCCGCTACGCTGCGCAAGACAAAGGATGCCGCCGTTCTCAAATACGAGGAGACGGGAGACTCCGGGATTGCGGGCCAGGCTTCTATTGAGATGAAGGGCGACACCGTCATGCTCTCCCGCGAGGGCGAAGCCTGCATGCACCTGATCCTCAAGCAGGGCTGCAAGTACGTCAGCACCTATTCCACGCCGTTTGGGCGGCTGGACATGGAGGCCCTGCCCACGCGCGTGATGTACGCCATGACCGAAGCGGAAGGGCGGATCGAGCTGGAGTACCACATGCACGTGCAAAACCAGTACGTCGGTCTGAACCGCGTCAGCGTGCATTTTCACCACACCGCGTGAGAGAGGAACTTGCCGCGCTCTGCCGCCGTCTACAAGAGGAGACAGGCGCGCGCCCCTTTGTGCTGCCGCCGCCCTTTTCCCGCGGACACTTCCGCCTTTACGGCGCAAAGCCCGTGCAGGATGCGGACTTTCTGGCCAGGGTGGAAGGGGCGAACACGTTTGTAACGATCTCGGACGCCGCGCAGACGCGCATCCTCCTGGAGATGGAGGAACGGACGCCGCGCGTGGACGTTCTGCCGGAGCGATCGCCGATGGACACGCTCCTCTATCAAATCCTCGCCCACGGCTTTTCGCTGGGGGGAGAAGACGCGCCCAGACTCTGCCGCCTGTGCCTGGAGCTGGACGATGACCCTCGGCGCGCCGGACGCGCGATCGAGCGCCTCATGGCCGTCATGGGCGCGATGTACGCGGAGTGCCTGCGCGAGGGAAGAAAGTTCTCGATGCTGCCTGCTGCGGCCAGGCAGGTCGTTTGGTATAGACAGATCCACTCGACGAAAAAGGGAGGAAATTGACAGTGAAGATACAGTGGCTTGGACATTCCAGCTTTCGCATTCTCGGCAGCAAGGCCATCGTGACCGATCCCTATGGGGACGTCGGTCTGGACTTCCCGGATGTGCGCGCGGACATCGTGACCGTCTCGCACAGCCACTACGATCACAGCGCAGTCGGAGCCGTCAAGGGGGAGCCCGCCATCGTGGACGACGCTGGGGAGCACAAGATCGCCGACGTGTCCATCACGGGCTACAACACGGCGCACGACGATGAGCAGGGCGCAAAGCGCGGCCGCAACATCGTCTTTGTCATCCAGATGGATGGCACGCGCGTGGCGCACTTGGGCGACCTGGGCTGCATCCCGGACCACAATGTCCTAGGCGCGCTGCAGAAGGTGGACGTTCTTCTTCTGCCCGTCGGAGGCAACTATACCATCGACGGCGAGCAGGCCGCGGAGCTGGTCAAGCTCCTTCAGCCCCGCATCACCATCCCCATGCACTACAAGACGCCCGGCCTGACGGTGGATGTCGGGGGCGTGGAAACGTTCCTGTCCAACGTGGACGGGGAAGTGGAGCGCGTTTCCGGCTCCGAGCTGGAGATCACGCCCATGATGCCGAAGGTCGTGCTCTTTGAAAAGCCCATGGGGCAGAGATAGGGAATCCTCGTTTCGACAAAAAGGATGGCGAAAGCCATCCTTTTTTTGCTGCAAGAAATCGAAAAAGCGAGTCGTTGACAGAAGGAGAAGGAGCGTTTACAATGATACGGGAAGAAAAAGCGTTTTTGGGGGAGGACTGAACAATGTATGATGTGGTCGTCATCGGCGCGGGCGTAATCGGCTGCGCCATTGCGCGGCAACTATCCCGATACAAGGTGCGCGTGGCGGTGCTCGAAGCGGGGGCGGATGTCGCCACGGGTGCTTCGCGCGCCAATTCCGCCATCGTGCACGCCGGGTATGACTGCGAACCGGGCAGCACCATGGCGCGCGTCAACGTCGCGGGGAACGCGCTGTATGACGAATGGTGCGAGCAGCTGCACGTGCCGCTCAAGCGCGTGGGCTCGCTGGTGCTGGCGTTTTCCGAGGAGGACATGGCGCAGGTGCATCGCCTCTACGACAACGGCGTGCAGAACGGCGTGCCGGGTCTTGCGATCTTGGACCGGGCGCAGGCCATGGAGAAGCAGCCCGGCATATCCGAGGAGGTCGTGGGCGCGCTCTGGGCCCCGACCGGCGCCATCACCTGTCCCTACGAAATGACCATTGCCTGCGCAGAAAATGCGCACGACAACGGCGTGGAATTCTACTTTGACTTCCACGCGGAAAAGATCACCACGCTGCGCGACGCCGTGGAGATCGAGAACGACAAGAATGTGCTCTTCCGCTCCCGCTATGTCGTCAACGCGGCGGGGCTGCATGCGGACGAGATCTCCCGCCTGATGGGGGACGACAGCTTTACCATCACCGGCCGCAAGGGCGAGTACATGCTCCTGGACCGCGCGGCCTCGGGATTCGTGCAGAGAGTGATCTTCCAGGCGCCCAGCCGTTTGGGCAAGGGCGTGCTCGTCTCGCCCACGGTGGATGGAAACGCCTTTGTCGGGCCGACGGCGGTGGACAACTCCGGCAAGGAGGATACCTCCGTCACCCGGGAAGGCCTGGAGTTCCTCAAGGCCACGGGCCGGCGCTCCATGCCCGGCGTCCCGGTCAACCGCCCCATTACTGCCTTTGCGGGGATTCGGGCCATTCCTTCGACGGGCGACTTCATCCTGGGCGTCTCTGCCGCGAATCCGCGCCTGATTCAGGCGGCGGGCATTTGCTCGCCGGGCCTGAGCAGCGCGCCGGCCATCGCCCAGGAGACAGTGGAGGCGCTGCGCCATGCCGGGCTGTTCCTGCCCGAGCGCGCGGACTTCCATCCCATTCGGGAGCATGCGAAGCCCTTCCGCAACATGACGGAGGAAGAGCGGGAGCAGGCCATCGCCAAGGATGCGCGCTATGGCCGCATCATCTGCCGCTGCGAGACGGTGACGGAGGCGGAGATCGCCCACGCCATCGAGCGAACGCTGGGCAAGCCCACGGTGGATGGCGTCAAGCGCCGGACCCGGGCGGGCATGGGACGGTGCCAGGGCGGCTTCTGCGCGCCGCGCGTGATGGAGCTAATCGAAAAATATGGCGGAGTTCCCATGGAGAAGATCACCAAGAACGGCGGCGCTTCCCGCATGATCGTCGGGCGCACCCGGCAGGAGGAAAAATAAATGATGCGAAATGTCGATGTGGCCGTTGTCGGCGGCGGTCCGGCGGGCCTTGCGGCGGCGCTGGCGGCGCACAAGGCCGGAGCCCGGTCGATCCTCGTCCTGGAAAGAGATACCTTCCCCGGGGGAATTCTGCAGCAGTGCATTCACAACGGCTTTGGCCTGCACTACTTTGGGCAGGAACTGACCGGGCCCGAATACGCCCAGAGATTTCTGGACGAGGTGGAGAAGATCGACTCCATCGAGGTGCTGCTGAATACCATGGTTCTGTCCGTCGCGCCGGACCGGCAGCTGGTTGCCGTCTCGAGCGAACACGGCATGGTGCGCGTGCAGGCGAAGGCCGTGGTCCTGGCCATGGGCTGCCGCGAGCGCACGCGCGGCGCGCTCAACATCCCCGGCACGCGCCCGGCGGGCGTGTACACCGCCGGCTGCGCGCAGCGCTTGGTCAACATGGAAGGGATGATGCCCGGAAAGCGCGTGATGATCCTGGGCTCGGGCGACATTGGGCTCATCATGGCGCGGCGCATGGTCTGGGAGGGCGCGAAGGTGGAGATGGTCTGCGAGATCATGCCCTACTCCAGCGGCCTGAACCGCAACATCGTGCAGTGCCTGGAGGACAACAACATCCCGCTGTACTTCAACACCACCGTTGTCAACATCCACGGCAAGGAGCGCGTGGAAGGGGTGACCATCGCCCAGGTCGATCCCGCGACGCGGGAACCCAAGATGGAGACGGCGCGCTACGTGCCCTGCGACACGCTCCTGCTCTCCGTCGGCCTCATTCCGGAAAATGAATTGACCTTGGGCACGGGCGCACAGATGGACCCGGTCACGTCCGGGGCCCAGGTGGATGCGGAGCGGCAGACGAGCGTGCCCGGCATCTTTGCCTGCGGAAACGTGCTCCACGTCCATGACCTGGTGGATAACGTCAGCGAAGAGGCGGCCATCGCCGGCGAAAACGCTGCCAAGTTTGCGCTGGGAACCCTGCAAAAGGCGGAAACCGTGCGCGTTTTGCCCGAGGGCGGCGTGCGCTATGTCGTGCCTCAGCGCCTGGTCAAGGGCGAGGGCAAGGCGGCCCTCTACTTCCGCGTGCGCGCAGCCTTCCAGCCCGCGCGCTTGACAGTCTTGAGCGGCGGCAAGGAGATCAAGTCTGTCAAAAAGCGCATTATGACGCCGGGCGAGATGGAAAAGACCATCATTGACCTTGGCGACGTCACCGGCGACGTCGTCGTGCGTGTGGAGGAGGGCTGAGCCATGAAAAAGGAGTTTGTCTGCATATCCTGCCCGGTGGGCTGCCGCCTGACCGTTTGGCAGGGAGAGGATGGGGAAGTCCAGGTGCAGGGCAATACCTGCCCCCGGGGAAAGGCGTATGGCGTGCAGGAGTTCACCGCGCCCATGCGCACGGTCACTTCCTCCGTGCCCGTGCGGTGCGGAACGCAGCTCATGTGCTCGGTCAAGACCGATGCGCCCGTGCCCAAGGAGAAAATCCCCGAGGTGCTCGCGGCCATTCGCGGCGCGAGCGTTCGCGCGCCCGTCTGCGTGGGCGACTGCATCCTGGAGAACGTCGCAGGGACGGGGGCAAATGTCGTGGCCACAAGGCGCGTCACGGAGAAAAAACGTGCATAATCCTTAAAATCCGAGAGGGCACTGCGGGACCTGCAGCGCCCTCCTTTTTTGTCCGCGCAGTCCCGATCAGCGCGGCAGGCGCCGCAAAAGCGCCGGCGCCGCCACGGCGGCAAACAGGAGTTTGGCTGCGTCAAAGGGCAGATACATCAAGCAGAACGTCCACACGACGAACCACGGACTGACCGCTTGGTTGAGGACCAGCGTCATCACAAAATACCCATACACCGCCCCGAAAAGGTAGGTCACGGCGATGCCCGCCAGGCCAGAGAGCAGGGCGGCGGGGAAGGGGCGCAGGCGGCTCTTCAGACGCCGGAACAGCCAGGAGACGAGCGGACAGGCGGCCGTGATGCCCAGGACGAATCCGAACGTCGGAGAAGCAAGAGAGGAAAGACCGCCGGAAAATCCTGCGTACACCGGGGCGCCCACAAGCCCCAGCAGAAGATAGGCCAGCATCGATAGGAGCGCTGCCCGCGGAGGCAGGAGGAAGGCGGCCAGCAGCACAAAGAGCAGCTGCAAGGTGAACGCGCCATAGGGCATAGGGACAGTGATTTGCGCGCCGATCGCCGTCAGCGCACAAAAGAGTGCGCCGAGAATCAAGAGCTTTGTGGATGTGCGTTGCATATGGGAGTCCCTCCTCGAATTGTAAACCGATTCTATTTTTACGGTTTACAATATACAGGCGCAAAAAGGCGTTGTCAATAGGGCAAGCGGAGCGGGAAAAGAAGCGCGCTGGGCGGCGCCAGATGCATTTTTTTCTGTAATTAATGAAGGAAAAAGTATGAACGGAGTGTATAGACAATGAATGAAAAAAATCCGTAAACCGACGAACGGGGCTTTACAAAACAGAACATTGGGCGTATGATGCTGGAAGAGACGCACAAAGGGAGGCGAGGCGATGGGGGCATTCGAATGGTTTCCGGATGCTTTTGGGTTGCTGTGGGGCTTGCTCGGCGGAGGCTTTAACCTCTTTTTGACCCGCAGGATGCTGAAAAACGGTCTGGACAACAAGCATGTAGCGCTCATGCTCGTGTTCAAGCCCCTGACGCATCTGGTCATCCTGGTTCTTGCTGCGCTTGTTTCCCTGTGGTTCATGGTGCTTGCAGCGGCGGGGGATCTGCTGATGTTGGGCGTCATGTTCATAAAAAACTACTTGGACGGCAGGAGATGATGAAATGGAGCTGGAAATCACACCGGAAGCCTTTTACATAGGCAATGTCAATGTAGGGCAGTCGGTGGTGGTCGCTTGGGGCGTGATGGTCGTGCTCATTGTGCTGGCCATCGTGGTCAAGATCAAATCCAAGAATTTCACAGAAGTCCCCAAGGGCCTGCAAAACTTGCTGGAATTGGGGGTTGAGACCATCCAGAAGTACTCCAAGACAGAAGTCGGAAGCGTATGGGAGGAAATCGCGCCCTATTGTGCGACCATCGGGCTGTACATCTTCGGATGCTGCATGGTGGAGCTGATCGGACTGCGCGCGCCCACGACGGACCTTTCCATGACGCTTGCGCTCGGCCTTGGCACGTTTTTCTGGATCAACTACATGGGCTTCCGGAAGAAGGGCTTTTTCGGAAGACTGGGTCACTACGTAAAGCCCATCCCGATCATCCCGATCCTGACGGACCTGGCGGTCCCGATCTCCATGGCTTGCCGACTCTACGGCAACATCCTCGCCGGCATGATCGTCATGGAGCTGATCTACGGCGCGCTGAGCTACTTTGCGGTGGCGATTCCTGCGGCGCTGTCCCTCTACTTTAACTTCTTCGACTCGGCCATTCAGGCCTACATCTTCATCACGCTGACGCTTTCCTACGTGTCGGAAGCCATCGAATAAGTCAAATCAAACGCTTGGAGGTATAGAATTATGGAAAATGGTCTGCTCGCCATCGGCGCTGGTCTCGCGGTTCTCACCGGCATGGGTGCTGGTATCTCCATGGGCATTGCCACCGGCAAGTCCGTTGAAGCGGTCGCCCGCCAGCCGGAAGCGGCCGGCAACATTCGCTCGACGATGATGTTGGGCATGGTCCTTGCGGAATCCACCGCAATCTACGGTTTCGTCGTGGCGCTGATCATCATCTTCCTGATGTAACGGAAGGCAAGGAGAACACAGACATGGAAGGATTAAGTGCAATCATCAATCCCACCAGTCTCCTGATGCACCTGGTCAACATTGTCATCCTCTACATCGTCTTCCGCATCTTCCTCTACAAGCCGGTTGCCAAGTTCATGAAGAGCCGGCAGGAGCGCTTTGCAAAGGAGCGCGAAGAGCTGAACGCCGAAAAGGCGGAGGCGGACGCCATCAAGGCGCAGGGCGATGAGATCCTGCACAAGGCGCGCACGGACGCGGAAGCCCAGGTTGCGCAGATCATGGCGCAGGCGGACAAGGACGCCAAGTCCATTCGTGAGGAAGCCCAGAAACAGGCGGGCGTCATCATCGAGAACGCCAAGCAGGAGGCGCAGGAGGAAAAGCGTCGCCAGCTGGAGGCCATGCACGATCAGGTGATGGAGCTCTCCGTCGCCCTGGCCAGCCGCATCCTCGAGCGCGAGATCAAGCCCGAAGACCATCAGAAGCTGATGGAGGAATTCCTTTCCGAGGTGAAGTGATATGCTAAAAGGCTTTTTGTATGCCCCTATCCAGCTCACGCCGGAGCAGATTCACCACGTCGAGGAAAAGTTTTCTGCGAGCCTGGGCGATCAGGTGCAGCTCGTTCCCCAGACGGACAAGTCGCTCATCGGCGGCATCCGCGTGGAGATCGACGGCCGCGTCTACGACGGCACCATCAAAAAGAGACTGACCATCAAGGACGACAGCGGAGACATCGACTTTGCCTCCGATGCGGATAACTTTGAGTGGCTGGAAGGGTTGAACACCGTTGCGACCGTGGAAGACGAGCGCGACGAGGCAGGGCAGATCGTCCTAGACAGCGACGGCAAGCCCAAACAGAAGAGAAAGAGCAAACTCTCCAGTGTGGACATGGAGGAACTGGAAAAGCGCGTGCGCCGCATGAGCGGCTTCCGGACCCGGTCCGAAGTCCTGCCCGTGGGCTATGTGCTTTCCGTCGGCGACGGCATCGCGCACGTTTCGGGCCTCAACGGCTGCCGAAACAACGAGCTGCTTCGCTTTGACGGGGATAAGTTCGGAATCGCCTTCAACCTGGAGCGCGACAACGTCGGCGTCATCCTGCTGGATAAGACGGACGACATCGAAGAGGGCAGCAAGGTCGAGGGCACGGGACGCGTTGTTTCCGTTCCCGTGGGCGAGAGCCTGCTCGGCCGCGTGGTCGATCCTCTGGGCCGCCCCATCGACGGCCGCGAGCCCATCCGCGCCAAGGCCTTCCGCCCCATTGAGGCGGAGGCGCCTCCCATCATCGAGCGCGGCGCGGTCAAGACCCCGTTGCAGACGGGCTATGTCGCTATCGACGCCATGGTCCCGATCGGCCGCGGCCAGCGCGAGCTCATCATCGGCGACCGCCAGACCGGTAAGACGGCCATCGCTGTGGACACGATCCTGAACCAAAAGAACACGGGCGTGCTCTGCATCTACGTCGCCATTGGACAGAAGGCGTCCACCATTGCCTCGGTCCGCAAGACCCTGGAAGAATACGGCGCCATGGAGTACACCACGATCGTTGCGGCCATGGCTTCGGATACGGCGCCCATGCAGTATATCGCCCCGTACGCCGGCTGCGCCATGGCGGAAGAGTTCATGTACAACGGCAAGGATGCGCTCATCATCTACGACGACTTGTCCAAGCACGCCGTCGCATACCGCGCCATATCCCTGCTGCTCCGCCGTCCGCCGGGACGTGAGGCGTACCCCGGCGACGTCTTCTACCTGCACTCTCGACTGCTGGAGCGCGCGGCAAAGCTCTCGGATCACCTGGGCGGCGGCTCGATGACGGCATTGCCCATCATCGAGACCATGGCTGGAGACATTTCGGCCTATATCCCGACCAACGTCATCTCCATCACCGACGGCCAGATCTTCCTGGAGAGCGAGCTCTTCCACTCCGGCGTGCGCCCGGCCGTCAACGGCGGTCTGTCCGTTTCGCGCGTAGGCGGCAACGCCCAGACCAAGGCCATGCGCAAGGTCTCCGGACAGCTCCGTCTGGACCTTGCCCAGTATAGAGAACTTGCGGTCTTCGCGCAGTTCGGCTCCGACCTGGACACCGCGACGAGGGATCTGCTCGCCCAGGGCGAAAAGCTCACCGAGCTCCTCAAGCAGGATCAGTATTCGCCCATGCCCATGCAGGAGCAGGTTGTGCTGCTCTACGTCATGACCCGCGGGCTCGTGACCCAGGTGGAGGCCAAGGACATCGCGCAGTTCAAGGTAGACTTTATCGACTTTGTGCGCAAGCATTACCCGCAGATTCTGCTGCGGATCGAGCAGAGCCGCGAAGTGGACGAGGAGACGGAAAACAGCATCGTCCACGCGGCACAGGAATACTTCAAGAGGTGAGAAGAACATGGCGAGCATAGCCGACATTCGCCACCACATGCGCGTGGTCTCGCAGACGCTCCAGATCACAAAGGCCATGCAGATGATCTCCACCTCCAAGATGAAAAAGGGCCTGGCGCGCTATGACGCCAATGCCATCTACCTTCAGGAAGTGCGTCAGACCATCAAAAACGTTCTGATGCACGCGGAAGGACAGTCGCACCGCTACCTCCAGGCGCCGGAGGGCAACCGCGCCGCGCACATCATCATCGCGGCGGACAAGGGACTTGCCGGCGGCTACAACAGCAACGTGATGAACCTTGCCGTGGAGCACATGAAGGGCTTCCAGGAGAGCAACATCTTCTGCATCGGCCAGATGGCCCGAGACTTCCTGGAGCACCGCGGCTACACGATCGACATCGAGTTCACCCACGTCATCCAGGACCCGACGCTCTACCACGCGCATCAGATCGCAGAGACGGTCCTTGAGCTCTACAACCAGAGGATGCTCGACGAGGTCTACGTCGTCTATACGCATCGCATCTCGACCATGGTGCAGCGCCCGGAGGTCATCCGCCTGCTGCCCGTGCGCGTAGAGGACTTTGATGACGTGGAGGCAACGGTCACGGGGGATGCGGAGCACGACCAGATCATCTATGAGCCCTCCATCACCAACCTGATGGAGCTGCTCATTCCGCAGTACTTGATTGGCATAATCTACAGCGTGCTGGTGCAGTCCTTCGCTAGCGAGCAGTGCGCCCGCATGAACGCGATGGATTCGGCAACGCGCAACGCAAACGAAATGATCGACAAGCTCAGCCACGAGTTGAACCGTGCCCGCCAGGGCGCCATCACAAACGAGCTGGCCGAGATCATCTCGGGTGCGAGTGCGCTGGAAGGGTAGGGAGATATGGAAGGAAAGAGCCAGGGATTGGTCACGCAGGTCATCGGCGCAGTTGTGGACGTGCAGTTTGCAATCGACGAAATGCCGGCCATCCGTGACCTGCTATATGTAACCGACGGCGCCTTTAAGACGCCGCTCGAGGTGGAAAAGCACATCGGCGGCGGCGTCGTGCGCTGCATCGCCCTGAAGGCCACAGAGGGCCTGTACCGCGGCATGACCGTGGAGAACACCGGCGCGCCCATCACCGTTCCGGTGGGAGAAGCCATGCTCGGCCGCGCCATCAACGTCATGGGCGAGCCGATCGACGGCCTGGGCGAGATTCAGTCCAAGGACACGATGGTGATCCATCGCAACCCGCCGGCCTTCGTCAACCAGAAGCCCGCCAACGAGGTCTTTGAGACCGGCATCAAGGTCATCGACTTGCTCGCGCCCTATCCCAAGGGCGGCAAGATCGGCCTGTTCGGCGGCGCCGGCGTCGGCAAAACCGTCCTCATCATGGAGATGATCCGCAACATCGCCACCGAGCACGGCGGATACTCCATCTTCACCGGCGTCGGCGAGCGCTCCCGTGAGGGCGCCGAGCTGCTGTCGGACATGAAGGAAAGCGGCGTCATCAACAAGACCGTCATGGCCTTCGGCCAGATGAACGAGCCGCCGGGAAGCCGTATGCGCGTGGCGCTCACGGGCCTGACCCAGGCGGAGTTCTTCCGCGACCAGAGGCACACGGACGTGCTGCTGTTCATCGACAACATCTTCCGCTACGTGCAGGCGGGCTCCGAGGTTTCCGCACTGCTGGGCCGCATCCCGTCCGCCGTCGGCTACCAGCCGACGCTGGCGGAAGAGGTCGGCGAGCTCCAGGAGCGCATCGCCTCCACCGACAAGGGCTCCATCACCTCCGTGCAGGCCATTTACGTGCCCGCGGACGACTTGACGGACCCTGCGCCTGCGACCACCTTTACGCACTTGGACGCCACCACCGTTCTGTCCCGTGCGGTTGCGGAAAGCGGCATTTACCCTGCGGTGGACCCGCTGGCGTCGGGCAGCCGCATCCTCGATCCCCGCATCGTGGGCGAGGACCACTACCGCATCGCGCGCCGCGTGCAGGAGGTTCTGCAGCGCTACAAGGAGCTCAGCGACATCATCGCGATCCTGGGCATGGACGAGCTGTCTGAGGAGGACCGCATGACGGTCCACCGCGCGCGCCGCATTCAGCGCTTCCTCTCGCAGCCCATGTTCGTGGCAGAGGTCTTCACCGGAAATCCCGGAAAGTACGTTCCTGTCGAAAAGACCATCGAGGGCTTCCGGGCCATCGTGGACGGCGAGGTGGACGACCTGCCCGAGGCCGCCTTCTTCATGGTGGGCGACATCGAGGAGGCCAAGGCCAAAGCGGAAGCCATGCGGAAGGGATAGTGCGCCATGGCAGAATTTGAACTGGAAATCACCACACCGGAGCGGCAATTCTTCAAGGACAACGTGCAGATGGTCATTCTGCCCGGCGAGAACGGGGAATTGGGCGTGATGGCGGGCCATGCGCCGCTGGTGCTCGTCCTCAAGAGCGGCACCGTGCGCATCAAGCAGAACGACCAGTGGCGCGAATGCGTAACCGCGGACGGGTACGCCATGGTGGAGCGCAAGCGCGTGCTGCTCCTGTGCCAGATCGCCGAGTGGCCGGAGGAGATCGACGAACGCCTCGTCCGCGAGGAGGAGGAGCGCGAGAAGGAAAAGCTCCGCCAGGCCCAGAGCCAGCGCGAGTTCCTCATCACAAAGGCCAACCTTGCCCATGCTATGGCCAGACTTCGCGCGGTCTCCCATCGCAACATCAACAACACATAAGGCTGCCGCAGCGCCCGCAAACGGGCCGCGGAAGCGTTGTACATCCCGAGGAGCGGAACCCTGCAAAGGGTTTCCGCTCCTCGTCTGCGTATGGGTGGAATTCCTTCCGCCTTGACGAAAGCGCCCAAGGAGAATACAATAAAACAAGAATACAGAATCCTGAACAAAGGGGTGTAGAAAATGTTCACAGAAAAAAAAGGCGTGGTCACTCTGCGCGACGGCAGCCTGCAGGGCAAGCGCTGCGAGCGCAATCCTGGTGTGTGGGCGTTCTTGGGCATTCCGTACGCGGATGCGCCGGTCGGCGAGAATCGCTGGCGCGCGCCGCAGCCCGTCAAGCCCTGGAAGGGCGTCCGCGACGCCACCAAGTATGCGCCGGACTGCCCGCAGATCACCTTGCCCAAGGGATCGTTCTATCAAGTGGAGTTCTATCCCAACGAGAAGATCATGGACGAGGCCCAGGGCCTTGCCCTCAACGTCTGGACGCCTGCAAAGCCCGGGGAGAGCTTGCCCGTGCTCGTGTGGATTCATGGCGGCGGATTCCGGGAAGGCTCTGGCGGCGCGCTCCAGTTCATCGGAGAAACGCTGGCGGCTAAGGGCATTGTCGTCGTCACGATCAATTACCGCCTGGGCGCATTGGGCTTCCTGGCGCACCCGGAACTCACGGCCGAGCAGGGAGGCTCTTCCGGCAACTATGGGCTCATGGACCAGATCGCCGCGCTGAAATGGGTGCATGAAAACATCGCCAGCTTCGGCGGCGACCCGGAAAAGGTCACAATCGACGGACAGAGCGCGGGGTCCATGTCCGTTTCCGCCATGCTCGCAACCGACCAGACCCGCGGCCTGTTCCGCGCGGCGATCGGGCAGAGCGCTTCCGCCTTCGGACGGATTCTGGCCGGCGCCACCGTAAAGGACGCAGAGGAGCAGGGCCTGAAGCTCCAGGAAGCCCTGGGCTGCAAGAACCTGGCCGAAATGCGCGCCTGCACGCCCCAGCAGATCATGGACGCCACGGACGAGAAGGGGCTCTGGTTCCGCCCGATCCTCGACGGCGTGGTCATCACCGAGGACTACATGACGCGCTTTGCCGCCGGAAGGCAGAACCGCGTGCCCGTCATCATGGGCTGCACCAGCGACGAGGACTGCCTGCATGAAACGCAGCCGGACGATTACGAAAAGTACCTGCAATCGGCCGCGGAGTACGGAACGCACGCGGAGGAGTTCCGCAAGGTGTTCCCGGCGGAGAACAACGAGCAGGCCGGCCGCGTCGTCAGCTTTGCCCGCACCGCGCGCACGTTTGCCGGCATGCGCATGACCGCCGAGTACCAGATCGCCCAAGGCTGCGACGCCTACCTCTATTCCTTTGTGCAGACGCTTCCCAACGCGGATGGCACCGTGGTCGGCCCCTTCCATTCGGCAGAGCTTGTCTATCAGTTCGGTACGCTCTACACGGGTTGGCGTCCCTGGCGTGAGGAGGACTACCGCGCCGCAGAGTACATGATGGGCTACTGGGCGAACTTCGTCAAGACGGGCGATCCGAACGGCGAGGGACTGCCCAAGTGGGAAAAGCATGTGGCGGGAGATATGCGCTGCCTGCTCCTTGGCGCGGACGCCCACATGGGCGAAGTGCCGCGCGCCGAACAGGCGGCTTTCATGGAAACCTGCATCCGCGAGGGCATTCTCTAAGGAAGGCCTAGAAATACCGCATCATACGTCATAAGGAGTACCCCATGCACAGCATTCGACCGACGAGACTGGAAATCGATTTGGACGCGATCTGCGCCAACTACACAGCCCTGCGCGACGCGGCGGGCGGCACAAAGGCCTTGGCCGTTGTCAAGGCAGATGCGTATGGCCATGGCGCGGTGCCCGTGGCCCGCGCGCTTCAGAAAGCGGGCGCGGATATGTTCGCCGTCGCCTTGATTGAGGAGGGCATTCAGCTGCGAGAGGCCGGGATTTCGGACCCGATCCTCATGCTGGGCGCAACGGACGGCCCCGGAGCGCTGGCCGCTGCGGAATACGGCATCACAGAGGTGGTCTTTACCCGCGATGCGCTCCTGGCGCTGGAGGGCGCGGCCAAATCCCTCGGCGTGCACGCCAAGGCGCACTTGAAGCTCGACACGGGCATGAACCGCATCGGCGTGCGGACGGAGGAAGAGCTGCGAGACCTCCTGGACGCCGCGCGCCTTTGCCCCCACGTCGAGATCACCGGCGCGATGACGCATTGCGCCGCCGCAGACGATCCGAACAGCGAGTTTACGCTCGAACAGCTCGAACGGTTTGAACGCCTGCTCCGCGTGACGGCGGCGTACGGCCTGCACCTGGAGCGCCATGCGGCGGCTTCCGCGGCCGCGGTGCGGTACCCGCAGGCCCGCTACGACCGCATCCGCGCAGGCATTGCCCTGTATGGATTCGACCCCACGCACGTGCTCTCGCTCCGGCCGGCCATGCGCTTGGTCACGCGCGTGACGCACGTCAAGCGCATTGCGCCCGGGGAGACGGTCAGCTATGGCCGGCGCTTTACCGCGCAGCGGGAGACGGACATCGCCACCATCCCCATTGGCTACGCCGACGGCTACCGCCGCGCCTTCTCCAACCGCGCGCAGGCGCTGGTGCACGGCGTGCGCGTTCCGGTCGCAGGCTCGGTCTGCATGGACCAGGTGATGCTGGACGTCACGGGTCTTTCGGTTCGGCCGGGCGACGAGGTCGTACTCCTGGGCCGGCAGGGGGAGCAGGAGATCACGAGCGAGGAGCTGGCGGACCTGGCCGAGACCATTCCCTACGAGATCATGACGGGGATTTCCGCCCGCGTCCCCCGCGTCTATCCCGGCGCAGCCCCGGAGGAAGAGGATGTGTGACAAGCGCGCCCTTCGCGCGCAAGGCAGGCGCGTGCGCGATGCCATCCCCGACCGGCGCGGCCGAAGCGCAAAACTCTGTGCGCAGATCCTGACGCTTCCGGAGTTTGTCCGGGCGCGCTGCGTCTTTGCCTATGCGGCGACGGGGAGCGAGGTCGACCTCGACCCCGTCATCGAGGCGGCGCTGGCAGCGGGAAAGACCGTCTGCCTCCCGGTCTGCCGGGAGAAAGGGCGGATGGACGCCGTGCGCCTGGATGCGCAGGCGGAGCTGGTGCCGGGCGCTTTCGGCATCCGGGAGCCTCGAGGGGAGGTTGTTCCCGCGGAGCAACTGGACCTGGTCCTTTGTCCCGGGCTCGCCTTTGACCGGCGCGGCGGGCGGCTCGGGTACGGGGGCGGGTATTACGACCGGTATTTGGTAAAAGTTCACGCGTTTTTGGTGGGAATATGCTTTACGGATTGCATCGTCGACGCCGTGCCCACGGGCCCGCACGACGTGCTCATGAACGCGCTCGCGTGCGAGGCGGGCATCCTACGCATCGGAGGTTGAGATCGGAATGAAGGACATCGCAAAGTTTGCAGGCACGACGTTGCTGCTCCTTTTGACGCTCACGCTGGTGAGCCTGGTGTTCATCCAGTCCTTTATGGGCGACTACGAGTGGGTCAACATCACCTTGACGACCGTGTACGCGCTGGTGACGCTGGCCGCCGTGGTCTACGACGGGATTCAGCGCGGCGTGCAGGACTGCAAGTACGCTGCACTCATGGAGCGGCAGGAAAAGGAGCGCGGCCACGTCCTAACCCAGGCGGAACGCGCGCGCATGTACAGCCCGAAAAAAGGCTGGCTGGCGGGGTTTCTCGGCATGTCGCCCCTTCTTTTGCTGGCCATTGTGGCCGTCTGCTTTGGGCAGAACGCACCTGTTCTCCTGACGCTGTTTGTGCGCGTTTCGCAGGGCACAGTGCTCGGCGCGTTCCAGTACGTGGAGGACCTGCTGCCGTGGTTCTACCTGGTCGCGCCGGTCGTCTTTGCGCTGTGCGTGGGGATCGGGTATTTGACCGGCCCCAAGATGTGGGCGCGCCAGGTGAAGATGATGGAAAAGGCAAAGAAGGAAAAGCGCCACCGCGTCGCGCGCCGCCGGAAGAAGAAAACCGCATAGCCGCTCAGGGCCTTTTCTGCAAAGGCCCTTTTTTGACGCAAAAAAAAGAGGCTTTTGCGGCCTCTAGTGTAGAGTAGGAGGAGTGACCAACGATACTGCCGAATCGCTTTCGGCAAGAATAGTTTGACCTGCTCTGCCTGGATTATGCGGGAAAGTTTGAAATTTGGGCAGGTTTTTGTTGTGACGATCCGGCTTTTGTGGTATGATGATAGAACCGAAGGTTTGATTCGGAGGAGGCTTACGAATGAGAATCATTTCCGGGCAGGCCAGAGGGAGGAAACTTGTGACGCTGGAAGGGGAGGCAACCCGTCCAACGCTGGACAGAACGCGGGAGGCGCTCTTCAATATTTTGCAGACGCGCGTGCGGGGAGCAAAGGTCCTGGACCTGTTTGCCGGGTCGGGGGCGCTGGGCTTGGAGGCCCTGTCCCGCGGCGCACAAAGCGCGGTTTTTTGCGACAACTCCCGCCAAGCCTGCGACGTCATCCGCAAGAACATCGACGCGGTGCGCGTGGGCGATCGTTCGCGCTTGCTCTGCTGCGACGCCATGGATGCGCTCAAGCGGCTTGCGGGCGAGCGCTTTGACCTCGTCTTTCTCGATCCGCCCTATCGAAAGGGACTGGTGGATCAGGCACTGCGTGGACTCCTTGCGGCGCAGGCGCTGGAGCCCGAAGCCCTTGTTGTGGTGGAAACCGCACAGGAAGAGGCCTTTGATTTGCCGGAGTCCCTGCGCATTGCGGACAGCAGAAAGTACGGAAAATCCCGCCTGCACTTCCTCGTGCCGGCGTGAAAGGAGAGGCGCAGAAGATGAAACGCGTAGCGCTGTATCCAGGTTCCTTCGACCCCTTTACATTGGGCCATCTGGACATTGTGCAGAGGCTTTCCCCCTTATATGACGAGGTGGTCGTGGCCGTCATGAGCAACCCGAACAAGACGCCCTATCTTTCCGAGGCGCTGCGCGTGCGCAGCATTGAGCAGAGCGTTTCGCATTTGCCCAACGTGCGCGTGCTCTCCGGTGTGCGGGCAACGGTCGACGCGGCCCGGCAGGTCGGGGCGCGGACCATGATTCGGGGCTTGCGCTCTGTGACGGATTTTGAATACGAGTCGACGCTTGCGGCAGGCTATCGGTATATGGCGCCAGAGATCGAGACGCTGTTCCTGTTGGCCAAGCCGGAGCATGGGGACATCCGTTCCTCGCTGGTGCGCGAGATTCACGCGCTGGGCGGCGATGTCTCCGCACTCGTGCCGGCGCCGGTGCTGTCCGCGCTCGCGCAGAAGACCCCCCGAAAGGAGAACGAAAAATGAACGTAATGGCTCTTTTGGAATATTTGGACGAGGAGCTGAGCAAGTCCGCGACCGTGCCGCTGACGGGCAAGCGCTTGGTGGATGTGGAGAAGTGCTTGGACATCGTGAGCGAACTGCGCGTCACCCTTCCGGACGACGTCAAGGACGCGGAAGTCATCGTGCGCGATCGGGAACAGATCCTCGCCGACGCCCAGCGCCAGGCGGAGCAAATCGTGGCCGATGCGCAGCAGCAGTTTGAGCAGATGGTCAGCAACCACGCCATCGTGCAGGAGGCCCAGCGCCGCGCCAACGCCATCGTAAAGGACGCCATGGCCAAGGCCGACGAAGAGGCGGACAGCTGCACTGCGTATCTCAACGACGTGCTCGGCAACGTGGAGCAGCACCTGAAGCGCGTGCTGGACGACGTGCACCAGAACCGCATGGAGGTCACGAGCAACGGGGATGGCGGGAACGGCGGCAACAACGCCCGCGGCGGAAGATAACAGAGGAAAAGAGATCGGGGAAGGGGAGATTGCCCCTTCCTTTTTGCATCGCGGTCCCTCAATGCGGCCGAAGAAGGCGACGCCAGGGCAGCAGGGAATAGCCCAGGCATAGCAGAAGCGTCGGAACCGCAAGGGGGCTGGAGGGCGGCGGAGCGGCCAGGACCGCCTCGGTGGCAAAGGCGGGAAGAGACGCGCCGAAGAACAGCCAAATCCCCCGGCACAGTGCAAAGGAGAGAACGGCGTGCGTCAAGCGCTGCAGCAGGTAGGTGCGCGCAGGAACGGCGCCATCCAGAAACACCTGCGCCTGGCAAAATACTGAGAGCCCTCCGAAGGCGCAGAGCGCGCACAGGATCGACGCGCGCACTGGAAGCGGAAGCGCGCACGCCGCCGCGATCCGGCAGCCGTTGCTGACCTCCAGCGCGCCCGCGAGCAGCGCCTCCACCGCCTCGGGCGGAAGGAGGAAGAACAGAACGCGCTGCAAGGCCGCGACTGCGCCGATGGCTTCGAGCACACTGGAGAGCGCGGAAAAGACCGCGATCGCTCCGCCGATGAACAGCGCGGACAGACAGCTCGCGCGCAGGGCCTCGGGAAGTGCGTGCAGCAGCGCCGGGGACGCGGGAGCGGCGGACGCTTTGCACGCCGGACGCGGTGCGGGACCATGCCCGCGCCAGAGCAGTCCATTGCATATTGCCGCCAGAAGATGGATACCATAAATCAGCCCGCCCAGAAGGGGATTTCCCAGGGCCAGACCGACCGTGCCCACGAGAAAGAGCGGGCTTGTCACCGTGATGGCGGAAAGCAGGCGAGCCGTTTCCGAGGAAGTCAGCTCCCCGCGCGCGACGAGCGCAGCGGCGAGCCGCGCACCGTTTGGCGCGCCGGAGAGCCAGCCCGCCAACAACACGCCGCCCGCGTTCCGCGGGATGCGCAGCAGACGGCAGAGCGGGGAAACGATCGGGGAAAGCGCGTGCAGCGTCCCGCTCTCCAGCAGCAGGGACGTCAGCACGAAGAAGGGCAAAAGCGCGGGCAAAACTGCGTTGGCCCAGAGCGAAAAACCCGTCCGCACGCCCTGCATCGCGGCTTGCGGATAGAGAAAGAGCAGCGCCAAAAGCGCGCCCAGGACGAGAGCTTGCCATCGATTGCGCAGGCCTTGCCACATGCGCATTCCCCCTTTTTGCGTGCGTACAGTGCAATTTATGAAAAGAGGAGGAGACATTATGCAGGAGGATTCCCTTCGCCTTGGCGTGGCCCTGGGGGGCGGCGCCTTTCGCGGTTTGGCGCACATCGGCGTCTTGCAGGCGCTGGAGGCGCACGGCCTCGCACCCTGCGCGATTGCCGGCACGAGCATGGGCGCGCTGGTGGGCGGCGTCTATGCGTGCGGCATGAACCTTCGGCTGATGGAAAGGTTTTGCGCCTCCATCGACGAAAAGGACTTGGTGGACGTCGCCCTGCCCACGGAGGGAATCCTCGCGGGGAACCGCATTGAGCTCCTCTTGCGCACGCTCACGGGAAACCGGACGTTTGACCAGGCAAAGATCCCCTTTGCGGCCGTGGCCACGGACTTGGAGCTCGGCAAGCGCGCGGTGCTCAGCGAGGGCCTGCTCTACCAGGCCATTCGCGCCTCGATCTCCATCCCTGGCATCTTCAAGCCCTACCGGCTCAACGGGCGCACCTATGTGGACGGCGGCGTTGTGGACCGCGTCCCCGTGACCACGGCACGCGCCATGGGTGCAGACTTCGTCCTGGCCGTGGACGTGGGGTATCGGGGCGAGCCGGCCTCCTGCGAGGGCATTGCCAAGGTCATCCTGCACTCCCTGGAGATCATGGAGTGGCAGGTCATGCAGCACACCATCAGCACGGCGGACTTTACGCTCGTTCCGGCGCTCTCCCACATCAATCCCGCCTCCATCGCGCAGGCCGAGGAGTGCATCCGCATTGGGCGGGAGGAGGCGGAGCGCCGCATGCCAGAGCTCCTCGCCGCACTGGAACAGAAGCGGGAAGCGCTTTCCGAAGAGCTGCTCCCCGCGCAGGAGAATTAAAAAAGACGGACGGCCGCAATGCTGCGGCCGTCCGCCTTTTTTGCAAGGTCAGCTCGGGAGAATGCGCAGGCGCGAGGTGAAATCGCGTCGGCCGGGAAAGCCCGCGGCAAGATCCCAAACGTCTTGCGCGGCAAGATCCAGGGTTAGCAGCGCGCTTTGCGGCGCATCGGCAACCTTGGTCAGCAGGGGAAGCGTCCCCTGGCGGGAGATGGCGCGCAGAAGCGGTTCCGCGCGCTTGCGGAACCCAAGCACGCGCGCGTATTCCGGTGTGGGATGGGCGCACAGCGCGGCCGCGTCCAGACCGAGGAGGATCTGCACCAGAAGCCGGCGCAGCCGCGCCGCCGGATAGCGCCGGCATTGCACTGCGGCAAGGAGGCCGTCGATGCCGGAGACAGCTTGCGCCTCCCGGCAGAGGCGGTTTTCCAGTCCCTCCGGGATGGAGAAGCGGTCGCGCAGCGCGTCCGGCGGCGTCGTGCGCAGAAGATAGAGCAGGATGGAGGAAAAGGAAGCGAGCGACGGCAGGGGCTGCGGCAGGGCGCAGAGCTGCAGGTCGGCCGCCTCCGGGGGCAGTGCGCGCCGCGCGCCATCCGTGTCCCCGCGGCGGAGCGCGCTGCGCACGGCTGTGGCGGAGGAGAGGGAATGCAGGCGCTCGTCGTTGTGCGCGGAGGACCGGGCCACGGGGACGGGCTCCATGACGCTGCCCAGGCGACGGATGGCGCGCAGGTACTCCACGCCAAGGATTACGTTGGGGAGGAGCGCCTGTCCCTGTGCTTGCGCCCGCGCCTGCGGGTGCGAGAGCCCCTGGGCGAGAAGCGCCCGGATGCGAGCGGAATCCTCCGGCGTTTCCGGCGCCGCAAGGGCTTGCAGGCGGGCAAGATCCGCGTCCTCCGCGCCGAAGGAAAGATGCGTCACGACCCCAAGCCCCTCGAGCAGGGAGACGCCGCCAAAGGCAAAATCCTGTGCCGCGCGCACCGCAAAGAGCACAGGCAGCTCCAGCACGAGGTCGGCGCCCGCGGCCAGGGCGGCCTGCGCGCGCGTCCATTTATCCAAAATGGCCGGCTCCCCGCGCTGCACAAAGGGACCGGACATGGCGCAGACGACAAAGTCCGCTCCCGCAAGATCCCGCGCGCGCGACAAGTGCAGCGCGTGTCCGCGATGGAAGGGGTTGTATTCGCAAATCACGCCACAAACCTTCATAAAAAACGTGTACTCCTTTGCAAAGCTCCGCATTTTGCCGCCTTGCAGGCCGGGACTGCGCAAGATTTGCCTTTTCAAATCCGACGAAAAGCGCTATAATGGAAACGGAAAGACCCATTGCAATCCCGCCCATGGGGCCCATCCTATATGTTAACACAGGCAAGGAGGAAAAGTAAAATGTCTTTGATGGATCGCATTAAGGCCAAGGCCAAGGCCGACAAAAAGCGCATCGTCCTTCCCGAGGGCGCCGAGGAGCGCACCGTGAAGGCGGCCGCCATCCTGCTCAAGGAAGGCATCTGCGACGTCATTCTTCTTGGCGATGAGGAGAAGATCGCCGCCTATGGCGAGGACCTGACGGGGGCCACCATTCTGAACCCCGCGAAGGCCGACTGCCTGCAGGAATATGCCGACACGCTCTATGAGCTGCGCAAGGCCAAGGGCATGACGCCCGAAAAGGCGCTGGCCACCATGAAGGACGAGGTCTTCTTCGGCACCATGATGATGAAGAAGAACGCCGCCGACGGCATGGTCTCGGGCGCGATTCACTCCACCGCGGACACCCTGCGCCCCGCGCTGCAGATCATAAAGACCCAGCCCGGCGTCACCACCGCTTCCTCCTGCTTTGTCATGGAGATCCCGAACAAGGCCTACGGCCAGGATGGCGTCATGATCTTTGCGGACTGCGCCGTCAACATCGAGCCGGACGCCGAGCAGCTGGCTGCCATCGCCATCGCTTCGGCCAAGACCGCTCGCGACATCGCCGAGATCGCCGAGCCCAAGGTCGCCATGCTCTCCTTCTCCACCAAGGGAAGCGGCAAGGGCGACATGGTCGAAAAGGTGGCCAAGGCCACGGCCCGCGTCAAGGAGCTCGCTCCGGACCTCAACGTGGACGGCGAACTGCAGGCGGATGCCGCCCTGGTCGAGAAGGTCGGCCAGCTCAAGTCCCCCGGCTCCACCGTTGCCGGCCATGCCAACGTCCTGATCTTCCCGTCCCTGGAGGCGGGCAACATCGGCTACAAGCTCGTGCAGCGCCTTGCCGGCGCCGAGGCCATCGGCCCGGTGATGCAGGGCCTGGCTCGTCCTGTCAACGACCTGTCCCGCGGCTGCTCCGTGGACGACATCGTCTCGCTGTGCGCGCTGACCGCTGTGCAGGCGCAGCAGAAGTAAGAAGAACAAAACACGGGTTTCTGGAGATGGGGAAGGGCGGAAGCGCTCCGCCCTTCCCTCTATGTGACTGAGTAGGGAGATAGAACAATGAACATTCTCATCATCAACGCCGGCTCTTCGTCCATCAAGTACCAGCTCATCAACATGGATGACGAGAGCGTCATCGCCAAGGGCCAGGCCGAGCGCATCGGCATCGAGGGCAGCAACGTCAAGCAGACCTCTGCAAAGGGCGAGATCGTCTTCAATGCCCCGCTCAAGAACCATTCCGAGGCCATGGAGTACATCGTCAAGGCGCTGACCGACAAGGAGAAGGGCGTCATTTCGGACATGAAGCAGATCGACGCGGTCGGCCATCGCGTGCTGCACGGCGGCGCCTCCTTCACCGAGTCGCAGATCGTCACCCCCAAGGTCATGGAGGCCATCTACGACAACATCATCCTTGGGCCGCTGCACAACCCCGCCAACATCCAGGGCATTGAGGCCTGCCAGAAGATGATGCCGGATACCCCCAACGTCGCGGTGTTCGACACGGCCTTCCACCAGACCATGCCCGATTACGCCTACATGTACGCCGTGCCCTACGACTACTACACGCGCCTGAAGGTGCGCAAGTACGGCTTCCACGGCACCTCGCACCGCTTCGTTTCCAAGCGCGCTGCCGAGCTGCTCGGCGTGCCGGGTGGCAAGGGACTCAAACTCATCATCTGCCACCTGGGCAACGGTTCCTCCCTGTCCGCGGTTGTGGACGGAAAGTGCGTGGATACCTCGATGGGCATCACGCCTTTGGAGGGCATGGTCATGGGCACCCGCTCGGGCGATCTGGACCCCGCGACGCTCCAGTACATCATGAAGCGCGACGGCATCGACATCGACGAAATGACCAACATCCTCAACAAGAAGTCCGGTCTGCTGGGCATCTCCGGCGTCTCTTCGGACATGCGCGACCTGACCGCCGCCATGGAAGCGGGCAATGAGCGCGCAAAGCTGGCCATCAAGATGCTGACCTACCGCCTGAAGAAGTACATCGGCGGCTATGCGGCGGCGATGGGCGGCGTGGACGCCATCGTCTTCACCGGCGGCATTGGCGAGAACGTCGGCCACATCCGCAAGGCGGCGGTGGAGGGACTGGAGTTCATGGGCGTCAAGCTCGACGAGGCCAAGAACGACGTCACCCGCTCCGACGGGTTCATCCAGGCGGAGGACTCCAAGGTCAAGATCATGGTCGTCAAGACCAACGAAGAGCTGGCCATCGCGCGCGATACCCTTGCGCTTTGCGGCAAGAAGGCCTAAACGACGGAAAAAACAGGCGGGGCAGACTAAATTTTTGTTACGTGAAAAAAACTCGTTGACAAAATGGGGCTTGCCCTCTATAATTGGAAAATGGTTGTGTGCGAGGTGACTGCGTATGATGCTCAATGTGGAAAAGGCCCTGAAGCAGCCGGGCGAAAGCCTGGAATTTGACCTCTTGGTCCCTGCGCCTGCGCAGGAGTTTCAGGACGAACAGATTGGGTTTGTCGGCGACGTCTCCCTGCACGGATATATGACCGGAATCGGCGATTCTGTCGCACTTCGCGGCGAACTGACGGCGACACTGGTTTCTCCCTGTGCTCGCTGCCTCGAGGAGGCGCGGTTCGACATGAAAGTGCCCTTTGACGAAATCTTTGTCAGGCAGCCTGATCCGGATCATCCCGACGCGTACCTTTTTGAAGGTTCCGAGGTGGATCTGACCGATCTTACGGTGGCCAACATCGCCATAAATCTCCCCATGCAGTTTCTCTGCCGGGAGGATTGCAAGGGGCTTTGTCCCTTGTGCGGTCAGAACCTGAATCTTGGCTCCTGCGGGTGCGATCCCGCGCTGGAGCGGTCGGCGTTTTCCGCATTGAAAGCGCTGCTCGACGACAAAGACGATAAGGAGGTGTAAAACCATGGCAGTACCCAAGGGGAAAGTATCCAAGGCCCGCAAGAACTCCCGCCGTGCCAACTGGAAGCTCTCCATGCCCGGCATCGTTGCTTGCCCGCAGTGCAAGACGATGAAGCTCGCCCACCGCGTCTGCAAGAAGTGCGGTTACTACGACGGCAAGCAGGTCATCAAGATCGAGGACGAAAAGCAGGCGTAAGCTTGGATCCACATCAGCCCGGCGAACCACAATGGTCCGTCGGGCTTTTGCCTACTTATTTGGAAAATAGGAGGGTCTTTTCCATGAAATTTGCCCGCGATACGCTCTATGTCTCCGACCTGGACGGCACGCTCCTCGGCGCGCAGCCGCAGCTGCCAGAGGGCGCCGTGCCGCTCCTCAACGAAATGCTGGACGCCGGGCTTCCCTTTACCGTGGCCACGGCGCGGTCCTGGACTTCGGCCGAGCCCATCGTGCGTCAGCTGCATTTGAAGCATCCGGTCGTCGCCTACAACGGGGCGTTTCTCGTGGACCCCATCACGGGAAAGGACATCGACCGCTGCCTCTTTGACGCGGAACAGATGCAGCGCGTTGCCCGCATCTTTTTTGACGCGGGGATTTCGCCCATGGTCTATGCGCAGATCGACGGCAAGCAGAAGGTTTCCTGGCTTCGGTCCATGGAACACGAGGGAATCCGGGAGTACGCGCGCCAGCGCGCGGGCGATCCCCGCCTTCGCCCGGTGGAAACGCTGGACGAGCTTTATGCGGGCGATGTGTTTTACCTTTCGACGTTTTCCCACCGAGAAAAGCTGGAGCCCCTGGCGGTCCAGGCGCGCGCGCTGGACTTTGCGCACACGAGCTTTACCAGCGACGCCTACGCGCCGGATTGGTTCTGGCTGGAGATCTCCCGGCACGACGCCACCAAGGCCACGGGTGTGGACAAGCTTCGGGCACTCACCGGCATTCCCCGCATTGTCTGCTTTGGCGACAACCTGAACGATCTTCCCATGTTCCGCGTCGCAGACGAATGCTACGCGGTGCAGAATGCTCGGCCGGAGCTCAAGGAAGCCGCCACCGGGGTCATCGGCAGCAACGTGGAAATGGGCGTGCCCCTCTTCCTGCGCAGCCGCGCGAAGTGAGGGAGGAAATCGCGGCAATCTTGCATTTGCGTGCGTTCTCTGCTATCATGAAGAAGGAAATTTTGCACGGGGAGGAACCAGCATGATCCGAATTGCAGTGGATGTTTACGGCGGAGACAACGCGCCTGCGTGCGTGGTGGACGGCGCGCTGGAGGCCATGCGCGAGATGCCGGACATCCAGATCATCTTCTGCGGCGCGGAGGGGAAGGTGCGGGAGCTGCTTTCCAGCCGTGCGCATGACGAGTCGCGCGTGTCCATTGTGGACGCGCCGGACATCATCACCAACCACGAGAGCCCGACGATGGCCATTCGCCGCAAGCTCAACGCATCCCTTGTCAAGGCCATGGACGCCGTCAAGGCGGGGGAGGCGGATGCGGCGGTCACGGCCGGGTCCACGGGCGCGGCGCTGGCGGGGGGAATCTTCCGCATCGGGCGCATCCGCGGCATCAGCCGGCCGGCGCTGGCTCCGCTTCTGCCCACCGCGGGCAAGATGCCGGTCATGATCATCGACTGCGGCGCCAACGCCGATTGCAAGCCCGAGTACCTGGTGCAGTTCGCGCTCATGGGCCAGGCCTACATGCGCGGCGTGATGGGCATCGAATCGCCCAAGGTCGGCCTGCTCAACATCGGCGCGGAGGACGAAAAGGGCAACGAGATGTCCAAGGCCGCCTTCCCGCTCCTGCGGGACCACCCGCTGATCGACTTCTACGGCAACGTGGAGGCGCGGGACGCGCTCACCGGCTGTGTCCAGGTGATCGTTTGCGACGGGTTTTCCGGCAATATTCTGCTCAAGTCCACCGAGGGCGCGGCCCAGCTCATCCTGGGCAAGCTCAAGAAAGGGCTGCTCTCTTCCACGCGCACAAAGCTCGGGGCATTGCTCGTCAAGCCCGCGCTCATGAGCTTGAAAAACGAGATGGACTATGAACAGTACGGCGGCGCGGCGCTGCTGGGCATCACGGGCGTCATGGTCAAGGCGCACGGTTCGTCCAAGGCCCACGCCTATGCCTGCGCGATCCGCCAGGCCCGCACCATGGTCGAAAGAAAGGTTGTCGACATCATCGCCGGACAGCTGGGAACAGCCGCGGGCGACGAGAAGAAATAGACGACAGAAAGAGGAGGAGTGGAACATGTTTGAAGAGATCGCGGCAATGATCGCCGACCAGCTCGGGATCGACGCCTCCACCATCCGGCCGGAGTCTCGCTTGATCGAGGACCTCAAGGCGGATTCGCTCGACATTGTGGCGATGGTGATGGAGATGGAGACGCAGTACGGTGTGGAGATCCCGGACGAGGATCTGACCAAACTCAAGACCGTCGCGGACGCCATGCGCTACATCCAGGAAAATCAAAAGTAATTTCATCATCGGCATCATACGTTTACGCACCGGGGGAACAGGCTTCTTTCGGTGCGTAGGCATACATGAGCCCGGTCGCGGTTGCCCTGGCTGATGTATGCCGGACCAAGGAGAAAGGCAATGTTTGAAAAGCTGGAACAGGAGATTGGCTATTCATTTCGGGACAAGTCCTTGCTGAAGCTGGCGATGACGCATCCCTCCTACGCCGGGGAGACGCACGTGCACAACCAGCGCCTGGAATTTTTGGGGGACGCGGTTCTGCAGCTCTGCACGAGCGTGCGGCTCTATCATCAGTACCCAGATTTGCCGGAGGGCAAGCTCTCGCGCCTGCGCGCGCGCTGCGTGCAGGAGGGCGCGCTGGAGGTCGCGGCGCGGCGGCTGCACCTGGGGGACAACCTCCTCCTGGGGTATGGCGAGGAGCGCGGCGGCGGCCGGGAGAAGCCCTCGATTCTGGCGGACGCCATGGAGGCTCTGCTGGGCGCGATGTACCTGGATGGCGGCATGGAGGACGCGCGGCGCCTCATCGAGCGGGTCGTCCCCATTGCGGATGCGCCCCGCGTGCACGACTACAAGACCGAGTACCAGGAGCTGGCGCAGAGCGTCACGGGGGAAACGCCGGTCTATCGCATCGTCGGAGAAGAAGGGCCTGCGCACATGCGGACCTTTTTTGCGGAGGTCGAGCTCTGCGGGAACGTCACCGGCCGCGGCGAGGGCACGAGCAAGAAGCATGCCGAACAGCAGGCCGCGCGCGATGCGCTGAGCCGGCAGGGACTGTGAGGGCACGCCATTGCGACTGAAGAGATTGGAAATCTACGGCTTTAAGTCGTTTGCGGACCGCGTGGAAATGGTCTTTCCGGACGGGGTGACGGGCGTTGTGGGCCCCAACGGCAGCGGCAAGAGCAACATCGCCGACGCGGTTCGCTGGGTTTTGGGCGAACAGAGCGCAAAGACGCTGCGCGGCGCCAAGATGGAAGACGTCATCTTCGGCGGAACGCAGACCCGCAAGGCGCAGGCCTATTGCGAGGTCAGCCTGGTCTTTGACAACGAGGACGGGGCGCTGCCCGTGTCCTTTGCGGAGGTCCAGATCACCCGCCGCGTCTACCGAAACGGCGACAGCGAGTACTGCCTCAACAAGGCGCCCTGCCGCCTCAAGGACATCGTGGACCTGCTGCGCGACACGGGCATTGGCAAGGAGGGCTATTCCCTCATCGGCCAGGGCCGCATCGACGAGATCCTCTCCGTCAAGAGCGAGGAGCGGCGCAACGTCTTTGAGGAAGCGGCGGGCATCACCAAGTACAAGGCGCGCCGGGCTGAGGCCGAGCGCCGCATGGAGAACACCAACCAGAACCTTGAGCGCGTGGAGGACATTCTGCGCGAGGTGGGGAGCAGACTGCCGGACTTGGAGCGCCAAGCGGCGGATGCGCGGCGGTACCGCAAGCTCACGGACGAGCTTCGCCGCCTGGAGATCAGCTCCTTTGCCTACAACCATGACCGCCTCACCGGCAACCTGGAGCAGGTCGAGGAACAGATCGCCTCTGCAGAGTCGGAGATGCAGGCCGCCCTGGCAAAAGCGGAAGAGCTTCGCCAGGCCAGGGAGGAGATGGAGCAGGGCGTTTCGGAGTCGGATGCGCGCATTGCGTCGCTGCACGCCCGCGTCCTGGAGGACACGCGCAGCGCGGAGATTCACGAGGGAGATGTGCACCTCCTCTGCGAGCGCATCGAGTCCGCAGGCAAGGAGATCGAGCGCCTGGAGGGCGAAAAGGCCAAGGACGACGCCCGGCACAGCGACCTCCTCCGGCAGCAGCAGGAAAGCCAGGGCAAGCAGGAAAAGTATGCCCAGGATCTCGAGAAGATCCGCGCGCAGATTCGCGCGCTGGAAGCAGACGTCGAGGCAACGGCACAGGACGTCGCCTCGCGGGAGGAGACGATTGAGCGCGGCAAGGAGGAGATGATCCGCTCCTTTAACGCCTTGAGCGACGTAAAGTCCGCGCAGGCGCGCCTGTCCGCTACGCGCGAGGGCCTGCAAGCGCGGTTGGCCACGTTGGAGGCAGGCAAGCAGGAGGTCGCGGACGCCGTTTCCACGGCAAAAGCGGCGCGCGAGGCGGCTGAGTCTGCCCTGCACACCGCGCAGGAGGAGCTGGAGGCGCTCCAGGAGGCGCGGGACAGCGCCATGGATCGCCAGGCCGAATTGCAGGTGGAGAGCCAGCAGCTCGGCGTCAACATCCAGCGCACGGCTGGCGCGCTTCGCGAAGCGCAATCCCGGCTGAAGATGCTCGAACAAATGCAGCGCGATTACGAGGGCTATCAGAACTCCGTTCGCGAGGTGCTGCGGCGGTTCCGCGGGGATTCGGGGCTCTATGGGGTCGTCGCGGGGCTGCTGCGCGTGCCCAAGGAGATCGAGCGCGCCGTGGAGATGGCCCTGGGCGGCGCGATGCAGAACCTTGTCTGTGCGCGGGAAGAGGACGCCAAGGTCATGATCGAGTACCTCCGGCAGAACCGCATGGGCCGCGCCACTTTTCTGCCGCTCAGCTCTGTGCGCGGGCGCGTGCTCAGCCCGGCGGAGCGCCAGGTGCTGCAGATGGAGGGGTGCTTGGGCGTGGCTTCCGAGCTGGTGGGGTACGACGAGCGCTTCCGCCCCGTGGCGGAAAACCTGTTGGGCCGCACCGTCATTGCCCGGGACTTGGACGCGGGCATCGCCATCATGCGCGCGGGCCGGCATGCGTTCCGGCTGGTCACGTTGGCCGGGGATGTCATGCACTCGGGCGGGTCGATGACGGGCGGGTCCGTGAGCGCGCGCTCGACTTCCATCCTCTCCAGACAGCGGGAGATCGACGAACACCGTGCCGCGGTGGAGACGCTGAAGAGCCGCGGAGAGGAATTTCAGGCGCGCGTGGAGAGCATACAGGACGATTTGGCGCGCGCGCAGGAGGCGGTGGCCGCTGCCCGGGAGCGGGCCCATCAGCAGGACATTGCCGTTGCGCGCGAACAGGAGCGCGTCCAGCGCGCCAGGGACGCGGAAAACGAGGCCTGCGAGCGCGGGAAAACCGCTGCGTTGGAGCGGGAACAGCTTCGGGACAGCGTTGCGGAGATCGACGAGGAACTTCGGCACATGGACGCGCAGACCGGGAATGCCGAGCGCGCATCCGCGACCACGCAGGAGGACATCGCCCGCCTGTCGGCGGAATTGGCCTCTCGCCGGACGGAGCTGGAGGACCTGCGGGCCAAGCTCGCGGAGAGCCGCGCGACCGAGGCGGGCCGGCAGGCGGAGTGGGAAATGGCCCAGCGCGACGAAAAGCGCGTTCAGGGCAGCGAACAGGAACTTCGCGCCGCCTCCGCCATTCGAGAGCGGAGCCATGCGGCGCTCGTCGAGCGCCGGAAGGCGGATGAGGCGCGGTTGGTCGAAAAGCGCGAGGCGCTGGCCGCCCTTCGCGCGGAATTGGAAGCGCACAACCAGCGCCTGGAGGCGGAAACTGTCGCGCGGGAGGAACTGCGGGGGAAGATCGCAGACCTTGCCGATCGCACGGAGAAGGCGCGCAGCATCGGTGCGCAGAACCAGGAAAGCCTGCATCGCCTGCAGCTGGCCCAGAGCCGCTGGACGTCGGAGCTCAAGCAGCTCCAGGACCGCATCTGGGAGCGGTATGAGCTGACCCTGGAGACGGCCCGGCCGGAGTGCGCGCCGGACTACGACGAGTCGGCTTCGCGCGGCCGCATGGACGAATTGCGGCGGGAGGTCCGCAGCTTGGGTGCGGTCAACGTCGGCGCGCTGGACGAATACGAGGAAACGCGCGCGCGATACGACGACATGGAGCGCCAGCGCTCGGACCTTCGCAAGGCCCAACGCGACTTGCAGGAGATCCTGGACGAGCTGCAGAAGAAGATGGAGGAGCAGTTTGCCGAGCAGTTTGCCCGCATCAACGAGCACTTTGCGCGCACGTTCACGCGCTTGTTTGGCGGGGGAACGGCAAGGCTGCAGCTGCAGGACGAGAAAAACGTCCTCACCTGCGGGATTGACATCGTGGCGCAGCCCCCGGGCAAGAAATTGCAGCTCCTGTCGCTGTTGTCCGGCGGGGAGCGGGCGCTGACGGCCATCGCCATCCTCTTTGCCATGCTGGACATCCGGCCGTCCCCGTTCTGCATACTGGACGAGATCGAGGCGGCGCTGGACGAGGCGAATGTGGCAAACTTCGCAGACTATCTCAAGCAATACAGCCGGGACACGCAGTTCATCGTCATCACCCACCGCAAGGGCACCATGGAGCGCTGCGATGCGCTCTACGGCGTAGCCATGGAGGAGAAGGGAGTTTCCCGCATGGTTTCGGTGCAGCTGAGCGACCTGGAGGAGCAACTGGAGGAGGAGACCCATGACGGAGAATAAGGAAAAGAAGGGCCTGTTTGCCCGCCTGCGCGAGGGCATGACCAAGACGCGCGAATCCATCACCCATGCCATCGACCAGCTCGTTGGCGTCTACAAGGAGCTGGACGACGACTTTTACGACGATCTGGAGGCCGTGCTCATCGGCGCAGACGTCGGGGTCAAGACCACGGAGGAGATCATCACCCGCCTCAAGGCCGAGGTGCGCAGCCGCCGCGAAGGCAATCCGGAGGCCGTGCGCGGCATCCTGAAGGAGATCGTGGCGGAGATGATGCAGGCGGAGCCCTTCCGGCCCAAGTCCCCCTCGGTGGTGCTGGTCGTGGGCGTAAACGGCGTGGGAAAGACCACCACCATCGGCAAGCTGGCCTGCCACTTCAAGGACGAGGGCAAGAGCGTCATCCTGGCCGCGGCGGACACCTTCCGCGCGGCCGCAACCGAGCAGCTCACCATCTGGGCGCAGCGCGCGGGCGTGCCCATCGTCGCCCATGGCGAGGGCGCAGATCCCGCGGCCGTGGTCTTTGACGCCGTGGCCTCGGCCAAGGCCAAGAAGGCCGACTTGCTCATCGTGGATACGGCGGGGCGCCTGCACAACAAGTCCCACCTCATGGAGGAGCTCAAGAAGATCCGCCGCGTCATCGACCGCGACTTCTCGGAGGCCGACGTCCATGTGCTGCTGGTGCTGGACGGAACGACCGGCCAGAACGGCGTGACGCAGGCGCGCGTGTTCCGCGATGCGGTGGACCTCTCCGGCATCGTGCTGACGAAGCTGGATGGAACGTCCAAGGGCGGCGTGGTCATTTCCATCAAGGAGGAGCTGCAGCTGCCCGTGTACTTCGTGGGCGTGGGCGAGAAGAAGGAAGACCTGCAGGTCTTTGACGCGCGCGAGTACGCCGAGGCGATTTTCTGAGCGGCAAAACCCAAAGCGGCACAAGATCGATTCGGTTAAAATTCCGGGAAACACAAGATGTAAAGCAAAATGGCTTGACAACCGAGAGACAGGCGTGTATAATGCTCAAGGTGTCAAGTCGTTTTGCTGTACAGGGAATGGAGGCGAGCGCATGGAGCCTGCGCGCAGCGTGGAACTTGCGATGCTGCTGGACTTCTACGGCCCGCTCCTGACCGCAAAACAGGGCGAGATGATGCGCCTGCGCGTGGAGGAGGACTTTTCCCTCTCCGAGATCGCCGAGAGCTTCGGCGTGTCCAGGCAGGCCGTGCACGATGCCCTGCGCAAGGCGGAAAAGACGCTGACCGACATGGAAGAGAAGCTCCGCTTGGTCGAAAAGTACAGAAGGCTCCACGGCGCGGTGGCCCGGGCGCAGGAAGCGCTGAACCGGGGCGACGCGGGCGAGGCCCAGCGCATACTCGAGGAAATGCAGAAGGAGGGCGTCTATGGCGTTTGAAGGACTTGCAGAAAAGCTGCAGGCGGCGTTTCAGAAACTCAACAACCGCGGCAAGCTGACCGAAAAGGACGTCAAGGACGCGATGCGCGAGGTCCGCATGGCTTTGCTGGAGGCGGACGTCAACTACCTTGTGGTCAAGGACTTCGTCAAGCGCGTGACCGACCGGGCGGTGGGCGAGGAGATCTTCTCCACCCTGAACGCGGGACAGACCGTCATCAAGATCGTCCGCGAGGAGATGACGGCGCTGATGGGCGGCACGCAGGCCAAGCTCGAGTTTACGGGCAACCCGCCGACCGTCATCATGCTCATCGGCCTGCAGGGCGCAGGAAAGACCACGCTGGCCGGCAAGCTCGCCGGCATGCTGCAGAAGCAGGGCAAAAAGCCGATTCTCGTCGCGGCGGACGTGTACCGCCCCGCGGCCATCAAGCAGCTGCAGGTTGTGGGCAGCCAGGTTGGCGTTCCCGTCTTTGAGATGGGGCAGGGCAACCCGGTGGAGATCGTCCGCGCAGGCAAGCGCGAAGCCATCCGCGCGCTGCGCGACGTCATGATCGTGGATACCGCCGGCCGCCTGCAGATCGACGACGCCCTCATGCAGGAGCTGGAGGACATCAAGAACGAGCTCCATCCCCAGGAAATCCTCCTGGTGGTCGACGCCATGACCGGTCAGGAGGCCGTCAACGTCGCCAAGACCTTTGACGAAAAGCTCGGCGTCACGGGCGTCGTGCTCACCAAGCTCGACGGCGATACCCGCGGCGGCGCGGCGCTTTCCATCAAGGCGGTGACGGGCAAGCCGATCAAGTTCTCGTCCGTTGGCGAAAAGCTCGACCAGATCGAGCCGTTCTATCCGGATCGCATGGCCTCACGAATCCTGGGCATGGGCGACGTATTGACGCTCATCGACAAGGCCGCGGCCTTGGTGGACGAAAAGCGCGCGGCGGACCTGGAGCAGAAGCTCCGCAAGAACCAGTTTACGCTGGAGGATTTCCTCGACCAGTTCCAGCAGATGAAGAAGATGGGCGGCATGGCCGACATGCTCTCCATGCTCCCGGGCGGCAACAAGATCGCCGCGGAAGTGGACGAGGACGAGATGAAGAAGAACCTCGGCCACACCGAGGCCATCATCCTGTCCATGACCCCGCGGGAGCGGCGCAACCCCGCGCTGCTGAACGCCTCGCGCAAAAAGCGCATCGCGGCCGGTTCCGGCGCCACGGTGCAGCAGGTCAATCAGCTGCTCAAGCAGTTTGAACAGACCCAGGCCATGATGAAGCAGTTCGGCAAGATGGGGAAAAAGGGCCGCAAGCTTCCCTTTAAGTTCTAAAGACGGTATGAATTCCAAGAAATTGGAAGGATATATACATTCTAACACAAGTTTCAGGAGGTAACGTACAATGGCAGTGAAGATTCGCTTAAAGCGCATGGGCATGAAGGGCGAGCCCTTCTATCGCGTGGTCGTGGCGGACAGCCGCACGCCCCGTGACGGTCGCTTCATCGAGGAGATCGGCACCTACAACCCCGTCAAGGACGACAAGGCCATCACCCTGGATGTGGAGCGCGCCAAGTATTGGCTGAGCGTGGGTGCGCAGCCCACCCAGACGGTCAAGACGGTTCTTCGCAAGGGCGGCGCGATCGAATAAGGCGCTTTTCCCCCGCAACGCTCCGGCACTGGAAGGAGGGCGCAGTCATGGCAGAGTTGGTCAAGTACATTGCGTGCTGTCTGGTGGACCATCCCGACCTCGTGGAGGTTCGGGAGGTGCCCGGTGACCAGGCGCTCATTCTGGAGCTTCACGTTGCTCCGGAGGACATGGGAAAGGTCATCGGCAAGCAGGGCCGCATCGCCAAGGCGATTCGGGCCGTGGTCAAGGCTGCAAGCCTGAAGAGCGGTCAGAACGTGCTTGTGGAAATCGTGTAACCCGTTGGGGGAGCGTTCGCCTCGGCGAATGCTCCCCTTTGCTTTCGCAGGAGGAGGTTTGGCAGTGAAGGACTATCTGATGATCGGCCAGGTAATCAAGCCCCAGGGTGTGCGCGGAGAGGTCAAGGTCCTCCCGGCGACGGACGACCCGGAGCGGTTTTGCGACCTTGCACGCGTGTTCCTGGACGAAAAAGGGGAGGAGGCGCGCGAGGTGCTCGCCGCCCGCACGCGGGAGGGCTTTGCCTACCTCCTGCTTGCCGGCGTCGAGGACCGCGACGCGGCCGAGGGCCTGCGCGGCCGGGAACTCTATGTCGCCCGCGCGGAGGCGGCGCCCCTGCCCGAGGGCCGCTACTACATCGCGGATCTGATTGGGATGCGGGTCGTGGACGAAGCGGGGAAGGAGCTCGGCACGCTGACGGACGTCCTGCAGGCGGGCGGGAACGACGTCTATGAAGTCGCGGGGAGCAAGACCTTCCGCTTCCCGGCGCTCAAGCGCGTCTTGCGCAGCGTGGACGTGGAGGGCGGCTGCATGGAGCTAGACAGCCAGGTCCTCAGCGAGATCGCGGTGGTGGACGATGCGGATTAAGATCCTGACGCTCTTTCCCGATATGTTTCTGCCGGTGCTCGGCGCCAGCATCACGGGCCGCGCGATGGAGCGCGGCATCCTGTCCATCGAAGCCATCAACATCCGCGACTACACCAAGAACAAGCATCGCCGCTGCGACGACTACCCGTACGGCGGGGGAGCGGGCATGGTGATGACTCCGCAGCCCGTCTACGACTGCTTCCGCGCCGCAACGGAGAATTTCCCGGCGCGCCGCATCCTGCTTTCGCCGCGGGGGAAGACGCTGACCCAGCAGCGCGCGCGGGAGCTGGCGCAGGAGGAGAACCTCATCTTCCTCTGCGGCCACTACGAGGGCGTGGACCAGCGCGTCATAGACGAATGGATTGACGAGGAAATCTCCATCGGCGACTATGTCCTGACCGGCGGGGAACTCGCGGCGATGGTCGTGATCGACTGCCTTTCCCGGCACATTCCCGGGGTCCTGGGCAGCGACGAATCCGCCGAGGAGGAAAGCTTTTCCGAGGGCCTTTTGGAGTACCCGCAGTACACCC
Organism: Candidatus Spyradocola sp.; assembly: GCA_050942925.1. GTDB lineage: Bacteria > Bacillota > Clostridia > Christensenellales > UBA1750 > Spyradocola. The sequence goes on from JBMNOF010000004.1 coordinate 63,741, forward strand.
GGCCCGCCGTCTACGAGGGAAGGGCGGTGCCGGAGGTGCTGCTCTCCGGGCACGACGCTAACATCCGCGCCTGGCGGCGCGAAAGAAGCCTGGACATCACCCGCGAACGCCGGCCCGAGCTCCTGCAAACCGCGCCGCTTACGCAGAAGGACCGCATCTACCTCGGTTGGGAGGAGGCGCCGCCCAAGCGCCCGCGCCGGAAAAAGAAGCGTCCTTCGCAGGAGGAAAACGCACAAAATTTACCGGAGAATCCTTGAATTTGCTTGATTTTTGCCGCTTTTAATGGTATAATACCATCCGTTGACCATCAATGGGACGGTCCGCTGCTGTTTCGACCGCCGCGCAGCGTTTGCGCGATCCGGCAAGAGCATGAACGTCTACACAGGGAAGGAGAAACCACAATGAACGAAATCATCCGCGCCATCGAAATGGAGCAGCTCCGTACCGACATTCCCAAGTTCTCCATCGGCGACACCGTCCGCGTTCAGGTCAAGGTCGTCGAGGGCAACCGCGAGCGTCTGCAGGCCTTTGAGGGCACCGTCATCGCCCGCCGCAATGGTTCCTGCCGCGAGACCTTCACGGTCCGCCGCGTTTCCTACGGCATCGGCGTTGAGCGCACGTTCCCCATCCACAGCCCGCGCGTGGACAGCATTACGGTCGTCCGTCGCGGCAAGGTTCGCCGCGCCAAGCTGTACTACCTGCGCGACCGCTTCGGCAAGGCCGCCAAGGTCAAGGACAGCTCCAAGTAAGGGAAGCAAAAAGGCCGCATCCGATTCGGGTGCGGCCTTCTGCACAAAAAAGACCGCACCCCGCTCAAGACGAGGCGCGGTCTTTTTTGCCGCAAGCCTTGCGAAAGATGGGAACTCGGTGTTATAGTAGTAGGGAAAAACAGCCATGGAGGAAAGAAATTTGGATATACAGTGGTACCCCGGACACATGGCCAAGGCGCGCCGAATGCTCGCGGAAAGCGTAAAACTCGTGGATGTGGTCATCGAAATGGTCGATGCCCGCGCGCCGGCTTCCACGCGCAACCCGGACTTTGACGACCTGTTCGGAACAAAGCCGCGCGTGGTCGTGCTCAACAAGGCGGACCTGGCCGATCCCGAGAAAACCCGGGCCTGGATTCGCGCCTACCGGGAGCGCGGATGGGACGCAATTTCCTTTTCGGCCAACGCCGGAAAGGGCGTCAAGGAAGCCGTCTCCCTCGTCGAGCGTGCAGCCAGACCCGTCGTCGAGCGCATGAAGGCCAAGGGCGTCAACAAGACCGTGCGCGCCATGATCGTGGGCATCCCCAACGTGGGGAAGTCCACGTTCATCAATCGCCTGCGCGGAACCGCGGCGGCCAAGGCCGGCAACCGCCCCGGCGTCACCCGCGGCAAGCAATGGATCGTCGTGGGGCCGTACCTGGAGTTTCTCGACACCCCCGGCATGCTCTGGCCCAAGTTTGAGGACAAGGAAGCCGCTCGCCGCCTGGCGTTCCTCGGCTCCATCCGAGGAGAGATCATGGACAACGAGACGCTGAGCGCGCAGCTGCTGGAATACCTGCGCGACAACGCGCCCGATGGCGCCAAGGCGCGCCTAAAGATCGACATGGCGGCCGAAAAGAGCGGCGCGGAGCTGCTGACCGAGGCCTGCCGCGGCCGCGGATGGATTCTTCCCGGCGCGCGGCCGGACACCGAGCGCGCGGCGGGATTGATCCTGGATGAGTTCCGCAGCGGCAAGATGGGCCGGCTCACGCTGGATCTTCCGCCGGAACCTGCCCAAAAGGAGGATGCGCATGCCCAAAACCAGGGAGACTAAGCAGGAGCGAATCGTGCGCATGACTGAGCGCGAGCGCCCCATCTGGGAAGCGGGCGCGCTGGTGGGCGGCGTGGATGAAGCGGGGCGCGGGCCTTTGGCCGGGCCGGTCGTCGCGGCCTGCGTCGTCATGCCGCCGGAGCCCTTGCTTCTGGACGTCAACGACAGCAAAAAGGTCGCCGAGAAAAAGCGGGAAACCCTTTGCCAGGAGATTCTGCGCACGGCGGTCTCGGTGGGCGTGGGCGTCGCCTCGGTGGAGGAAATCGACCGGCTGAACATCAAACAGGCGGCGCGCCTTGCCATGAAGCGCGCCATCGAGCAGGCGAACCCTGCCCGAATCTTTGTCGACGCGGAGCAGGATCTGGATGTTTCCATGCCGCAGGAGGGCATTGTCCACGGGGACGCGGTCAGCTATTCCATTGCTGCGGCGTCCATCGTCGCCAAGGTCGTGCGAGACGGGATGATGCGGGAACTGGATGCGCAGTACCCCCAGTATGGGTTTGCACAGCACAAGGGCTATGGCACGCAGGCACACTATGAAGCCCTGCACACATTCGGCCCCTGCCCGGCGCACAGGAAACTCTTCATCCGCTCCGCCTTTTTGCCGCGATGAGTGCGTCCAAAGACCGCGGCACAATGGGGGAGCGCGCGGCGCGCGCCTATCTGGAGGGAAAGGGTCTCTGCTTTGTCGAGGCGAACCTGCGCGTCGGCCGGGACGAGATCGACTTGCTCATGCGCGACGGCGAAACGTTGGTCTTTGTCGAGGTCAAGCTGCGGCTGGACCTGCATCAGGCGCCTTTTGCGGTGGATGTGGCAAAACAGCGGCGCATTTCGCGCGCAGCCGTCGTTTATATGGCGAAGCACGGCCTTCTTGGGCGTGCCGCGCGCTTTGACGTGGTATCGGTGGGATTCGATGGAACGCAGATGGACATCCGGCACATCGAGGACGCCTTTCCCCTGGCGCGCGGAAGATATTTTATATGACGAGGATGGAACCATGAGAGGAAAGATCTGGATCTGCGGCCTGCTGCTCGTGCTGTTGCTCGCGCTGCCGCTGGGCGCGCAGGCGGCGCAGAACCTGGTGCAAAACGGGGACTTCTCCCAGTGGGACGAAAGCGGTCTGCCCGTGGGGTGGACCTATGCGGCCTGGACGGTGGACGAAACGGTTTCCACGTATTGGACGGAAGAAGTGGACGGAAACCGCTGCGTGCGCTTACAAAACTTTTCCGACAACGACGCGCGGTTGGAGCAGACGATCTCCGTCCGTGGAAACACGACCTACCACATCTCCGCGCGAATGAAGGCGGAGGGGTGCGATCCGGAGCGAACCGGCGGCAACCTCTCGGTTTCCGGAAGCCTGGCGGTCTCCCAAGCCTATGCGGATACGAATGGCGAATGGGTGACGGTGGATCTCTACGGGAAGACCGGACTCTTCCAGGGAGAGATCACCGTTGCCCTGCGCGTGGGCTTCTATGGCGAGGAAAACGTGGGCTCGGCCTGGTTTGACGACGTCCAAGTGGAAGCGGTGGACGAGGTCCCTGCAGGCGTGGAGGTGCAGAGCCTTCAGGACGCACCGGTGAGCGCTTCCTCGGAGGAGAAAGAGGGCGCAGACTGGATTCCGACGCAGTCGTTTGTCGCGGCGATGTTCGTGGTGCTGCTGTGCGCCTTTGTCTACCGCCTGCGGGGCGTGGAGGTCGAGCGCATCCGCGCATCGCGCGTGTTTGGCGTCCTTCTCGTGGTCGCTGGCGTGGTCCGGCTGTTCCTCGCGGCGGTGAACCCCGGGTATGAAGTGGACATCAACTGCTTTACCAGCTGGGGACAGACCCTCGTGCAGGTGGGTCCGGCGGATTTTTACGCACAGGGTTTCTGCGACTATCCGCCCGGCTATCTCTACGTGCTGGGTCTGCAGGCGCTCCTTGCCAACGCGCTTGGCCTTGTGCCCAGCTCTGCACCCTATCTTGTGCTGCTCAAGCTGCCGGCCATTGCCTGTGATCTTGCGGCGGCATATGGGATCTACCGCATCGCCCTGCGCTACGGAAAGCCCAAGTGGGCGCTCCTCGCAGGGGCGGCCTATGCGGTCATGCCCGCCGCGATCCTGGACAGCGCCATGTGGGGGCAGATGGATGCGGTGCTGGTCGTGCTGATTTTGCTCGTGGTGGACGCATTTTTGCAGAAAAAGCCCCTGCGCGCGGCGATCCTCTATGGCGTTGCGGTGACCGTGAAGCCCCAGGCGCTGATGCTGGGCACGATCGTCCTGTTCGGCTACATTTCTGAAATCCTAGAGGACCCCAAGCGCGGCCTCAAGCGCCTGGCGGCCGGCATCGCGGTGTGCCTGGGTGTGATCGTGGCAATTTCGCTCCCCTTCCTGCTGCATGAGGGGCCGCTGTTCCTTCTGGAGAAATACTTCTCCACGCTGTCCTCGTACCCCTACGCCTCGGTGAACGGGCTGAACCTGTTCTTTGCCCTGGGGGCGAACTGGGTGAGCCAGGACGTTGCCTTCCTCGGCCTACCCTATGCGGCATGGGGAACCATCGGCATGGTGGCAAGCGTGGCGCTGGGCATTGCGTTCTACCTGAAGAGCCGTGACCGGCGCGCGATTCCCCTCTGCACGGCGCTGATGCTGGTGGGTGTGTTCTGTCTGGGCGTGCGGATGCACGAAAGGTACATGTTCCCGGCGCTGGCGCTGGTGCTGCTGTCGGCCGTGCTGTACGGGGACAGGAGGCTGTTCTGGATCTTTGGCGGGCTTTCGGCGACCAATGCCATCAACATCTACATCGTCCTGCAGAACGAGCACGTTCTTGCGGAAAACCAGGCGTTCGGCACGGGGATTGCCCTGGTCAATCTCGCCCTATTCGCCTGCCTGATCGCTGTGGGAGTGGATCTGTGCTTCAGAGGAAAGCGTCTGGACGTGGATCAGGAGCTCCCGGCCTGCAAGCGCCAGGTGATGGGGCCGCGCCTGCCGGATAGTTCGCGCACGGGGGATCGCGCCTCGCTGCGCATGGGGCGCGTGGATTTTCTGCTGATGGGCGCACTGACGCTGGTCTACGCGTGCCTGGCCTTCTATCAGTTGGGGGACATGACGGCCCCGCAGACGCTCTGGTCCGGGGAAGCGGGAGATAGCGCCGTTGTGGACCTCGGGCAGGAGCAGCAGATTTCGGAGTTCCGCTACTACGGGGAAATCCCCTATGGCGATTTCCGGGTGGAGTTCAGCGACGATGGTGTGAACTGGTCCGGCGCAGTGGAACAGAGCGTGGGCGTGCACGACATGTTCAAGTGGCACTCCGTCGCGCTGGAGGAGGACGCGCGCTATGTGCGCCTGACGGTGACGAAGGATTCGATCAAGCTCTTTGAGGTGGCGCTCTTTGGCCAGGACGGGGAGATTCTGCCCATCGCTTCCTGCACGGCTCCGGAGCTGACCGACGAGCAGGACATTGTGCCGGCAGAGATTTCGTACATGAACAGCATGTACTTTGACGAAGTCTACCACGGCCGGACGGCCTACGAGCAGCTGCACAACATGGAGTGGTATGAGAACACGCATCCGCCGCTCGGCAAGGTGTTCATCTCCTGGTCCATCGCGCTCTTTGGCATGACGCCCTTTGGCTGGCGCTTTGCCGGAACGCTGGCGGGCGTGCTCATGGTGCCGGCCATGTACTTGTTGTGCAAGACGCTGTTCCGCAGGCCCCTGTTCGCCTTCTTCGGGACGTTCCTGATGACGTTCGACTTCATGCACCTGGTGCAGACAAGGCTGGGGACCATCGACTCCTACCCGGTGCTGTTCATCATCCTGAGCTTTGCCTTCCTGCTGCGCTATGCCTACATGAGCTTCTACCACGACAAGCTATGGAAGACGTTTGTGCCGCTAGCGCTTTCGGGATTCTTCATGGGTCTGGGCATGGCCAGCAAGTGGATCGGCATCTACGCGGCGGCAGGCCTTGCCGTGCTGTTCTTCTGGATCTTTGCGACCCGCGTCCGGGAGTATCTTGCGGCCAAGCGAGACCTTGCGCAGGGGAATCTTTCCGCGGAGCGCCGGGAAACGTGCGAGCACGTCGTAAAGGTGTTCCGGGGCAAGGCGGTAAAGACCCTTCTTGCCTGCGTGTTCTTCTTCGGAATCGTGCCGCTGGCCATCTACATCGGCTCCTACTACCAGTTCCTGCGCATCGACGAGCCGAATCACGGCCTGAAGGAGGTCTGGAACTACCAGCTCCACATGTTCAACTACCACAAGGGCGTGTTTGACAGCCATCCCTTCGAATCTCCGTGGTGGCAGTGGCCCTTGGACATTCGCGACATCTGGTACTACGTGTCGGACTCCATGCCTGCGGGCTGGGTTTCGTCCATCTCGGCGCTGGGGAGCCCGGCGGTTTGGTGGGTGGGCCTTGCGTGCCTGATCTGGGTGGCGGTGCGCGCGGTCAAGGGCTACGGGAAGCGCGATCCGCGCCTTTGGTGGCTGCTCATCGGGTTCTGCGCCAACTACCTGCCCTGGGTGCTCGTGCCGCGGGTGACGTTCGTCTACCACTACTTTGCGTCCGTGCCCTTCATCGTCCTTTGCACGGTGCTGTTCTTTGAAGACCTTTACGACAAAAAGCGCTGGGCAAAGCCGGCCATGTTCGCGTTCATGGGCGTGGTGCTGGCATTGTTTGCGCTGTTCTACCCGGTGCTCACGGGCGTGCCCATGACCGAGCTGCACGCGTCGCTCCTGAATTGGCTGCCCTCGTGGACGCTGTATTGAGTGGGAGGAAACCTGGGAAATGGAGAAACTCAAGGCGCTAATTGTGCAAGCCGTGAAGTTTGGCTTGGTGGGCGTGCTCAACACGCTCGTGGATTACCTTTCCTACACGGTCTTGCTCTTCATTCCGTTCTTCGAAGAGAACTACGTTTTGGCGCAGATCATCGGCTATGGCTTGGGTTTGTGCAACAGCCTGGTCCTGAACAAGCGGTGGACCTTTGCCCAGAGGGAACCGATGACGCACAGGCAGCTCGCGTGCTTCCTGCTGGTGAATCTGCTCGCCCTGGCGGTTTCGACGGGAATTCTGGTCCTTACGCAGGAGCGGCTGCAGTGGAACCGCTACATCGGAAAGGCCGTTTCGGTCGTGGGGTCCATGGCAGTCAACTTCGTGGGCAACAAGCTTCTGGTCTTTCGGGGAGCGGCGGCACAGAGATAAGCGCCGGCTGAAAGGAGAGGGGGAAGGAACGTGCTATCGACGGTCACGAGCTGCGGACGGCAGGGGATCGACGGCTATCCCATGCGCGTGGAGGTAGATGTGCGCGACGGGCTGCCCATGGTGGACGTCGTGGGCCTGCCGGACGCCGCCGTGCGCGAGTCGCGGGAACGCGTGCGCACGGCTATGCGCAACAGCGGCTTTTCCTTCCCCGTGGCGCAGATCACGATCAACCTGGCGCCGGCGGACATCAAGAAGGAGGGGCCGTGGTATGACCTCCCGATTGCGCTGGGGATTCTGGCGGCCT
>JBMNOF010000165.1:0-2873 GCA_050942925.1 Candidatus Spyradocola sp.
TGTCACCCGGCCGGCTGGCGCAGCGCACGATGCGCTCGAGCAAGCGCAGCGGTTTCTGCGTGGGGTAGCCGGTGCGCTCCGGGTCGCGCTGGTGGAGGTGCGGGATGTCGGTCCAGACATCGCTAGCGGGAACGCCCTCGTCGTCGTAATAGCGGTACAGGCGGCCGCCGGAACGAATGGCGCTGTAGGCGCGGCCGTCCTCGTCGACGCCGCGCTTCATGTGGTTGCTGCGGGCGGCCGCGCGGGGCATAGGGTCCTGCATCGCGTCGAAGTAGGCGCCGGGGGACTTGGCGAAGAACAGGAGAGTGTCGTGCTTGCGGGAGAAGTGCGTCCGGGCGCAGCCGCCGCTCTGGTAGCACCAGACGATCTCGTTCCGGAAGCCCTGCGGCCCGAAGATCTCCTCCAGCTGGAGGCGCAGGCGCGCATGGGTGCGCCAATCGATGTGCAAAAAGAGGCTGCCCTTCTCGTCCAGAACCGCATAGACGCCTTGCAGGACCTCGCGCATCATGGCATAATAGTCCTCGTCGGAGGGAAAGCGGTCGCAGTACGCGCCAAAGTCCCGCCCGGTCAAAAAGGGCGGGTCGAGATAGCAGAGCTGCACGCGCCGGCCCTGCTGGGCAAGGCGGCGCAGGCCCTGCCGGGCGTCCCCCAGATAGAACTCGTTTTCGCCCATTTTCCCATCTCCCCTTCCCGACAGGATTTAATTTTCTTGATTTTCGGAGGCGATGCACATGACCACAAGAGAGGCGCTGCTTGCCGCGCGCGAGCGGCTTTCGGACGTGACGCCCCTGCCCACGGACTGCGGCCTGCTGTGCGGGGCGGCATGCTGCAAGGACAGCCCGGATGCGGCGGAGGTCGCGGGGATGCTCCTCTTTCCGGAGGAGGCGTCCCTCTACGCGCGGCAGGGCGCGTGGATGGAGCTTCTGCCCTCGCACCTGCTCTTTGCGGGGGAGCCGGTGCCCCTGCTGACCTGTCACCTGCCGTGCCCGCGGCCCATGCGGCCCCTAGCGTGCCGGATCTTCCCGCTCGTGCCCTTTGTCAAGGGCGAGAAGCTCACGCTGCGCATGGACGTGCGCGCGCGCCCGCTCTGCCCGCTGTACGACTCGGGGATTTCGGGGCTCTCGCCGGACTTTGTCGCGGCGGTCAAGGATGCCATGCGCGTGCTCTGGCAGGACCCGGTGCACCGCGAATTCCTCTGCCTGCTGACCGAGCACCTGAAGGAATACGATTTTCTCTCGCTCTAGGCGCTGCGGAGTCCCAGCGCCTCCAGGCGCGCCGCGAGGGCTTTGAGCTCGGCCTCGCAATCGTCGAAATCCGGCGTTCGGGCGCGGACGAGGCGATGAAACGCGGGCGAGTGGTCAAAGTGCTCCAGATGCGTCAGCTCATGGATGACCACGGCGTCCACGGCGGCGGGGCTTGCGGCCATCAGCCGCCAGGAGAAGTTGATCCCGCCCGCTCTCGAGCAGCTGCCCCAGCGCTTTGCCGCGCCGGTGATGCGCACGCCCTTGGGCTGCGCGCCGAATGCGCCCGCCCAGCGCGCGACGCGGCCGGGCAAATAGTCCCGGGCGGCCTGGGCATAGAGGGCGGCGATCTGCGGCAGGAGCGCGGCGAGCGTGCCCGCGGGCAGGAGGACGGCCTCGGGCGTCCAGCGCGGCCGGCCGTCCGGCGCGAGGCGCACGGGCAGGTCCCGGCCCAGGAAGGGCAGGGCGGCAGGCCGCGCGCTTTGCGCGGCGCCGGAGCGCGCGACGGCGTCCAAGCGGGCGCGGAGCCAGGCGGCGTTTTTCTCCAGGGCCGCCTCGATCCGCGCCCGCGGGCAGCCGATGGGCGCGCGGACCTGCACGACGCCGTCCGCGCCAACAAACAGGCCGATGGTCTTTCGCCTCTGCCAAGTGACGGTATAGCGCATGCGCCTTCTCCTTTCCCGCCCGCGCGCAAAGCGGCGCGAACACTTCCCGACGCCGGCGAAGTGTTCGCGCCGCGTTTTTTGTCCTACAGAACGGAGCGAATCCAGCCAAAGAACCAGTTGTCCGGATAGAAGAAGCGGAGCAACCGGGACTGGTTGACCATGTCCGTGATCAAGTCGATCTGCAGCATGTTGACGGCCAGGGGGACCAGCGTCACGAGCACCATCATCAGCACGAACCCGCGCCCGATGCCCAGCACGCCGCCCGCGATCCCGTCCAGCGCGCGCAGGACCGGGAAGTTGAACACGCGGTTGACGAGCGTGACGAGCAGGGAGGCCACGACATACGTGAAGAAGAACAGCAGCACAAAGGAGATGGTGTTGAGCGAAGCGTCCGCAACGGTCTGGTTGAAGTAGTCAAAGAGCGTATTGTAGCTTCCGGCGTAGACCAGGCCGAGGGCGTTGGACTCCAGATAGGCGTCAAAGGGCGGGGTGAAGTTCGCCGAGGCGATCACCTGCAGGATCTGGTCCTGGGAGAGGGTCGCGATGTCCGTGCGGGCCAGCTCCATCATCTCCGTCGTGATGTGGGAGGAGCCCTCCGAGAAGTAGACGAGGTAGTTCATCCACGTCTCGTGTCCGGCGATCCAGTCGGAGACGAGGGGGTAGCAGAGCCGGCTCACCAGGAGCGCCACGCCCACGGCCACGAGGTTGAGCGCCGTGGCGACTGCGCCGCGGTAGAGCCCGACCAGGAGCGAGAGCGCGAAAAAGGCGAGAATCGCATAGTCGATGATATTGAACTGCAAGGCGGTATCCTCCTGTTCCTCAGGGGAGCTGGACCAGGTAGACCTGGCCCGCGCCCGAGAGCAGAACGCGGTTGTTGTTGAGCCGGCAGAGCACGTCCTCCACCGAATAGGGCAGGGAGCTGACGCTGGTGGCGCCGCCCGACAGGTGGACGACGTAGACCGTCTGC
>JBMNOF010000166.1:0-2871 GCA_050942925.1 Candidatus Spyradocola sp.
ACATCGCCAGCGACGCGCTCTGGCAGGAGATCCGCCGCTCGGAGAACACCTGCGGCATCAAGGTGGCCTTTACCGTGACGCGGGACGAGAAGGGCCTGCGCTACGGCCGCCTGCGCGAGATCGCGGCGCTGCACGACGGCGGGAACCTCGTGCCCCCGCGCTTTGACGAGCCGGCTCCGGCCGCCCAGCCCGCGCCCGCGCCGGCGGCGGGCGACGACCGCAACCCCCAGGCGCGCGTCACCTTCACCGACGGCACCGTCATGGAGGACGCCGTGCACACGGGCGCGCTGCTGTTCTACAACCCGGACAAGTTCTTCGGCCGCCTGCGCGCGGAGGACGGCGAGCGCTTCTACTTCCGCTCCGGCGACGTGATGCAGAAGAGCCTGCTCGACTTCCTCAACGCGCGCTCGGCCCTGGACATCGAGGAGACGCTGGTCACCTTCTCCATCAAGCGCCTGCCCACGGGAAAGCTGGCCGCGGGGCGCGTATCCTGGCCGCAGAAGGGCGGCAAGCCCGTCCCGGACGAGGCAAAGCCCGGCGAAGCGGCCGGGGAGGCGGAGCCCGCCGCGGACGCGGAGACCGGCGCGAAGGCGGAGCCTGCCGCGGAGACCGCGCCGGCGGGCAAGGCCGCGCCGCTGGACGCCTACTGCGCGGCCTACCTGCGCGCCTGGGGCGGCGAGGAGGACGCGCTGCGCGGGCACCTGCTGCTGCGGGCCGAGGAGGCGGCGCGCGAGGGCGACGAGCAGAGCGCGCAGGACCTGCTGCTCGAGTGCGCGGCGCTCAGCGACGCCCGCCGCGAGAAGCGCGACGAGGCGATGCTGGCCTACCTGCGCCGCTTTGCGCGCGAGGACGCCGGGGAGGACCTGGCGGGCTTCCTTGGCCAAGCCGGCTACAGCGGGGTGGCCATGTTCGACGCGCTGACGCGGCTCTACGCCGCCGCGGACGGCGCCATGGGCCGCCTGTGCGGCATCCTCTGCCAGGGCGAGGGGTTGGTGACGCTGCGCGCGGAGCTGCTGCGGCGCTTTGGCTGCGTGCCCGAGACCGCCCAGGAGCTCCGCGCGGCCTGGCAGCCCCTCGTCGCCGAGGAGCGGGCGCGCACGGACTGGGCCGCCCTGCCCCTGACGGACGAGGGCCTCGCCCAGGCCGACCCCGAGGGCAAACACCCCGAATGGGCGGCCGCGCTGCAGGCGGTTCGGACGCCCTCGGCCCCGGCCCTGCTGCGCGCCCGGGAGGAGATCTTGCGCCATCCCCTCCGCCCGGCGGTCGCGTTCCTTCTGCCCGCGATCCTGGATGCGCAGGAGAAATTGCAGGAGGAGAGCGGCGCGAAGGTGAGCCTGCGCGCGCTCTGCCGGGTGCGCGTGCTGGGGCAGGACTACGCGGTGCTGGAGGCGGAGGGCGCGGCCGGGCCGGTCGCGGTGGAGCTCGGCGGGAGCCGGGCGGCGGTGGACGCGCTGCGCCCGGACGAGGAGACGGCGCTGGCCTTCCCCTACGCGGAGGCGGAGGGGACCGCGCGCGTGACGGGCGAAGCGGAGGGCGCGGCCTTCTGCGAGGACTGGGCGCTGGCCTTTCCCGCGGCCGTGGAGGCGGAGGCGGGCGAGGACCCGGTCCGCCTGGTGGAGCGGGAAGGGGTCGTGGCGTTTGTGGACGCGCCGCAGGCGGTCGAGGCCGTTGCGCAGGCGGCGGATGCGGCGTGCATCCGGGTGAGCGCGGGCGCGTTTGCGAGCGCGGCGGACGCGCAGGGCGCGGAGGCGGCGATCCTTTCGGCGCTGCGCGCGCAGATGGAGGAGCGGTACGGGGCGGAGGTCGCGGGGCTGCTCTCCTTCCCCTACGCGGGGGAGGCGACCGAGGGCGCGCTGGAGCGCGTGCTGCGCGACTTTGCGGACGTGCGCCTTCTGCACGACAAGCTCAAGGGCGCGCACATCCTGCTGACGGCCGCGGCGCGGGACGGCGCGGTCGAGCCCCTGTGCGCGCTCTGCGCGCGGCTCGCCGGGCCGAGCGTCCGCGCGGCGCTCGCGGTGGACGCGGTCCCCGCGGGGACGGCGGTGTTCGCGGCGCGCGGCGGAACGGCGGGCGTTGCCGAGGCGCTGCGGCGCGAGGGCTATGCGGCTTCGCGCGTGATCCTGGCCGAGCCCCTGGCGGGCGCGGCGGCGCAGGCGGCGGACTGCCCCGACGGTCCGGCGCCCGAGGCGGCAGCTGCGGACTGCCCCGACGGTTCGGCCCCCGAGGCGGCAGAGGCGCCGGCCGGGGAGCCGAACCCGGAGGAGCCCGCGGCGGAAGATCCCAGCGGCGCATCGGCGTGAGATACGGCGGGGAAGCCCAGCGGCAAGCTCCCGGACGGACAAACCCCGTGCGCACAATCTGTTCGGCGGGAAAGAATAGGGACACTGACCCTGCATCTCCTGTGCACGCGTATCGCGCGCGCGGGAGAGCCCCTCATCAGCGGGTCCGAGGCCACGTTCAGACCCCCTGTGCACGCGTATCGCGCGCGCGGGAGAGCCCAGCGGCAGGCCCCCCGGACGGACAAACCCCGTGCGCACAATCTGTTCGGCAGGAAAGAATAGGGACCCCGCTTCCCCCATGCGCGCGTCTTGCGCGCGCGGGAGAGCCCAGCGGCGGGCCCCGGACGGACACCCCCCGCGCACAACTCGCGCGGCGGGAAAGAATAGGGACACTGACCCTGCATCTCCTGTGCACGCGTATCGCGCGCGCGCGGGAGAGCCCAGCGGCAGGCCCCCCGGACGGACAAACCCCTTGCGCACAATCTGCGCGGCGGGAAAGAATAGGGACCCCGCTTCCCCCATGCGCGCGTCTTGCGCGCGCGGGAGAGCCCAGCGGCGGGCCCCGGACGGACACCCCCCGCGCACAACTCGC
>JBMNOF010000167.1:0-2851 GCA_050942925.1 Candidatus Spyradocola sp.
CCCCGCAATTCGCTTTGTTGAAACAGGTTTTGCCCTGCTATCCTATTTTAATATAAAAAAAGGGAGGAATCAAGGTGTATTTTGTTTCCTGGAAGATCGTTAAAGCGTTGTCAATCTTCCGGCCTGCGGCGCGCCGCGCGCAAAAAAAGGGGCGTCCCGCCGCGCGGCAGGGCGCCCGCGCCGTCAGCGGCGCTTGATGAAGATCAGCGCGATCAACGCCACCGCCAGCAGGATGGCGACGTAGAACGTAAACTGCATCATGTTCATGCCAAAGATCTTGATGGTCCAGATGTTCTCCACGGATGTGCCTCCTCTTACTCGCGCACAAAGACGGACATCTCGCCCGGCTTGCGGTTGCCCCAGGCGAAGTAGGGCACGAAGGTGAGCCGCGCGTCCTCCTCCCGGACCTGGGGGGTGAGGGCGTAGAGCTTCTCGCCGTGCGGGACCAGGCGCTTGCCCGGCGCGCGCAGCAGCGCCATGCCAAACAGGGCGCCCTCGCCGCGGACGACCTGGATGGGGGCCTCCACGGGCAGGCGGAGCAGGTGGAGGTTCGGGCCGTTGTCGGCCTCCTCCAGGCAGTAGACGAGGGGTCCGCGCTGCACGCAGACCTTGCCGGCGTCCTGGCGGACCAGGGGGTTGGCGTAGACGCGGCGCGGCGCCATGCCAAAGAGGATGGCGACGGTGTCGCCGTCCTTCCAGTCCTTCTGGATCTGGATGTAGCCCCCCTCCTTCCGGCAGGGGGCGGTGCAGGTGACGCTTTCGGCCCACTCTGGGCAGCGCACGCGCAGGGAGAAGCCCTCCGCCTTGCCGTGCAGGGTGAAGGTCACGCGCCCGCCGAAGGGCACCTCGGAGGTCTGCACGAGCTTGGCGCCGCCGGGCAGGTCGAGGGTGGAGCCGATGAACAGGTCCGCGGTGACGGCGCTGCCGCTCCGGCGGTAGATGTAGGCGCCGATGTCCGCGAGCAGGCGCGCGACGTTGGGCGGGCAGCAGGCGCAGGCGAACCACTTCTGCCGGACGGTCTTGACGTGGCGCTTGCTGGGGTCCTTCTCGTCCGCCTCGGGGAAGACCTCCAGGGGGTTGACGTAGAAGAAGGACTTGCCGTCCATGGCCATGCCGGCCAGCACCGTGTTGTAGAGGGCGCGCTCCATCAGGTCGCCGTACTCCGCCGCGCCGTCCGCCTCGAGCATGCGCTTCATGAAGAAGATCAGGCCGACGGAGGCGCAGGTCTCGGCGTAGGCGGTGTCGTTGGGCAGGTCGTAGTCGAAGGTGAAGGCCTCGCCGATGTAGGTCGAGCCGATGGCGCCGGTGACGTAGAGGCGGCGGTCGGCGATGCTGCGGTAGAGGCGGCGGCAGGCCGCCAGCAGGCTCTCGTCGCCGGTGCGCAGGGCCACATCTGCCATGCCGCTGTAGAGGTAGACCGCGCGCACGGCGTGGCCGACGGCCTCCGTCTGCTCGCGCACGGGCGCGTGCGCCTGGAAGTACTCCATGCCCTGCTGGTCGTTGCCCTCCCAGTGGAAGGCGTCGCCGCGGGTCTTACGTTCCTCGACGAAGTACTTGGGGTCCTGTCCGCGCTCGTTGAGGAAGTAGGCGGCAAGGTCGAGGTACTTCTTTTCGCCCGTGACGTCATAGAGCTTACAGAGCGCAAGCTCGATCTCCTCGTGCCCGGGGTAGCCGTGCAGCTTGCCCTCCTCCGGCCCGAAGACCGTGGCGATGTAGTCGACGTAGCGGCGCATCACGTTCAGGAACCGGTCCTTGCCCGTGGCCTGCCAATAGGCGACGGCGCCCTCCAGCAGGTGGCCGGCGCAGTAGAGCTCGTGGCAGTCGCGCAGGCACTTCCAGCGGTTCTTGGGGTCCTTGACGATGAAATAGGTGTCCAGGTACCCGTCCTCGCGCTGCGCGGCCTCCACCAGCGCGATCACCTCGTCCGCGGTCTGCTCTAGCGCGGGATCTGGGTGCGTGGTCAGGCTGTAGGCAACGGCCTCCAGCCACTTTCCCAGGTCGCTGTCCTGAAAGACCATGCCCGTGAACTCGCCCGTCTCCAGCCCCGCCGCGATGCGGAAATTGCGGATGCAGCCGCTCTTTTCCGCCCCGGGGATGCGGTCGTTGAGCGCCGCCCACTGGTAGGGAATCACCTCCTCGCGCACAAGATCGGCATAGCGGGAAAAGAATCCATCCGCGACCTGGACGTCGCGCAAGGCGATGGCGGTCGTTTCGTCTTTTGTCATGGCAGAACCCATCTCCTTCCTGGCACTCCCCGGCCGGGAGGGCCTTCCTTGCAAAACAGTGTAGCATAGACCGGCACCGGTGTAAATATCCGCCCTCCCGCCCGCGCCCGCGTAAAATCCCGGAAAAACCGCGCCCGCCCCCATGGACAAACGCCCCGAAAGCGTCTATACTTGTTTGAAGTTCAAAGTAACCGGGAGGGTCGGCCATGGACGAGAGCGCAAGGGCGATCAACGCCTTTCTTGTGGAGGTCTTTGACGAGATCCTGCAAACCGAGGAAAAGTGCCTGGCCGCGGGGGGCTCGGGCGACCTTTCGCTGACGGAGCTGCACGTGATCGACGCGGTGGCCCAGGCCTGCCGCGAGGGGCGCAACAGCGCGGCGCAGGTCGCGCAGCGCCTGCGCGTGACGGCCGGGACGCTGACGACGGCGGTGAATCTCCTCGTGCGCAAGGGCTACCTCCTGCGCCGGCAGGACGAGCGCGACCGCCGGGTCAAGCGCCTGGAGCTGACGGAGCGCGGCCGCGCGGCCGACGCCCGGCACGCGGCCTTCCACGCCGAGATGGTGCGGGAGATCCTGCTCCGCCTGACGCCCGAGGAGGCCTCGGCCCTCTCCCGCGGTCTGGAGGGC
>JBMNOF010000042.1:0-15824 GCA_050942925.1 Candidatus Spyradocola sp.
GTGGGAGAAGTGCGTCAGCACCATCTTCGTCCGCTCGTCCACGCAGCCGATCTCCTGCAGGCGCCGCTGCATCTCCCGATCGTCCGGGAAGCCCATGTGGTTGGTGCCCTCGGCGTTCGGCCCGTCCGTGCAGTCCAGCGTCACCAGGTCCAGATGCCGCCCCGCAAGGAAGTCCATCGTCTCCTGCGGGAACAGCCCCGTGTCGTGCCCGTAGAGGAAGGCCTTCCCGGCCGCATCCTCCACCAGGTAGAGGTAGCACTGCTGGCTGCGGTCGTGCAGCGCCATCAGCGCCGTAAACCGGTGCCCGCCGGGCGCCTCCTCCGTGCGGAAGGGCACGATCCGGCGGAACGCCACGCGCCCGTTCGGCCCGCCGTAGGGGAACGTCCCCCGCGCGACCTGCGCCCCCACCCGGTCGTTGCCGTAAACCCAAAGCGTCTCCGGCGCCTGCGCGTCCAGGTGCGCAAACCACGTGTAGCGCGTGCCCAGATCCTCCGCGTAGAGGTGGTCCTCGTGGTCATGCGTCACCAGCAGCGTGTGCACGCGCGAGAGATCCAGCCCAAACCGCAGCGCGTTGCCGTAGGTGTCCGCCGAAAAGTCGATCAGCAGTTGGTCGTCGATCATCGTGCCCGCCCGCGTGCGCACGTTTCGTCCCCCGAGCGCGCGCGCCTTGCGGCAGGCCTCGCAGTTGCAGAACAGCGCCGGCCAGCCCTCGGCCGCAGCCGTTCCCAGAATCTGCACCTTCATAGCGTGTCCTTCCTTTCCGCCTCCGTCGGGACCTCGTCGTCAGATGCCGCGGCCGGGGCTTCCGCCGCAACGTCCTTCGCAGCTTCCGCCGCTTCGCCCTCCGCGCTTGCCGCCGCGTCCGCATGGGCCAGAACCGCTTCCGCCTCCTGCTCCGGCGTGGCCGCAGCCGGCTCCTGCACAGGCGCTTCCGGCGCAATGGGCGGCACAGGCTGTGCGTGCGAAACCGTGGGGCGCGGGCGGCGCGCACGGCGCATGCCGCGCACCAGCAGCCAAACGCCCAGCGCGATCAGCACCACGGGCAGGATCAGCCCGTAGTAGGGCCGCAGCAGCGCGTTGATTTCCGGCGTGAGCACCAGGAAGAAGAACACGCCGAATACCAGCAGGATCAGCGCCGGGATCAGCGGCCAGTGCCCGATGCGGCGGAATTCGCAGATGTGGATGAGCAGGAACGCCAGCGCCAGCGAAAGGAGCGTCGCCACAATTCCGTACATGCCGGGCACGTTGAGCAGCGCCAGCGCCGTCCAGCCCGCGCCCAGGCAGAAGACGACAAAGCCCGCAATGCTCAGCCCCCACAGCCCCGTGGTCAGGCGCGCCACGAGCAGCGCCAGGCCCACCGCCAGGAAAAAGGCGCTGCCGGGCAGATCCACGCCGGGCAGGGCGTCGACGAGGAAGTACAATCCGGCCACGATCAGGATCAAGCCGGGCGTAATCGCTTTTTTCATAAAAAAGACCTCCCAAGAAAGAATGCAGTCTTCCTGCCTTTCATTATACGGCAAATGCGCGGCAATCTCAAGGCGGTTCACAATTCCTTTCACATTTGTTCACGGCGCGGAATAGGATACAGGGAAATTTCCGATCAAGGAGGATGTCAGGGACATGAAAAAGGCGATTCTTGCGCTGCTGGTTGCGGCGCTCCTGGCGCTGACGCTCACGGGCTGCAGCGGCGGGGAACTCACAAAGGTGCGTCTGCACGAGGTGACGCACTCCGTATTCTACGCCGCCCAGTACATCGCCATGGAAAAGGGCTACTTCGAAGAGGAGGGCCTGGAGGTCGAGCTGACCAACGCCGGCGGCGCCGACAAGGCCATGACCGCGCTGCTCGCGGGCCAGGCGGACATCGCCCTCATGGGCCCGGAAAGCTCCGTCTACGTCTATAACGAGGGCCGCGAGGACTATACCCGCGTCGTCGGCCAGCTGACCACCTGCGACGGCGCCTTCATCGTCGGCCGCGAGCCGAACGACGACTTCACCCTCGAGGACCTGCGCGGCGCGTCCATCCTCGGCGGCCGCGCCGGCGGCATTCCGCTGATGACCCTCGAGTACGCGCTGCGCCAGGCGGGCCTGGAACCCGGCGTGGACGTGGACGTCCGCTCCGACGTCCAGTTTAACCTCATGGCCGGCGCCTTCATCGGCGGCGAGGGCGACTATACCACGCTCTTTGAGCCCACCGCCACCGAAATCGAGCAGCAGGGCGAGGGCTATGTGCTGGCCTCCGTCGGCGCCCTGGCGGGCGAGGTGCCCTATACCTGCTACCAGGTCACCGGCGACATGCTCGAGGAGAACCGCGAGACGGTCGAAAAGTTCCTCCGCGCCGTCTATCGCGCCCAGAAGTTCGTGGAGGAGAGCGACGCCCGCACCGTGGCCGAGGCCCTCGCCCCCGCCTTCAGCGATGCCTCCGTCGACACCCTGGAGAAGGTCGTCCTGCGCTACCGCGAGATCGGCGCCTTTGCCTCCACGCCCATCATGACCGAGGACGCCTATGCGCGCCTTCTGGACATCATGGAACAGGCCGGCGAGCTCGACGCCCGCCCGCCCTTCGAGGAAATCATCGACAACAGCATCGCAGAATCGGTGATGCAGGAGTAGTTTCTAGCGAAAAGACCACGCAAAAGGCGTTCCCGCTGCCGCGCGCAGCGGGGGCGTCTTTGCGCTTTTTTGGCCAAAGGGCTTTCGTTCCCCGCCCGGACGTGGTACCATGGACAATACATGCTAGAGAAAACGGAAAGGGGAGAGGAACATGCGGGGAAGCATCGTGCGCGTGCCCGCCGCTGGCGCGGAGGCCACGGTCTATTTGCCCCCGGCCGCGGAGCGGGAGCGCGTCGCCGCCGTCTACCTCAACGGCAGCGCGCAGGAGGCGCTGGACTTGGCCCAGGCCTTGGAGGGGTTGCCCCGGCGCGAGCGGGAGAGCCTCCGCCCGGCCGCCCTCGTCGCGCTCGAACCGCTCGATTGGAACCGGGACTTTTCCCCCTGGCCCGAGCCCGGCATCCGCCCCGGCGAGACGTTTTCGGGCGGCGCCCAGGCCCGCCTGCGCCAGGTGGAAGCGGCAAAGGCCGAGCTCGAGAGGAGCCTCCCCCTGCTTCCCGGCCCGGAGAACGCCGCCGTCTTCGGCTATTCCCTCGGCGGGCTCATGGCCCTCTACGCCCTGTGCAAAAGCCGCGCCTTCGGCCTGTGCGGCGCGCTCTCGCCCTCCCTTTGGTACGAGGGCTTCCTGGACTTTCTCCGGGAAAACCCGCCCGCGCCGGGCGCCCGCGTCTACCTCTCCCTCGGCAAAAAGGAGGAGAAGGTCCGCTCCCCGCGCTTTTCCCGCGTGGGCGAGGGCGTGCGCCAGGCCTACGCCGTCCTCGGCGAATGCCTCGGCGCGGACCGCGTCCACTTGCAGTGGTTCGACGGCGGCCACGGCACCGAGCCTGGGCGCCGCATGCTCGAGGGCCTGCGCTGGCTCCTCGCCGGGGCGTAAGGCGGGTCCGCCGCCCTGACCCGCGCGCGCCGCGTCAGGGCCCCCGCGCCGGGCAGATGCAAAGCATCTGCCCGCTTTCCCCCTGGGAGGGGGAAGCGGATGGCCGCTCCGCGGCCATCCGGCGCGGGGGCCCGGGCGGTGGGGGCGGGCGGCGGGCGTTCCCGTTCCGGCGCGCGGAGCGTGGAAATTTCGGCGCACAGCGTTGTCGGTTCGTCGCGACTATGCTATAATAGATTGCAGATTTTGTCCTCCCTCCGGGGGAAGCAAGGAGCACAAGGAGTTCGCTATGACGCAAGAGGAGCTGCTGACACATGTCATCCATTGGCGCAGGGACCTGCACGCCATCCCCGAAATGGGAGATGCCGAGTGGGAGACCAGCGCCTATATCGAGCGCGCGGTGCGCGAAACCCACCCCGATTCCGCGGAAAAGCTCGCCGGCACCGGCTGGAAGTTCGTCTACCGCAGCGGAAAGGCCGGCGCTCCGGCGCTCGCTTTCCGCTCGGATATCGACGGACTGCCCGTAAAGGAGAATAGCATCTATCCCTATCCCTCTAAGCACGAGGGCATGATGCACGCCTGCGGGCACGATGGGCACATGTCCACCCTGCTGGCGCTCTCCCAGATCGTCTCCCGCATGCGGGACGAGGGGCGCCTTTTCGTGGACGTCGTGCTGCTCTTCCAGCCGGCGGAGGAGACCACCGGCGGCGCGGCCCGCATGATCGAACAGGGCGCGCTGGAGAACCCGCACGTCCAGGCCGTGTTCGGCTTCCACCTCATGCCGCAGGTGGACAAGGGCGTCATCGCGCTCTCGCCGGGCGGGGTCATGGCGGCCAATACCGAGTTTGACCTGACCTTCTCCGGCACGCGCGCGCACGGGGCCATGCCGCACCTGGGCGCGGACGCCGCCGCCGCCGTCGCGCAGACGTATGTCGCGCTGCAAACCTACATGACGCGCGCCGTCCCGCCCACGTCTCCCGCGGTGCTGACGTTCGGGCACATGTCGGCCGGCAACCTGCGCAACATCGTCGCGGAGCAGGGCCTGCTCGAGGGCATCCTTCGCTCCTATGACGCGCAGATGCAGGAGCGGCTCACCGGGGAGTTTCTGCGCATCGCGCGGGCCGTGTCCTCGGTCTATGGGGTCGAGGTCGGCTTCGCCCAGCATTGCTATTACCCGCCGGTCTGCAACGACGCGGACCTGGTGCGCCGCGTGACGCCGCTGATCGACCGGCACGCGGAACAGCAGCCGCTGCTGACGGCGGAGGACTTCTCCTTCTTTGCCGAGGCGCGGCCGGGCGTCTATGCCTTTGTCGGCACGGGGGACGAGGCGCGCCGCGCGCCCCTGCACAGCGACCGCTTCGACTTTGACGAGAGCGCGCTGCTGCCCGCCATCCGCTGGTATACCCGCATCATCGAGACATTTGGCAAGGAGGATTGAACGCGATGGGCCTGTTTACCGGATTCATCATGGGCAAGGGCAACCGCCCGGACTATACGCCCGACATGATGCCCAAGAACCGCCTCGAGCTGTTCTTTGAGATGCTCAAGCTGAACCTGTTGAACCTGCTGAAGCTGAACCTCATGTACTTCGTGTTCTGGATTCCGTTCTGGCTGTGGACGTGGCTGAACATGCAGGTGCTGCTGAACCTGAGCACGGAAAACTATACCGCCTTTGTGCAGGACGGGTACCTCTCGGTGTACCTGCTGGGCCTGGTGCCCTGCATCCTGATCACGGGCCCGGCCAAGGCCGCCATGAAGTACATCACCCGCAACATCGCCCGCGACGAGCACGTCTGGCTCTGGAGCGACTTCCTCGGCGCGATGAAGGCGAACTGGAAGCAGGGCCTGGCCATGAGCACGCTCAACGCCGTGTTCCTCTACCTGTTCTTCTTCGGCCTGTCGTTTTACTCCTCCATGTCCGAGAACACGGGCAGCTACATGTACCTGTTCATGCAGGTGGTGCTCATCATGCTGGGCGTGGTCTTTGCGCTGATGAACCTCTACGTCTGGCCCATGATGGTCACCTATGAGCTCAAGCTCTCCCAGATCCTGCGCAACTCCATGGTCCTTGCGCTGGGCCGCCTGCCCTGGACCGTGCTCTTTGGGTTCCTGACGGCCTTGCCCATCCTCATCTCGGCCATCTGGATGCCCTTCCTCATCTGGTACTTTTTCATCGGCTATTCGTTTGCCTCCTTTGTCAACTGCTCTTATACGAACGCGGCCTTTGACCGCTTCTTCAACTCCCGCATCGAGGGCGCGGAGGTCAACCGCGGCCTGCGCAAGCCCGACCCGGAGGACGAGGACGACGGCGAGTGGGAGGACATCGACCCCGACGACGAGGACGACAAATGACGGCCTATGGCGCCTTCGCCGCGCTCTATGACCGGCTGATGGACGACGTGGACTACGAGGCCTGGGCCGCGCACTACGCGCGGCTCATCGGCCTTAGCGCGGGGCAGCGCGTCGCGGACATGGGCTGCGGCACCGGGGAAATCGGCCTGCGCCTGGCGCGCGAGGGCGCGCGCGTCACCGGCACGGACCTTTCCCCCGAGATGATCGCCCGCGCGCAGGAAAAGGCGCGCCGCTTCGGCGTGCAGGCGGCGTTCGCCGTGCAGGACATGCGCGACTTTGCGCTGCCCCGCCGCGCGGACGCCGTGGTCTGCGCCTGCGACGGCGTCAACTATTTGACGAGCGAAAGGGACGTGCAGCGCTGCTTTGCGCACGTCCTGGAGGCGCTGCGGCCCGGCGGCACCTTCGCCTTTGACATCTCCGGCCCGGAGAAGCTCCGGCGCATGGCCGGGCAGATGTACGGCGAGGACCGCGAGGACGTCACCTACCTTTGGATGAACGAATGGGTGGAGGCGCGGCGCGCGCTGCGCATGAGCCTCTGCTTCTTTGTGCGGGAGGCGGACGGCCGCTACCGCCGCTTTGACGAGGAGCACCTCCAGCGCGCGCACGAGGTCCCGGAGCTGCTCGACGCGCTCGCGCAGACCGGGTTTGTGGAGGCGCGCGCCCTCTCCGGCTTCACGGACGCGCCCTGGCGCCCCGAGGATGCGCGCATTCACTTCGTCGCGCGAAAGCCCGCCTGAACCGGGCCGGAACGCGACTTGCTTTTGGAAAGGACAGAGAATGGATCAGATTTTGCACATTTCCCTGGAGGGCGGGCAGGCGCGCGCCCTGGTCGCCTGCACGACGGACCTGGTCGAGGCGGCGCGCCGCACGCACGACCTGTCGCCCACGGCCTGCGCCGCGCTCGGGCGGACGCTGACGGCCTCGGCCATGCTCGGGGCCATGCTCAAGGGCGCGGACGATTCCCTGACGGTGACCATCCGCGGCGGCGGCCCCATCGGCGCGCTCGTGTGCGTCGCCCGGCCGGACGGCGTGGTCAAGGGCTATTGCGACAACCCGCAGGTGGACCTGCCCCCGCGGCCGGACGGCAAGCTGGACGTGGGCGGCGCGGTCGGGCGGGACGGCCGCGTCACGGTCGTCAAGGACCTGGGCCTGCGCGACCCCTATGTGGGCCAGACGCGCCTGGTCTCCGGCGAGATCGCCGAGGACATCGCCTTCTACCTGACCGCCTCCGAGCAGACGCCCTCGCTCCTTTCGCTGGGCGTCATGGTCGAGGGCGGGCACGTGGTCGGGGCGGGCGGCGTGCTCGTGCAGCCCTTCCCGGACTGCCCGGAGGCGACGCTCCAGCGCCTGGAGGCGCTGGCCCCGCACCTTGCGTCCGTTTCGGGCATGGCGCGCCGCGCGGGCAGCGCGCAGGCGCTGGCGGAGGAGGCGCTGGCCGGCTTTGCGCAGGAGGTGCTCGAGGCCCGCACGCCCCGCTTTGCCTGCGATTGCAGCCGCGAGCGCATCGAGCGCGCGCTCCTCTCCATGGGCGAGGCGGAGCTGCGCGACATGATCGACGAGCAGCACGGCGCCCAGGTGAGCTGCCACTTCTGCAACCGGGTCTACGACTTTACGGAAGAAGAGCTCCGCGCCCTCCTGGCCGAGGGCAAGGGCGCGGACGGACAGGGGGCGAAAGCGTGACGGCCATGGACGACAACGACCTGTGCTGTGAGCAGGTCGAGCTGCACGAGGACGCCATCCGCACCGCCCGGCAGGCCCTGACCAACCCCGAGACCGTCGAGGCGCTGGCGGACCTGTTCAAGGTCCTGGGCGACCCGACGCGCATCCGCATCCTGGAAGCCCTGCACGACACGCGCCTGTGCGTCTGCGACATCGCCGAGACCCTGGGCATGACGCAGTCGGCCATCTCCCACCAGCTGCGCGTGCTGCGGCAGGCGCGCCTGGTCCGCGCCCGGCGCGAGGGCCGCTCCGTCTTCTACGATCTGGACGACGACCACGTCGCCCGCATGTTTGAGCAGGGCCTCCTGCACGTCTCCGAGTGAGCGAAACACGCGCCCCCCGCATCTGCGGGGGGCGCGCTTGCGTTTTGGCGCGCGGGTTTTCCCGGGAGCCCGCCGGCCTTCGCACAGCGTACACGGTGTTCAAAGTTTAGAAAAGAAAGGTTTTTGCAACGTTCATTTGCGCACCACCTGCATGCCCTATACTACAACCTGGGCGGCGACATGCGCCGCAGACCCCGGAAAAAACCTGGCAAGAGAGGTGCAGCAATGGACAAGGACACAAAGGTGGACGAACAGGACCTCGAGGCCCTGATCGGGCGAAAGAAGACCCCGCGCAGTCCCCGGCGCGTGGCGGCGATCGTCGCGGCGTGCGCGGTGGCGGCCGGGGCCCTGGGCACGGGGGGATACTTCGCCGCGAGAACCTTCCTGGGCGGGGAGGAGGAGACGGGCGTCACCTACCGCCGCTATACGGTCGAGCGCGGGGACGTGGTGGTGGGGCAGAGCGAGAGCAGCTCCATCTCCCTGGACCGCGTGAGCGTGACCTTCCCCGTCTCGGCCGCGGTGGAGGAGGTCTATGTGCGGGAGGGCTCCTCCGTGCGCGCGGGCGACCCCCTGGTCCGCATGAACGCCGAGGACATCGAGGCGGGCCTGGCCAGCTATGAGCTCCGGCTCGAAATGGTCGGCCTGGAGCTGGAGCAGGCCAAGCTCAACCAGCAGTCCCAGCTCCTGCAGGCGAAGCAGCGCCTGGAGACCACGGAGCAGAACGGCGAGCTCGCGCAGGAGAGCGCCGAGCTCACCATTGCCCAGCTCGAGCGCGCCGTGACGCAGGCGGAGGAGACGCTCGCGGACAAACAGGCCGAGCTCGCGGACTGGACCGCCTGCCTGGACACCCTGGAGGAGGACCTGGTCACGCTGGAATACTACCAGGACATGGCCGAGAACCACCAGATGGACACCGAGGGCAACACCTGGTCCGCCATCCTGTCCGAGTTCCAGGAGACGTTCCAGGACACCTACGGCACGATTGACTCCATGGACGCGCTGGAGGAGGAGATCGCCCTGACCGAGAAGGAGGTGGAGGAGGCCGAGCTCGCGCTGGAAGAGGCCGAGCTGAACCTGTCCACCGGCCGGCTGAGCGCCAGCCAGGAGCAGGAGAGCGCCCAGTCCGAGGCGGATATCGCCGGCAGCGAGTACGAGCTGACGCAGATCGAGCTGGAGCAGGCGGTCGAGTCGGCGCAGGAGACCTATGACGAGCTCGAGGACCAGATCGAGGAGGTGCGCGCGCTGCTGAGCGACGACGGCGTCGTCTACGCGGACTGCAACGGCCTCGTCGCCGCCGTCAACGTCGAGGCGGGCGACCAGGTCGAGGTCCTCATCGACGAGGAGACCGACCGCATCCTCTCCTACGCGGCGCTGCTGACCATGACGGACATCTCCTCCGTCTACGTGCCCATCACCATCTCCGAGGAGGACATCCTGGACGTCTCCATCGGCCAGGAGGCCACCGTCACCATGAACGCCTTCCCCAACCAGACCTTTGCCGCCGAGGTGGACGCCATCACCGTCGAGTCCGCCCGCTCCGGCGCGGCCACCGTCAGCTATACCGTCAACGTCCGCTTCCAGGAGGAGAACACGCTCGACATGCTCGAGGGCATGAGCGCGGAGGTGACGCTCGTCCAGCGCGCGGCGCGGGATGTGCTCTACGTCAACGCCCAGGCCGTCTCCTTCTCCGGCGGAGTGTCCACGGTGCTCGTGGAGGGCGCGGACGGGACGCCCGAGACCCGCCAGGTCGAGACGGGCTTTAGCAACGGCCAGTACGTGGAGATCGTATCCGGCCTGTCCGAGGGCGAGACGGTGCTCGTGGAAAGCGCGGTGAGCGCGGCATGATGCGGCTTGGCGAGGTGCTGCGCCTGGTCTGGCTCAACCTGCTGGGCAACCGAACCCGCATGCTCATGACGTCGCTGGGCATCGTCGTGGGCGCGGCGACGATCGTGCTGGTCATTGCCGTGGGCCAGGGCGGCCAGGCGGACGTCGCCGATCAGTTCAAGAACCTCAACGCCGGCGCCATCGAGGTCACCTTGACCGACGAGGCGCCCATGGCCGAGGGCATGGGCGGCATGGGCGGCGGCATGCCCTCGATGGGCGGGATGTCGGGCGGGGGCATGCCCTCCATGGGCGGGATGTCTGGCGGCGGCATGCCTTCGATGGGCGGCATGTTTGGCGGTGGCATGGGCGCGCGCGGCGGGAGCGCGGGAAGCGGCGGGAGCAGCGGAAACCAGGAGCGCATGACCGAGGAGGACGTCGAGGACCTGATCGAGCTGGTGCCCAACCTGGCCCAGGCCGCCATCCTGCTCAGCGGGGACGTCGAGGTCTTTGGCGGGGAGCTGTCCGAGGCCGTCAGCACGACCGTCGTCGGCGCGCAGGCCGCCTACCAGGAGATCTCCAACCTCACGACCCTGTACGGCCGCTTCCTCGACGGCAGCGACGAGAGCGCCGCCAGCTACGTCGCCGTCATCGGCTACGACCTGGCGCAGGAGATCTTCGGCAGCGCGGCCTATGCCCTGGGCGACTACCTGGAGATCGAGGACAAGAACTACGAAATCGTGGGCGTGCTCGAGCAGATGGGCAGCGTCACAACGGGCATCAGCCCGGACAGCGCCGTCTACATCCCCTACGCGACCGCGGAAAAGTACGTCTTTGGCACGACCGTCGAGCCGGTGATCGCCGCCGTCGCCGAGAGCGTGGAGGACGTGGAGGCCTGCATGGCCAACATCGAGACGATTCTGACGGAGAACCACCCCGACGCCTACTTCGAGGTCACAGACGCGGGCTCCGCCATGGAGGCCGCCTCCTCCTCGGCGGACACGCTGGCCATGCTGCTGCTGGCCGTGGCCACCATCGTCTTTGTCGTGGGCGGAATCGGAATCCTCAACGTGCTCTTTGCCTCCGTGCAGGAGCGCACCCAGGAGATCGGCATCCTGCGCGCCATCGGCTGCGCCCGGGGCACGATCCTGCTCGAGTTTCTGCTGGAGGCGAACTTCATCAGCCTCCTCGGGGGCCTGGTCGGCGTCGGGCTGAGCTTTGCCCTCATGCCCGTGATCGAGGTGCTCGGCGTCCGGTGCGAGGCCAGCCTCTGGGGCGCCGTGCTCGCCTTTCTCTTCGCCCTGCTCACCGGCACGGTGTTCGGCTTCTACCCGGCCTGGAAGGCCTCGCGCTTGGTCCCCATCCAGGCGCTCAACCTCAATGGATGATTGCGGGAGGGATGTTTGCATGAAGAATACGCGCACAGTCCGCTGCGCCGCCTTCGCCCTCGCGCTCCTGCTCGCCGCCAGCCTGTCGGGCTGCGCGGACGCACAGCAGGGCGCGCAGGCGCCGTCGCGCGGCGAACGGCAGGAAACCGCCGCTGGACCCGGCGTCGGAACCGGCACCGCCGGAGGGAGCGGCACCGCCGTCGGGGCCGGCACTGCCGGAGGGACCGGCACCGCCGGGGAGGAATTGCAGGTGGAGGTCGCCGAAACGGTCACAGGGGAGGTAGAGTCCATCGTGGGCAACGAGGTGACGCTTCTGCCGGAGGGGGGCGGCGACGCGGCCGCGTACCTTCTGCCCGTGGGCATGTCCGTCGGCAGCGGGGACTACAGCAGCGTGACGGCGGGCATGACGCTCTCGCTGTCGCTGGACGCGGAGGGGCGGGTCGTTGCGGCGTCCGTCCTGGCGCGGTAAGGGGGTGGCGGAAACGGAGAAGGCGCATGTCATCCGCATCGAGAACCTGAGCCGGAGCTTCCGCGTGGGGGACAGCGAGGTCTGGGCGCTGAAGCACGTGAACCTGACCGTGGACCAGGGGGAGTTTCTGGCGATCCTGGGGCCGTCGGGCAGCGGCAAGTCCACGCTCATGAACGTCCTGGGCTGCATGGACGAGGTGCAGGAGGGGGAGTACCACCTGCTGAACCTGCCCATCCGGGAGATGGACGACGCGCAGCTGACCCGAATCCGGAACCGGCTGATCGGGTTCATCTTCCAGAAGTACTTCCTCGTGCCCAAGTACACGGTCCTGCAGAACGTGATGATGCCCCTGCTGGTGCGGGGCGTGCCGCACCGGGAAGCCGCGGCGCGGGCGCTGGAGAAGCTCGACCTGCTGGAGATGCGGGCGCGCATCCACCACCGGCCCAACGAGCTCTCCGGCGGGCAGCAGCAGCGCGTGGCCATCGCCCGGGCGCTGGTGGGGGAGCCCCGGCTCCTGCTGGCGGACGAGCCCACGGGCGCGCTGGACACCCGGACCGGCGCCGAGGTGCTGGACTTGTTTGAGACGCTCAACGAAATGGGCAATACCATCGTCATGATCACGCACGACCTGCACGTCGCCCAGCGCGCGCACCGCGTCGTGCGGATCGTGGACGGCGAACTGCACGAGGACGCGGGATAAGCGCGATGCAAAGAGAAGCGAGCCGCCCCGGCGAAAATGCCGGGGCGGCTCGTTTTGTTTGCCCTGGGGTCAGATTTCGGAGCAGGAGTCGCGGATCACGAGCGAAGGGGAGAAGACCTGGTGGAAGGGGGCCAAAGCGGGGTTGTGCAGGATCTTGAGCAGCGCCTCGGCCGCCTGGGCAGGCCGCGCCGCGCTTTGAACGGCGAGAGCCGCCCCGGCGAAAATGCCGGGGCGGCTCGCTGTTTGCCCAGGGGTCAGATTTCGGAGCAGGAGTCGCGGATCACGAGCGAAGGGGAGAAGACCTGGTGGAAGGGGGCCAAAGCGGGGTTGTGGAGGATCTTGAGCAGCGCTTCTGCCGCCTGGGCGCCCAGGGCGGCCTTGGGGTGCACGAGCGTCGTCAGCTTGGGCCGCACGGCGGCGGCCAGCGCCGTGTCGTCGCAGCCCACGACCGAGATGCGCGAGGGCACCGCGATGCCCCGCGCACAAAGGGATTCCACCGCGCGCACGGCGACCTCGTCGTTGTAGCAGAACACGCCCGTGATCTCCGGGTTTTCGCGCAGAATCCGCTGCAGCTGCGCGCCCAGGTCCGCCTGCGCGTTTTCGATCACCGGGGCGACGTAGTTGTGCTGCAGGAGGTAGTCCTCAAAGCCCAGCGCGCGCAGAAACGCGTCGTGGCGCGCGTCGTCGCCGATCATGGCGAGGTACTGGTGGCCGCACTCGGCAAAGTGCTGCGCGGCCAGGGACCCGGCGGCCTTGTCGTCGAACACGGCAAAGGAGGCCTCCACGTCGTCCAGGGCGCGGTCCAGCAGCATCAGCGGCAGGCGGCGGTCGGCCAGGCGGCGCAGCGCGGCGGCGAGCTCCGGCGAGGGGCAGGACTGCGCCGGGCCCGGGCGGAGAATCGCGCCCGAGGCCCCGGCCTGCATCGCCTCCTCGATCTGCACGGCGGCCATGTCGTCGCGCCCCTGCGTGTTGTGCAGGACGCAGGTCGCGCCGTAGCGCCGCAGCACCCGCTCGATGCTCTCCAGGTAATAGGGCGCAAAGGCGCGGTCCCCCAGGTCCAGAAACACGTCCACGCGCAGGGGCTGGCCCGCGTGCGCCGCGCGCACGAACGTCCCCCGGCCGTGGAGCTTGAGCAGGAGCCCCTCGTTGACCAGCAGGGCCAGCGCCTCGCGCACCGTCACCCGCCCCACGCCGTAGCGCTCCACCAGCTCCGACTCGCTCGGGAGCTTGTCCCCGGGGCGCAGGCGGCCGGCGGCGATGTCCGCGCGGATGAGGGAGGCCAGCTGCAAATACAGCGGCGTATCCAGGGTACGGTCGAGCATGGGGGATTCCTCCTTTTGCGCCTTGCAGTCGTTCAAGGTATGGGGTTTATCGCTTCTTTGCTTCTTCCCTTATTATACCAAAGCGCGCGCCCCTTTCCTAGCCCCGCCGGCAAGAAAAAGCGGGGGGAGGGGGCGGCCCCTCCCCCCGGAGCGTCCGGAGGAACAAACGATGGGAGAAAACGGAAAACCGGTATGTACGGGGAGGTCGGTTTAGCTCGCGCTGGACCGGCAGGTGCTGCAAGTGCTGCAGGTGCCGCAGGTGGAGCCGGTGCTGCAGGAGCTGCAGGTGCCGCAAGTGGTGCCGCAGGAGCAGGCCGGGCGGTTGGCGGGGTCGGCGCAGGGGTTCTGCGGGAAGATGGGCAGGGAGAAGAACTCGTCGCACACGTTCTCCGCGAACTCCTCGCAGGGCGGGACGGAGCAGAAGCCGAAGGAGGGGATGAGCATCTCCACCTCGGCGATGACCTTGAGGATCACCGTGACGCAGATGGTCAATTCAAACGTGCTGTTGCTGCAGTAGCGGCCGGAGACGCAGATCGCGCTGACCAGGGACTCCATCGTGAAGGGCACGATGCTGTCGTCCGGGATGCAGAGCATGACGTCCTTGTTGACCGTCACCGAGCCGTGGCCGATGCCCTCGCGGCAGCAGCTGTCGGTGAAGAGCACGTCGATGGGAATGTCCACCGCGCAGCGCACGCGCGCGAAGCCCGGGCGGTCGCAGATGCGGTCGATGATCAGGTTGCGGATCGTGCCCACATAGCCCGAGGAGCGGCAGCTCTCAAAGCAGATGGGCGGGGTGAAGGGCGCCTGCGTGCAGTCGCAGTCGCAGACGGGCGCCATGTCCGTCAGCGTGACGCACACCTTTTCGAGCTGCTCCTGCTGCATGCAGGAGTCGTAGACCTTCTTGACCTGGACGCAGACCTTTTCGCGCAGGCCCTTGAGGTCGCCCTTGATCGGGCCGGGGCAGTTTTCCTGGTTGCAGTTTTTGTAACTGTAAAACGACATGTCGATTGCCTCCTTAAGATTGGGCTGTCGTCGTTGGGGATTCGGTTGACACTGCCATCATATGCCGCGGCCGGATGGTGTGTTACAGCTTTGCCGCTCCCTGCAACAAAGCCCGCGCGTGCGCCGTTTATCTATCGGCCCGGGCGCGCGGAGCGGGCGCCTGGGCGAGGGAAAATGGCGGGTTCGCCCCGCCGTTTGCAGGAAAATGCGCCGCCGCTGAAGAATATTGTAATCCCGCCCGTGGCCCTTGCCGCCGGACGGGGCAACACGGAGAATACGGGGGTTGTCGGATGCGCGCTTCGTCCTTACGGTTCCGATTTTTGCTGAACATGCCGCACGTGATGCGCTATGTCGTCATCGCGCTGCTGGTTGCGGCGGTGGCCGCGGGGGTTTTCCTGGCCGTGCGCGGGTTTGCGCCGGGCTCCGCCTCGCTCGAAGGGGGCGGAACGGCCGTGGCGGGCGTGCACGCGCAGATGGAGTTCCACGCCATGGGCGACGCCTTTGTCGCCTTTGACGGCAGCTATGCCCGCGCCTACGACGCGCGCAGCGCCGAGCTGCTCTGGGAGCGCTCCCCCGACCGGTCCGACGGCTATTCCTGCGCCACCTCCGACTGGCTCCTTGCGCTCTATAAAGAAAATACGCTCTACGTCTACGACGCATCGGGCAACGTCGCCTTCTCCACCTCGCCCCAGAAGTCCATCGTCGGGGTGTCGGCCGGGCACAGCCGCGTGGCGGTCCGCTATGCGGACGACACCATCGAGGTCATCGACAGCACCGGCAAGAGCGTGGAGACCATCACTCCCACCGACGGCACGCTGATGGATTTCTCGCTCTACTCCTCTTCCGACCTGCTCTGGGTCCTGATGCTGGATTCGGGCGGCATCACGCCCCGGTCCGTGCTCAACATCTACCAGCCGGGCAAGCTGCTGATGGCGGGCTTTTCCTCGACAAAGCAGCTCTATTACCGCGCGCTGATGAGCGGCAGCTCCGTCTACATCGTCGGCACGCGCACCGTGGACGGGCGCAGCACCAGCGACACCACGGAAACCAGCGTCCAGATCTACGGCTGGACCCTGCGCGACGCCTGCGCGGGCGACGCGCTGCACATGCTCTTTACCCTCTCCGCCCAGGAGGACGCCCCCACGTCCCTGCGCGTGGTCACGGGCGCGCAGTCCCAGGACCTGCACATGCCCGCCGGGTGCACGGACCTTTGCATGGGCACGGACAGCGTCTACGGCTTTGCCGGGCAG
>JBMNOF010000043.1:0-15524 GCA_050942925.1 Candidatus Spyradocola sp.
CTCTCGGGCGAGGCGCTGGTGGAGCCGGGCGACACGGTGGTGCCGGGGCAGGTGCTGATCCGGGGCACGGAGGCCCAGCCGCACGCGGGGGGCGAGATCACGGCGCGGGTCTGGGCGGAGGGCGCGTGGGACGCGCCGCTCTTTTCCCGGGAAGCAACGGACACGGGCAGGAGGACCGTGGAGACGTACCTGGAGGCCGCGGGCCAGCGCTTTCCCGCGGCGGCGGAGATCCCGTTTGCGTCCTTCCGGGTGGAGGAGACGGCGCAGGACCTTCTGGACGGCCTGTTCTACCCGGTGCGGCTCGTGCGGCGGACGGTGTACGAGACGGAGGAATCCGCCGCGCGCCGGGACCCCAAGGCCGTGCGGGAGGAGGCGGACGACCGCGCCCTGCGCGCGGCGCTGGAGGCGCTGCCGGGCGGCGCAACCCTTGTTGACAAACGGGTAGAATATAGTATGATAGAGGAAGGAAAGCTCCGCGCCGCCGCGACGCTGGAGGCCGTGATGCAGATCGGCCAGGAGCGGGCCGCGGCGCCGTGAGGCGGAGCGCGTCCGGCGCGCGATGCGCCGGAAAGAAAACGGAGGAATGGCAAGGCATGGCGTTTAACCAGGAGACGGAAGAGGCAAAGCGCGTCCTTTCGGCAGACAGCATCGACCAGCTGGCGCTGCTTTTCGGCGCGCTGGACGAAAACGTGGAGACCGTGCAGCAGCGCACGGGCGCACGCATCCGGTCCATGGGCACGGAGATCACCGTGACGGGGGCGGCAGAGCAGGTGGAGCTTGCGGCAACGGTGCTGGAAAAGCTGATTGCGACGCTGCGCAAGGGCGAAAAGATCGACAAATCCCGCATCAACTACGCCGTGGAGCTGGCCAAGGAGGGCCAGGCGGACCAGATCGACGCGATCATGCAGGACGTCGTGGCCGTGACGGCCCGGGGGCGGCAGGTCCGCTGCAAGACGCTCGGCCAGCGGCGCTACGTCAAGGCGGTCAAGGAAAACACCGTGACCTTTGCCGTGGGCCCGGCCGGAACGGGAAAGACCTATCTGGCCATGGCCATGGCGGTTGTGGCCTTTAAGAATAAGGAAGTGGAGCGGATCATCCTGACGCGGCCGGCGGTGGAGGCGGGCGAGAAACTCGGCTTTTTGCCGGGCGACCTGCAGAACAAGGTCGATCCCTACCTGCGCCCGCTCTACGACGCGCTCTACGACCTGATGGGCGTGGAGAACTTCCAGAAGTACGTCGAGCGCGGGGTGATCGAGGTGGCGCCCCTGGCCTACATGCGCGGCCGCACGCTCAACGACAGCTACATCATCCTGGACGAGGCCCAGAACACCACCTGCGAGCAGATGAAGATGTTCCTGACGCGCTTTGGCGAAAATTCGCACGTGATCGTGACGGGGGACCTGACCCAGGTGGACCTGCCGGCGGGAAAGAAGTCCGGACTCAAGGACGCGGTCGAGGTCCTGCAGGGCGTGGAGGGCATCGCGGTGTGCACGCTCACGCACCGCGACGTGGTTCGCCACAGCCTGGTGCAGGCCATCGTCAAGGCCTACGAAAAGGCACAGCGCTAGCGCCGGGGCGGCCCGTTCCCGCAAGGGGCCGCCGGGCGCACCAGGGCTTCGCCCGGCGGCGAGGCCCTTTTTTGCGCGCGGGAAACGAAAAAAAGAGGATTTTCTGCGCGAGGGGCGAAAAGAACTTGTGGACCGAACGCCCGCGCAACGTTTTGGACCGGGCGCTCGTTCTCTTTATACAGCGATTGTGCACAAGTTTGAACAAAAACGGCGGGGAGTCCTCCCCAAAGTCACACAGAAAAGGGTGAACGCATGTTTCGACGGAAAAAACGTCCCCCGCAGGAGGGGGAAAGGAGCGTTTCCGCGGTGCTCCACTCCAAGACGCTCGTGTCGGTGCTGATGCTGACGCTGGCCTTTGTCATCGTGTACGGGGTGTTCCTGATCGTGGCGACGCCCCAGCGGCACGACCTGGAGGTCGGGGACATCGCCCCAACGACCATCACCGCGACCAAGGACATCGAGGACACGGCCGCGACCGAACAGCTGCGCGAGCAGGCGGCGGCCTCCATTGTCGAGGGCGCGACGCGGCTGGACACGACGATCACGGACGCGGTGGATGAAAAGGTCATCGCGATCCTGACGGAGATGACCCAGGCGCGCACGGACTTTGCCGCGGCGGCGGAGAGCGCCACGCCCGCGCCCACGCCCACGGCCGCGCCGGAGGAGAGCGAGGCCGGGATCGGCGCGCTGGGCGCCACGGCCGAGCCGGAGGAGAGCGCGGGGGCCGCGACCCCGACCCCGACGGCGACGCCCGCGCCCACGGCTCCGCGCGAGAGCGCCACGCAGCGCCAGCAGGCGGTCCAGGACGAGCTGGGGACAAAGCTGGCGGAGCTGGACGTGGAGCTGACGAGCGCGCAGATCCGCGCGGTGCTCACGGCGAGCGAGAGCGCGTTTGACGAGATGTGCGACGTGCTCCTGACGCTGACGCGCGAGACCATGGAGGCGGGCGTGCGCGAGGGGCAGCTGGACGAGCGGCTCCAGGCGCTGCACCTGCAGATCCTGGGCCGCGGCGTGAACGGCGAGCTGCTGCAGGTGTGCTACGCGGTGGTGGACGCGACGGTGAAGGAGAACGTCTTCATCGACGAGGAGGCCACGCAGGAGGAGCGCGACCGCGCGGCGGCCTCGGTGGAGCCGGTGGTCTACAAGAAGGGCCAGAACATCGTCCAGGCGGGCGAGGTGGTCACGGCGCAGCAGCTGCAGCTGCTCTCGAGCCTGGGCCTGCTCGCGGACACGCAGGTGGACGCCGGCATGCTGCTGGGGCTTGCGATGCTCGTGGCGCTGATGTACCTTACGATCCTTCTCTACCTCTACCAGTTTGCGCGGGATCTGCTGCAGAGCCCGAAGCTCATCCTGCTGCTGGTGACGGTGCTGCTGCTGGAGCTGGCGCTGGGCCTTGTGCTCAAGCAGATCAACATCTACCTCATCCCGGTGCAGATGAGCGCCATCATCGTGGCGATGCTCCTGCGGCACCGGCTGGCCCTGACGCTGAACATCGTCACGGGCGTCATCGCCGGGGTGATCTCGGCCGGCAGCGACGGCATCCTCACCTCCTCGATGTTCCAGATCCTGCTCATGGCGCTGTTTGGCGGCGCGGCGGCGGTGTATCTGGCCCGCCGGGCGACCCGGCGCAGCGTGCTGCTGTACGCGGGATTTGCCATCGCGGCGGTGAACTTCGTCACGACCCTGGCCTCCGGCATGCTCACCAGCACGAACTGGAGCTCCGCGCTGGCCAGCGCGGTCTACAGCGCGGGCGGCGGGCTGCTGTCCGCGGTGCTGGCCGTGGGCGTCATGCCCCTGATGGAGAACGCCTTTAACCTGGTCACCCCGCAGGTGCTGCTGGAGCTGTCCATGCCCAACCAGCCGCTGCTGCGCCTGCTGCAGACCGAGGCGCCCGGCACGCACCACCACAGCTTGGTCGTGGCAAACCTTGCCGAGGCCGCCGCGGACCGCGTGGGCGCCAACGCCCTGCTCTGCCGCGTCGGCGCCTACTACCACGACATCGGCAAGACCCGCCGGCCCATCTTCTTTAAGGAGAACCAGATCGACCAGCCCAATCCCCACGACGGCATGGACCCGCAGGTCTCCGCCGCGATCCTGGCCGCGCACGTGCGCGACGGCCTGCAGCTGGCCGACAAGTACAAGCTCCCCCGCGAGGTCAAGGACATGATCGCCCAGCACCACGGCGACAGCGTCATGGCCTACTTCTACTACGAGGCCAAGAAGGCCGCCGAGGCCCAGGGCCGCGAGGTCGACATCCGCGACTTCTCCTACGACGGGCCCAAGCCCCAGTCCAAGGAGGCCGCCATCCTGATGATGGCCGACACCGTCGAGGCCGCCACCCGCACCCTCAAGGACCGCTCGCGCGAGAGCATGTCCAAGATGATCCAGAAACTTGTCAGGGACAAGTTCGAGTCCGGTCAGCTGTCCGAGTCGCCGCTGACGTTCCGCGAGCTGACGGAGATCTCCGACGCCTTCATCCGGACGCTGGCCGGCATCTACCACGAGCGGATCGAGTATCCGGACCTAAAGTCCCTCAAAAAGCCCGCCGCACCGGATACCGGCAAACCGGAGCCCGGCAAACCGGAACCCACAAAACCGGAACCCGCCGCCCCGGAGGCGGACAAACCCGCGAGGGCCGGGGACGCGAAGGAGGAATGACGCATGCTGCTGGAATGGATGGATGAGCGCGAGCCGGGCGCCGAGGCGGATGCCGGCGACGGGGAGACGCAGGCGCTGCTCACGCGCGTGATGGAGGAGGTCCTGCGCGGCGAAGGCGAGGACGGAAACGTGGTCGTGGGCGTGACGCTGGTGGACGGCGAGCGCATCCGCGAGCTCAACCGCGCGTTCCGCGGCGTGGACCGCGTGACGGACGTGCTCTCCTTCCCCCTGGTGGAGGGGCGCCTGCGCGACGCCGCGCCCGCGGACTTGACGGGCCTTACGGACCCGGAGACCGGCGCGCTGGAGCTGGGGGATCTGGTGATCTGCCCGGCCCGCGCCCGCGAACAGGCGGAGGAGTACGGCCACGGCGTCCGCCGGGAGATGGGGTATCTGGCCGCGCACGGCCTGCTGCACCTGCTCGGCTACGACCACGAGACGGACGAGGAGCGCGCCGAGATGCGCGAAAAGGAAGAGGCCGCGCTTGCCGCCTGCGACCTCAAAAGAGAGTAGAAAGAGAGAGGCTTTGGAAAGAATGGAGAACAACAAGGGCTTTCGCTCGGGGTTCGTGGTGATCCTCGGGCGGCCGAACGTGGGCAAGTCCACGCTGATGAACGCCTTGGTGGGCGAGAAGGTCGCCATCGTCTCGCCCCGCGCGCAGACCACGCGCAGCCGCATCATGGGCGTGATGACTCGCGAGGACGTGCAGATCGTCTTCCTCGACACGCCGGGCATCCACACCCCGCGCAACAAGCTGGGCGAGTACATGATGAGCGCGGTCGAGGGCGCGCTGGAGGGCATCGACGGCGCCATCCTCATGCTGGACGCCACGGACGTGCGCACCGCGGACATCGAGCTGCTCCGGCGCTATGCGTCCCTGCCCGTCAAAAAGGCGATCGTCGTCAACAAGATCGACCAGGTCGACGCCGGGACCCTGGCGCCGCTCCTCCAGCGCCTCGGGCAGGAGAAGGCCGACGCCTACCTGCCGGTCTCCGCGCTCAAGCGCAAGGGCTTGGAGGAACTGGTTGCCCAGCTGCGCGATTGGATGCCCGAGGGGCCCAAGTACTTCCCGGACGACATGGTCACCGACCAGCCCGAGCGCGTCATCGTCGCGGAGATGATCCGCGAAAAGGCCCTGCGCAACCTGCGCGAGGAGATCCCCCACGGCATCGGCGTGGAGGTGCTGGCCATGGAACACCAGGGCGAGGAGAAGCGCGCCGTCACCATCCACGCCAACATCTTCTGCGAAAAGGACTCCCACAAGGGCATCCTCATCGGCAAGGGCGGCGAGATGCTCCGCCGCATCGGTGAGCAGGCGCGCGGGGACATCGAGCGGATGCTCGGCCAGCGCGTCAACCTGCAGCTCTGGGTCAAGGTCCGGCCCGACTGGCGCAACCGCGCCGAGGACCTGCGCACCCTGGGCTACACCGCGCCCAAGGAGTCCTGATCGGACGCCGGCACGCTGTCCGGAAAAGGAATGCTTCCTTTTCCGGAAGGACATCCTTTTCCTGTCCCCTTCGGGGACGGCCGGAAAAGGATAGCGGAAGCGGCCCCCTGGGCCGCTCCTCGCGGCGTACACGCCGCCGCTGCGGAAGAAAAAGGAAGGGGCGCCGCCCCTTCCTTGCATCCCCGCGGAGCCGGGGCGGGTTTTTCGACAGTCTGAGGGGGGAAGCGCTTCCCCCCTTTTTTTCGCACCTGTGACGGAGAAAGGAGCGTGCAGCATGCCGCAGCGGCGCATCGTCAACGCCATCGTGCTCCGGTCGGCGAACTACCGGGATTTCGACCGGATCTTGACCCTCTTTTCCCGGGAGGAGGGGCGGCTCTCCGCGGCGGCGCGCGGCGCGCACCGCGCCAAAAGCCCCCTGGCCGCCGCCTCCACCCAGTTCACCGCCGGCGAGTTCGCCCTCGAGGAGAAGAACGGCAAGCTCACCGTCCGCTCGTTCCTTCTGGACGAGGCCTTTTACCCTCTGCGCGAGGACGCCCGCCGCCTGAGCTACGCCACCGCCCTTTCCCAGATCGTCGAGGAGATCGTGCAGCCCAACCAGCCCAACCCCGACCTCTACGACGCCTTCCTGCGCGCGCTGGCCTACCTCGCCTTTGACCAGGACCACGACTGCACCAACATCGCCCTGCCCTTCCTTCTGCGCGCCATGGCCTTTTCCGGCCACGCGGCCATGCTCACCCGCTGCGCCGCCTGCGGCGGCCGGATCGTCGACGCCCGCTGGGACGCCCTGGCCGGCGGGGTCGTCTGCGCCCGCCACGCGGACTGCCCCCTGCCCGTCATCACCGCCGCGGACATGGCGGTTCTGCGCGCCTGCGTGCAGGGCCCCTTCGCCCCCGCCGAGGGCGACGTCCGCCGCCTCTGCCGCATCGCCGGGGATTTCGTTCGCGTCCAGCTCGAGCGCGACTTTGACGCGCTGCGCCTGGCCGAGTCCCTGGACGCGCAGGGGTTGGGGCGGGGGTCGCAGGGGGGCGCCAGCCCCCCCGGTCTCCCGGTCATTCACCAGAATTCCGCACAGTGGAACGCGGTTGCGCAAAACGGGACAATGCCGCGGAACTGCCAAAAAACCGGCGCGTTTACATTGTTTTTACAGCCCCTGGAAAAAAAGGATTTGCGAAAATAGGAGATTTCGAGTATAATAGGTACGGTTCAAGATTCCGCATTTCGGAATCCCATTGATTCGTTCAACAGCGATTCTTGCAGGCGATCGCAAGGCGCCGTCCCCCCGTGCGCCCTGCGTTTCCAATATTTTGCCTAAGAACACTTCAAGGAGGTTGCCTTACATGTCCCATAAGTACGTGTATCTCTTCAGCGAAGGCGACGCCACCATGCGGAACCTGCTGGGCGGCAAGGGCGCAAACCTGGCGGAGATGACGAATCTCGGCCTGCCGGTCCCCCAGGGCTTTACCATCACCACCGAGGCGTGCACCCAGTACTATGAAGACGGCCGCCAGATCAATCCCGAGATCCAGGCCCAGATCATGGAATACATCGAGAAGATGGAGAAGATCACCGGCAAGAAGTTCGGCGATATGGAGAACCCGCTGCTGGTGTCCGTGCGCTCCGGTGCGCGCGCGTCCATGCCCGGCATGATGGACACGATCCTCAACCTCGGCCTCAACGAGCAGGTCGTGGAGGTCATGGCCAAGAAGAGCGGCAACCCCCGTTGGGCGTACGACTGCTACCGCCGCTTCATCCAGATGTACTCCGACGTCGTCATGGAGGTCGGCAAGAAGTATTTTGAGCAGCTCATCGACAAGATGAAGGCGGAAAAGGGCGTCAAGCAGGACGTGGAGCTGACGGCCGAGGACCTGAAGGAGCTGGCCGAGCAGTTCAAGGCCGAGTACAAGGCCAAGATCGGCGAGGATTTCCCCACCGACCCCAAGGAGCAGCTCATGGGCGCCATCAAGGCGGTCTTCCGCTCCTGGGATAACCCCCGCGCCAACGTCTACCGCCGCGACAACGACATCCCCTACTCCTGGGGCACCGCGGTCAACGTCCAGATGATGGCCTTCGGCAACATGGGCGAGACCTCCGGCACCGGCGTTGCCTTCACCCGCAACCCCGCCACCGGCGAAAAGAAGCTCTTCGGCGAGTTCCTGATGAACGCCCAGGGCGAGGACGTCGTGGCCGGCGTGCGCACCCCCAACCCCATCGATCACCTCAAGGACATCATGCCCGAGGTGTACGATCAGTTCGTCAAGATCTGCGACACCCTCGAGAAGCACTACTGCGACATGCAGGACATGGAGTTCACCATCGAGGACCGCAAGCTCTACATGCTGCAGACCCGCAACGGCAAGCGCACCGCGGCCGCGGCGCTCAAGATCGCCTGCGACCTGGTGGACGAGGGCATGATCGACGAGAAGAAGGCCGTGCTCATGATCGAGCCGCGCACCCTGGATACGCTGCTGCACCCGCAGTTTGATTCCAAGGCCCTCAAGGCTGCGACTCCCCTTGCCAAGGCGCTTGCCGCCTCTCCGGGAGCGGCCTGCGGCCGCATCGTCTTCACCGCTGAGGACGCCAAGGAGTGGGCCGAGAAGGGCGAGAAGGTCGTCCTGGTCCGCCTGGAGACCTCGCCGGAGGACATCGAGGGCATGAAGGCCGCCCAGGGCATCCTGACGGTTCGCGGCGGCATGACCTCCCACGCGGCGGTTGTCGCGCGCGGCATGGGCGCCTGCTGCGTTTCCGGCTGCTCGGAGATCGCCATGGACGAGGAGAACAAGAAGTTCGTCCTGGCCGGCAAGACCTTCCACGAGGGCGACTGGCTGAGCATCGACGGCACCACCGGCTGCGTCTACGAGGGCCAGATCCCGACGGTGGACGCCTCC
Source organism: Candidatus Spyradocola sp. (assembly GCA_050942925.1). Classification (GTDB taxonomy): domain Bacteria; phylum Bacillota; class Clostridia; order Christensenellales; family UBA1750; genus Spyradocola. The sequence continues at coordinate 8,556 of JBMNOF010000043.1, forward strand.
ATCGGCGGCGAGTTCGGCCGCGTCATGCAGTGGGCCGACAAGTACCGCAAGCTCCAGGTCCGCACCAACGCCGACACCCCCCACGACGCCAAGCAGGCCAAGAAGCTGGGCGCCGAGGGCATCGGCCTGTGCCGCACGGAGCACATGTTCTTCGATTCCGACCGCATCCCGGCCATCCGCCGCATGATCTGCTCCGACACGGTCGAGCAGCGCGTCGAGGCCCTGGCGGTTCTGGAGCCCATGCAGCAGGGCGACTTTGAGAAGCTCTACGAGGCCATGGAGGGCTCGCCCGTCACCATCCGCTTCCTTGACCCGCCGCTGCACGAGTTCGTGCCCACCGAGGAGAAGGACATCGAGCTCCTCGCGCACGACATGGGCAAGACCGTCGAGGAGATCAAGACCATCATCGCCGGCCTGCACGAGTTCAACCCCATGATGGGTCACCGCGGATGCCGTCTGGCCGTCACCTACCCGGAGATCGCCCAGATGCAGACCCGCGCCGTCATCAAGGCCGCCATCAACGTCAAGAAGGCGCATCCCGACTGGAACATCGTTCCTGAGATCATGATCCCGCTGGTCGGCGAGGCCAAGGAGCTCAAGTACGTCAAGGACGTCGTCTGCAAGGAAGCGGACGCGGAGATCGCCAAGGCGGGCGTCGACATGCACTACAAGGTCGGCACCATGATCGAGATCCCGCGCGCGGCCCTGACCGCCGACGAGATCGCCAAGGAGGCCGAGTTCTTCTCCTTCGGCACCAACGACCTGACGCAGATGACCTTCGGCTTCTCTCGTGACGACGCCGGCAAGTTCCTCGGCGCGTACTACGACAAGAAGATCTACGAGAACGATCCCTTCGCCCGTCTGGACCAGGTCGGTGTCGGCCGCCTGATCAAGATGGCTGCGGAGCTCGGCCGCAAGACCCGCCCCGACATCAAGCTGGGCATCTGCGGCGAGCACGGCGGCGATCCGTCCTCCGTCGAGTTCTGCCACAAGGTGGGCCTGAACTACGTCTCCTGCTCGCCCTTCCGCGTGCCGATCGCGCGCCTTGCCGCTGCGCAGGCCGCCATCAAGGACGAAAAGTAATCGCCCCCCAGGCTTTGCACGGAGCCCTCGCACTTTGCGAGGGCTCTTGCCATTTTTGCAAGAGGATGAGGAAGGAAAACGCATGGAGAGGGGAGAAATCCGTCTCATTGTGCGGGAGGACTTGCCCGCGTGCCTGGAAATCTTTCACCGGGGCTATGAGACGGTCGCAAGGGAATTCGGCCTGACCGAGCAGAATTGCCCCGACAGGGGCCGGGCCAGTCTGCCCATGGAGAAGCTGACGGCGATGTACGAGGAGGGAGACGACCTGTTTGGGTACGGCGCGGACGGGCGGCTCGCCGGGCTCCTGCACGCGAGGCGCGAAGACGCCGGACTCTACACGCTGGGCGACTTGGTCGTCCTGCCGGAGTATCGGGGCCGCGGGATCGGCTCCGCGCTGCTCCAGTTCTGCCTCGATCGCGCCCGGACTGCGGGCGCCCGCGCCGTGCGCCTGGGGATGATCGACGACAACGCGCCCCTGAAAGCCTGGTACGAAAAAAACGGATTCCATACCATTGACCGCAAGCGATATCCGGGCGCACCGTTTACGGTGGGCAGGATGGAGCGCCGCCTGTGAATTTGATCCCCCGCTTTGCCGCGGCAAAGCGGGGGAATTTGCATTTTTCGGGAAAGAAAAGCCTTGCGGAATTCCGAAAATCAGAGCGAGCGCGGGGCGCAAGGGCCCGTCGGGCAAGGCCCGCGCGGTAGCCCCGCCCTGCCGCGACGGCAGGGCGGGGGATTTGCGTTTTTGGGAAAAGGCAGCTCCGCGGGATTCCGAAAATTGGAGCGAGCGTGGGGCGCAAGGGCCCGTCGGGCAAGGCCCGCGCTATTAGCCCCCGCATTGCCGCGACGGCAGGGCGAGGGGCGCGTTTTATTGGGAAAGAACCCCCTGCGGAATTCCGAAAACCGGGGCGGCGCTGGTCACAAAGGCCCGCCGTGCCCCGGCGGCAAAGCGGGGGAATTTGCGTTTTTCGGGAAAGAAAAGCCCTGCGGAATTCCGAAAACTGGAGCGAGCGTGGGGCGCAAGGGCCCATCGGGCAAGGCCTGCGCGGTTGCCCCCGCATTGCCGCGACGGCAGGGCGGGGGGCGCGTTTTATTGGGAAAGACCCCCCCTGCAGAATTCCGAAAATCGGGGCGGCGCTGGTCACAAAGGCCCGCCGTACCCCGGCGGCAAAGCGGGGGATTTGCGTTTTTGGGAAAAGGCAGCTCCGCGGGATTCCGAAAACTGGAGCGAGCGCGGGGCGCAAGGGCCCATTGGGCAAGGCCTGCGCAGTAGCCCCCGCCCTGCCGCGACGGCAGGGCGGGGGCGTTGCGTTTTCCGGGGAAATGGGGACACGCGGGGGCCCCTTTTGTCAAGATTGCAAAGCCGGCGCGGGGCTCGGGCGGCGGGGGTGGGCAGGGGCGGGAAGCCCGAAAACTCCGGGCTTTTTTCGTATGTGAAAAAAGCGAAAAGTCGGGGAAAACGGGCGGGGCTTAACGTTGGATTTACACGGATCTGAAAGAACCTAGAAACAGCGCTGGTAGTATGTATGCGTAATCGAAAGGGAGGACTGAAAAGTATGAAGAGCATCCTGATCAAGACCTTTGCGCTGCTGACCGTTCTGGCAGTTCTGCTGACCGGCTGCGCCGCGACGCCCGAAGCCACCGAGGCCCCCGCCAGCGAGGAGCCGACCGCGACCGACACCCCTGATGCGAAAGCGACCGAGGCGCCTGCGGAGACCGGCGCTGCGCTGAGCGGTGAGCTGATGATTACCGGTTCCACCTCTGCGGAACCCCTGGTCACCGTCTTTGGCGACCTGTTTATGGAAGCGAATCCCGACGTGAGCGTCGCGGTGCAGGGCAACGGCTCCTCCGCGGGCATCACCGCCGCCACCAACGGCACGGCGCAGCTGGGCATGAGCTCCCGCAGCCTGACCGAGGAGGAGACCTCCGCGGACGGCGTTGTGGCCAATACGATTTGCATGGACGGCATCGCCGTCATCGTGAACACGAGCAACCCCGTGACGGATCTTACGACCGATCAGATCGCCGCCATCTTTAAGGGCGAGATCACCAACTGGTCGGAGGTCGGCGGCAACGACGAGGAGATCCTGATCATCTCCCGCGAGGCTGGCTCCGGCACCCGCAGCGCCTTTGAAGAGATCTGCGGCCTGCTGGGCGAGGACGACCAGGGCAACGAGGTTTCCTTGGTCGATGAGAGCAAGGCGCTGATCGCCGACTCCACCAACTCCGTCTCCTCCAACGTCGTCAGCCACACCAACGCCATCGGCTACATCTCCCTGGGCTCCTACGACAGCACGCAGGTCAAGGCGATCTCCGTGGGCGGCGTGGAGTGCACGGAGGAGAACATCGTCAACGGCTCCTACACCATCGCCCGTCCGTTCGTGATCGTGGAAGGCCCCGCGACCGATGACCTGGCCCGCGCGTTCCTGGACTACATCCTCTCCGACGAGGGGCAGGCGGTCGTCTCCGAGCAGGGCTACATCCCGGTAAAGTAACGAGACAGCACAGCGGAAACGCAAGACACGGCTAGTGCGGAGAATGGTGAACAGAGCGCGAAACCCCGCTGTTCACCATTCCTTTTGCATAAATCCACGGGGAGGAAGAGAGTGCAACAATGGAGGCAAAGATGAGTAGAGAGATGGTCAAGCCGGAAGCCGCCGCGAAAGCGCCCAAGGGGCTGATCAAGGTCCTGGAGCGCGTGACGGAGAGCGTGTTCTTCCTCTGTGCGGCGCTGGCGGTTCTGGCGCTTTCCGTGATCCTGATCTTCCTGTTCCTGCAGGGAATCCCGGCGATTCGGGAGATCGGGCTGTGGAACTTCGTCACCGGGACGACCTGGCAGCCCTCGGCCAACCAGTTCGGCATCCTGCCGATGATCGTGGCCTCGCTCCTGGCCACGTTCGGCTCGGCGCTGGTCGGCGGGTTCATCGGCCTGATGGCGGCGCTGCTTCTGGCGGAGTTGGCGCCGCGGTTCCTGGCCAACATCATCCGCCCGCTGATCGACCTGCTAGCGGGCATTCCGTCGGTGGTCTACGGCTTCTTCGGGCTGATGGTCGTGGTGCCGATGATCATCCAGGTCTTTGGCGGCACCGGCAACAGCCTGCTGGCCACGATCATCATCCTGTCGGCGATGATCCTGCCGACGATGGTCTCGCTCTCGGAGACGGCGGTGCGCGCCGTGCCGCAGGCCTACCGCGAGGGGAGCCTCGCCCTGGGCGCGACGCACATGCAGACGATCTTCCGCGTGACGCTGCCGGCGGCCAAGTCCGGCGTGCTCAACGCCTTCGTGCTCTCCTTGGGCCGCGCCATCGGCGAGACGATGGCCGTGATCCTGGTGGCGGGCAACCGCGCCTCGATCCCGACCTCGATCCTGGACCCCGTGCGGCCCATGACCGCCAACATCGCCCTGGAGCTTTCCTACGCGACGGGCCTGCACGCCGAGGCGCTCTACGCCACGGGCGTGGTGCTGCTGGTGTTCATCGTCCTGATCAACATCACGGCGCACCTGGTTCTGCGCAACAAGAAGGAGGGCTAAGCCATGCGCAAGATCATTGACAACGTGCAAAAGGGCGTCCTCTGGGCCTGCGGCGGCGTGGCGGTGGCGTTTCTTGCGCTGATCCTCGTCTACGTGATCTCCCGCGGCATCCCCTACATCAACTGGGAGTTCCTGACCACGGCCTACCGGCCCGGCCTGGACCAGGAGGGCATCCGCGACATCATCGTGGGCACCCTGGCGATGGTGGGGCTGACGCTGGTCATCGCGGTGCCGATCGGGGTGCTGGCGGCGATCTACATGGCGGAATACGCGCGCAAGGGCAAGGTGCTTTCGACCATCCGCTTCTGCGTGGAGTCGCTGGCGGGCATTCCCTCGATCCTGTACGGCCTGTTCGGCTACACGTTCTTCTGCCTGCAGCTGGCGTTCGGGTTCTCGCTGCTGTCCTCGGCGCTGACGCTGGCGATCATGGTGCTGCCGGTCATCATCCGCTCGACGGAGGAGGCGCTCTTCACCGTCCCGGACAGCTACCGCGAGGGGAGCCTTGCGCTGGGCGCGAGCAAGCTGACGACGCTCTTCCGCGTGATCCTGCCCAGCGCGATCCCGGGCATCCTTTCGGCGATCATCCTGTCCATGGGCCGCGTCATGGGCGAGACCGCGGCGGTCTACTACACGGCCGGCACCATGGCGCGCGCGCCGTCGTCGGTGATGTCCTCGACCCGGTCCCTGGCCGTGCACTTGTACCTGCTGGTCAAGGAAGGCCTGGAATCCGGCGATGCCTTTGCCACCGCGACGATCCTGATCGTGATCGTCGTCGGCCTCAACGCCCTGGCAAACTTCATTGCCAAGCGCCTATCCCGCAAGCTGACTGGAGGAAATTGAGCATGAGTGAAGTGAAGATGAGCGCCAAGGACCTGCACCTTTGGTATGGAGAGATGGAGGCGCTCAAGGGCGTTTCCCTGGACATGAACAAGAACAGCGTCACGGCCCTGATCGGGCCCTCGGGCTGCGGCAAGAGCACGTTCCTCAAGACCCTCAACCGCATGAACGACTTGGTCGAGGGCTGCAAAATAGAAGGAGATGTCCGCCTGGATGGAGAAGATATCTTCCGCAAGGGCATAGACCTTGCGGAGCTGCGCAAGCGCGTGGGCATGGTCTTCCAGAAGCCGAATCCCTTCCCGATGTCCATCTACGACAACATCGCCTACGGCCCGCGCGTCCACGGCATCCGCAAGAAGAAGGTCCTGGACGAGATCGTCGAAAAGGCGCTGCGCGGCGCCGCGCTCTGGGACGAGGTGCACGACCGCCTGCGCAAGAGCGCCATGGGCCTGTCCGGCGGCCAGCAGCAGCGGCTGTGCATTGCGCGCGTGCTCGCGGTCGAGCCGGAGGTCGTGCTCATGGACGAGCCGACCAGCGCTCTGGACCCCATTTCCACCCAGCGCATCGAGGACCTGATGGCCGAGCTCAAGCAGAAGTACACCATCGTCATCGTGACGCACAACATGCAGCAGGCCGCGCGCATCGCGGACCGCACGGCGTTCTTCCTCAAGGGCGAGATCATCGAGGCGGGCGATACCCTGCAGATCTTCCAGCAGCCGCGGGACAAGCGCACGGAGGACTACATCACGGGCCGCTTCGGCTGATGCAGATCGGAGAGCAGGACCGCATGCGAAAGGAGCTTTGAAATGAACAGAATCCTGATGAATAGCGCGATGGAGGGACTTCACGACTCCATGCTCGAGATGGGCAGGCTCTGCGAGCGCGGCATCGACGAGGTGCTCTCGGCGATCTACCGCTCGGACAAGGACCTCGCCTCCACGATCGTCGCCCGCGACGACAGCATCGACGAGATGGAGCGCCGCATCGAGACGCAGTGCCTGAGCATCCTGGCGCGCTTTTCGCCCGTGGCCAATGACCTGCGCGCGGTGACGGCGGCCATGGGCATCATTTCCGACCTGGAGCGCATCGGCGACCAGTGCGCGGACATCGGCGAAATGGTCGAGCACCTGGCCGGCGCGGACAAGCACATCCAGCCCATGGCCGACCTGCGCCTGATGGGCGACACGGCCCGGTCCATGGTCCACGACGCCCTGGACGCCTACATCGGCGGCGACACGGAAAAGGCCAAGGGCGTCACCATGCGCGACGACATCGTCGACGCGGCGCTGGAGCGCGTGATCCTGCACTTGACCAACATCATGCGCGAGAGCCCGGACGCCGTCAGCCAGGCGGTGGACATGCTCTTTGTGGCCAAGTACTTTGAGCGCATCGCGGACCACGCCACGAACATCGGCGAGTGGAGCGTGTACCTGTCGACGGGCAAGCACCCGCTGGACAAGGAACTGCGCGAGGAGTGAGGGCGCACGGCGCGCCCCCGCGGCGCATCCCGGACAAGT
>JBMNOF010000169.1:0-2745 GCA_050942925.1 Candidatus Spyradocola sp.
TTGCGCAGACCACGTAATCCGCGCCCGTGAGCCGGCGCGCCTGGGACAGGTGGTGGGCGTGGCCGTTGTGGAAGGGATTGTACTCGCAGATGACGCCGCAGACCCTCATGGCGAAATATCTCCTTTTCAAACGCGGGAAAACGCGCTATAATAACAATTGGCTATTTTTGCTCTGTGACCGGGCGCGCCCGGCTGCACAATATATGTTAACACAGTCAAGGAGGAAATGTAAAATGTCTTTGATGGATCGCATTAAGGCAAAGGCCAAGGCCGACAAAAAGCGCATCGTGCTGCCCGAGGGCGCGGAGGAGCGCACGGTCAAGGCCGCGGCCATCCTGCTTAAGGAGGGCATCTGCGACGTCATCCTGCTGGGCGATGAGGAGAAGATCCGCGCCTACGGCGAGGACCTGACCGGCGCCACCATCATCAACCCTGCAAAGGCCGCGTGCCTGCAGGAATACGCGGACACGCTCTACGAGCTGCGCAAGGCCAAGGGCATGACGCCGGAAAAGGCGCTGGCCACCATGAAGGACGAGACCTTCTTTGGCACGATGATGATGAAGAAGAACGCCGCCGACGGCATGGTCTCCGGCGCGATTCACTCCACCGCCGACACCCTGCGCCCCGCCCTGCAGGTCATCAAGACCAAGCCCGGCGTGACCACGGCCTCCTCCTGCTTTGTGATGGAGATCCCCAACAAGGCATACGGCCACAACGGCGTGATGATCTTTGCGGACTGCGCCGTCAACATCACCCCCGACGCGCAGCAGCTGGCCGCCATCGCCATCGCCTCGGCCCAGACCGCCAAGGAGATCGCGGAGATCGACGAGCCCAAGGTTGCGATGCTCTCCTTCTCCACCAAGGGCAGCGGCAAGGGCGAAATGGTGGAAAAGGTCGCATCGGCTACGGCCCTGGTCAAGGAAATGGCCCCCGACCTGCAGGTGGACGGCGAATTGCAGGCCGACGCCGCGCTGGTGGAGAAGGTGGGCCAGCTCAAGTCCCCCGGCTCCAAGGTGGCGGGGCACGCAAACGTTCTGGTCTTCCCCTCGCTGGAAGCGGGCAACATCGGCTACAAGCTGGTGCAGCGCCTGGCGGGCGCGGAGGCCATCGGGCCTGTGATGCAGGGCCTGGCGCGCCCGGTCAACGACCTGTCCCGCGGCTGCTCGGTGGAGGACATCGTGTCCCTGTGCGCGCTGACCGCCGTGCAGGCCCAGCAGAAGTAGCGCTGTTTACAAAAAATAAAAGGGGTTAGACCATGAACATTCTGATTATCAACGCAGGCTCTTCCTCCATCAAGTACCAGCTCATCAACATGGACGACGAGAGCGTGATCGCAAAGGGCCAGGCCGAGCGCATCGGCATCGAGGGCAGCAACGTAAAGCAGACCTCCGCCAAGGGCGAGATCGTCTTTAACGAGCCGCTCTCCAACCACTCCGACGCCATGGCCTACATCGTCAAGGCGCTCACCGACAAGGAAAAGGGCGTCATTTCCGACATGAAGGAGATCGACGCGGTGGGCCACCGCGTGCTGCACGGCGGCGCGTCCTTCACCCAGTCGCAGATCGTCAATCCCAAGGTGATGGAGGCGATCTACGACAACATCATCCTGGGGCCGCTGCACAACCCGGCCAACATCCAGGGCATCGAGGCCTGCCAGAAGATGATGCCGGACACCCCCAACGTGGCGGTGTTTGACACGGCCTTCCACCAGACCATGCCCGACTACGCCTTCATGTACGCCGTGCCCTACGACTACTACACGCGGCTGAAGGTGCGCAAGTACGGCTTCCACGGCACCTCGCACCGCTTCGTCTCCAAGCGCGCGGCCGAGATGCTGGGCTCCAAGGACGGCAAGGGTTTGAAGCTCATCATCTGCCACCTGGGCAACGGCTCCTCGCTCTCGGCGGTTGTGGACGGCAAGTGCGTGGACACCTCCATGGGCATCACGCCTCTGGAAGGCATGGTCATGGGCACCCGCTCGGGCGACATGGACCCGGCCACCTTGCAGTACATCATGAAGCGCGACGGCATCGACATCGAGGAGATGACCAACATCCTCAACAAGAAGTCCGGGCTGCTGGGCATCTCCGGCGTCTCCTCCGACATGCGCGATTTGACCGCGGCCATGGAGGCGGGCAACGAGCGCGCGACGCTCGCCATCAAGATGCTGACCTACCGGCTCAAGAAGTACATCGGCGCGTACGCCGCGGCCATGGGCGGGGTGGACGCCATCGTCTTTACCGGCGGCATCGGCGAAAACGTGGGGCACATCCGCGCCGCGGCGGTGGAGGGCCTGGAGTACATGGGTGTCAAGCTCGACAAGGAGAAGAACGCCGTGACCCGGAACGACGGCTACATCCAGGCGGCGGACTCCAAGGTCAAGATCATGGTGGTCAAGACCAACGAGGAGCTGGCCATCGCAAGGGACACGCTGGAGCTGTGCGGCAAGTGAGGCTTCCCAAAGGGCGCAGATTTAGAATAAATTTGTGTTATATGGGAAAAATTCATTGACAAACAGACCCATGCTCTTTATAATTGGAAAATGGTTGTGTGTGAGGTGATCGTATGCTGTTATCCGTCGAGAAGGCTTTGAAGCTCCAGGGGGAGCGGTTGGCGTTCGACGTCACGGCCCCGGCCCCTAGGGAGGAATTTGAAGGCGATCAGATCGGCTTTGACGGCGAGATTGCCCTGCACGGATTTATGACCGGCATCGGCGACTCTGTCGCGCTGAACGGGGAGCTGACC
>JBMNOF010000170.1:0-2735 GCA_050942925.1 Candidatus Spyradocola sp.
GGAGATCCGCAAAGCCCTCGCGCCCCTGAGGGATCAAGGGTTGGATGCGCCTTGCAAGGAGGTTGAATAGGTGTCTAAGCAGGATGTCATCGAAGTGGAAGGCACGGTCACGGACGCTTACCCGAACGCGATGTTCCAGGTGGAGCTGCCCAACGGCCATAAAATCCTCGCTCACATATCCGGCAAGCTGAGAATGAACTTCATTCGGATTCTGCCGGGTGACAAAGTGACCATAGAGCTTTCGCCCTATGACCTGACCAGGGGGAGAATCACCTGGCGCGGCAAGGCGTAGTCAATCAAAGCAACGGAGGAAGCAAACATGAAAGTTAGACCGTCGGTGAAGCCGATCTGCGAAAAGTGCAAGATCATCAAGCGCAAGGGCCGCGTCATGGTCATCTGCGAGAACCCCAAGCACAAGCAGCGTCAAGGCTAAGTGAACCGCTTTATCTGATTGCGTAGTGCGGCTGCACGGGGGCTGCCCCCGTGATCTGCGTGATTTTGATAAGATATTATAAATCACACAAGGAAGTAACCCTACGATTTACGGAGGTGTTGAGGCACAATGGCACGTATAGCGGGTGTTGACCTGCCCAGAGAAAAGCGCGTCGAAATCGGACTGACCTACATCTTTGGCATCGGCAGGACCACTGCCGATAAGATCCTCAGCGTGACCGGCATCAGCCCGGATACTCGCGTCAAGGACCTGACCGAAACCGAAGTGGCGCAGCTCAGGGATTATATCGAACACAACCTGAAGGTGGAAGGCGATCTCCGCCGTGAGGTTTCTCTCAATATTAAGCGTCTTGTTGAAATCGGCTGCTACAGGGGTGTGCGTCACCGCCGCGGCCTGCCCGTCAGGGGACAGTCCACCAAGCAGAACGCCAGAACCCGCAAGGGCCCCAAGAAGCAGGTCGCGGGCAAGAAGAAGGCCAAGTAGCCTAGGATAAGGAGGGAAAACCATGGCCAAGACCACAAAAGTGACCAAGCGTGTGGTGCGCAGGCGCAAGGAGCGCAAGAACGTCGAGCGCGGCGCGGCGCACATCGCTTCGTCTTTTAACAATACCATCGTCACCATCACCGATACCGCCGGAAACGCGCTGTCCTGGGCGTCTGCGGGCGGACTCGGATTCCGCGGCAGCAAGAAGTCCACGCCCTTTGCGGCGCAGATGGCGGCCGAGACCGCGGCCAAGGCGGCAATGGAGCATGGGCTCAAGACCGTCGAGGTGTTTGTCAAGGGCCCCGGTTCCGGACGCGAGGCGGCGATCCGTTCGCTGCAGGCCGCGGGTCTGGAAGTTTCCATGATCAAGGACGTGACCCCCATCCCCCACAATGGCTGCCGTCCGCCCAAGCGCAGAAGAGTTTAAGACAGGAGGTAAAGGTACACCATGGCACGTTATACTGGTTCCGTTTGCCGCCTGTGCAGGCGCGAAGGCACGAAGCTGTTTTTGAAGGGGGACCGCTGCTACTCCGCCAAGTGCGCGGTGAGCAAGCGCCCCACGCCTCCCGGCATGCATGGGCAGGCAAGAGCGAGAAAGATGAGCGAATACGGGATGCAGCTTCGCGAGAAGCAGAAGGTACGCCGCACCTACGGCGTGCTGGAGACGCAGTTCCGCCGCACCTTTGACAACGCGGAGCGCGCCAAGGGCATCACGGGTGATAACCTGCTGATCCTGCTGGAGCGCCGTCTGGACAACGTTGTCTACCGTCTGGGCCTGGCCACTTCCAGAGCGCAGGCCCGCCAGTTCGTCCGTCACGGTCACATCACCGTAAACGGCAAGAAGGTCAACATCCCCTCCTTCGTCGTGGAGGCCGGTCAGGTTATCGGCGTGCGCGAGAAGAGCCGCGACATGGACCACTTCAAGGCACTGCGCGAGGGCACGACCCACGTCGTTCCCAAGTGGCTCACCTTCGAGGCGGAGCAGCTGCAGGGCACCGTCAACGCGCTGCCGCAGCGCGAGGACATCGATATGGCGTTCGAGGAGCACCTCATCGTCGAGCTGTACTCCAAGTAAGAGTGCGGCCTGAATTGATGGGATGCGATCCGGAGGCAGTCGGTGCCCAGCGCAAGGCGGTTTGCGCCTGATGAGGAGGGATAGAGTCTATGATAGAAATGGAAAAGCCCAGAATCGAATGTGTCGAGATTAGCGAAGGCAACCTGTACGGCAAGTTCGTCATAGAGCCGCTGGAGCGCGGTTTTGGCACGACCTTGGGCAATTCACTGCGCAGGATTTTGCTTTCCTCGTTGCCCGGCGTGGCGGTCTCATCTGTCCGCATCGATGGCGTCTTGCATGAGTTTTCCACGATCCCTGGGGTGAAGGAGGATGTCACCGAGATCATCCTCAACCTCAAGGCACTGTCCGCAAAATTGTACTGCGATGGCCCCAAGGTCGTCACCATCTCCGCCTCGGGCGAGTGCGTGGTGACCGCGGGGGACATCGTCTGTGACGAGCAGGTGGAGATCATCAATCCCGACCTGGTCATCGCCACCCTCAATGAGGATGCGCACCTGAATATGGAAATCACCCTGTGCAAGGGGCGCGGCTACGTTTCCAGCGACCGCAACAAGACCCCCAACATGCCCATCGGCGTGCTGCCGGTCGATTCCATCTTCACGCCCATCCGCAAGGTGAACTACACCATCGAGAACACGCGCGTCGGCCAGATGACGGACTACGACAAGCTCACTCTCGAAGTGTGGACAGACGGAAGCATCAAGCCGGATGAAGCCACTTCTA
>JBMNOF010000044.1:0-15141 GCA_050942925.1 Candidatus Spyradocola sp.
CACGCGCTGCCGCATCTGCGGCCGTCCTCACTCTGTGTTGAGGAAGTACGGCATCTGCCGCATCTGCTTCCGCGAGCTTGCGTACAAGGGGGAGATCCCCGGCGTGCGCAAGGCGAGCTGGTAAGCCGGAGTAGACGGAAGGAGGTAACACAATGCTCGTTAATGATCCCATCGCAGATATGTTGACCCGCATCCGCAACGCTCTGGTTGCAAAGCACGATTCGATCCTTGTTCCCGCGTCCAACGAGAAGAAGGCGCTGGCCAAGATCCTGCTGGACGAGGGCTTCATCAAGTCCGTGGACATGGTGGAGGACGGCGTGCAGGGCGCGATCAAGATTGGCCTCAAGTACGATGCCAACCGCAAGAGCGTCATCACGGGTCTGAAGAGAATTTCCAAGCCCGGCCTTCGCGTCTATGCGAAGAGCGAGGAGCTGCCCAAGGTCCTCGGCGGCCTGGGTATCGCCATCATTTCGACGTCCAAGGGCGTCATGACCGATAAAGAAGCCCGCAAGAACGCAGTCGGCGGCGAAGTCCTCTGCTACGTTTGGTAAGCGCTTGAACATTTGGAGGTAATTAGATTATGTCGAGAATCGGCAGACTTCCGGTTGCCATCCCCGCGGGCGTGACGGTCAAGGTGGACGATCACAACGTCGTCACCGTCAAGGGCCCCAAGGGTGAGCTGACCCAGCACATTCACAACGACATGAAGATTGCTATCGAGGGCGAGACGCTGCACGTCACCCGTCCCTCGGACGACAAGATGCATAGGTCTCTGCACGGCCTGAGCCGCACGCTGATCAACAACATGATCATCGGCGTGACGCAGGGCTACCAGAAGGCTCTGGACGTCGTGGGCGTGGGCTACCGCGCGCAGATGCAGGGCAAGAACCTGGTCCTCACCATCGGCTATTCGCATCCGGTCGAAATGGTTCCCGTGGACGGCATCGCCTTCGAGTGCCCGACCCCGAACAAGATCATTGTCAAGGGGATCGACAAGCAGCTCGTCGGCGCGATTGCAGCCAACGTTCGTTCTGTCCGCGAGCCCGAACCGTATCACGGCAGGGGCATCAAGTATGAAACCGAAGTCATCCGCCGCAAGGAAGGCAAGACCGGTAAGAAGTAAAGGGGTGAGCGCAAGTGATCCAGAAGAGGGACAAAAACGAAATTCGCAGGATTCGTCACGAGCGCGTCCGCAAGAAGATCTCCGGCACGACGGAGCGCCCGCGCTTTTGCGTGTATCGGAGCCTGAAGAATATTTACGTTCAGATTATCGACGACACAAAGGGTGTGACCCTGTGCCAGGCCTCGACCTTGGACAAGGAGATCAAGCCGCAGCTTGAGTCCGTGGACAAGAAGGGCGCCGCCAAGCTCGTCGGCAAGCTCGCCGCGGAGCGCGCCCTGGCCGCCGGCATCAAAGAAGTGGTGTTCGACCGTGGTGGCTACGTCTACACCGGTCGTGTGGCAGAGGTTGCCGCCGCCGCTCGTGAAGCCGGGCTCGATTTCTAAACGTAAGGAGGGAAAAGGATGCAGCGCTACAATCGCGAAGAGAGCGAATTCAAGGAAAAACTCGTCGCCGTAAACCGCGTGACCAAGGTCGTCAAGGGCGGCCGCAACTTCCGCTTCAGCGCCCTGATCGTCATCGGTGACGGCAAGGGCCGCGTCGGCTGCGGCATGGGCAAGGCGGCGGAAATTCCCGAGGCCATTCGCAAGGGCGTCGAGGACGCCAAGAAGAACCTCATCACCGTGCCGATCGTGGGCACCACGATTCCGCATGAGGTGATCGGGAAGTTTGGCACCGGCTCTGTCGTGCTCAAGCCCGCTCCCGAAGGCACCGGCGTTATCGCCGGCGGCCCCGCGCGTGCGGTCATCGAGACGGTCGGCATCCGGGATATCGTCACCAAGTCTTACGGCACCAACAACCCCATCAACGTCGTCAAGGCGACGATCGAGGGCCTGAGCCGTTTGAAGACCGTGGAAGAGGTCGCGCGCCTGCGCGGCAAGTCCGTTGAAGAGCTGTTGGGCTAAGGAGGGTGTTTCAAATGAAGCTGAAGATTACGCTCATGAAGAGCACCATCGGCCGGCATGAAAATCAGATCCGCACGGTGAAGGCCCTGGGTCTCAAGAAGATCCGCTCCACCGTTGTGCAGCCCGACAATCCCGCCATCCGCGGCATGATTTTCACGGTGAAACATCTGGTTTCTGTCGAAGAAATCGCTGACTAATCAGGAGGTGCGCGATGAAACTCCATGAGATTTCTCCCGCAGCCGGTTCCACTACCGCCCCCAAGAGATTGGGCCGCGGCGTGGGCTCCGGCCTGGGCAAAACTTCCGGTAAGGGCCACAAGGGCAGCAAAGCGCGCTCCGGCGGCGGCAAGGCCCAGGGCTTTGAGGGCGGCCAGATGAAGCTGGTCCGCCGCATCCCGAAGCGCGGCTTTACCAACATCTATGCAAAGGAATATGCCACGATCAACCTCTCCGCTCTGGAGGTTTTTGAGGACGGCGCCGTCGTTGACGCGCAGGCCCTGAAGACCGCGGGCATCGTCAAGAACGTTAAGGACGGCATCAAGGTCCTGGGAAATGGCGAGATGACCAAGAAGCTCACGGTCAAGGCCGC
The DNA here is from genome assembly GCA_050942925.1 of Candidatus Spyradocola sp. GTDB lineage: Bacteria > Bacillota > Clostridia > Christensenellales > UBA1750 > Spyradocola. Next base: position 2,614 of record JBMNOF010000044.1, read on the forward strand.
CAAGTTCTCCAAGTCCGCTGCGGAGAAAATCGAGGGCAATGGTGGGAAAGCAGAGGTGATCTAACGTGCTAGAAACTTTCCGCAATGCCTGGAAGGTGGAGGACCTCCGCAAGAGGATCATCTACACGTTAGTGATGCTTCTGATTTACCGCGTCGGCTCCGTCATCCCGACGCCCGGCGTCAACGTCGACTACATCGCCCAGCAGGTGTCCAACATCTCCATGCTCGGCATGCTCGACTTCATCAATGGCCAGAACTTCTCGAACTTCACAATCTTTGCCATGGGCATCTCGCCCTACATCACCTCATCGATTATCATGCAGCTCCTGACCATCGCCATCCCCGCTCTTGAGCGGCTGCAAAAGGAAGGCGAGGAGGGCCGCAAGAAGATCGCCGAGATCACCCGCGTGGTCACCATCGCGCTGGGTTGCGTCATGGCCATCGGCATCATCCTGGGCTTCGGCTCGGGCGCCATGGCCCGCGGCGCAGACGCCAACTTCCTCGATTATGCGCTGGTCTTCCTGACGCTAGCCGCCGGTACCGCGCTGACCATGTGGATTGGCGAGCACATCACCCAGAACGGCGTTGGCAATGGGATTTCTTTGTTAATCTTTGTGGGTATTATTGCGAGTTTCCCGGGACAGGTTTATACTGGTATTCAGTCGGTGGTTCTCAATCCCATGAGCGCGTGGTCCATTCCGCTGGTCATCGTGGGCATCATCGTGCTGGTTGTGGGCATCGTGTTCGTGGACTCCGGTACGCGCCGGATTCCCGTGCAGTATGCCAAGCGCATGGTTGGCCGCAAGATGTACGGCGGTCAGTCCACGCACATCCCGATGAAAGTGAACTCTACCGGCGTCATGCCGTTGATCTTCGCCATTTCCATCATCCAGTTCCCCGGACTGATCGCCCAGTTCTGGCCGACGTCCGCGTTCGCGCTGTGGTATGGAAAGTGGTTTAGTGCGTCCAGCTGGGTGTACATGGTCGTGTATGCGCTGCTCATCCTGTTCTTCACGTACTTCTACACCAGCATTTCGTTCAACCCCGTGGAGATGAGCAAGAACCTGCAGCAGAACGGCGGCTTCATCCCGGGCATCCGCCCCGGCAAGCCCACCTCTGACTATCTTGCCCGCATCTCCAACCGCATCACGCTCTTCGGCGCGATCTTCCTTGCGCTGATTGCGACGATTCCCTCGGCGATTCTGGCGCTGACTGGCAACAGCGCGCCGTTCACCGCAACGGGTATCCTGATCGTCGTGTCCGTCGCCATGGAGACGACGCAGCAGCTCGAAGCGCAGATGATGATGCGGCACTACAAGGGCTTTATGAAGTAAGGCCCGGCCACTCTCTATGTCCAGGAAGGAGGAAGCGGAACCATGAAGATCGTATTCTTGGGCCCTCCCGGTGCGGGCAAGGGCACGCAGGCTGAAAAGATCATCGAGCGCCTGGGCATTCCGCAGATCAGCACGGGGGAGATCCTTCGCCGCGCGATCCGCGAAAAGACCCCGACCGGGCTGGAAGCGCAGAGCTACATCGAGAAGGGCGCGCTCGTGCCCGACGATGTCGTGGTGCGCATTGTCCGCGACCGCATTGCGGAGCCGGACTGCAAGAACGGGTACCTGCTTGACGGGTTCCCCCGCACGGTCCCGCAGGCGGAGGCGCTGGCCTCGTTCGAGCCCATCGACGTGGTCGTCAACCTGGAAGTTCCCTCTTCGCTGCTGATCCATCGGCTCAGCGGAAGACGGGTTTGCGCCCAGTGCGGCTACACCACGCACGTGGACAGGGGAGAGGCGAAGTGCCCCAAGTGCGGAGCGGAGCTCACGCAGAGAAAGGACGACGCGCCGGAATCCGTGCAGAACCGTCTGGACGTCTACGAAAAGCAGACCAAGCCCCTGATCGACTTCTACGCCGAGAAGGGCCTGCTCAAGAACGTGGACGGCGCCAAGCCTCTTGCGGAAGTCACAGAGGCGATCCTGGCCGCCCTTGGGAGCAACTAAATGATCACCTACAAAACGCAAGCCGAGATTGAGAAGATGCGCAGGGCCGGGCAGGTGCTCTTTGCCGCCATGAAGGCGGTGAAGGCGGCTGTCCGCCCCGGTGTGACCACGGCCGAACTGGACCGGGTTGCTGAGAGCGTGATCCGCTCGCACGGCGCGATTCCGTCCGAAAAGGGATATGAAGGTTTCCCGGGTTCCATCTGTGCGTCTCCGGACGACATGGTGGTGCACGGCATCCCCTCCGAATCGATCGTCCTGCGGCAGGGGCAGATCATCTCCATTGACTGCACGGTGCTGCTGGATGGGTACCAGGCCGACATGGCGCGGACCTTCCCGGTCGGGGAGATCTCGCCGGAGGCCCAGGCCCTGATCGACGCGGCGAAGGAAAGCTTTGGCAAGGGCCTGGCCTACGCGCGCAAGGGCAATCGGATCGGAGACATTTCCCATGCCATCCAGACCTGTGTGGAAGGGCACGGCTACGGCGTGGTGCGCAGCTTGTGCGGCCACGGAATCGGGAAGGAGATGCACGAGGACCCGGAGGTGCCGAACTTCGGCAAGGCCGGGCACGGGCTGCGTCTTCGCGAGGGGCTGTGCCTCGCGGTGGAGCCCATGATCACGGCGGGGGACTACCACGTCTACATCGCCGCGGACAACTGGGCATTCTTTACGCGCGACCACTCTCTGAGTGCGCACTACGAAAACACTTTGGCCATCACGGAAGACGGCGATCCGCTGATCCTGACGATGCCGGAAGGCTTCGATGGGGAGGACGTATGACGCCGGAAGTGAAGATCGGTCAGGTCGTTCGATCGACAAAGGGCCGTGACGCGGGGCGGTTGTTCCTCGTGGTCGGCTTTGCCGACGGGGAGCACGCGCTGCTCTGCGACGGGGACCTGCGGCGGATCGAATCGCCAAAGAAGAAGAAACGCAAGCATTTCCTGCCCACGCAGGAATTGATTTCCAGTCTTGGGGAAAGGCTAGAAGGAGGCCAAGCGGTCTGCAACGCGCAGATCCGCAAGGCCCTGGCCGCCCTGAGGGATCAAGGATTGGATGCGCCTTGCAAGGAGGTTAAATAGTGTCTAAGCAGGATGTAATCGAAGTGGAAGGCACCGTCACGGAGGCCTATCCGAACGCGATGTTCCAGGTGGAGTTGCCCAACGGCCACAAGATCCTCGCGCACATATCCGGCAAGCTTAGGATGAACTTCATCCGGATTCTTCCGGGTGACAAAGTGACCATAGAGCTTTCGCCCTATGACCTGACCAGGGGCAGAATCACCTGGCGCGGCAAGGCGTAAACCCATCACAGCAACGGAGGAAAACGAACATGAAAGTGAGACCGTCTGTAAAGCCGATCTGCGAGAAGTGCAAGATCATCAAGCGCAAGGGCCGCGTCATGGTCATTTGCGAGAATCCGAAGCACAAGCAGCGTCAGGGCTAAAAGACCCAAACCGCTTTATCTGATTGCGTAGTGCGGCTGCACGGGAACACCCGTGATCTGCGTGATTTTGATAAAATAGATCACACGTATTGACCCCACGATTTACGGAGGTGTTGAGGCACAATGGCACGTATTGCGGGCGTTGACCTGCCCAGAGAGAAGCGCGTCGAAATTGGGCTGACCTATATCTTTGGCATTGGCAGAGCCACTGCCGATGAAATCCTCAGCAAGACCGGCATCAACCCGGATACCCGCGTCAAGGACCTGTCGGAGAACGAGGTCGCGCAGCTGAGAGACTATATCGAGCACAACCTGAAGGTGGAGGGCGACCTCCGCCGTGAGGTATCCCTCAATATCAAGCGTCTTGTGGAAATCGGCTGCTATCGCGGCGTTCGTCATCGTCGCGGCCTGCCCGTCAGAGGCCAGTCGACCAAGCAGAACGCGCGCACCCGCAAGGGCCCCAAGAAGCAGGTTGCGGGCAAGAAGAAGGCTACCAAGTAAGCCGTTAGCAGAGGAGGGAACATCATGGCGAAGACCACTAAGGTGACCAAGCGTGTGGTTCGCAAGCGCAAGGAGCGCAAGAACGTAGAGCGCGGCGCTGCGCACATCGCTTCGTCCTTCAACAATACCATCGTAACCATCACCGATACCGCTGGAAACGCCCTGTCCTGGGCTTCTGCCGGCGGACTTGGCTTCCGTGGCAGCAAGAAGTCTACGCCCTTTGCGGCGCAGATGGCGGCGGAGACCGCGGCCAAGGCGGCCATGGAGCATGGCCTGAAGACCGTTGAGGTCTATGTCAAAGGCCCCGGTTCCGGACGCGAGGCGGCGATCCGTTCGCTGCAGGCGGCCGGCCTGGAAGTTTCCCTGATCAAGGACGTGACCCCCATCCCCCACAATGGATGCCGTCCGCCCAAGCGCAGAAGAGTGTAGGAGGTAAAGCCCAATGGCACGTTATACTGGTTCCGTCTGCCGCCTGTGCAGACGCGAAGGCACGAAGCTGTTTCTGAAGGGCGACCGCTGCTACTCCGCCAAGTGCGCGATCAGCAAGCGCCCCACGCCTCCCGGCATGCACGGGCAGGCCAGAGCGAGAAAGATGAGCGAGTACGGCATGCAGCTGCGTGAGAAGCAGAAGGTCCGCCGCACTTACGGCGTGCTGGAGACGCAGTTCCGCCGCACGTTTGACAAGGCGTCCCGCGTCAAGGGCGTCACGGGCGACAACCTGCTGATCCTGCTGGAGCGCCGCCTGGACAATGTCGTGTACCGCCTGGGTCTGGCTTCCTCCCGTGCGCAGGCCCGTCAGTTTGTCCGCCACAGCCACATCACCGTCAACGGCAAGAAGGTGAACATCCCCTCCTATGTCGTGGATGCGGGCGACGTCATCGGCGTGCGCGAGAAGAGCCGCGACATGGAGCACTTCAAGGCGCTGCGCGAGGGCACGACCCACGTCGTTCCCAAGTGGCTCACCTTTGAGGCGGAGCAGCTGCAGGGCACCGTCAATGCGCTGCCGCAGCGCGAGGATGTCGACATGGCGTTCGAGGAGCACCTCATCGTCGAGCTGTACTCCAAGTAAGGGTGCGGCTTAGCATGGAGCGTCGAACGCGCATTGACGCCTACCGCAATGCGACTTGCGCTTGATGAGGAGGGATAGAGTCTATGATTGAAATGGAAAAGCCCAGAATCGAATGTGTCGAGATAAGCGAAGGCAACCTGTACGGCAAGTTCGTCATCGAGCCGCTGGAGCGCGGATTCGGCACGACCTTGGGCAATTCACTGCGCAGGATTTTGCTTTCCTCGTTGCCTGGCGTAGCGGTCTCATCTGTCCGCATCGATGGCGTCTTGCATGAGTTTTCCACGATTCCTGGGGTGAAAGAGGACGTCACGGAGATCATCCTCAACCTCAAGGCACTGTCCGCAAAGCTGTATTGCGATGGCCCCAAGGTGGTCACCATCTCCGCCTCTGGCGAGTGCGTGGTCACCGCGGGGGACATCGTCTGCGACGAGCAGGTCGAGATCATCAACCCCGATCTTGTCATCGCAACCCTCAATGAGGATGCGCACCTGAACATGGAGATCACGCTTTGCAAGGGCCGCGGCTATGTTTCCGCAGACCGGAACAAGACCCCCAACATGCCCATCGGCGTGTTGCCCGTGGACTCCATCTTTACGCCCATCCGCAAGGTCAATTACACCATCGAGAACACGCGCGTCGGCCAGATGACGGACTACGACAAGCTCACTCTCGAAGTGTGGACAGACGGAAGCATCAAGCCGGATGAAGCCACTTCTATGGCGGCAAAGATCTTATCCGAGCACTTAATGCTGTTTATCAATCTTACTGAGAACGTTGTGCCGGTCGACTTCAACGAGCCGGAAGACAACAAGATGGAAAAGGTGCAGGAGATGACCATCGAAGAGTTGGATCTTTCCGTTCGCGCCTACAACTGCCTCAAGCGCGCCAACATCAACACGGTTGCCGAGTTGGTGCAGCGCAACGAGGAAGACATGATGAAAGTGCGCAACCTGGGCAAGAAGTCGCTCGAGGAAGTGGAGCAGAAGCTCGCCGCGCTGGGCCTGAGCCTGCGCCGCAGCGAGGAGTAAGCCCCGCGCAAGCCGCACAGAAAATCAGGTGCGAAATGCACCCCTTAGGCCCAGGCGGCGCCACCCCGCGCCGCAGGGCAATTCGCAAGGAGGGAAACAACCATGGCCAAGGAACGCAAGCTCGGCCGTCCGGCTGACCAGCGTAAGGCACTCCTGCGCAACCAGGTCTCTCAGCTGATCTGGAACGGCAAGATCACCACCACCCTGGATCGCGCCAAGGAGGTGCGCTCCATCGCGGAGAAGCTCATTACTCTTGCCATGCGCGAGTGTGACAATACCGTCGAAGTCACCAAGACCTACAAGAACGACAAGGGCCAGGAGGTCACCGAGACCTTCGTCAACGACGCGCCTTCCAAGCTCCACGCGCGCCGCATCCTGATGGCGTACCTGTACGACCTGCAGGAGCAGAAGAAGGCCGACGAGAGCAAGGCCGACTTCAAGGAGCGCACCAAGAACGTCAAGCACCCGATCATCGAGAAGATGTTCCGTGAGTACGCGCCCAAGTACAACAAGCGCAAGGCGGAGCTCGGTCAGGGCGGCGGCTACACCCGCATCCTGAAGATGGGCCCCCGCAAGGGCGATGGCGCCGAGATGGTCATCCTCGAGCTCATCTAATCCCAGAAAGAAAACGGAGGACGTCCCCCAATGGGGGCGTCCTCTTAGTCGTTTTTGGGGAAAAAGGAGAGGATCTCCTTCCTGCGCTGCCGGGCAAAGCGCAGGGCCGCCGCCGCGCCCCCAAACCCGCGCTGCACGTAGACCACGACCACGTCTGCGTTTTCGACCATCCATTGGTTGCGGCGGGCGATGGCGTAGCGCGGCGGCACCCCCTCCAGAGGCGGGTAGAGCGTCTCCATCCCGGGGAAGGGCGCCGGCCCGCCCAGAAGATACGGCTTGACCAGCACCGCCGAGACGTCCGGATGCCGCCCCCGCTCCGCGAGCACAGCGCGGGCCGCCAGCGCGTCAAAGGCGCCGTACCCGCCCAGGAAAAACTGCCGCGCACCCCGGCCGTACAGCGCCGCGACGACGCGCTCCAGCCAGGCCGCCGCCTGCTCCGGGTCGGAGACGACGCGGTGCCCGAAAAAGGCCACTGTCCGCACAAGCCATCACCTCAAGTTCCATCATACGCCAAAAAAAGCAGAAAGCGTTCAGCGACAGGAACCATTCTCCTTCCAGAAAACGGTAGAATCGAATGGGAAAAGGGGGGATGGACATGCAGCTACAGCAGGCTGTCAGCATCCGTCTGTCCCAACTTCTCCAAGAAAAGAGAATGACGCAGTATCAGCTGTTCATAAAAACCGGGGTTCCAAAGTCGACAATCCATAACGTCATTCACGGCAATTATCATACGATCAAGCTCAGCATCCTCTATGAAATTTGCCAAGGCCTTGGCGTGGGGCTGGAGGATTTCTTTGCATGCTCCCTCTTTGATGAGGAGAACCTGGAACCGTAGAGCGGGCGCACTGGTGGAATCCAGACGCTCGCTTTTTGTTTTGATTTTGTTCCCATTTTCCTGCGGAGATTGACAAGGCAGCGTTTTCCATATACTCTATTAGAGGGAAGAGAGGGGAGGATGGGAATGTCCTGGTTTTCCGTGGAACACTTGAAGGAAAAGAAGAAGATCTCTGCTTTGGCCCGCATCGCGCGCGTGCGCCGCGGGGAAAAGCAGCGCAAGGCGGCGCTGGCCCTGGCCGAAATCGGCGATGGCGAGGCAACGCGCGCCCTGCTCAGCCTTGCGGCGAGCGACGACATCGCCGTATGGGAACCTGCGCAGGAGGCCATCTGCCAGATCCGCAACGAGGCCGCCGTGCCGGCCCTGTGCGACGCGCTCCTCTCCGCCGGGTACAACGTCGTCAAGTGCGTGCTTTCCGCACTGACCAACCTCGAGAGCGACCTGGCGCTCAACGGGCTCCTCAAGGCGCTGGAGGACCCCAAGCTTGCGCCCGATGTGCTCGTGGCGCTGCGCGGACGCAATCGCCCGGAGATGGTCGCCCCGCTCGAGGACTTGCTCGAGGAGCTGACCGCCCGCGAGGCGACGGCCTCCAAGTCCCGGCTCTGGCAGCAGAGCCTCTGCCGCGAGATCCTGGAGCTGCTGACCGAGGTCGACGACATCGGGGCCGTCAAGGCCCTGCACCACTTCCTGCGCAACCGCGAGGGCGCGCCCGTGCGCCTGCGCGTGCAGGCCGCCCACGCCCTGACCGCCAAGGGAATCCACGGCGAGGAGGCGCTGGCCGGCTACGTCGGCGAAAAGTTCACGGACGTCGAGCGCGTGATGCTGCTGATGGAGTGCATGCCCAACGACGAGCTGCTGGACATCCTCTTCCAGGTCATGCCGCCCAACTCCGCGGACGAGTTTGGGCAGGCGCTCATGGCGTGCCTCAACCGCATGGAGCCGGGGCACTGGAAGTACATCGTCGCCCTGATCGAGCGCCTGGACCGCGACAATGCCCGCAGCGCGCTGCTGATGTGGTTCGTGCAGACCAAGGCCGCAAGCCCCGACGCCGCCTATGCCCTGGCGCGGCACGGAAACACGCGGCCCGTGCTCGTCAAGCGCCTGGTGGACATGGTCCGCTTCGAGGACAAGGACGTCCGCCTGCGCGCGGGCGACCTGCTCCACCGCCTCTATGCGGACAAGCTCATCGCCGAGGAGGGCGTGCACCTGATCGAGGCCCAGACCGACGAGCAGGGCCAGGTCACGGACTATGCGTACATTGGCTACCAAGATTGACAAAGAAATAGGAGGAAAACCCTATGCAGGTAAAACTCACGTTGGACAAGGATTTTTCCATCGGCAAGATCGATGAGCGCCTCTATGGCTCCTTCATCGAGCACCTGGGCCGCGCGGTCTACACCGGCATCTTTGAGCCGGGCCACGAGACCGCGGACGAGCAGGGATTCCGCCGCGACATCATGAACCTGATCCGCCGCTTGCAGATCCCGATCATCCGCTACCCGGGCGGCAACTTCGTATCCGGCTACCGCTGGACGGACGGCATCGGCCCGAAGGACAAGCGTCCGCGCCGCCTGGACTACGCCTGGACGAGCCTGGAGCCGAACCAGTTCGGCATTGACGAGTTCGCGGATTGGTGCAAGAAGGCCGGCACGAGCGCCATGGTCGCGGTGAACCTGGGCACCGGAACGCCCCAGCAGGCTGCGGACATGGTGGAATACTGCAACTTCCCCGGCGGCACCTATTGGAGTGACCTGCGCATCGCCAACGGGCACAAGGACCCGCACAACTTCCGCGTTTGGTGCCTGGGCAACGAGATGGACGGCCCCTGGCAGACCTGCGCCAAGACCGCGGACGAATACGGCCACATCGCCAACGAGACGGCCAAGATGATGAAGTGGGTCGACCCCACGATCGAGCTGGTCGCGTGCGGCTCCTCCTCGGCGGAGATCGCCACCTATCCCGAATGGGACCGCAAGGTGCTGGAGTGGACGTATGACAACGTGGACTTCATCTCCATGCACCGCTACTACGGCTACAAGGGCGACGTGGCGGAGTACCTCGCCTCCTATGCGGATCTGGATGCGTTCCTGAGCGCCGGCATCGCCGCGGCCGACTACGTCAAGGCCTACAAGCGTTCCAAGAAGGTCATGAAGATCTCCCTGGACGAGTGGAACGTCTGGTACTGCGAGCACGGCGCGCGGCCCGAGGACGCCTGGACCGTCGGCCCGCACATCGAGGAGCAGACCTACAACGTTATGGACGCGCTGTGCGTCGGCGGCCTGCTCTGCACGATGATCAACCGCTCCGACCGCGTGCGCATGGCGTGCATCGCGCAGCTGGTCAACTGCCTGGCGATCCTGATGACCGAGCCGGGCAAGGGCGCGTATGCGCAGACCACCTACTATCCCTTCCTGCACGCCTCGCTCTTCGGCCGCGGGGAGGCTCTGCGCCCGCTGCTCAAGGCGCCCAAGCTCCAGACCGAAAAGGGCGAAGTCGACGCCGTGACCGCGGCCGCCACCTACGACGAGGAGAAGCGCGAGATGACGGTGTTTGCGCTGAACCTGTCCGAGGAGACCGCGAACCTGCACCTGAGCGCGCGTTCGTTTGAGAACCTCGCGCCGGTGGAGCACATCGTGCTCGACGGCGACCTGTTTGCGGAGAACACCTTTGCCGAGCCCGAGAAGGTCGTGCCGCACACGGCGCCCGTCGCTGCGTGCGAAAAGGGCGAGTCCGACATCGCGCTCGCGCCCCGGTCCTGGAACGTACTCCGGTTCTCCTTCTGATCCCTCTAAAAAGGGAAAGCGGGGGGAAGAGAGCGGGAACCCGCTCTCTTCCCCCCGCTTGTTTTGAAATGCGGAACAGAAAACGAGGAATTTCCGTCTTGGATTGAGAGAAAAGAAAATTTGTGTTAACATGAACGCAAGAAACATTTGGGGGAGGGAACGATATGCCTTACGTATCGACGATGGAAATCTATCAGGACGGTTTGCAGAAGGGCTATGGAACGCCCATGTTCAACTGCATCAACTATGAGATGATCCGCTGGGCCATTGAGGCGGCGGAAGAGGTCGGCATGCCCGTGCTCATCGGCCACTTCTATGGGTTTGAGACGAACATGGACCCCGCGGTGGCGGAGATGGTGACCAAGTACTACGCCTCCAAGGTCAAGGTGCCCGTCGCGTTTCACCTGGACCACTGCCCCACGGCGGATATTTGCATCAGCCGCATGAAGCACTTTGATTCCGTGATGATCGACGGGTCGCACAATGACTTCGAGGAAAACGTCCGCCTGACCAAGGAGGTCACCGAGATTGCGCACAAGATGGGCATCGTGGTGGAGGCGGAGCTGGGAAAGGTCGGCAATGCCGGCAACGCCGAGGACGTCAACAACCCGGATACCTTCACGGACGTGGCCCAGGCGGTGGAGTTCGTCGAGCGCACGGGCTGCGATTCCCTGGCCATCGCCATCGGCAACGCGCACGGCAACTACGTGGCCAAGCCCAACCTCGCCTTTGACCGCCTGCACGAGCTGCGCCAGGCCCTAAAGCTGCCGCTGGTTCTGCACGGCGGAAGCGGCATCCCGGACGACCAGTTCGGCCGCTGCGCGGTGGAGGGCGTGAGCAAGTTCAACATCTTCACCGAGTACAACATGACGCTCTCCAACGCCATGAAGGCCTCGCTGGACAAGCAGAACAAGGGCGGCTTGCAGGTGCTGTGCGACTGCCAGGCGGCCTGCAAGGACCTCGTGCGTCACAAGCTCAACATCCTCAACCCCAAGGGCATCCGGGTGGTGTAAATGAAGAACACGTTTACGGGAGAGCTCGTGCGCCTGCGCGCGTTTGAGCCCGAGGACATCGAGCTCTTCGCGGCGGAGGACCGGCAGCGCGACACCGAAAAGGACCGCTGCGACTATATGATCCAGCTGCCCCGAGCGGCCTGGAAGCTGCGCGAGGACTTTCCCAGCCGGCTGCGCCGGGAGGGCGAGGTAGAGACCTTCCGCTTCATGATCGAGGACCGGGAGGGCAACACCGTGGGCTCCATCAACGCCCACGACGTCGATGCGCGCATGGGCACGTTTAGCTATGGCCTGGGCATCTATGCGCCCTACCGCCGCAAGGGATATGCCCGCGAGGCCATTTTGCTCCTGCTCCGGTTCTATTTCATGGAATTGCGCATGCACAAGTGCAACGCCGCGGCGTATTCCTTCAACGAGGCGTCCATCGGCCTGCACCGGAGCCTGGGCTTTGTGGAGGAGGGCCGCCTGCGGGAGGTCGTCTACACAAAGGGGCGCTATTTTGACGAGGTCAACTTTGGCATGACGCGCAAGGAATTTGAAGAAAAGTACAGAGAGTTTTCTCAGGAAGGGTGAATTGCCCGTGAAGAGGGATTTGATTGCATACGGAACCCCGTTTATGGATAACCTGGTGCACATCGACCACTTGCCCACGAAGAAGGACGAGGGCGCGCGCATTCTGCAGACCAGCTGGCAGGGCGGCGGCAAGGTTTCCTCCGCGCTGACGGCATTTGGCCAGCTGGGCGGCGCCTCGTCCATGCTGGGCGTGGCCGGCGCGGACAGCTACGGGGAGTTCCTCATCCGCGACTACGCGCGCTACAATGTGGACACCAGCCACATGGTCCGCGACGGCATCAACTACTTTTCCCTCGTCCTCTCGGACGAGGTGACCCACGGCCGGAACATCATCGGCCGGCCCGGCACCACGCGCAAGTACGCGCTGGAGGACATCGACGAGGACTTCGTGCGGCAGCACCACGTTCTGCACCTGGAAAACGCCGACCCCGTCTCCCACCGGCTCGCGGCCATCATGCACGAGAACGGCGGCACCGTCTGCTTTGACGGCGACGGCTTTTCCGAGGAAACGCAGAAGATGCTGCCCGAGATCGACGTCTTCATCGGCTCGGAGTTCTACTACACCAAGCTCTTTGGCGACAGCGAGGACTACGAGCGGAACCTCAGCGAGGTCCGCGCGCGCGGCCCGAAGGTCGTGGTCTTTACCCTGGGCGACAAGGGCTCCGTCGTTGCCT